>CACXYM010000011.1 GCA_902771935.1 uncultured Bacteroidales bacterium
TGGATGCTTCCGCGCTTTAACGACTTCAATGTATCGAATACCGACCCTGCTAAAATGCTCGACTGCGGATTCATGCACTGGCTGTTCGGACACAAGAAATATCGTTGGGATGCACGCCTCAAAGGTGGTCGCCGCGCGATCATCGTCTCCGGCGAATACGACAAAGTGTTCCCGATGGATATCTACCCCGAGTACCTTATTAAAGCAATGATTGCTTGCAATCTGGATAAGATGGAGCAACTCGGCGCCAATGAGGTAGCACCCGAGGACTTTGCGCTCTGTGAATATGTATGTACCTCCAAAATGCCGCTACAAGCAATTGTACGCGAGGCGTTGGATTATATGAAGAAGGAGATTGAGTAATGGAAAAGTTCTATCAATTATGGAAGAAGTTCGGCAAGAACTTCGAACAAGGCGGTAAGCTGTCGTGGTTGAGCAGTTTCTATGACGCCTTCGATACGTTCCTCTTCACGCCACAAACAACCGCAAAGCGCGTCGGCGCACAGATTCACGACGGTTCGGATAGCAAACGCACGATGATTATCGTTGTATTGGCTCTCGTTCCTGCGCTGCTCTTCGGTATGTTCAATGTAGGTTATCAACACCTGCTCGCCACAGGTCAATTGGCAGAAGGTCTGACCTGCGCATTGTGGTGGAAAGCTTTTGGCTTCGGACTGTTGGCAGTGCTGCCGCTGATTATCGTTTCCTATGCCGTTGGTCTGGGAATTGAGTTCGTTGTAGCACAAATCAAGCACGAAGAAGTTGCAGAAGGATTCCTGGTAACCGGATTTATTATCCCGCTGATTGTTCCGATTAACACTCCGCTGTGGCAAGTAGCTATTGCGGTGGCTTTCGCAGTTATCTTCGCGAAAGAAGTATTCGGCGGAACAGGTTATAACATCTTCAACGTAGCTCTCATCGCACGTGCGTTCTTGTTCTTTGCTTACCCGTCATCCATGACCGGTGACAAGGCGTTTATCCGCACAGAAGGCACATGGGGTTGGGACGGTGGCCAAACACTGGTTGACGGTTTCACCGGTGCTACCCCACTCACCCAATTGGCTACTACCACCGAGGCAAACCTTATGCCGGCAGACTTCTGGACGGCTGTGAACGGACTGATTCCGGGTTCTGTAGGTGAGACATGTGTTTGGGCAATCGCTCTGGGCGCAATCTTACTGCTTGTGACTGGTGTAGCTTCTTGGAAGACTATGCTTGCAATCCTTGCAACAGCGGGCTGCACAGCTTGGTTGTTCAACGAATTTGGTCCTGATACCGCAGTTGCTAACTATCCTTGGTACCTGCACCTGGTTACCGGTGGTCTGCTGTTCGGTGCTGTGTTCATGGCAACAGACCCTGTTACGTCAGCTCGTACCGAGTGCGGTAAGTGGATTTACGGTATCCTAATCGGTTTCATGGTTATCGTTATCCGCATGTTCAACGCCGGTTATCCGGAAGGCATGATGCTTGCTATCCTGCTTGGCAATGCCTTTGCTCCGCTGATTGACTGGTGCGTGGTTCGTGCTAATATTAACAAACGCGCTAAAAGAGCGGCAATTAAATAGGAGGACGAATTATGGCAAAGAAATATATTTGTAAGGTGTGCGGCTACGTTCACACAGGTGACAAAGCGCCGGCTGTTTGCCCACAATGCCAACAGACCAATTGCTTTGAGCCCGAGAAGTCCAAGGGACTTGACACCAACTCGAATGTTTATACGATTATCTACGCAACTATTGTAGTGGTGATTGTGGCTGTGCTGCTGGCAGTTATCAGCCAAGTGCTTAGTCCACGTCAGGAGGCGAACAAACGTCTCGACGTGCAGAAGCAGATTCTCACCGCTCTCAATGTGGATTACAGCCAAGCTGATCCCGCTGCGCTCTATGACGAATATGTCAAAGAGGAAGAATGGGACGGCAAGCCTGTTTTCTATGCAACAATAGATAATACCAACTACACCGTACTTCCGTTGAAGGGACAAGGTCTGTGGGGCGGCATCTGGGGCTATATTGCTTTGGAGGACGACCTCAATACCGTTTACGGTATCAACTTCGGCCACGAGTCAGAGACTCCGGGCTTGGGCGCTGAAATCGTGACGGAGAAGTTCCGCAGTCAGTTCTTCGGCAAGCACATCAAGGATGGCGAAGGCAATCTCCGCTCCATTGCCGTACTCAAGGAAGGCAAACGTGCCGACGAAGGACAAGAGCAAGTGGATGCCGTCAGTGGTGCTACCATCACTTCTACCGGTGTCAACGACATGTTGCTCAACTCGCTCGACGAGTACAAGGATTTCCTCGAGCAGATTCCTGCTGCAGGTGTAGAAGAATTGTTAAACGATAACGAAGAGGAGGATTAATATGGCACTTAGTAAGAAAACAAAAGAGGCCTTCCTTGGTCCTCTCAACATCAACAACCCTGTCCTCGTGCAGATTCTGGGTATCTGTTCTGCTTTGGCAGTAACGGTACAACTCAAACCTGCTTTGGTGATGGGTATATCAGTGACCATCATCGTCGCTTTGTCGAACGTAGTGGTTTCACTGATTCGTAACTCGATTCCCGCTCGTATCCGTATCATCATCCAACTGGTGGTTGTAGCGGCGCTCGTGACTATCGTGAGCGAAGTACTCAAGGCTTTTGCTTACGATGTAGCGATGCAACTGAGCGTTTATCTCGGTTTGATTATTACCAACTGTATTCTGATGGGTCGTCTGGAGGCGTTCGCTATGTCGAACAATGTCTTTGACTCATTGCTTGACGGTCTGGGCAACGGCTTTGGTTATGCGTGGATCTTAGTGGTCGTAGCGTTCGTGCGCGAGCTCTTTGGAGCCGGTACACTGCTCGGTTATCAAATCATTCCTCAGAGCTGGTATGTGGCCAATGGCGGCTTCTATGAGAACTGCGGTATGATGCTTATGCCGGCTATGGCACTTATTCTCGTGGGATGTATCATCTGGGCTCACAGAGCCATTAACGACAAGGAGGCTAAGTAATGGAACATGCTATTAGTTTGTTTGTTCGCTCGATTTTCGCGGACAATATGATTTTCGCTTTCTTCCTCGGCATGTGTTCGTACCTTGCCGTGTCGAAGGACGTTAAGACAGCAGCCGGTCTGGGTGTGGCAGTTATCTTTGTCGAACTCATTACCTTGCCGGTTAACTACCTGCTGCAAGTATATGTTCTTACCCCGCTGGGCTTAGGCTACCTGAGTTTCATCCTCTTCATCGCTGTGATTGCCGCTATCGTGCAACTCGTCGAGATGATTGTTGAGAAGTTCAGCCCCTCGCTCTATAACGCACTGGGTATTTTCCTGCCCCTTATCGCCGTTAACTGCGCGATTATGGGTGCCTCTCTGTTCATGCAACAGCGCGTGCAACTTGACCCCGAGAACGTGAAAGCTATCGCCAATATCGGTGACGCCTTCGCTTACGCTATCGGTTCCGGTATCGGATGGATGCTGGCTATCGTAGCCCTCGCGGGTATTCGTGAAAAAATGGAGTATAACGACGTTCCGAAGCCGCTGCAGGGTATTGGTATCACCTTTATCACTGTAGGTCTGATGGCGCTTGCCTTCATGTGCTTCTCAGGACTTAATATCTAAGGAGGAACAACTATGAATATTACAGCTATTTTATATGCAGTGTTGGTATTCCTCGTAGTGATACTCCTGCTCGTTGTTATTCTGCTCGTGGCTAAGCGTTATCTCGTTGCTTCCGGCGACGTGAAAGTAACCATCAACGGTGACAAAGTCTATGACATCCCTGCCGGCGGTACCCTACTCGCTTCACTCAATAACGCCGGCGTGCACCTGCCTTCCGCTTGCGGTGGTAAAGGTAGTTGCGGACAGTGCAAATGCCAAGTCCTCGAAGGCGGTGGAGAAATCCTCCCGACTGAAACGGTGCATTTCTCACGTAAACAACAGAAAGACCACTGGCGTCTCGGATGCCAAGTCAAAGTAAAGAATGACCTCTCCCTCAAAATGGATGAGTCTATTCTCGGCGTTAAGGAATGGGAATGCGAAGTTATTTCGAACAAGAACGTTGCAACCTTTATCAAAGAGTTCAAAGTCGCACTGCCTCCTGGAGAGCACATGGACTTCGAACCCGGTTCATACGCCCAGATTCGTATTCCTGAATACGATATCGATTACGACCGCGACATGGATAAATCGCTTATCGGCGACCTCTATCTGCCGGCTTGGAAGAACTTTGGACTCTTCGGACTGAAACAGAAGAATACAGAAGCTACTATCCGTGCTTACTCTATGGCCAACTATCCGGACGAAGGTGATATCATCACCCTTACTGTTCGTATTGCAACTCCGCCTTTCAAACCGAAAGACCAGTGCCCGAACGGACCGGAATTTATGGATGTGCCATGCGGTATTGCTTCCACCTATATCTTCTCGCTCAAACCCGGCGATAAGGTTATGATGTCCGGTCCTTACGGTGAGTTCCACCCTGTTTACGATAGTAAGAAGGAAATGATTTGGGTCGGTGGTGGTGCCGGAATGGCTCCTCTGCGTGCGCAGATCATGCACATGCTCAAGACACGCAACTGCCGCGACCGTGAAATGCACTATTTCTATGGTGCACGTGCTATCGACGAGGTATTCTTCCTCGAAGACTTCCTCGCTCTGGAGAAAGAGTTCCCGAACTTCCACTTCCATCTGGCACTCGACCGTCCGGACCCGAAGGCAGATTCACTCGGCGTCAAATATACAGCCGGCTTCATTGCTCCTGTCATGGGTGATACGTACCTCAAGCAGCACGAAGCTCCGGAAGACATTGAGTACTATCTCTGCGGACCTCCAATGATGGCGAAGACCGTCCTCGACCTGCTCCACTCTCTCGGCGTCAGCGACGAGGACATCCGATTCGACAATTTCGGATAATCCGTCAAATGGATTTATATCAAAAAAGTGCAGGGTTTCGGTCCTGCACTTTTTTATTGTGGTTGTTGAAAATTTACTTCTCAAAATACTCTTCAGAGAAGCGGGCACGCATCTTCTTTTTCTCAGCCACCGAAGCTCCAACGCAGCAAGGCGCAGCCATCTTGTCATAGAAACGTTCACTCGCATTCTCGCAAGTAGCGAACATCTGCTTCGTTCCTTTGCCGGTCTTTTCCCAAACAACCGTGTTCGTAATAGCAATCGTAGATGCAACGCGTGTAATGTCCTCACCGGCGCCAATAAAGGCAAACATCCAACCATCGGCCTTGCAATCGTCTATCAGTCTTTTGATAGCAGAGGCTGTCCATTCTTTGGAAGCATTCTCGTAGCCGTCGGTAATAATGGTAACAAGTACGGCAGCATCTTCGATATCTTTGATATCGTTTTTCAGATGCTTGATGGTCGACCCGATAGCATCAAAAAGCGGTGTAGAGCAACATGGCTCGTACTGAGCGGGTGTGAGCTTGTCTGCTTCGGCAATCGGTTTCTTATCCAAAATCATTTGCACACCACATCCGCAGAAAGCAGCAAGTGAAACAAAATGTTCCTGCGTGTCTTTGTGCTTGTCTTGCGCCACACGAATAGTGCCAAGTGTCTCATTGTAACCGTCGATAGCTTCCTTGCGGATATCTTCCATCGAACCGGATTTGTCAAGAATAACAAGATTGAAGACTTGTGTTTTTGTTGATGTCGTTTTCATAATGCATACAATTTAGTGGTTAAACATAGGATTTATGTCGTTTGACGGTGCAAAAGTACTATAATTATATATAATAAGGAGTATAGAAACGAATTACAAGGCTTGCAAAGCATAAAAATTGCCATTTGTAGGGTTTAGGATTTGGAGGAATGAATTATTTTTTGTACTTTTGCCGTCGGAAAAGTATGTTTTGTATGAAAGACGCACAATTACTTCGCTTACGCTACCGTTATCCAAGTTTGGACGAAGCGGATCTGCAGATAGAAGCCTCGTGGCAGGAACTTGAACGAGAAGCCAAAGGATGTGGCCGACGCATGGTTGAGAAGATGGCAAGACCGATGCGGGCTCGGATGGCCGAACCGTGCTATATGGAAGAAGCAATGGATGAAGCGCCGTGTGCAGGTGCTGCCGGAGCACGACTCTTGGCTGCTGAACTCGAGCCGGTTCCACAGGAAATAGACTATGACTTTGAGACGGAACGTCAACGGATGATGCAGGAGATTCGTGAGCGTATTGAACGGCTACGCGAGTTGGGCGTAGATGAACTCGTCCTACGGAAATTGCTGGAGAAAGAAGATACACTCAGTCGGCTGGTCATCACACGTGATTACCGCATTATACTGCCCGATTACCATGATATGGAGATTGAGATGACACCTCTGCCGAAAGCCGTCTTTCTGCTTTTTCTGAAACACGAGGAAGGTATTCCTTTCAAGTTTCTGTCGGACTACGAAGAAGAACTACGCACTATTTACATGCAACTCACAGACCGCGTACAGACCGAAGTGATAGACAAAAGTATTCAGGCACTGTGCGACCCGACGCAGAACGCTATCAACGAGAAATGCGCACGCATACGCGAAGCCTTTGTCAGTAAGTTCGACGAGCGTTTGGCGCAGTATTACTTCGTAACGGGCAAGCGTGGTGAATCCAAACGCATCCAATTACAAAGAAACTTAGTTATTTGGGATTCTTCTTTTCCTCACGCAGTTCATCCAAGTAACTAGCTGTAATGACGCCAGATGGTAACGCTATAACTGCTATGCCGAAAACAGCAGAGAACATACTGATAACACGGCCGATATCCGTCTCCGGATATATGTCGCCGTAACCAACTGTCGTAAGCGTAGTAGTAGCCCAGTAAAGCGCATCAAAGAAGGAGCCAAACATCTCTGAATCCTCCAAGTTGAACATAATGAGCGCTGTGGTAATGATATATCCTACTGCTATAAGAAAGACCGTGAACAAAATGCGACGCTCCTTACGCAACACACGAAAGAGAATACGGATGTTTTTCGAATAACGCATGAAACGTAGAACGCGCAATATCTTAAATAGACGCGTGATACGGAACAGTTTGAAGGCACGACTGAAGAAGGTAAAGGACGGAATAATGGACAACAAATCCACAATAGCCAATGGTGTGAAAGGATAAAGCAAGAACGCCTTCCATTTAGGACGATTGGACAGTTTATAATCCGCTGTCATCCAGCGAAATATGTAGTCGATAATAAAGACGCAAACCGACACACGGTCAAACCAGATAAACATGGGTGTTTGCTCACGGAAAGCCAGCGGGATAAGGCTGATAACAATAAAAATCAGCATCAGCCAATCGTACAACTTGCTATTAACGGCAGGGCTATCCGTCTCGATGATGTCATATAAATTCTTTCTCCAGTTACTCATATAAGTTCACTTTCTTGTTCTGCACGCATTCAGCGTGCAAAAGTACATCAAAAAAATGACATACGCAAGCGCATATGTCATTTTTTGATAGAATTGGTGCAATTTTACTCTTGCATCAAGAGTTGCATCACAATCTTAGCAGAGTGCGCAACGCTCGTACCGGGACCGAAGATAGCGGCAACGCCGGCTTTGTAGAGGAAGTCGTAGTCCTGTGCGGGGATGACACCACCGGCAGTAACCATGATATCCTCACGACCGAGTTTCTTGAGCTCAGCAATCACTTGCGGGATGAGGGTCTTGTGACCTGCTGCAAGAGAGGAGACACCCAGTACGTGAACGTCGTTCTCCACGGCCTGTTTAGCGGCCTCTTCCGGTGTTTGGAAGAGCGGACCCATATCTACGTCAAAACCGCAATCGGCATAGCCGGTAGCTACTACTTTGGCACCACGGTCGTGACCGTCTTGTCCCATTTTAGCAATCATGATACGCGGCTGACGACCTTCTTTCTTGGCGAACTCAGCCGTAAGACGACAAGCTTCCTGGAACTCGGCGTCCGAAGTTGTTCCTGCTTTATACACTCCTGAAATAGTTCTAATAGTTGCTTTATAACGTCCAACGACTTTCTCGCAAGCGTCGGAGATTTCACCTAATGAAGCGCGCAGGCCGGCAGCCTTGACAGCGAGTGCGAGGAGGTTCTCTCCCTTACCGCCATCAGCCCAAGCCTGAACGGACTTAGTGATTTCAGCCAATGCCTCTTGTACAGCCTTCTCGTCACGATGTGCACGGAGTTCTTTGAGACGAGCTACTTGCTCTTCGCGAACAGCGGTGTTATCAATCTCAAGGATGTCAATTGGATCCTCGTGGTCAAGACGATATTCGTTCACGCCGATAATCTTCTGGTTGCCGGAGTCTATACGTGCTTGCGTACGTGCAGCAGCTTCCTCGATACGCATCTTAGGAATACCGGTTTCGATAGCAGCAGCCATACCACCGAGTTTCTCAATCTCTTGGATATGCGCCCAAGCTTTGTCCATAATCTCTTTAGTGAGAGACTCTACATAGTACGAACCAGCCCAAGGGTCAATCTCCTTGCAGACTTTGGTTTCCTCTTGGATGTAGATCTGCGTGTTACGTGCGATACGAGCAGAGAAGTCCGTCGGCAGTGCGATAGCCTCGTCAAGCGCGTTGGTGTGGAGCGACTGGGTATGACCAAGTGCAGCACCCATTGCCTCGATACAAGTACGACCAACGTTATTGAATGGGTCTTGCTCGGTGAGTGACCAACCGGATGTCTGGCAGTGGGTACGAAGAGCCATGGACTTCGGATTCTTAGCGCCGAAGGACTTAACAATCTTCGCCCAGAGCATACGTCCGGCACGCATCTTGGCGATTTCCATGAAGTGGTTCATACCGATTGCCCAGAAGAAGGACAGACGCGGCGCAAACGTATCGACAGACATACCTGCATTGACACCTGCACGGAGGTATTCCATACCGTCGGCCAGCGTGTAAGCCAACTCGATATCAGCGGTGGCACCTGCTTCCTGCATGTGGTAACCGGAGATAGAGATAGAATTGAACTTAGGCATGTTCTGCGAGGTATATTCGAAGATATCAGCGATAATCTTCATCGAGAACTTAGGCGGATAGATATAAGTGTTACGCACCATGAACTCTTTAAGAATATCGTTCTGGATGGTACCGGCCATTTCCTCGAGCGATGCACCTTGCTCAAGACCTGCATTGATATAGAACGCCAGAATAGGCAGCACGGCGCCGTTCATGGTCATGGAGACGGACATCTTGTTCAAAGGAATACCTGCAAAGAGGACTTTCATATCCTCGAGCGAGCAGATAGATACGCCGGCTTTACCTACGTCACCTACGACACGCATGTTATCGGCATTGTAGCCACGGTGTGTCGGCAGGTCGAAAGCTACGGACAGACCTTTCTGACCGGAAGCGAGGTTACGGCGATAGAACGCATTGGACTCGGCAGCAGTGGAGAATCCGGCATACTGACGGATAGTCCAAGGACGGAGCGGGTACATTGCTGAATACGGGCCACGGAGGAATGGCGGGATACCTGAAGCGTAGTTCAGATGCTCCATGCCTTGGAGGTCTTCTTTAGTATAAACAGGCTTAACGTCGATGAGTTCCGGCGTCTGCCAGTCGGCTGTGTTCGGTCCCAGCACCTTTGTTGCTGAAACCTTCTTGATATCAATTTTCTTAAAATCTGGTTTCCACGTTGCAGCGAATGTGGATAAAGTTCTGGATTCCGAGCTTTTGGAGGTCTTCCATGCAAGCAGGAGCACCAGCCACGATGAACATCTCTTTGGCGCCTTCGAGTTCGAGCCAAGCCTGCGGAGCAAAGGTTGCATATTCGTCATCGGACGAACAGAGGACGATGATGTCGGCTTTCGCTTTACGAGCAGCCTTGATACCTTCGTGAACGGACTTGAAGCCGTTATTGTCGATAACCTTATAGCCTGCGCAAGCGAGGAAGTTACAGCTGAACTGTGCACGGGCGATACGCATAGCGAGGTTACCGATAGTGAGCATAAAGGCAACAGGTTGTTTCTTAGCACCTTCGGTCTCGAGACGGAGTTGTTCGAACTCTTCGGCAGCACGAGCGACGGGAAGCGTCGGTAAGCAAGCTTCGCCTTTGTTGCCACAGCCACAAGATGACTTAGTTTCTTTCTTGTCCTTGCAGTTGCAGATAGAGCTGCAAGCGCCGGCGTTGTCCTTTATCTTCTTAGCCGCTTTCTCGTTGAAGTTCGGGAACTGGTTGGAACCGAGCAGCACCTCTTTGCGTTTAGCTACGTCAGCGAGACGAGCTTTGAGGTTAGCAGCAACAGCTTCTTGCACTTTACCTGCCTTAACCATTTCGAAGAAACCACCCTGCTCTTGGATAGCGAGGAACTGTTTCCATGCCTCAGCAGCGATTGAGTTGGTGAGGTTCTCCAGATAGTACGAACCGGCAGCAGGGTCAACGACCTTGTCAAAGTGTGCTTCCTCTTTGAGCAGGAGTTGTTGGTTACGTGCGATACGCTCAGCGAAGTCGGTTGGGCGCTCGTAAGTAACGTCAAACGGCGTAACAACGATTTCATCTACACCCGCTAAGGCAGCAGACATCGTCTCTGTTTGCGAGCGGAGCAGGTTTACGTATGCGTCGAATATGGTCATGTTGAAGCGGCTGGTCTCAGCGCAGACATTCATCTTAGCAGCATCTTTGAGTGCGTGGGTGAAAATAGGCGCTTTGTAAGCCTCAACAATCTTCGCCCAGAGCAGACGAGCTGCACGGAACTTAGCAATCTCCATGAAGTAGTTGCCGCCGATACCCATGTTGAAACGAATCTCACGCGCTGCGAGGTAGTTTGGCACACCTGCTTCGGTCATCATCGTCATGTACTCAGCACCCCATGCGAGAGCATAAGCCAACTCTTGTGCACAATATGCGCCGGAGTTATTGAATACAACGCTGTTCACGCCCACAACGCGGTAGTTAACGAGCGTCTTGCAGGCATTAACGGTAGCAACAAGTCTCTCTGCAACTTGTTCGCGGCTCAGGTCTTTCCCCTTGAGCAACATGCCCTTTATCGGATCCACGTTAATAGAGCCATAAACAGCCTTGAAGTCGTACCCGCAACGTCCGTAGTAGCGCACGAGGATATTTGCTAACTCAGGCGCCTTGCAAGGACAGATAGTGAAGTTGATGTTGATAGCGCGCGCATCAATATCCTTTAGCAGGTTCTTGATGTAGCGGTAGTTGAGTTTTTCTGCATTAAGGCAGAAACCGAGAGAAGTAATACCTTTGTTGAGAATGTCAAGCGCAAGCTTGTTTGCTTTGCGCGCGTTCTCACAGGCACAAACGTTTTGGCGAATAGCCCACTCGTTGTTTGTTTTCGTACCACGAACATAAGGGAATTGTCCGGGAGCAGAAACTGTTGTTTTCAGTCCGCGCAGGTCTTCCTGGCGGTAGAAAGGCTGTACATTAAACCCTTCCGGTGTGCGCCATACAAGTTTCTTGTCGAAATCGGCGCCTTTGAGGTCGGTGATGATTTTGTCCTTCCACTCTTTGGTCGAGACGGCAGGAAAATCAGCCAACAGGTTCAATTTTTCTTCCATGTTTTAAGTTGTTTGTTGTTATGTTGTTTATTATTTAATTTCTTGTCCCATAATGTTATACATATGTCCGTCACGGAGAATAAGTACTTGTCCGTTACGGAAGATCTTCGTTGCTTTAGGCGTTACTATTACTGCGTCTATTGCTGTAATAGGTTCGTCAGACCAGCCGTCACTCTCGCCCGGAATAAAACGCGGGTCGGTGGACGAAACAAGATGCGACATATCAACCGCCTTGCCTGCCATCTTGCCCCAAATATACTCTGCGAGGTAAGGATAGTCGATATACGGATTACGATTATGCTGGAAGTCACTCACAGCGTCTGCACGCTTGATTTCTTTCACGGAAACAGGGTCTTGACGATGCCATTGGATAATCACTTCCTGCTCCCAAGGCTGAAACTCCAAATAGTTGTCATTCTGCATGGCAAATTTGGAGCCCACATCATTATTATCGATACGCCAGCCTTTATATTGTTTGCATACGATATCTATGTTGCCGTTTTTGTCTTTACCGTAACAAGTGGCCATGTACATATAGGCACGCGCAAAATCGCCTTTATACTCATCTTTAGGCTCAAAGATGGAGAAATCCTCATTTAATGCCTCGTGGTGTTGAGTGCCTATTTTGAGTGAGCCTGCCGTTTTGGTTAGGTTAACTACATTACCCAAAGGATAGTTGCCTCGTGCACTATTGGCAGTTGAATTGGACGGATTAAGATGATAGCAGTCCATATAGGCTGCATTCTTACCGCCACCCCACCATGATTTGGCAAAGCTATGTTCAATATTACAACCGGTAGCCACATCTCCCGGATTATTTACTTTGTACCACTTGTCGCAATACATATCCATCATACAACCTTCCTCATTGCGGTCAGAATAGTAGAACACTTCCCATGTTTTCCCTATTCCTGAGCCATAAGGAATCGAATCATGTTTGCGGATACAAGTTCTAATCGCGCCTTTCAGTTCCGCATCTTTCAGGCCGTCAATACCGTTGTAATAGCCCGTAGGCATTTCTTCCGCAAAAAGCGGCAGGCAGAAAATAATCAATAAGGAAAAGATTCCTATGTTTTTGCGTACATTCATAATATTACTTAATTTGTTGTCCGGTTATTGTAAATATTTTTTCTCCTATTAGGATATATAACTTGCCGTCTATCAGCACTTTCTGTGCCGCAGGTTGCTGTTTCTGCACGTGTTGCACTTCCATTGAGCTTCCGTCACAATTTGTGAGATAATCCGAATAGATGAAGACTGTAGTATTATCGTCGTAGGTTACTTTGATTGCACTCAAACCACGATGGCCGCTATCGCCGTCAACCGTAAAGACAAGATTAGACGAACTTCCTGTCCACACAAGTCCGGTATCGTCCATCTTACCGCTATTCGGTTTGAGCATATTACCCTTGTCATTCGAACCGGGAACAAATTCAACTTTGTTTATATCAGCACCATAAAGCGTAATCGACGACTGAGCATAGCATCGGATCTCAGTATAATATTTGGTTGGATTAGTTCCACCTGCAAACGCAATAGTCACTTTGCCGGCAGTAGCAGAAGTCACAGCATCACCACGCTTGTATCCGTCATTTTCGGTAAAGGAGGCTTTGGCCGTTACATCACCCTGTCCTTGTCCTTGTTCCATATGAGCAAAGACAGCATGTAAAGTAGTATTTGAACCTATCGCGGGCGATTCCTCTACTGACATAAACAGGTCTGCAGGCTTTGTTTGAGCCTTACCGGCTATAGCATATTTACTCCATCCGACAAACGTATTGCTGTATTCGGAGCAGGAAACAGGTGACGTCGGCAATATGGACAACTTATGGTTCTTAAAAACAGAGTCTGTTTGTATCTTTTGCCCGTTGACAAACCAATTGACACCATATTTGGCATAGTCCTTATCATTACTGCCACCTTCTGTATCAAGAGGAATATAGTCTTTGCTATAAGCAGAAATGATTGTAGCCAAATTAAAATTCTCATTCTTCTTGTTTCCCCAGATATACTCTGCCAGTTCTGGGTAATCTACAAACGGGTTACGGTTTCCTTGCTGTTTGTAAACGGAGTCGTTGCGGTTAATCTCTTTGACCGAAACCGGATCATTACGATGCCATTTCATTAGTAGTGCCACAGAGTAATCTGTCAAACCGGCTTTACCGTCGGAGTATGTAAACATCTTGGAACCGCTTTGAGAGGTAAAATTCTTATTTAGGTAGCACGTAGCCATATAGAAATAAATACGTGCAATATCTCCTTTATATCGGTCATCTGGCTCATACACATTGCCGATAGTTGTATAGCCGGAGAAACTACTTGAACCGTAATGACCAAGTGCCGCTGCGCCTACAGAAATCTTATCGGTGCGGGAATTAGTTTCACCGTACGCATCGTTACCACGAAGATTATTCACACGGGCATCTGTCGGTAGAACATGAAAAATATCACTATACATCGGATAACTTTTTCCGAACCATGAAGAAGGAACCGTATGCTCTTTGTTCCAACCATCGCAGAAATCACTTTGAGCCTTGTTCGCCTTGTCCATCGTAAATTCACAGGTAGAATAGATATCCCATAATGTGCTATCGGGACGGAAATCCGTTGGAACGTAATATGATTCTAACGCATCGTAATTGAGCTGAGTATGAGAGGATATACAACTGTTCAACGCAGTACGAAGGGCTTCGCCTTTCTTGTTATTGGCATTAGAATAGTAGTTTGACGGTATCTGCGCAAACACCATTTGCGCCACCACACATACAAGGAACAATGCTACTATGTGCTTTTTCATGACCATTATTCTTCAATAAAATATTCTCTCACATAAATCTTCCAGCAATAGAATTTCTCTGGCAATTCTTTCACCCAAACGGATCCTCCGTAATCTGGACCGTAGCCCGCATGAATAGAATACCATCTATCACCATGTTTAATTAAGCATTTTAATGTGCCGTATGCTTTCTCATACACTTTCGGCGCGGTCAATTCACCAGCCAACTTTGTATCACCATACGCTGGCTCTTTATACACTTTGCCGTCGTTGGACGCTGCCTTAGCCGCTGCATAGACCTGTGCCACATAAGCATTTAACTGCTCAACTGTAATAGCACCAGGCGCGTCGCTATTATAGACATAAATAGCATCCTTTACCGGACGATGCTCCATGTCACGAACAGGCACTTTACGCTCAAGTATCTCACTACCGGTGGGAGGAACGAGCTTCGCAGACTCTAACCCTGCAAACGCAAAACGGTCTCCAAAATCCAACTTCGGTGCCGCCATCACTCCGGCACTCACTAAGCATAATAATCCAATCAAAATCTTCTTCATATAAGACGACATTTACATTCAGCCGACAAAATTACAACAAAAATTGCACATACGCAAATTTTTAAGCACAAAAATGAAGAAAATAGAATTTTATTCTATTCAGAAGGCACAATTATGCACTTAGGTGCTCGCACATAAAGGGCATAATGGGACATTCTGTAAAGGGTTTACCCATCTTCATTTTTTGCTCTTTTTGCGTATGTTCCGCAGGATGCGAACCTAATTTCGGGGGAATTGCGTAGCGTTAGCGAAGCAAGGCGGCGTCCGAAGTTACTACAAAAATTGCACATACGAAAATTTTTGGGTATTTTTCGCGAATAATATAAAATTTTATGCTGAAACAATAGTTGGCACGATAATTGTACATCAAAATCCGTGATTGGAACTAATTGTTTTATGCTGAAAAAGCTAATGATATTGGTTGTTTTATTGGCTATTATACCGCGTGCCGAAGCACGAAAAAGATTGCCCGTCGTACCAGATTCGCTGCAACGATTTACGGTGAAAGTCAATGGCGTATCTTTGGAGATGCAACGCGTGGAAGGTGGTTCGTTTATGATGGGAGCAACTCCAGACCAAACAGATGCAGAGATTTATAATGACAAGCCTGCACATCTCGTTTTTCTATCACCATTTTATATTGCCACAACGGAAGTCACCACTACACTATGGCAAAAAATTATGACAGAACGAGAGGTTCTCAGTCCGAAAGGGTTTCCTACACACCCTATAAATTATGTAACTTGGTATGATTGTCAGGAGTTCGTACGACGTTTGGATAGTATTACCGGATTGTCTTTTAGATTGCCTACTGAAGCAGAATGGGAATACGCAGCGCGGGGAGGACATAAAAGCAAAGCTTTTCGTTTCGCTGGTGGAAACGAACCCGATAGCGTGGGATGGACTTATTCATGTTCCGGAAATTGGACCCACCCTGTTGCACGAAAACGACCAAATGAATTAGGATTATACGACATGACGGGAAATGTGTCTGAATGGTGTCAAGACCGTTATGGACGCTATCAATTGGGGACGGCACCCAACCCATGTGGCGTAGATACGGGAATGTATCGCGTCGTGCGAGGAGGAAGTTATGACGAATGTGCTGCCAATACGCATATTTCCTTTAGACGATGGCTTTTGCCTGAGACCTCAGCGGGATATATTGGGTTCCGCTTAGCCTTGACTTTGCCCGACGATCCTATGACGAAAATAATTGAAGAAGAACCACCTCTTACACGTACTATAAAACTGAAAGACAGACGTTTACGGTTTATATACGTGCCTGCCGAACAGCCCTACTACATCTCGGAAGAAATTGAGTGTTCTTTGTGGAAGAAAATTATGAAATCTGATGCTACAGACCGCGTAAAACATGTGGCAGTCGGGATGAATCAAAATGAGCGCATACAATTCGCGGAGAAATGCAGTCGGATAGCTAATCTAGCAATGTTTGTCGCGGCCGCAGAGTATATTGTAGCGGCAGAGCAAAAAGAGCTTATAGAACCATTCCACGATTCACAGGATAATCACCGTAAAACCCAGTCGATAAGACAGATACAACGGAAACGGCGCATGGCCGACAAACTGTCGCCATGGACCGAATTAGTTGGCTTTCGTTTGCCAAAACCGGATGATCCTGTCTTGCTTCAGTTCAAAAAAGAAGATGATGACTCTCGTCCCCTCCGCTTAATGATCAAGTTGCCCAAAGCGGACTAATTCCTTTCCCTCGTCACCCGTTCCTTTCCCTCGTCACCCGTTCCTTTCCTTTGTCTCTTGTTCTCTTTCTTTTTTCCCATTTCCTTTGTCGCCTCTCACACTTTTCCACTATTCTCTTTAGTCTTTTCCGCCATCTTCTTTAGTCCTTGCCGCTATTTTCTTTCTAACTTGCCACCATCCTTCTTCGTCCTTGCCGCTATTTTCTTTCTAACTTTCCCGCCATCTTCTTTCGTCCTTGCCGCTATTTTCTTTCTAACTTGCCACCATCCTTCTTCGTCCTTGCCGCTATCCTCTTTCATTTTTTAATTTTTCTCCATTATTATTGCATTTATCTCCATTTTAATTGCAATTTTCTCCATTTTTATTGCATTTTTCTCCTTTTTTTCTTCCCAAAAAATTTGCACATTCCCAAAAAATTCATTATCTTTGCACCCAAAATAAATTTATGTCATTACTATGAAAAAACCATGTCATTACTATATCACTATAGTGATATTACTATGAAATTAGTATGTGATTACTATGTGATTACTATGTGATTACTATGTGATTAGTATGACATTACCATGATATTACTATAACCTTAGTATGTTAGAAGCCTGATTCCATCGGAATCCTAGTATAACTTAAATATCACAGCAAAATCTAACGCCTTTCATTCGCGCCGCTATTCTCAATGAACTCAAAAATTCTTAAAAATTACATTTTTATTTGCACATATCAGAAAAAAGCAGTACCTTTGCGCGCTCTATGACTATAGAGGAACTACATACGCTGTTGGCAGGTCATCCTCAAGTGGAGGCAATACGAACGTATCTGCGCAAAAGAAGCGGTCATTTACTTTTGACCGGGCTACATGCGTCCGAACGATTTTTCATACTCTCCGAACTCGCAGCCGAACAGCCGCTGTTCATCGTTATGGATAACCAGGACGAGGCGCAATATGCCTATGCGGACTTGCAGGCGCTGCAGGGGAACGATGCAAAGGTTTTGTACTTTCCAACGAGTCGAAGACGCAGACAAGGTGTGGACGAGTCAATGCAGATTCAGCGAACCGAAGTGCTGACAGCGTTGGTGGACAGGAAGGAAAATGTCATCGTCGTGACTTACCCGGAAGCGTTGTCAGAATCAGTACCGGATACGCAGACCTTGCGCTGCTCTACTGTGGTGGTAAAACAAGGGGAAAGCATCAAACAAACAACCTTGAGCGAACAGTTGGCAGAACTGAGCTTTGAACGTGTGGACTTCGTCTATCAGCCCGGACAATACGCCATCCGAGGAGGCATAGTGGATGTATATAGTTACTCGCACGATGACCCATATCGTTTGGACTTCTTTGGAGACGAAGTAGATAGTATCCGCACGTTCGACATTGAGACCCAGTTGTCCAAAGAGCGTGTGCAGCAAGCTGGAATAACCGGAGCCGGCGCGCAGGAAACAGATACGGCATCCATTGTCGATTATTTGCCGGAAAAGATAGTGTGGGTGAGTAACGATTGGAGTGTGGTTAAGTTCAAACTGGAAAGCCAAGGATTCCAAGGACTCCTCGACAACCTAATAAAAACAGTCGAGCTCGCAGAGAAGAGTTATTTCCCGACCTACGAGAAGATAGCGTTTAACACCCTGCCCCAACCAATCTTCCATAAGAACTTCGACTTACTGGTGGAAGATCTGCAAAAGCGAAGCTTAGAAGGATATCACATATACATCCTCGCAGACCAAAAGAAACAAACAGATAGATTACAAGCGATCTTTGAACAAATAGCAGAAAGCAATCAGCAAACACCTATTCGCTTTACCGCGGTAGATAAGACCTTGCACGCAGGATTTGTGGACAATGAAGCTAAGGTTTGTTGCTACACCGACCACGAAATCTTTGAGCGCTACCATCGTGTCAGCCTCCAGTCGGAGAATGCACGTCGCGGCAAAGCTGTTATCACGCTCAAAGAAATCAACCAGTTACGACTTGGCGATTATGTAGTGCACAGCGATCATGGTATCGGACAGTTCGGAGGACTCGTCACGACTACCGTCAACGGCAAACCGCAGGAGATGATTCGACTCACCTACCGCGAAGGAGATACCATCTTTGTGAGCATTCACAATCTGCATCGTATATCCAAATACAAAGGTCGTGAAGGCACAGCTCCTACAATATCCAAACTCGGCAGCGGCGCTTGGGAACGACTCAAAGAGCGGACAAAAGATAAAGTGAAGGACATCGCGCGCGACTTGATTAAGTTGTACGCAACGCGCAAAGGACAACACGGTTTTGCTTATACGCCCGACGGATACATGCAGCATGAGTTGGAAGCATCGTTCTTGTACGAAGACACGCCCGACCAAGCCAAAGCAACTGCAGATGTTAAACGAGACATGGAGAGCCCGATGCCGATGGACAGACTCATTTGCGGAGACGTGGGATTCGGTAAAACAGAGATAGCCATGCGCGCAGCCTTCAAAGCCGCGACGGATGGCAAACAAGTAGCTGTACTCGTGCCGACAACGGTATTGGCGCTGCAGCACTATAACACCTTCCAAGAACGGTTTAAGGACTTCCCCGTCAAAGTGGAATACCTCAGCCGCGCTAAAAGTGCCAAAGAAACAAGCGACGTCCTTTCACGCTTAGCGAAAGGTGAAATCGATATTCTCATCGGTACGCATAAGTTAGTCGGCAAGAACGTAAAGTGGAAAGACCTCGGACTACTGATTATCGACGAAGAACAGAAATTCGGCGTGGCGGTGAAAGAGAAGATTAAGAGCCTACGCACGAACGTAGATGTGCTGACTCTGACGGCGACACCTATTCCGCGAACACTACAGTTCTCGCTTCTCGGCGCAAGAGACCTAAGCGTGATGAACACCGCTCCGCAGAATAGATACCCCGTTCAAACGGAAGTGATTACACCCGATGACGAGGATATAATCCAAGAGGCAATCGATTTGGAAATGAGCCGGAACGGACAAGTATTCATCGTCAATAACCGCATCGAGATGTTGGACCGTATCGCTAACAAGATACAGCGCCTCTGCCCCGAAGCACGAATCGTCACCGCACACGGACAAATGCAAACGGACGAGATGGAGAAAAGGCTGGAGGACTTTATCAATTACGATTACGACGTGCTCGTATCAACGACCATCATCGAATCCGGAGTGGATATACCGAACGTGAACACGATGATTATCTTCTCGGCGCAGCACTATGGTCTATCGGACTTGCACCAACTGCGCGGACGCGTGGGACGAAGTAACCGCAAAGCCTATTGTTACCTTGTCGCGCCGGATAGAGAACTGCTGACCGAAGATGCACGAAGACGATTGGACGCTATAACTACCTTCGCGGACTTAGGAGCCGGATTCCATCTGGCGATGCAAGACCTGGATATCCGTGGAGCTGGAAACTTACTCGGAGCCGAACAAAGCGGATTCATCGCCGACTTAGGATACGAAACCTACCAGCGCATACTCAACGAAGCCGTTGAGGAGATAAAAGAAGAACTTGACATAAACAGCAGCGAAACTGCGTTGAATAGCTCCGAAGGAGCGTTTAACGGCGCACCGCGCCAGTGGTGTGCAGACAGCCAATTAGAAAGTGACCTGCAGCTATGCTTCCCGCAAGACTACGTGGAAAACATCAGCGAACGTATCACGCTCTACAAAGAACTGGACAGCCTGCGTAACGAGGATGAGTTATTGAACTACCGCAAACGGCTTATAGACCGATTCGGGCCATTACCCGAACAAGCGGAAGAATTACTCAACGTAGTCAGACTAAGATGGCTCTGCTGCCAAATGGGAATAGAGAAAATCTATCTCAAAGGTGAACGAATGACGCTGTATTTTATTACGAATAACGACAAATACTGGCAATCGGAGACATTCGGCAAGATAATACTCTACGCAACACAACGACTCGACAGATGCCAACTCGTGGAAGATACAGATAAAAAAGGTGTCAAAACAGGAAAAAGACATATAACAATCAAACAAGTAAAAACTTTAGGCGGAGCAATCAACCTACTAACGAAAATATGCAATTTATAGGAATTATACCGGCACGCTATGCGAGCACCCGTTTTCCGGGAAAACCATTAGCAGACTTAGGCGGAAAGCCTGTGATTCAGCGTGTCTACGAACAGGCAAAGAAAGCGCTTAACACCGTTGTGGTTGCTACCGACGACGAGCGCATTTACAACTGTGTCAAATCCTTTGGCGGCGAAGTGGTGATGACGCGTGCCGACCATAAATGCGGAACAGACCGCTGCCTCGAAGCATGGGAAAAGTTACAAATAGCTCAACCGGCTGTGGTGATAAATATCCAAGGTGATGAACCGTTTATTCAGCCCGAACAGATAGAAGCTATCAAATCCTGCTTCGACGACCCGACGACAGAAATTGCCACCTTGGTTAAACCATTTACGGAGGAAGACGGATTGGCAGCATTGGAGAATCCGAATACGCCCAAAGTAGTGATGGCGCCGGATGGTACCGCCCTACTCTTCTCGCGCTCAGTTATTCCGTACTTGCGCGGCATAGACAAAAACGAGTGGCTCAAACAACATCTGCACTACAAGCACATTGGCATGTATGCCTACCGCACAAACGTGCTCGCACAAATAACCCAACTGGCACAAACGCCAATGGAGAAAGCCGAGAGCTTGGAACAACTGCGTTGGCTCGAAAACGGCTACAAAATCAAAGTGGCTGTATGCCACACCGCCTCTATCGGCATCGACACACCCGATGACCTACAAAAAGCAATAGAATTTTTAAACAAACAAAATAAATAATAGTATTAACCATTTAAAACACAAACAATTATGGCATCAACAAATTGTCCGACTCCTCACATTGGAGCTAAGTATGGCGAAATCGCTAAAACAATGATTATGGCAGGCGATCCCCTACGCGCAAAACTGATGGCAGAGCGTTTCCTTGAGAACCCTGTACAAATCAACAACGTACGCGGTATGCTCGGCTATACCGGCACCTACAAAGGCAAACAGATTACCGTTATGGGACACGGAATGGGTATGGCTTCAATCGGTATCTACACGTACGAACTGTTTAACTTCTACGATGTAGATACTATCATCCGCGTTGGTTCATGTGGTTCTCGCCAGATGTACGTAAACCTCGGCGATATCGTTATTGCACAAGGTGCTTGTACGGACAGCAACTACGGCGCACAATACAACCTGCCGGGTAACTTCGCTCCTATTGCAAGCTTCGACCTCTGCCGCAAAGCAGTGGACGCTTGCGAGAAATTCGGCTACAAGTACCACGTAGGTAATGTCTTCGCTACCGACGTGTTCTACTGTGAAGACGAACGCAAAGTGAACTGGACAAAAATGGGCGTACTCGCTGACGAGATGGAAGCACCGGCTCTCTATATGAACGCAGCTCGCGCTGGTAAGAAAGCACTCTGCATCTGCACCGTTAGTGACCATATTCTCACAGGTGAAGCTACTTCTGCCGAAGAGCGCCAGAACACCTTCACCAAAATGATGGATGTAGCGTTCTCAATTATTTAATAGCAAATACGAACTACATTGAAAGCTAAGATTATTATCATAGTGCTTGCGATTATGCCGTTGTGCCTCATGGCACAGCGGCGGTCGCAGGACACCTATACACCTGCTCCGGATGAACAGGTGCGAGTCACTCAAACAGATAGTGACAATAACAAGAGTACAAAAAAGAGTAAGTCCGATTCTGATAAATCGGACAAGAAAATCTTCACAGGCTTCTCAGGCGGCATGATGATTCACGGCGGATATGCCTTCTCACAGACGCCAAACGAACTATTCCGAAATGGTTCACTCAATAAGGACAAAATATCCGACCTTCCTAAAGACGGTTTTACTTTCGGTTTAGGTGGTATGCTTCGACTGCATCTGTTGGATCATATCCATCTCGGAGGTGAGGGCCATATGTCTTATATGCCACTAATGGGATCGGGTTCTAATATTCGCAGCAGCTGGGGAGCTGCTATGTGCGACTTCTATGCAAACCTCGGCATCATTCGACCACTCATAGGAATGAGTATTGGTGGCGGAGCGGTAAGACGTACCTACGTGCCGGACGAAGCCAATGCGCCTACAGGAGTAAATGATATGGTGTATAACGCATCGTTCGTAAAAACACCGTTCTTCCTACTCGACCCATACGTAGGTTTGGAAATAGCATTGAATAAAATTGCTCTACTGCTTCGCTTGGATTATATGCTTCCTTTTGGTAAGGATAACGACGGCATAGCTGTTCCATCTGTCAAATGGAGCAATTTTGTCACACCAAGCGGACCTAGACTATATATCGGCGTTATATTCGGCCACTAAAATTTGAAAACAAATTGCAGATAAAATATATTATACAGAATGGATAAAAATACTTGGATCGGCTTCCTTCTTATAGCCGCAATTATTGTCGGGTTCACGCTTATTACGCGTCCTTCCAAAGAAGAATTGGCACAACGTCAGCGTTATAACGACAGCATTTCACTTGTTCGTCAGATGGAGTTTGAGGCACAACAACTGAGTGCCGCTATAGCCGCCGAACAGGAACAAAATCAACAAACCACCAATCAACAATCACAAACCACCAATGACCTATTACCATCGGTATTTGGTCCCTTTGCCCCATCAGCACAAGGAGAGAGTAAAGAAATCGTGCTCGAGAACAACAAGGTTAAGCTCTTTATCGACACCAAGGGAGGACGTATTTCTCGCGCCGAACTGAAGGAGTATAAGGCATATGGCGATTCGGTCAATAACCTCTGTCTCTTTCGTGCTGACGAGAGTGAGTTATCGTTTACTCTCATCACGGCCAATAACCGCATCATCTCCACCAAGAACCTCTATTTTGAGCCTATTCAGCCCAATGACCAGAATGTGATCATGCGCCTGCATTCGGATGTGGAAGATGCGTATATAGACTTCGTCTATACCCTGCCTGCGGATGATTATATGACTTCCTTCGTCATTGCGCCGCATAACACCAAAGCTGTTCTTGCTCAAAACGTCAATTCGCTTGAGATGCAGTGGTCTCAGCTCATTCCACAACAAGAGCGTGGCCGTAAGTTCGAGGAGCGTTATGCACAACTGCAGTACATGCTCGATGGAGGAGACATGGAGAAACTTAGCGAATCCAAAGCCGATACCGAACGCGAGAGTGCTCGTATTAAATGGATTGGCTATAAAGATCAGTTCTTCTCAACCGTCATGATTGCCGATGAAACGTTCGATGGTTCTACGCTGGAGTCTACGCCACAGTCCGAACATACACGATATATCAAGGAATACAAGACCCGGACGAACGTCCCGTTCGATGTTAACGGACTCAAGTCAACCGGTTTCCGCTTCTATTTCGGTCCGAATCACTATAACACGCTTAAGGCTTACGATGCAGACAAGCCAAAGGCTGAAAAGCTGCATCTCAAAGAACTCGTGCCACTGGGCTGGAAAATAGTAAGCTGGATCAATATGATTCTCGTCATTCCGATGTTTGACTTATTCATGGGTTGGGGACTACATATCGGCCTCGTCATCTTCCTCATGACCTTGGTTATTAAACTTATCATTCTGCCATTCGTGTTCGCGTCTTACAAATCGAGCGCGAAGATGCGTGCTCTCAAGCCGCAGATGGACGAGATTAACGCCAAGTATCCGGCCGACAAGATGCAGGAGCGCCAACAGGCTACCATGCAGCTTTATTCGCGCGCCGGGGTGAGTCCGATGTCCGGCTGTCTACCGATGCTCTTCCAGTTCCCGGTACTGATGGCTATGTTCTGGTTCTTCCCTACTGCTATCGAACTGCGTGGTCAATCGTTCCTTTGGGCAGATGACCTCTCCGCTTACGATGCTATTCTCACTTGGTCCACATCTATTCCGCTGCTTGGTACGCACTTAAGCCTCTTCTGCTTACTGATGACCGCGGTGAACATCGTTTACACCTATATCACTATGCAGCAGCAGGCTACAGACCCGAATATGAAATTTATGAAGTACATGATGTACGCGATGCCGCTCATGTTCCTCTTTATTTTCAACGACTATGCAGCCGGTCTGAGTTACTACTACTTCCTCAGTCTCTTGCTCACGATTATCCAAACGATGATTTTCCGCCTCTCTATTGACGAGAAGAAACTGCTTGCCGAAATGGAGGCCAATGCCAAGAAGAAAGAAGGAAAGAAAAAGTCCGGTTTTATGGCACGACTCGAAGCCATGCAAAAAGAGCAACAACGTATGGCGCGTGAGCAAGCCAAAGCAAATGCTAAAAAACTACGCTAATGCGAATCATTATTATTGGACAAGGCAACGTAGCCTGTAATCTTTTAGCGGCCTTTAATCGCAATAACGTACCTGTCGAGATGGTATCCTCCTATACCGGGTTGGATACTATCCCGCAGAATGCGGATGTGTATATCTATGCCGTACGTGACCATGCACTCGCTGAGGTCATCAACCAGGTGCACACACCTCAACGCGCACTGCATATACACACGAGTGGCACTATTCCGGTCTCTATCTTCGGGCCGGATAAACCCCACTGCGGTGTACTCTACCCTTTCCAGACGCTTTCTAAGGCGCATATCATCGAGGACTTCACCACCGTGCCTGTCTTCATCGAAGCACGCGGGATAGACGATATCTCGGCGCTATATACCCTGGCACTCACTATCACGCCGCATATCTACGAGGCGTCACAATCCGACCGTGAAAGGCTGCATGTGGCGGGCGTGTTTGCCAATAACTTCTCCAACCTCATGTACGCTATCGCTAAGGATATCCTCCGTGATACCCATATCCCGTTCTCAGCGCTCTTACCGCTTATTGACGAGACGGCGGCTAAAGTGCACACGCTGCCACCAAGAGCTGCGCAGACAGGACCTGCTGTCAGGGGAGACCAAGACGTGATGGCGCACCACCTCGAGCTCATTAAACAGCCCGAGTACCGGGAGGCATATAAGCTGCTATCTTCGCTTATTAAGCATGAAGATTAAGATTGTCACATTAGGCTGCAAGCTCAACTTCGCGGAGTCGAGTGCCATCATGCACCAACTGCTCAGCGAGGGTCACACACGGGTCAAATCCGGCGAGCAGGCAGATATAGTAATCGTTAACACCTGTACCGTCACCGATACTGCCGACCATAAGGACAGGCAGGCTATTCACCGCGTGAGACGAGAGCATCCTAATGCCAAGATCATCGTCACCGGTTGCTATGCCGCCCTGCTGCAGCAGAAGCAGGAACGGAACGAACAACTCGCTTGCGCCGATACCACCATCCTCGATGAGATAGATGTGCTGAAGCCTAAGGACCTCGTTAACTTTGTTAACGCCTACTCTCGTGACGACCGAACCCGATGCTTCCTCAAGGTGCAAGACGGTTGCAATTACTTCTGCACGTACTGTACGATTCCTTTCGCACGCGGGCGATCGCGCAATCCGTACATTAAAGATATCGTTGCCCAAGCGGAACAAGCGTTGCAGGACGGTGCCAAAGAGATTATCCTTACCGGCGTTAACATAGGCGACTTCGGTCGCTCCACCGGAGAAACGTTTCTTGACCTAATCAAAGCCCTCGATTCCCTTTCACCAATAACCTCTAACCTATCACCTTTACCCGATTACCGCATCCGGATCAGCAGTTGCGAGCCGAATCTCTTGAGCGATGAGATCATTGACTTTGTCGCTAAGAGCCGACATTTCGCGCCGCATTTTCATATTCCCTTGCAATCAGGCAGTAACGAGGTGCTCCGTATCATGCACAGACGATATACGCGCGAGTTGTTTGCAGAGCGTGTAGCGCATATCAAGCGGGTCATGCCGCATGCTTTTATCGGTGTCGATTGCATGGTAGGTGTACGTGGTGAGACCGAAGAGTGCTGGAACGACTATCTACAGTTTATTGAGCAACTACCTGTTAGTCAACTACATGTCTTCACCTATTCCGAACGGGCTAACACGCGCATGCTCGACATGGACCTGTATGTCGTGCCGCAAGCGGAACGCGAACGCAGAAGTAAGATTTTGCACAAAATAAGCGACGAGAAACTCGCTGCCTTTTATGCCCAACATAAAGGCTCTCAAGCCACAGTCCTATGGGAATCAAAGAAAACAGGAAACCAAATGAGCGGCTTTACAGAGAACTATATCAAGATATACGGTCCTTATGACAAGGAGAAAATCAATACTTTTGAACATGTAACAATCAACGTATGAAACGATTCACTTTCCTGATTATATTACTCGCCTGTATCCGCCTTGCCACAGCTCAGATACACCAAGTGCGCAATTTCCCCGAATTATCTGGCTTGCAGCGGGCCGGATGGAAGATACAACACAGTTGTACCTCATTCGACAAGCGTACCATCATATTCTCCGCCAAGACACCTAATAGTACGGGATTTGACCTGTACGAAATGCACAAACAAAACAACAAATGGACCACACCTGTCGCACTCAACGGCATCAACACGCCACTGGATGAACTATGGCCAAGCATGACCAGTGACGAACAACAGATTTATTTCGTTCAACGTACACCTGCCATACCGAACAACAAAAAATCCGAAGACCAATACACTATCCTGTTGAGCACCAAGCAAAACGACAGTTGGGAAAGCGGACAAACTATTATCATCTCTACCGGAGAAGATATATCCCCACTTATACTGCCGGATAACCAAACACTTCTATTTGCGTCAAAACGAGAAATTCCCGGAAAAAAAGAACGCCAATATGCTCTTTATTTCACGCGCAAAATCGGCAAATATAACTGGTATTTACCAACACTTATCCATGCACCAGAAGAGAAAGGCATAAACTATTACGGCATCGCCATTACTGCTTCTACTGCCAATCCGACGATTCAATTTACCAAACAGACATGCTCGAAAAAAGACACTACCTACACCACCGACTACCTACCTTTAGACAGCGCCTATAACGCGTTGCCCGTTATGACACTCTCCGGTATGGTCAAGGACAAAAACACCGGCCACTTAATCAACAACACCATCGCTATCTACGATGCCATCACCTCCAAATTGCTCTGCCGCCTGAACAATGAGGGACAATACACTATTGCCCTGCCGGTCGGCACATCCTACCACATCGATGTCACCGCTCCAAATTATTCGCATCACTACATTGAGCAGGACTGCAGGCAACTCAAGGTCAACGCCATCGAGAGCCAAACGATAACGCTTGCCAAAAGCCTGCGTATTCACATCAATATCTTTGATGCAGACATGCAGATTCCGCTCAAGGACGTCCAATACCGCATTTCAAGCAATAAAATCAACAAAGTAGCACGAGCAGCAAAAGGAGAAGCCACTCTCGATTTGCCTATCGGGGACCTCTATACCATCGTCTTCTCTAAAAACGGATACGGAGAGGCCCCGCTCACTATCAACACCAAGAAAGAGGTGCTTCTCACCGAATCCGAATTAGATATTGACCTCACTCCCGCTAAAGTACCTGTACATATCGCACTATTTGATATAGATACCAAAGAGCCCATCACAGGGTCCGTACAACTCAGTAATCCGACGTATGAAGAAAACATCAACTACATAGCTGATTCCACGTTCCTCAGACAAGGCGAGACCTATGCCCTACACGCCTCTGCAACCGGATATGTTTACTGCGACACCACCATTACTCTACCCTATTCCGCTATGCCGACTAACTGGGCACTGGGACTGAGACAGCTGAAGCAGGAACTCGTTCTGCAACTACGCAATATCCTCTTCGAGTACAACTCCGCTGCACTCATGGAATCATCCTATAACGAGCTGAATAAGGTTGTCCGGTTGCTTGAGGAGAATCCTACTATCAGCATCGAGCTCTCTGCCCATACCGACGACCGAGGCACCGATGCCTATAACGACAAACTCTCCAAAAAACGGGGTGAAGCCGTACGAACGTATCTTGTCAAGAATGGTATCCATCCACAACGTATCACAGCCACCGGATACGGCAAGAAACGCCCGCTCGTACCTAATGACAGCGAGACCAATCGGGCTATCAACAGACGTGTAGAATTTAAAGTAACCGGTATGTAATATGAAGCGCTATCTACTTATACTCATCTTTGTCTCCCTCTGTGCCGGCATACACGCACAAGATTATTTCAGCGAGACGGCAGCTAAAGCAAAACGAGCCACGCCCCATGAGGCTGCCTATATATGGTCCGAATACCAACAGTTTCTTCCCACGTTCCACGCCACCTACTTCCACTTGGGAAACATCTATTATGACCTTATCCCGACGGAACACCCTATCCGCGATTACGAAGAACTGACCCAGTACCTCTATCGCACCAAACTCTATTACGGCAATTGCCTGCACTACGCCAAAGACCAAACCCTTAAGCCCATCCACTACGAAGGTTTACCTTATACCGGCAAGAGACCGGAATACGCTGATTTACAGCAGTTTATCAAGCAACGATTAGACTTCGTCAATCAGACATCTCAAACAGCTAAGGCACTATACGACAGTTACAACCAACTCGTTAACCGCTATAATCTATGCCGTATTGTATTCTCGTCTTTTTCGGAAAAGTACGGTCGTGAGAAAATGGCGCATTTACATCTCTCTGACCAGGATAAACAGCAACTGCTCTATCTGCAAACACAAGCCGATTCACTCCAACATGACATCCAAAGTCTCCAACAGGCCCTTAACGACTTCCCTGTCAAGGACTACCATCCTAACTTCCGTTTTGAAGCCATCAATCTCTACCGTCTTGACGGATTAACCAGCATCAACATTCTCCAGAACGAAGTCGTCCTATGGGATTATTCCTCATGGGCTAAGGACTTCTTATACGCGCAGGACCACACCTACCGTGACTATTTTGCCGCTATCGACAACGAGTACAACGCGATGCGACACGCCATAGCGCATCCAAATGCCAAGATACGGATAAACGATATCCTACTGAACCGCATCAACCGCATGGATTATCAGTCGCCACTCATAGACAGTATTGCACTTCTGCAACAGGCTGCACTCATCAAAAGCATCGAACAATCGCCTACTTTCAAACAGGACAAGGCGGACGATGAATATATAGAACAGAATCTTGCCCTTCTATTCAACCAACAGAAAGCGTATACACAACTACAATACCACTACGCCCAACTCCACTATCAAGACTCGACTTATCTCCATCTTGCTGATAGCAGTTGTACCATAACCGCAACTACCTTTGCAGCACATATCCGACCGACTGCAAAGTCCATCACGTCTTATACCAATGATATTTCAGGAGAAACGTTCGGTATCCACGAC
Source organism: uncultured Bacteroidales bacterium (assembly GCA_902771935.1). Classification (GTDB taxonomy): domain Bacteria; phylum Bacteroidota; class Bacteroidia; order Bacteroidales; family Paludibacteraceae; genus Colicola. The sequence continues at coordinate 29,828 of CACXYM010000011.1, forward strand.
ATGCATTTTGCACTTGAGGACAGCGTGATAACTATCCTTCCGGTGGACACGAACTACCTTGTTGTTCTACCGCATCAAACCATACTGTCCTCACTATCCGGGGAAATGTTGCTGAAAACACGTATAGAAAGCGACGCCCCGTTCTTCACTGCGTACAAATACAGCAACCATATTGTCGCACTGGTCAGCGAGCGTCAGGTACTTTTTATTGACACGGACTCACAGCACAAATAAGCCGCGTCATGATTGGGCAAGCAGTCTAACTCCCAGACCGGCACAGCCTCTATCACCTTACGTATCACCTCGTACAACTCGTCCCGCACGGCTTCCGTGAACTTCAGTCCGCTGCATGAGCCGTATATCTCCACATACGCCTTGCTCGGACGCGCCTTGGTGATGCTATTCCGCGGTGCCTGATGCAGGCGCACAAATGCTCCCACGCGCGCACGTGCGTTTTTATAACACGGAGTCTTACCGCTCCAGGGGCTGCCATAGACCCAAACGCCGTCGTCTTCGATACGCACTACCGGATTATCGTCATTGAGTAACCATGCGTCATCAAACGCCTCCTGCCACATCCGCGAGTGAGTAGACTTGCCGGTGCCCGACTTTCCCAAGAACAGATAGCCTTTTTCATCCTTTACAACCACGGACGCATGCAGCTCCAGCGCTTTGTACTTGAGGGCTGTGAAAGCGAATAGAAGCATCGTCGCATTATTGATGGCGAAGTCCCTCACGGCTGCTATCGGAGAACAGACCACTAACTCTGCTTCGGCGAAGTTCTCACTTGCTTGTAGCATTGCGCAGATCTCACTATCGCGTGTCATGGACATATTGATGAGCCAGCCGCGCGAGCTTTGGTAGATTTCCAACCTCGGCATATCGGCTTCGCTGATGTCATTATGCACCAGCGTCCAGTCGCCTTTTTCCGATAGACTATCCGTTAGCCGGTCACTGACGCGCAGGATGAACAAAGGCGTAGCCTCCACATGTGCCTCAGGCACAATAAACGGCTGATAGTTGCCAGGCACCTCGCTAAACGCTAAACCCTCAACCTTAAACGCCAACCCGCCTATTGCGCAATAAATACACATCCGCCTAAGATCAACACTATTCCAACCCACTGCTGCCAGTGCGCTGTCTCGTGGAAGAAGAAGATGCCCACTAACATACCCATCACGTATGCCATACTAATCAGCGGATAAGCGTGGCTGAAGGGGAAATGGCGGAGGATATACATCCACATCACAGCTGAGGCAGCAAAGCCCAGACCGCTACCGAGCAGCCAGAGGTTGCCTAAGATCTTACTCCAACACGCCCACGTCCAGCTGAACGCCGGGACCTTACTCATCGCTATTTTCAATAGCGTCTGACTACCGCAGAGCAGTATGCTCTGCACAATTGCCAATAAAATCAGTCTCATACCTTATATATTAAACATTTTACCTCTCACCTTTTATTTATGCTCGCTCAGCCCGTTCGATGACCTTCGCTCGCTCCAGACATTGTGTCTTTCCCTCCTGGGGATGTGGTTAGTAATCAATTCGATCGACTTGTGAACAACTGCCGAAAATATAGCGCGTAGCGAGCGTCTATAAAATCGTATGTCTGAGCGCTTCCCGTACGTCCGCCTAACGGCGCGAGTTTAGATTTTTAGCGAGCTGCGCTATTCTTTTTTTCGAGCGGTTGCGAACCGGAGAACGATTGATACAACCACTAACTACCATGTATAGTCAAATCGTTCAATGTCTTCTTCGATCAGCGGATTGCCGAGCTGCACCTCAACGAACGTGAGGTTGGTAATCGCCCGAATCGCATGATACTGCTCTCGCCGAATGATGCAAACATCTCCGCGCTGTATCTTCCGCCTCTCGCCGTCGAGGACGAACTCGCCTTCACCGTCAATAATGGTCCAGACCTCGTCTCTGCGATGGTGAATCTGGTAAGATATGTTCTTTCCTGCCTGCAGAGTGATGGTCTTGGTCAGAGCTCTTTCGCCGGGCTGATACTCAACGTCGCTTAGCACCTTGTATGTCCCCCAGCGACGCTCTTCGTACATGGGGCGCAGGGTTAGTCCGTCCACATATTTCTTTATTGTCTCTGACTTGTCTTTGGCGCAGACTAATATGCCGTCCGGGCTGGCTGCTACAACCACGTCGCGTAAGCCGTTCACGAACACGGGCACTTCCTGTTCGTTGATGACGTGGGTGTTCTCGTTCTCGTCTCCCATGAGCACATTACCTATGGCGTGTTTGCCGAGCTCTTCGGTCAGAGTGTTCCATGTGCCGAGGTCTTTCCATTTGCCGCTATACGGCACCACCGCTACACTCTTGGCTTTCTCTGCCACTTCGTAGTCGAAGCTAATCTTAGGGAACTCTCCGTATCGTGCGTAGGTTTCGTCGAAGCCGGAAGCCTGCATGTATTGGCGCACTATGTGCATCATATAGCCGAGTTGGAAGGCAAAGACGCCGCCGTTCCAGAAGGCTCCCTCGCGCAGGAGCTCTTTCGCCACCTCTGTGGTCGGTTTCTCCGTAAAACGCGATACCGGCAATGCCTCCTCTAAACGCTCAACGCTAAACGCTAAACTGTCGTTCCGTACGGGAACGACGTAGCCGTATTTCTCCGAGGGATACGTCGGCTTGATGCCCATGAGGACGAGGTCGGCGGCGTTGTTTTCGACGGCGTGTGCCATCTTGGCTATGGTTTGGAAGTAGCCTATTTCTGTATAAGGGTCACTGGGCATGACTACTACTACCTCGTTGTCGCTGCATTGTTTGACGAAGTGGAGGTATGAGACGGCAAGCGCGATAGCGGGGAAGGTGTCGCGGCGTTCGGGTTCGGCAACGATGTCGACGTCGGAGCCGAGTTGGTTGATTATACTGTCTCGTTGCGCAGCGTTCGTGGCGAAAGTGATCTGCGCTTGCAGTTTCGCCTCACGAGCTTGACGTACCACGCGTTGCACCATCGACTCCATCTTCCCGTCTGCCGTTTCGAGTAACGGCAGGAACTGCTTCGAACGAGCATTATTCGACAGCGGCCAGAGCCGCTTACCGGAACCACCCGATAAAAAGATCAATTGCATATAGTAAATCAGTTAATTTTCCGACCAAATAAATCAAAGAATAAGCCATCTTTCTCGATAAGCAAAATTCCGTTTTGTAGTTTTTTGTTTGGTTTTGTTTCTATAGTAAGTTTATTCAGTTTATCCCATCCGAAAGGATGCGTTGTCCAAACCGTAGAAGAACCCGAAGTCGGTACGTCCATAACGTCAAAAAGGAGGATATACTCATAATTTTCCGGCAGTTGCATAGTCGACACTTGAAACGTCATGTCACCGGCAAGGTCCTTTTTTATCGGTAGTAACAGCTTGGCTTCTATTTGGTCGTTTTTCAACACCGGCGCAAAATACATAGCTGCTGAGTGATTCTGTCCTCGCATCCAACTCCACTCTTGGCTGTTCGCTTCCAACGTGGTCGCATTATGTCCTATAGAGGTGGAAGTGCCCAAATTCGATATTTTCAGTGTCTCGCCATAGAACTCAACAAGATAGCGCGCAGCGGCCGGCACTGAATTTGCCATCAGTTGATAGCGTTTGTCCGATTGCATCTCCACTTCGCACGCATTTGTTTCTAATGCTTTGTTCGTCACACCGCCTTTTGCCATCCAGTATTCAGTCTCACCGCCTCTCATCACGATAGCGTACTCTCCGGAACGATAGAGGGTGTCTTGCATAATAATGACCTCTTCGCCATCCTGCCGATAAACAGCATATAGGGAGGTGTTACGAACCGGATAAAAAACTTGACCTGCCTTGATCATGGTCGGCGCACTCTTCATTTTAGCCAGAATGCGATCGTCGGTCCATCCGGTGAATACCCAATCCTCGCCGTCTAAAACAAACGATGATAGTGCACATTCAGGAAGAATAACTCCGGCACCTATACTTTTCTCAGTGAGGGCGGTTTGTAAATCTCCATTTTCCGTATTCCAATTCAGAGTGACGGTATATGGTCTTGCTTCTGCCTCCGACATAGAGATTTCTATTTTACTGAAATACAATGAGTTAGCACTTGCACTTACTTGAAGTACCAAAGTAGCACCGTCGTCAACTTCACAATTACCGGAAAAATAAATCGGCACGTATTCTGCCACGAAACTTGTTTGCCCAGGCCATTCGGAAAACTTTTTATCAGCTACGGAGCCAATGGTCACATCGTTTAGATTGAGAGAGAGCGAACCGGCGCCACCGGTTTTGTTAGAATGCATATAAACCGCAATATAATCAATATTCCCCGCCGGTAAATGGAGTATAGATAATTTCGCAGTATTATCAGCAGTTATACGGTCCTTGTAATTGCTTGTAGTTTCAAATACAGCTTCAACCAAACCTGTCTCATCGCCCGTCACCTTAGCTTCCGTTTTGGAAGTCACAGTAGCCGTAATCACCGCCGACTGACCGGTTATGGCGGTAAAGAGACTAAGGAGAATTATGACGATGCGATTTTTCATGATGAATTACGGCGTTTAGATTATTTTTCTTTTTTGGGGATTGGTTTATTGAATCTTTTTTGTCTTTGTGTCCATCTGTCACGAGCGTACGCTTGCATGTCCGCAATTTCGTCGTTTTCGTCGATGATCTCGAGTCCGAAGATGGTCTCGATGACGTCCTCGAGCGTGAGGATTCCTCTGAAACAACCGTAGTCGTCGATGACGACTCCAATCTGCGATTTGAGTTTGAGCATCCGGTCGAAGATATCCCCAATAGTAGCCTCCTCGTTAAACATAGGGAGCGGTCGCTTGATCTCTCCGAGCGTCATATTGAACTTATCCTCAGTGAGGTTCTCCAGAGCATCGTTGCGGTGGATATAGCCGGTGATATATTCGGGTTTCTCGGCATAGACAGGAATACGAGAGAAGTGGTCGTAGCGGTCGTCGTCGTAATACTCCCGGAGAGTCATTTTCTCGGGCGCGATAGCCGCGACGACACTGGGCGTCATGACGTCGTAGGCTTTGACCTCGTCGAGTCGCATGACGTTCCGTATGATCTTATTCTCGTCCTCCTCGATAACGCCTTCCTCTTCACCTACATTAGCGAGTGCGACGACTTCCTCCCGGCTGACGGTAGCCTCATCCGGCTCTGGGAAGAGTCGGGTGATATACTGAATGAGTAAAACGAAGGGATACATGATCCATGTAAGGAAGGTGATAGCATTGGCGGTGAAGCCCATCATCTTCTTCCAATAGGTAGTACCGAGGGTTTTAGGTATGATCTCGGAGACGATGAGGATAAGCAAAGTGACGAGGATAGAGACAAGTCCGAACCACTTGCTTCCGAAGAGGAGTGTAGCCTGTCTGCCTATACCTGCAGCGCCGATGGTGTTAGCGATGGTGTTGAGCGACAAGATGGCCGCAAGGGGTTTATCGGTATCGGTTTTATATTGCTTCATGCGTACAGCGGGCTTATAGCCTTCGTTCTCTCGCATGGTGATATAACTGAGGGTTGTGGACATTAGCGAGGACTCCAAAATAGAGCATAGAAAGGAAATGCCCAGCGCCAAAAATAAATAGAGTAAAAGATATAGTACCATAAAATTATCAAAAATCGCGCAAAGGTACTACAATTTTTGCATGTATGCAAAAAAAAGTGCAGAAATTTAAGAATTCCTGCACTTTTAATGAGTTAGCAAATTAGCGAATTAACGGACGCGTCGTCCCATGATATCGAATGAGCCGTACGGTGTATCGATCATGATGAGACCGTTACGCAGCACTTTGCGTACGGCGCCATCTTGCGACTCAGAGATAACGACTTCTTCGATATGGACATCCTTACGACGGAGAGAAGCCTGCAAGAAGAGCGGAGTCTTAGCGAACTTATATCCGAGCGGCAGGTCGGAGTCGTTAAGCTCGTAAGAAGCCTTGTTCTCGTTGAGGTTAACGTTCCAGAGGTCGCCACGGTTGACGATAGTACCGATAGCTTCACCTGCGGCGTTATAGGCTGTAATGACGAGCTGAGCGAGTGCAGCCTGAGCGTCGGCTATGCCGCCATCGGACGGGATATTAACGTAGGTCTGGTTGAGCTTAGCGGTAGCCACTTGCGGCACGAGATCGTTAGCGCTCTTAGCCACACGTACGTAGTACGGAGCAGCCTGAACACGCGGGTTTTTGTATACACCGAGCACGCTGTAGGTCTTGTTGGCTGAAGTGGTGTTCTTAAGACCATACTGTTCGTACGGATAAGCGTATGGTACGTCGTCAACGATAATAGGTGTAGTATTGGGATAGATGTAGATAGCTACATCGTCGTCACCACCGAACTCAACATAGAGCGAGTCACCTGCGGCTACTTTTACTTCCAACGACAGTACGTCGTAGGCACCATTCTTCTGGATCCAGGAAGTGCCGTTATCAAGGAAGTGATAATAAGTACTCGGAAAGACCTCGCGGTTACCGTCGAAGCTACCCTCATGCTTGAACGGCATATCTTCAGGATTCACTTTGATAGCATCGCCTGCAGCATCCTCAAGGGAGTAAACTTGGTTGACAGAGAACTCGTAAGCGAGCGTGTCTTGTGCAGACGATCTATACTGCACGCCACCGATGACGATGGTATAATCACCTGTAGCGGTAGGTTTGAAGTCGATGACTTCCCAGTATCCATCTTCTAAGGATGTTGCAGCTATTACGGTGCGGTCCGTGAAGGAACCGGACTTAGCCGGGTCGAGGACGGTAATAGCGAAGCGACTGATATTATCCTTATCGGTGCTGATGTCTCTGAGCTGGTGTGCCGTAATGAAGTAGCTTGTATTCTTCTCGAGGTGGGCCGTGTAGTAGTTTACGGTACCATAGTTGGTAGTAGAATAACCACCTATTCCTTCGTTGTTGTTACGGAAGGGATGCAGTACAGAGAGTCCGTCCTGATAGCCTTTGTTGATTTCGATAGGTTTGCCCTTGATATTGTCCGCCGGTGTTTTAGCACGCAGGTCGAGGCGAAAATCGACATTGATAGCATACTTGGAGAGAACGACCGCATAATAGTGTGTACCCGATGCATCGCCTGTGAAGGTGGTGTAGTTAAAATGGGCATTAGTAACTAAACATGAAGCAAATGGTGTTCCGTCAATGTCACCTTTGTAGATTGCAAGCTGCGCGCCCTTGAGCACATTCGGATCGTCAGCAGACTCGCCGAGAGCTTCAATGGAGTATGCGATAGGCGTATCTTCTTTGAGGACGAACTCATAGACTTTACCGATACATCCGAGCTCGTTCACGACATCGTCCTTGGTTATTTTATCGGTGATGTGTGCATCGAGGTTGATGCGTTTGGTCTGGGTTGGTTCGTCGGATTTGCGCCCGAGGAAGAACTGATAGGTATCCGTGAGTTTACCTCCGTACACAGGATCTACGCCGACCACAAAGAAGTATGTTTCTCCGGCGGTTAAAGAGAGGGAGGTATGAACCGGATTGCCATATGAACTTATTTGGTTGAGAGAAGTGAGATATTCCCGATATACAAAGCAGCGGACTGCGTAGAAAGCATCATTACCGGAGTTCATTTGGAAGAATACCGTTTGATCTTCCGAGGGTTGATAGCGGAAGATATTCGCGGACACTACATTACCTCCGGCATCAAAGTCTTGGGCTTTGGAGAAGTCTCCCTCAGCGAAGAAATTGAGCGAGGTGATGTCTGTGATTTTCGGCTCTTTCGCCTTATTGATTTTGAGTGTGTATTCATCGCCGGGGTCTATAGTAAATACGAGGTAGTAGTTACCGGCTTCTAACTCCCATTCGCCTCCAGTGGAAGAGCCTTTGAGAACAAACGGGTTACCGTCTCCAGGATCCTGGTAGAGGTCAAAATTCATGGAATACTCTAACTCGGATGAGGTAGCGTTGAACATGAGCTTGGTGTCCTCCGCGAGTGTGAAGTTATAGACGGTATAATGCCCCCATGAACTTTTGTCCGGTCCAAGACCGACAGCGTTGGCTATGAAGTCTCCCTTCTCGGTGTATGGGATATTGATCTTCTTAGCGAGTGCGGGCAGTGTTACCTCCGTACCAGCAGGTACCCTTGGTTGGCAAATGATAGCATCTGCCCAAGTACCTTTCTTGCCCTCGTTGCAGACAGTACGTACAAAGACGTGCTGGATAGCGTTCGCCTTGCCGGAGATTTTGTAGGATTTATCGGTAACGGCTTTGGCAGCTTTGTTGATTTCCGCCTCGGTAGGCGCGCATTTCTGGAGGACAGCTACTTCGTAGCTATCGGCACCGGTAGCATCCCAAGTGACAGTATACTCGGTAGCATCGCTATTTGCAGCAAAGTCGAAACTGGTAACGAGCGCAGCGCACGGATAAGAACAGAGTTGGAAATCCTGCAGTGGTGTTCCGTCAGAGAGTTTAATCACCGTTCCGGAAGTACTCTTATATTCATATGATGCATCCTCAACATAAAGGAGTTCTTGGCCATCACCGGCAAAGATTTCGAAACTGATTTCATTGTCATACTTACCGGATATCCAAGTAACCGTAGCGGGATAGCCGTTAGAGTGATATTCCGCCCAGCCTTCCTTACCATTTTCGAGGGTGAATGTTTTTGTTACGCCGTTCTCCTGGATAGCAATTTCGGCGCCGTTCCACCCGTCGCCATATGAGTCCCACATATGTACAAGATATCCGCACGGAGCGATATTAGACCTAGGTATGAATTGGAGCGTGAAGACTTCCGGAGACATATGGTCTGCATCGGTACCACCTTGGAGGTGTGCATAGTAGGTACGACCAGCCTCCAAGCCGGACACTTCCTGCTCGGTTTTGGTGGTGCTGTAGGCATTTTTCCAGTAAGCGGGGTTACCGGCTTCCGCTTTTTCAGAAATCATGAGTCGGAAAGCCTTGAAGTCACCGGACTGATCCTCCCAAACGATTTTAGCAGCCGAGCCATCGCCGACCCAGCGTGTTTGGAACTTGAAGCCGGGCTGGTACATAGCGGGTTGGGTAACGGTGTACACGCCGTCAACGAAATCCGAAGCGTTCAAGGTCTTGGAACTTGACCAATTCTTTTGGTCGTTAGTCGAGAAGCGCCAACTCGGGTTAGCCGAGAAGTTGACAATGAGTGTTTTGCCTAACTCCACATCACCGCCTGTAAACGGGCTACCATTGTAGGAAGCGGTCCAGGTGCAGTGGGGCATGTCAGCAAACTTAACGGTGTACGCTGCCTGTACATTAGCAACCATCACCCACGCGGCAACCAGTGCCACGAAAAAAGATAGTTTTCTTTTCATACGATTAAACATTAAATTGGTTAATTTATAACGATTTGTGTTATATATTCCTAAATTACCGCGCAAAATTACTGCTTTTTTTGCATATATGCAAATAAATTAGAAAAAAAATGCAGAAAAGATTACTTTCCTGCACATTGTGGGTTGTTATACCATTCTTCGAGTCGCTCGTTGAACTCGCGTCGTGTTAGTGTTTTTGCCCAGTTTCGCACATCGTCCGTATGGTCCTCAAAGTGCAACGTGACCGTTCTGCGCCACTTCCATTTTTTTGGTTTGAGTTTAGACCATTTGCTGGACTCGAGTCCTCGCATGTGGCAGAATATAACTCTCACGCCTTCAGGCAGTTCTCTGCATACTTCGTACGCCATTCGTCGGTTGCCGATGATCTCTTTATCAACGGTTTTGACGTGTCCGGAAGGATAGAAGCATATTTGTTTTCCTGCCGCGAGGCTATCGAGTGCGATACGGCTGAGTTGTCCCGCCACCGCCGCTCCTTCTTCGCGGCTCATAGCACTTTTGTTGAGGTCCGGCACCTCGATGGCATCGGCTTTACGTACGACCCAACCGGCGATTTTCTGCCGCATAAAGGCTTCGTCCACCATGGGGCAGATAGGTACGTCCCAGAACTCGGAGAAGAGAATAAGCGGGTCGATATAGGCGGTGTGATTGGGTAAAACGAGATGGATGCTCTTGTCCCGCAGCAGCTCTTCGCCCGTAACTCGGATGTCGTAATGACAATGGAGCAGGAACTTAAATATTTTTCCTAAGAAATATCGGTCAATCATAGTAGTATCAAGTAAGTTGCCATAGTGTGAGAAAATGCGCCGAGTGTGATGAAGATGTGCCAAATAGCGTGCCAGTAAGGGTGCTTTTCGTCGCCATGGAAGAAATAAGCTCCCACGGTATAGAAGACGCCTTCCGCCACAATCCACCAGAAGGCTTCGTGCGGCATATTGAGCCACATGGGTTTGAGGATTAACAGCGCCACCCAGCCCATAGCGAGGTAGAGGATAAGGGATAGATTCGGGTACTTACCGAGGGCTATTACCTTACCGAAAATACCAGCCGCGACGCAAGTCCAGAGGAAAATAAACAGCGTCCAGCCTACCCAACCGCCCACCACATACAGGCAAATGAGGGAATAGGACCCTGCAATCATGAAATAGATAGCGATATGGTCAAGAATGCGTAGTCTTGTTTTGATAGTGGGCTCTTGCACAGCGTGGTAGAAGGTAGAAGCAGCAAACATCTGCACCAACCCGAGGAGAAAGAGAAGAGTGCCGGAGAGTGCAAAGGAATTAAGCGCTAATGCCATACGCACCAGCGGCTTAATCACAAAAAATGACCCGATAAGCGGAAAAAGATGGGTCAGCGTGTTAGCTACCTCTTCACTGGACCAACGCTTCATTAATCATCGACACCAATAAAATCGTAGCGGCGATTGAAACGGAGTTCGAGTTTATTGTTCAACTCTGCCTTCCATCCGCCATCTTCTGCGCCCCACTCAACGATGAAAGCTTGCGGGAACTGCGCTTTCACCTGCTGGCGCACGATTTCGGGAACGAGCGCTTCCGGTACGGCCTGGAACTTACAGTCCACTTTCTTGAGCACGCCGTCGCTCTTGAACTTGAGTTCAGATCCGTCGGTCAAGCGCACTTCGTACTCGTTGCCAAACAGCTCTCTGTCAAGCAGCACGTAGCTAACGGTTTCCACGTTAAAATTAGCTTTCACTGTCTGCTGAGCCGCTGCGGGGAGTTGCTCAAAAGTGATGATTTGATCGTTGTCTGCGCAAGCATTCAAGCTGCACATCATTACTGCCATAATGGCTACATAAAATATACGCATAATCCTATATATTTATAGCAATTCGGCTGCAAAGGTACACTTTTTTTTGGATAGTACAAAATTTTTCACTACTTTTGCGCAAAAATAATAATGTGGAGACTCTTTTAGGTAAAAACCTGGCAGAATTGCAAGCGGTGGCAGCCGCAGTAGGTTTGCCCCGTTTTGCAGGCAAACAGTTGGCAGAATGGCTGTATGTGCGTCGTGTCACTTCGTTTGACGAAATGACTAATATTTCGTTGAAGGGTCGTGAGTCGTTACGTGCCGCCTACTCTATTGGCCGTCATGATCCGATAGCTCAAGCCACATCGGCGGACGGGACGGTGAAATATCTGTTTGAGGTGGAGATAGCCGGCACGAAGCAGCATATAGAGACCGTTTATCTGCCGGAAGATGACCGCGCAACACTATGCGTCTCGACTCAAGCGGGCTGCAAGATGGGCTGCCGCTTCTGCATGACCGGTACACTGGGTTTCCACGGCCAACTGTCTGCCGGAGAAATACTGAACCAAGTATTCAGTATTCAGTGCTCAGCAGTCAGCAATCAGCTGCCGGACTTAACCAACCTTGTACTGATGGGTGAAGGAGAGCCGATGGACAATATAGACAACGTACTCCGTTCGCTGGAGATACTGACGTCTTCATATGGTTGCGGATGGAGTCCGAAGCGTATCACGGTGTCAACGGTAGGTGTATTGGACGGTTTACGTCGTTTTCTAAACGAGAGTGAATGCCACTTGGCGATATCGCTGCATAATCCTTTTGGGTCAGAGCGTGCGGCGATTATGCCTTCCGAGAAAGCGTGGCCTATACGTGACGTGATGGCCCTTCTTCGCGAGTATGACTGGAGTCACCAGCGGCGTGTGTCGTTCGAATATATCTGCTGGGGAACGCAGAACACAACGATTAAGCACGCAAAAGAATTGCTTCGGATACTGAACGGCTTGGAGTGCCGAGTGAACCTGATACGTTTCCACGCAGGTGTAGATAAAGAATTTGCCGCTTCAGACGAACGGCAAATGGTTTGGCTGCGCGATTATTTGTCGGAGCACGGAGTGACGACGACTATACGCAAATCGCGAGGGGAAGATATCTTAGCAGCCTGCGGAATGCTGGTTAATTCGTTGAGCGTTTAGCGGATTCTGTCGGCAGCACGGACTAAGGCTTCGTCCTTAAGGATACGGCGCGTTGCGCCAAGGGTTAACACAAAGCATATCAACGGAATACAAGCCCAGAAAGTGATGTGCCACTCTTCCGCGAAATTCATCTTCGCAAACCAAATATACATGAATAGAATGCCGTAGTACCCGAGGCATAAGATTGCTAGGAAGATATTCAGACGCGCTTGTAGGATACGCTTTTTAAACAGGAAGATATCCACAAAAGCTAAAGCCGGAATCAGAATCGTCGTGAGGGCGAGTCCCCAAATGCCTTCCAAAGGCACATGGCTAAAAGCAGAGAGTTCATACACATGGAACTCGTTCGTTACCAACTCGGCAACAGGTAGCCAAATCAAAGCTATACCAAGTGCCACTATTCCTAACAAATATAAGGTTTGTATTCGCTGTATCATTTCATTGCTTCTTCTAACGTTTCACATTTATCTCCGTTGGCATTAACCCAGCCGATTTGTTTAGCGGGGTTTCCAACCATCAGGGCGTAAGCCGGTACATCTTTGGTCACGACCGAACCGGCACCGATAAGGCAGTATTCGCCTAAGGTATGCCCGCAAACGATAGTGGCATTCGCACCGACAGAGGCACCTTTTTTAATGATTGTCTCTCGGTACTCATGCTTACGGCTGACGGCAGCACGCGGGTTGATGACATTGGTAAAAACCATCGACGGACCGAGGAAGACATCATCCTCGCAACGCACTCCTGTATAGACAGATACATTATTCTGTATCTTGCAATTGCGCCCCAGAACCACGTCCGGCGAGATAACTACATTCTGCCCGATATTGCAGTCCTCACCGATGACGCAACCCGACATGATATGACTGAAATGCCATATCTTCGTACCTTTACCTATTTGACAATTGTCGTCCACATAAGACGACTCGTGAACAAAGTATTCTGCCATAAATCACAAATGCTTTCTAAAAGAAAAGCTTGAGTATATCATTTCCATTCGCAAAGATAAGTAGGGCTAAGAGCAACCAAAAACCGATGTTATTAGCCACTTCAAGGAACTTATCGCTGGGTTGTTTACCCGTAATCATCTCAAAGAGCAGGAAGAGCACGTATCCGCCGTCGAGCGCCGGAATAGGCAGGAAATTCATGAAAGCAAGGATGAGGCTGAGGAAAGCCGTCATGTGCCAGAAAGCAAACCAATTCCAGAAGCCTGGGAACATACTACCGATAGCGCCAAAGCCACCAACGGACTGCGCTCCTTCTTTGGTGAAGACAAGCCGCATCTGCTTAACGTAAGTTACGAGCGTAGCCCAGCCGTACTTAATGCCAGCCGGAATAGACTCTAAGAACGTATAGGATTTATGCTCTATCGGGAAGTACTGATACTTATTCTTGATGATGACGCCGATAAGCGCCTGGTCGCCGATGAACAGGTGTGCTTGGTGCAGTTCACCTTGACGGTAATAATCGAGGGTTATACTGTCGCACGGGTGCTTCTGGAGTTCGTTGGTTACTTGCACGTGACACGGCGTAGGAATACCGTTAACCGCCACCACGCTATCACCTTTCTGCATACCGGCCAAGTCGGCTGCGTGCAGCGGCATCACCGAATCGATGACGAAGGGCACAAACTCCGTTGCGAGGATATAGTTACGCTTCATATAGGTCTTATCCGCACGTTTCTTATCGCGTTCAGCCCGAGCAAAATCATTCTGCTCGGCGAGGAAGCGGTTGCCTAAATCATCGGACATAACAAGACCGATAGTGTCCGCTCCGCGCAGAACGGTGACGTTCTTTCTTCCCTCCAAGATGATCCACTGCATGACATCGGTCACATCCTCCGGCTCTTGACCATCGATAGCGATAATCTTATCATGCTGTTGGAAGCCTTCGTCCACAAGAATCTGCGAGAAATACAAGCCACTATCCACATTGCGAAGTGGCAGCCTGTCCGTGCCGTGCGTGAAGAGTAAGGCGCTGAAAATAACCATCGCCGCTAAGAAATTGACCAAAATACCACCAAGGATAATGAGCATACGCTGAAAGACATTCTTAGAACGGAACTCCCATGGTTCGGCAGGTTTTTTAGCTATATCCTCGCTGCTGTGGGTCTCGTCAATCATTCCGGCTATCGCGCAATAGCCACCAAACGGCACCCAGCCTATACCCCACTCTGTGTTCTCGGGATGCTTCGCCCACTCGTCGTTCTCCTCGACGTTCTTGGCACAAAAAGCGAAATGCCATTTGCCGTCAAACTTCTTCGCACGGAAAAGCGAAAAACGCGGGTTAAAAAACATGTAGAACTTCTCGACACGCACTTTAAAAAGGCGCGCGAAAAGGAAATGCCCAAACTCGTGGATTACCACCAAAAAACTGAGGGCTAATATCAATTGTACAACTTGGATCATCTCATTAATGTATTAGTAATTCTTCGGTTATGCGGCGTGCTGCAGTGTCCGTAGCCACATAATCATCGTACGTCGGCTTGGCGATAAAGGTGGCCTTCGACATCGCTTGCGCGATGATTTCACTCATCTGAAGGAAGCCACATCTGCCTTCTCGGAAAGCGAGATTGACTATTTCGTTGGCAGCATTAAGCACACAGGGCATATTGCCGCCTTTAGCCGTGGCCTCGTACGCCAGGCGCAAGTTCGGGAAGCGCTCGAGGTCGGGTTTCTCAAATGTCAAGTCTTTGATGGCTAATAAATCCACTCTCGGAAAGTCGCTTAAGATACGCTCAGGATACGCTAAAGCGTATTGTATAGGCAAGTGCATATCCGGAGCACCTAATTGCGCCTTCACTGCGCCATCGGTGAACTGCACCGCCGAATGCACTATCGACTGCGGATGAATCAGCACCTCTATCTTTTCCGCCGGCACGCCAAACAGCCACTTTGCCTCAATCACCTCAAAGCCCTTATTCATCATGGAAGCCGAGTCAATAGTAATCTTCGCGCCCATGTCCCAATTAGGGTGCTTGAGTGCATCGGCAGCTGTGACATGTGCCATTTGGTCCAAGGAATAAGTGCGGAACGGTCCACCGGAAGCCGTGAGAAGGATTTTCTCTATCTCATTGGTATGCTCGCCTACAAGTGACTGAAAAATAGCCGAATGTTCACTATCCACCGGCAAAATAGGTGCATGATGTTTTTGCGCCTGTTCGCATATCAATTCGCCGGCAACGACGAGTGTTTCTTTATTGGCAAGTGCAATTGTCTTACCCGCCTCAATAGCCGCTATCGTCGGACGTAAACCCGCATAACCGACCATCGAAGCAACGACGATATCGATACTGGGGAAGGTCACCATATCGGCAATAGCATCTGTGCCTGCCCAAATCTTGCCTTGGAAGTGTAGTGCTGAGAGTTTGGCCTTGAGCGCATCATACTGCGTCTCATCCGCGATGCACACCACTTCGGGTTTGAACTCGCGTGCTTGCTCGACCAGCAAATCCACGTTGCGATGCGCACAGATAGCATACACCGCGAAACGGTCAGGATTACTCCGAACCACATCCAATGTCTGTGTGCCGATAGAGCCGGTTGAACCTAATATGGCAAGTTGTTTGGGCATTAGAAAACAATCACTTCTTCCGGATTTACACTCTCACCACGACGCCATAACTCAAACAACAGCAGCTCGTTATTGGACACGATTCCAATACTCTCGCCTTCTTTAACCACATCTCCTGAATGTTTGAGCGGCTTGTCCAGATTGCGATAAATAGAGATATAATCGCGGTGCTCCAACAACATCATATAGGTATTGTTTATCTGATACTGCACCAACAACACGGTACCAGGCAACACGGCCGTTGCGTTTTCATTGGCAGGCGTTTGGATAGCTACGCCAAACTGTTTATTCTCCGGCAAATAATGCTCCATCACGACTCCGTGAGCCGGCCTGAAGAATGTAACCACTGGCGCAACCTGCTGCACGTCAAAGAGTTGCAAGTTATCCTTTTCCTTGGCTTCATATTGTGCCATAAACTCTTCAGTCGCTTCACTCTTGGCTTTCTGCAACAATTGTTCGCGTTGCACAATCTGCAGCGAGTCTAAACTCTTCACCGTATCCGACTTCACTTCACCCGCCATAATATCGCGGATAACGGACAGATACTGCGTCTGCACGCTGAGGGTCGAGCTGAGCGAATCAACACGGACTGTTTCCTCTACTAAACGCTGGCGAATACTCTCCGAATAACCCGGCAGAATATTACGTATAGGCGTGTAGAAAATAAGTAAAGAGTAAATGCCTAACGTGATGAAGAAAGAAAGCGTCAAGAGCACAAACACAGACATTCGACTCAGCCTCGTGTGCCAAATCTCAGTAAAAGTATCCTCGTTGAGAATGCTTAAACGATACTTATACAGCAGTCGTTTCCAAAAACCATCTCTCTTTTCCGGCATTTTCTTTCGACTTTTGACTTTTGACTTTCGACTTTCGATTTTTTGCTTTCGACTCTTAACTAATTATGGTGCAGCCTGCACAGGGCTTGAGTTGTTTGAAGAAATCATTTCCTTTGTCATCCACAAGAATAAACGCAGGGAAATCTTCCACTTCAATCTTCCAAATAGCCTCCATACCGAGTTCGGGATACTCAACGCACTCGATGGACTTGATGTTATTCTGCGCAAGAATAGCGGCAGGGCCGCCAATCGAACCAAGGTAGAATCCGCCGTGCTTTTGGCAAGCATTCGTTACGTCAATGGAACGATTACCTTTAGCGAGCATGATGAGCGAACCGCCGTGCTCTTGGAACTCATCCACATATGGGTCCATACGTCCTGCCGTTGTCGGTCCCATCGAACCGCAAGGCATTCCTGTAGGCGTTTTAGCAGGACCTGCATAATAAATAGGATGATCCTTAAGATATTGCGGCATTGGTTCGCCTGCGTCGAGACGAGCTTTGATTTTCGCGTGCGCAATATCACGGCCAACGATAATCGTGCCATTCAGACTCAAACGCGTACCAATAGGATATTTGGTAAGGATAGCGCAAACGTCTTTCATCGGCTGGTTGAGGTCGATACGAACAGCATCGCCTTCGCCTGCGTTACGCAACTCTGCCGGAATGAGACTGCCCGGATTATTATCCATCTTCTCAATCCATATACCTTCCTTATTGATTTTGCACTTGATATTGCGGTCAGCAGAGCAGCTGACACCCAGACCGATCGGGCAACTTGCGCCGTGACGCGGCAGACGGATAACGCGTACGTCATGCGCCATGTATTTACCGCCGAACTGCGCGCCAAGACCGATTTTATAAGCCTCTTGCAGCAGTTGTTTCTCCAATTCGATATCGCGGAAAGCACGACCGGAAGCATTACCTGTTGTAGGCAGACTGTCGTAGTAATGTGTCGAAGCCAGTTTAACCGTCAGCAGGTTCTTCTCGGCACTCGTACCGCCGATAACGATAGCAATATGATACGGCGGACAAGCAGCTGTACCCAGACTCTTCATCTTCTCTACAAGGAACGGAATGAGTGTTCCCGGATTCTGGATGCGCGCTTTGGTCTCTTGGTAGAGATAGGTCTTATTGGCACTTCCGCCACCTTTGGTTACGCACAAGAAACGATACTCATTTCCCTCCGTCGCTTCCAAGTCTATCTGTGCGGGCAGGTTGCACTTCGTATTCACCTCGTCGTACATGTTCAGCGGAGCATTTTGACTATAGCGCAGATTGCACTCCGTATAGGTATTATATACACCTTCGCTCAATGCCTCTTCGTCACAGAAGCCAGTCCAGACTTCTTGTCCCTTCTCGCCATGAATAATAGCCGTTCCGGTATCTTGGCAAAGCGGCAGTTGACCTTTGGCAGACACTTCTGCATTGCGCAAGAACGTCAGTGCCACGTACTTGTCGTTATCCGATGCTTCCGGGTCACGCAAAATCTTCGCCACTTGCTCATTATGACTACGACGCAGCATGAAACTCACGTCATGAAAAGCCTGTTGCGCCATCAGCGTCAGTCCTTCAGGCTGCACTTTCAAAATCTCGTGTCCTTCAAAATTACCTACCGACACATAGTCTTTCGTCAACAGATAATACTCTGTTTCGTCTTTGCCGAGTTGGAACATCGGCTGGTATTCATAGTTCTTCATAGTATGCACTTATTTACTCTACTACTTTTCCGTTCAAATCGTAAGCCTTGCCTTCGCGAATGATCAGCACTTGACCATTGCGAATCACCTTCACCATATTAGCCGACTTAGTAGCTACGTGGTCGATAGCCGTAGCTTTGTCGTGATAGTAGTAGGTATTGAAGCCTGTATTGATAAAACTGGACGATCCCGTGTTGTACATGTAGTAAAGTTGCTTCTTCACGTAGTCGGTACCCTCAATATAGACAGTTTCTTCTTTGTTAGTGTATCCCCATTGAGCACCGTCCCAATCTGCTTCTTTTGTTAATACCAGATTACCATCTGCATTGTATTCGAACTCTTGTATGTGACCAGGAACAAAATCGCTTATTATTGTACTATAGTTTTGCACCTCTATCGACAACAGTTGATTGTTCGTATCGTACATGTATAACCATTGAACTGTAGGATCCCAGTCGGTACCGGCACTGTTAATCGAATACTTAACATCCTTTGTCAAGTTGGAATTAGCATCATAATCGAACGTCTCTTTATTAGATGGTTTCCAATCGTCGGATACCCAACTATCCTCTATAATTTCTGTCACTTTCTTGTTCGCATTATAGGTATACGTTTTGCGCCAAGAGTACACGAAGTCGTTGATGAGCGTATTATAATAGAAGGACAACTCGGTCTTCAGCAAACCGTTCTCGTAGTCATAAGTTATCTTGTCGTAATCTACCCATTTACCCGCTTCCCAACCGGAACCGAGATACAGGATAACTTGATTCGCTCCTTTGTACGTATATTTATCACGTTTTACGTTTTTTAGCGCTTTAGTCACATCGTCCCACTGCTTATAAATTTCCTCCAACTTATTTCCAGCTTCGTCAAATTTTCTTTCATAACCGAAGTTATCTCTCCAATCGTCGGATTCCCAATTTTGATAAGTTTGGCTCGTTTGATTACCTGCTGCATCGTAAGTAAACATATATCTGCCGGAAGGAACCCACGTTTCCGTGCCACCGTCCCAGTTAGAATACGTCTCGGATAGCCGCTCGCCGGACGCGGTCCAGACGAACTCGGTCTTACTCTTACCACCGGCTCCTTCGAAGATCATACTGTCCAGAACCAAGGTTTTTGCTTGTACTGCCGCCATCAAAACCGGCGAACTCAACAGCGCAATTGCTGCAACTAAGATAGTTTTTTTCATAATAATACCTATTTACTGCCTACTCTTCTACGGATTTTCGGCACACTCCACCAATTTGGCGGCAAAGGTACAAAAAATATTGCATCTATGCAAACTTTTTACCTTTTTTTTGAGAAATAATTCCAAGTTGACAAGTTTACGTACAAAAAATACACTTTTTACAAAAAAAATGCTCAAAAATTTTGTCAGTTCAAAAAAAAGCAGTACTTTTGCAGCCGGTTTCCAAAAATTGGAGTGTTCGGGGTCCCCGGAAATTTTAATTTTTTGGGAAAGCGAAGCGTAACACGGCGCACTTTACAAGGGCATAGCCCGTAGTCGTGCAAGTGTTAACGCAAGCGTAGTCTCCCTAGCTCAGTTGGTAGAGCAACTGACTCTTAATCAGTGGGTCGAGGGTTCGAGTCCCTCGGGGGACACAAAACAGATGGACTGCCTTCAGGTAGCCCATCTGTTTTGTTTCGAGGGACTCGAAGAGTCCCGAGTGGGGCGGAGGTGTCCCCGCTTAACGGGGAAACCGGCTTCCGCCGGAAGGGGCTTTTTTGGTGGTGCTTTACCTCGAGGGATGTAGTCCCGAGTGGGGCGGAGGTGTCCCCGCCAAACGGGGAAACCGGCATCCGCCGGAAGGGGCTTTTTGAATTTTTCCAATTTAAATATTTGGAGGATTGCATTTTTTGTTGTATCTTTGCAGCCTAAAATGCAAACAACTACTATGAAACAATCCGGTAGCAATCGTATCTACTCCCGCGAAGCCGATCCATCAGGCAATACTTTTATTCGCGTTCAAGGCACGTCACGCACAGAAAACCATGCTTTTATCACCATGGCAAGGCATTTTCGCGCGCTCAACCTGCCCGTGCCTGAAATCTATACAGTCAGCCAAGACGAGATGACATACACCCAGCAAGATTTGGGCGACACCTTATTATTTGACTATATACGTAGCGGACGAGAGAATGGTGATTGGACAGAAGAGCAAATCTCTATGCTCGAAAAGACAATGCGCCAACTCGCCCATATTCAAGTCGAAGGTGCTCAAAACATGGATTGGTCGGTATGCTACCCCATTCCGGCTTTTGACCGGAAGAGCATTTTCTGGGACCTCAATTACTTCAAATATAACTTCCTCAAGCTCACAGGTATTGAT
This sequence comes from uncultured Bacteroidales bacterium, assembly GCA_902771935.1. GTDB lineage: Bacteria > Bacteroidota > Bacteroidia > Bacteroidales > Paludibacteraceae > Colicola. The sequence continues at coordinate 50,522 of CACXYM010000011.1, forward strand.
TTCTCCGAGCCGGAACTGGAAAACGAATTTGAGAAACTCGCAGACGCACTCTTGGAAGTCCCGTGCGACGTTTTTATGTATCGCGACTTCCAAAGTCGCAATGTGATGATTTATGAAAACGAGCCCTATTTCATTGACTTTCAGGGAGGTAGACGCGGCCCCATCTATTACGATTTAGCTTCGTTCCTTTGGCAAGCCAAAGCCAATTATCCGCAATTGCTACGAGAGCAACTCCTCAACGCTTACTTTGACGAACTTGAGAAGATTAATTACAAATCACAAATCACCACGGCTCTGCCGATCGACAGAAATTACAAATTACAAACCTTTGTTCTCTTCCGCACTTTGCAGGTTCTCGGTGCCTACGGCTTCCGCGGACTCATCGAGCGCAAGCAGCATTTTATCGACTCTATTCCGTTCGCAATAAAGAACCTCAACGAACTTTTCGACAATAACACGGACCTGAAAGCGGAGTTACCTCTCCTCTACATCCTTTCCACCGAATTACGCAAAAAGTGCGAGCGCATTGCGAGACCCTGCCCTGACGCCAACTTAACCTTAACTGTGGACATACTGTCGTTCAGTTTCAAGAAAGGCTTACCTGCCGACCCGTCCGGCAACGGTGGCGGCTATGTATTTGACTGCCGTAGCACACATAATCCCGGCAAATACGAGGAGTACAAACAATTAACCGGCCTTGATCAGCCGGTCATTGACTTTCTGGAGTCGGATGGCGAGATACTCACCTTCCTCGACCATGTGTATGCTTTAGTGGATCACCACGTAGAACGATTTATCGAACGAGGATTCACGCACCTGCAGATAGCTTTCGGTTGCACGGGTGGTCAGCATCGCAGCGTCTATTCGGCAGAAGCAACGGCTAAACATCTGCGCGCTAAATATCCCGGAATCAACATCTGCGTGACGCACCGAGAACAAACTAACGGCTAAGTCGAGCGCGAAGTTCCCACGTGCGGATTCTGTCCTTGTACCAGTTATTGCGGTTCATAGCCACAATATCGCAGTTCGCGTCGGAATTATCTTCCCAACGACGGCAGTTATACACCACATCGTATATTCGTCCAATCTTATACTCGCGACTCAAGCGCAAACCTACCGCATAATCTTCTCCGTACTTCGTAGTCGGGAAGTTAATCTCCTTTAGCACAGGCACATAGAAACCACGAGGTGCACCAAGACCATTAATGCGAAGAGCATTATTCATACCATTTTTATCTGTCCATTCGCGGTGGTCTATCACCCCAGGAGGTAACTCACGGCCATTGATATCAGTCATTCGGTAAGTTCCCACTACCATTGCGCACTTTTGCTCCTCAAAAGCGTCTATAAACCGCTGAACCGTGTTTTCGTCGAAATACGTATCATCGCTATCCAACTGAATGGCATAGAGACCACATTTAGGATGGTGTAATGCAGCATTCCAGTTGCCGCCGATAGCGTGCCAAGTCGGATCTTGAGCAATATAAATCAATTTATCATTCTCACCATTAAGGCGAAGCCGGCTCATTTCATCATTAATTACATCAACCGTTCCGTCTGTCGAGTTATCGTCCACGACAATCACATTATATGTATATGGCGCGCGCACGCGCTGGCTCAATGCACTCCGTATCGCATCGCCTATCGTACGAACTCTATTGCGGCATGGAATAATCACGCTCGCCGTCACTGGATAACTCTCGGCTCTCGGCACCTTTTGACTTTCGACTAATTTTAGCTGTCGATAGTCAACCAATGCGCCTAATTGTCTCAAATGCGCCGTTACGCACTTCTCCATCTCCACTTGGACTGCGCGATTCTTCGGGTCCACATAGTCAAACAGTTTCTCGCCCGACTTGCGCAGATCGGTCTCTACATCGTAGTACAAGAACTCCGGGATATGCACTATCTCACCCACTCTGCTCAATCGCAGACGCAAGTCATAGAAACCAGCAAACTCATAGTTTACATCCATTTGAGCTGCAACTTGCTTCAAAACAGCTACGCGCACTAAGATAGCGCTTCCAAAATCAAAATCGTCGCGCAAGGCTCCATCTTGATAATCAATCACAGGCGCAGGCTCCGGATTAAAGTGATCGCTATACACCATAACTGCGGTGGTATCATCACCAATCTGCTCCATACGTTGCAAGCCAAAAGCCACCCAACATATTTCTTCCCGCAATTGGATTAGGCACCATTTCCCTTCTGCCTTTGAGGCAATGTCTTTAATCAGAGCACTTGAACATACTCTTCCCGGCAATACAAAACTATTCATATTAACTAATTTTGCTGCAAAGTTACAACAATTTTTGCATATATCCAAAATTTATATTACTTTTGCAGCAAAATTCACACAAGATGATACTTTTAGCAGATAGCGGTTCAACGAAAACGCATTGGTCCTTGATGACAGCCAATGGCCATCACCAGGAGTTTAAAACAGACGGTATTAATCCGATGCTTCAAACCGAAGAGGAGATATATCAATCAATCTCCGACCAACTCCTACCACAAATAGGCTCACAATTGTGGGCTGGCAAGATGACGCATATATACTTCTACGGAGCAGGCTGTACGCCCGAGAAGAAAGTACTGGTAGCCAACGCATTACAGCGCATCTTCAAGCAAGCAGAGCCCATAGTAGCAAGCGATATGCTAGGCGCAGCACGTGCGCTGTTCGGCAAACAGAAAGGTATTGCATGCATCCTCGGAACAGGTAGCGGAAGTTGCTTTTACGACGGCGAAAACATCGAGTGGTCTGTTCCATCACTTGGTTATATTCTTGGCGATGAAGGTAGTGCCGCCACGCTTGGAAAACGCCTCGTTGCAGATATTCTAAAAAACATATTGGGCGAAGACTTAAAAAACGCTTTTCTTACGGAATACAACCTCACACAAGCCGATATCCTCGACCACGTTTACAAACAACCTTTCCCGAATCGGTGGCTTGCTAACCTTGCACAATTCTGCCACAAGCACTTGGAGGATGATCGTATCTATCGTCTCGTTTACAACCACTTCGATGCCTTCGTCACGCGAAACCTACAGCAGTACTACGATTATCTGGGTGTGACAGGCGACTGGACCACAACAACAAAGATGCGAGTAGGATTTGTTGGAAGCGTCGCTTACTACTATCTCGACGTTCTGCGGAATGTGATGGTTGCACATAACTACCCCATTGCTGCTATCATGCAAGATCCGATTGAAGGGCTCATCAAATACCACCAAAAAGACGTTATTCCCACTACATGAATATCCGGGTAGGCATATTAACTGCACCACATATCGACTTTGAGCAACGCGCAAAGACTTTTATACTGCGCAATGTGCGCATCGGTATTGGTTTCCACTGGGATAGATGCGAAGACCAAGAGTTTGCAGGGCAATTAGAGGTTATTCGCAATGCGGACGGCACAGAAACGGCAGTAAATATCATAGACCTTGAAGACTATCTATGTAGCGTCATCTCGTCAGAAATGAGCGCTAACTCTCCGATGGAGCTACTCAAAGCGCATGCTGTCATTTCGCGCTCATGGGCTATTCGCGCCATAGAAGCTAATCGCGTAACGGCAGGAAAGATACAAAGTAGCGTGTATGAACAAAACGGACACATCAGTTTCGACGTGTGCGCCGATGACCACTGCCAACGATACGAAGGTCTTGGACGTATGAACAATCGCGCCGTAGAGGCTGTTCGTGCTACCGAAGGGGAAGTACTATCATATGGGGACGAGATATGCGACTGCCGTTTCCACAAGTGTTGTGGCGGAAAGACCGAAGAGTTTGAAACCTGCTGGGAAGATAAGCATGTGCCCTATTTAGAGTCCGTCGATTGTCCTTTCTGCGCGCCGGATTATCTAAAAGACACTTCGGCACTTCGCCAAAGTCTGAATGACTACGACCTCGAGACGAATGACTATCACGATTGGTCCGTTACCTACTCCGCTTCTGAACTGAGACAAATCATACTGGATAAGTCGCACATCGACTTTGGGGAGATAACAGATCTCATTCCTCTCAAACGCGGGAAGTCGGGACGAATCTATGAATTAGAGATTGTAGGAACACTCCGCCGACAAGTCATCGGCAAGGAGCTGACTATTCGTCGATGGCTATCCCCATCCTGTTTGAAGTCTTCGTGGTTCGATATTAAAAAGAATTGCGACTCTTTCCGGTTAGAAGGTCATGGTTGGGGCCACGGCGTCGGTTTGTGCCAAATAGGCGCAGCTACAATGGCGATAGAAGGATATTCCTACCGCGATATTCTTGCCCATTATTATCCTGGAACTCAGTGTAGAATCTTATAAATCAGTTCCTTCCACAAATCATCGTCCTTAGCAGAAGGGTTATCGACACCCTTACTACGTGCGTCTATCTCGCGGAAGTAACCGATTATCTTAAAGGTCTTGCCGGCAGAGAAACGTTTGGCTGCTGCAACATAGTCTTTCATGAAGTAAGGATGAACTTTTAAAACAGCAGCTGCTGCTCGTTCGCTTTTATCATCCAGATAATGATAAATCATCAAGTCGGCAAAGAAATTGTACAAAATACCCAATTCCTTCTGCATAGGATGGTCTTTCGATGACGCAAAATACTGCGTGATACGGTTCGCTTTTACCACGTCTCCTTTAATGAGCGCCGCTTGCAGTTCGAAGACATTATAATCTTTGGATATGCCTATATTGCGTTCCACCAAAGCGGCATCGATACGACTTTGTCCCTCTTGTCTGCCTAACATCAGCTTATCCACAGCGCTGACAATAGCAGATAAGTCTGAGCCAAGCGCATCTGCCAAGAGCTTTGGAACGACCGGATCAATGGTAATGGATTCTCCTAATTCGTTTACTCGTTGATTGAGATACGAACGAATCCACTCTTCCACTTTGTAATCGCTGAGTTTCTCGCTCACCATCACCGCTCCGACCTTCTCGACTTTCTTCCACCAAGATTGTCGTTTGTCCGGCGTACCGTACTTATAGCAGATAACTAAAAGCGTTGACGGTTGCGGATTATCCAAATAAAACGAGAGCGCTTCCCATTTCTTCAGTGCCTGTGCTTCCTTAACGATAACAATCTTGAGTCCGCCCATCATCGCAAATCCACGCGCCGCAGAGACAGCAGGAGCAATATCCAATCCTTGCAGATCGCGGCCGTACACAACCGTCATATCGAACGCTTTCGATGCCTCATCTAAGACATTATTCTCTATATAGTCCGAGATACGGTCTATATAATACGGTTCGTCCCCGCATAATAAGTACACGGGCGCATACTTGCCGGCTTTAAGGCTCTTTTCTATTTGGTCAAAAGTCATCATTCTATCGTGCTCATGTCAAAAATATTCATGCCAAAAGCCCTTTCAAAAGCATCGGATTGCCGCAAGGCATTTGCGCTGTCTAACACGGCTCCTTTATCCGACAACAGAAGAATACGGTCGCTCAAGTTAAGTGCAAGTTCCAACTCGTGAGTGGAGATGAGAATAGTCTTTCCTTGCTCATGCGCTAACCGTCTGAGCAGACGCAGCACCATGATGCGATTAGGCAAGTCCAGATGTGCAGTCGGTTCATCTAATAAGATGACAGAAGTCTGCTGCGCCAAGGCTTTAGCAATCAACACGCGCTGTTTCTCTCCATCAGAAAGGGAGTTAAAGAGTCTTGAGTCAAGCGAGGACATATTATCGCCAAACACTTCGCGCATAGACTCGTCCACAATGCGTTCGTCTTCCGAGGTCAGGGTTCCTAAAAACGAGGTATAAGGATAACGCCCCATCGCCACAACGTCACGAACAGAGGTGTTCTCCAAGTTCAATCGGTCGGTTAGAACCACGGCCACATCGTCAATCTTAAATTGTCCGCCTAAAGCAGGTTGGAGTCCGGCCAGAGTGCGTAATAAAGTTGATTTACCGCAACCGTTACGACCAAGCATACAAACCATCTCGCCCTTATTGAGCGTCAGCGTCAAGTCGTGCTGCACAACCTTAGTGCCATAACCGATAGTGAGTTGTTGCAATATGATGGACGCCTGATTACTCATATGAATAAACGCGTTGTACGCGGCGGGAAACGGAAGTCAGTATCTCGTACGTGATGGTGCCTAACTTGTTCGCTAATTCCTCCAAAGGCATGTGTTCTCCAAACACCTCAACAATATCACCCGGTCGCGCGTCCGCTCCGGTGACATCAATCATCGCTTGGTCCATGCAGACATTACCAACGACAGGACAGCGCTTGCCACGAACCCAGACCTCGCCGCCATAATTGGAGAAACGGCGGTCAAAACCGTCAGCATAACCAATAGGAATAACCGCTATTACGCGATCTTCTTTAAGCGTAGTATGACGGCCGTAACCGATAGTCTCGCCTGCCTTAACGGTCTTAACGGAGAGAATGGTTGTTTCCAAGGTGCATACATTACGCAATTTAGCACCCGCGAACGAGAAACCATATAAGCCGATACCCAAACGGCACATATCAAACTGATAGTCACTGAAACGTTCTATACCTGCCGAGTTACAAATATGCTTTATAATCGGATACTGCAGTCCTGCTTTCAGTTCTTCGGCGCACGCATCAAAGTAGTGAATCTGTGATAGTGTGAACGCATCGAATTGCGGTTCGTCGCTTCCTGCTAAGTGCGAGAAGACAGATGCCACACGGACTGCTTTCGTCGAACCTAAACGCTCAATAAGCCACGGCATATCCTCTTTATAGAAGCCCAATCGGTGCATTCCAGAATCTATCTTCACATGAATAGGCACATTCTCTAAGCCCTTTGCTTGAGCAGCTGCTATGACGGTTTTCAGCGACTGGTGCGAATAGACATTCGGCTCCAGGTTATTCTCTAAAATGAGATCCATCGCAGCCACTTCGGGGTCCATGATAATAATGGGCAACGTGATTCCGGCACGGCGTAACTCTACTCCTTCGTCCGCCACCGCCACAGCAAGGTAATCAACTAATCCGCTTGCCTGCAACGCTTTAGAAACTTCTACACTTCCTGCGCCGTAAGCAAAAGCTTTCACCATACAAGTGAGCTTCGTTTCGGGTTTTAGCAGGCTACGGAAATAGCGCACATTATCAATCAAAGCAGAGAGATTGACTTTGAGCACGGTCTCGTGGGTTTGGTGTAAGATACGACTGGAGATTGTCTCTTCGTCATATCCAAGCGCACGCATCACAGCCGCACAGGTACGCACGTTCTGATGCGATGGGTCTTCGATGATAACGGGGCAGCGGCTAAATAGTTTCATCTTCTCTTCGCGCTTCTGCTCTAAAGACGCGAAGTTCTCGTCGTGTTCATGGCCAATATACGTAATGACGCCTATATTAGGTCGTATCATCGGCTCCAAACGCTCCATTTCACCCGGTTGTGATATTCCGGCTTCAAAGATGCAAAGTTGCGGTTTAGACGGATTGGCTTGCTTTTGAGACTCAATCTGCCAAACGGACAGCGGAACACCTATTTGCGAGTTATAGGACTTAGGCGAACGGATAATACAATAGTCATCTTTAAGCAGTTGGTATAGCCACTCTTTCACCACCGTTTTGCCGTTGGAACCAGTTATACCAATCACAACACCTTGGAACTGTGAGCGAACAAAAGTGGCTAAGGCTTGCAAGGCTTCTACGGCATTCTCGCGGATAAAAACGCGCACGCCTTTCGCGTATAACTCGTCTATATACTTGGCGCCATCATTCTTAGCGGTTTTAATAGCAAAGAACATCGTCTGCTCCGGATGCGCACCTAATTGACGCGAGTCCGTTAGCAGATAGCGAATATCTACATCCTTATCGGCACGATTATCTACCGCGCAAACACCTGCTAATATGCGACTTATCTCCGATACAAGCATGATTATTCTTGTCCTTGATTAGGCATGAGCAACATCAGTATTATGTATAGTAATATGCCCGGGAAGGCTGCCGAAAAAAAGGTCAACACTGCATAAATAACGCGGACCATTGTAGGATCTACATCAAAATACTCTGCCAGACCGGCGCAAACACCGGCAACCATTTTGTTGTTACTACGACGTAATTTTTTCTGTTCCATAATTATTTTCAATTATAAACGTTGACTTTTTGCACTATTCACGCTGCAAAATTACAACAAAAAAATGGAACTTGCAAATTAATTTGCATTTTTGCATAGCAATATACCAAAACAAAGAAGCCCTGAGACGAATCTCAAGGCTTCTGAAAGTGGCGGCTTCGTCGGAAGCTGCAATCCATGATTAAGTTACTACGTAACAAATATAATGGTTGCGCTTCCTCCTCTCCCCATGCGAAACGCTTCGCTGGTTTCTGTGGGGACCCCGATAGAAAGGAGAGTAGGTAGCAGCGCCACAAATACAAAGAAGCCCTGAGACGAATCTCAAGGCTTCTGAAAGTGGCGGCTACCTACTCTCCCACAAATGCAGTACCATCGGCGTTGCTGAGCTTAATGACCCTGTTCGGAATGGGAAGGGATGGGACCTCAGCGCTATAAC
>CACXYM010000012.1 GCA_902771935.1 uncultured Bacteroidales bacterium
AAAGCAACCGCACTTCCTCCTCTTCCCACAGATTAAAAATCTGCGGGAGCCCTAAAAAAGCACTCCGCCGTGTTCTACGCTTTCCCCACCGGATGCACTTCGTTGGCGTCCGTCGGGGGCCCCATTGTCGAATTAATGTTTAACGAATTAACGTTTAACGTTTAGCGGGGAAAGTGCAGGCTCATCTGGCCTGCGCTTTTTTTTGTGCAAGAAATAAAACCAAAATAGCCATGATAGAAGCATGTATCTTTTTTCTTCCCACCAACACCACAAACCACAAAAAATAAATACATGCTGCTCTTTATCCCCTCTATTCACTACCATCCTCCAGTAGCATGTATCTTTTTTCTATGCAAAAATCATATAGCATGTACTTTTTTTCTCCAAATACTTGTGTAGGTCAAATATTTGTAGTACCTTCGGACGCCGCCTTGCCTACGGCAATTCCCCCGAAAGTACGTTCGCACTAACGTGCCAACGACAATCTTTTTAGCAAAGAAAATCACGCTTAAGCAAGCTTAGACTAATTTTTTTGCCAAAAATCTTGTACATTCCATTTTTTTGTAGTAATTTTGCGCGCTAATTATGTGGATATGAAACGATTTAACGAATACAAACAACTCAACTTACCCCAATTATCCCGCGAAGTGCTCGCTGAATGGGATAATGAAGACCTCTTCCACCAAAGTATCACAACTCGCGAAGGACATAAGCCCTTCTATTTCTTCGAGGGTCCGCCGTCCGCTAATGGCAAACCCGGTATTCACCATGTGTTGGCGCGTACTATCAAGGATACTTTCTGCCGTTACAAAACGATGCAAGGTTATCAGGTTCACCGCAAAGCCGGTTGGGATACCCACGGCCTGCCGGTTGAACTCGGCGTCGAGAAAATGCTCGGTATCACCAAAGAGGATATCGGCAAGAAGATCTCCGTGGACGAGTACAACGCCGCATGCCGCCGTGAGGTGATGAAATATACTGCCGAATGGACAGAACTCACCCGACAAATGGGCTACTGGGTGGACCTTGAGCATCCGTATATCACGTACGACAATAAGTACATCGAAACACTATGGTTCCTGCTCAAAGAACTATACAAGAAGGGCTATCTCTATAAGGGTTATACTATTCAACCCTATTCTCCCGCTGCCGGAACAGGACTCAGTTCCCACGAGCTCAATCAACCGGGTTGTTATCGTGACGTGAAAGACCTCACCTGCACGGCGAAGTTCCATTTGAAAGGAGGGGTTACGGGTAACGGGTTACCGGTTAGCGGAAATACCTATATTATCGCTTGGACAACAACGCCTTGGACACTGCCAAGTAACACCGCCCTCTGCGTCGGACCAAAAATAGACTACGTCGAAGTAAAAGTCGGGGATGATCATATCATCCTCGCCGAAGCACGAATGGCGGCTTATGCCAAAGAATTAGGCGAAACACCCGAAGTCGTAGCGCGCTACAAAGGCACAGACCTCGTCGGACTCGAATACGAACCGCTTTTCCCGTGGGTGAAACTACAAAACGCTTGGCGCGTTATCCCGGGTGATTATGTAACTACCGACGACGGAACAGGAATCGTTCATATCGCTCCTACTTTCGGTGCGGACGATAAACGCGTAGCGGATGCTGCCGGAGTCCCCGGACTTTATATGCAAACCAAAAACAACGGCCCAAGACCGATGGTGGACTTTACCGGCAAGTACTGGAAAGTGGAAGACCTCGACCCAGAATGGTACAAAGCCAATGTCAACGATGAACTATACAGCCGCTACGCAGGACGTTTCGTCAAAAACGCGTACGACCCGACACTCACAGACAAGGACGAAACACTCGACTTGCATCTCTGCCTCGAAATGAAAGCCGACGGACGACTCTTCAAAACCGAGAAACATGTCCACTCTTATCCGCATTGCTGGCGTACCGACAAACCGGTTCTCTATTATCCTTTGGATAGCTGGTTCATCAAGTCCACCAAGGCCCGTGATGAGATGATTGCGCTCAACAAAACCATCAACTGGCAGCCCGAATCTACAGGAACAGGACGTTTCGGACAATGGCTCAATAACCTCAACGACTGGAACCTCTCACGTTCACGCTATTGGGGCACACCGCTGCCTATTTGGAGAACCGAAGACGGACAGGAAGAAATATGCATCGGCTCCATCAAAGAACTCTTTGCAGAAATAGACAAGTCCATTAAAGCCGGTTTCATGACCGCTAATCCGTGGCCAAAACATATTGTAGGCGATTATAGCGAAGCCAACTACGCACCGGAAATCATTGACCTACACCGTCCTTATGTGGATAGCATCATCCTTGTCTCACCTTCCGGCAAACCCATGAAGCGCGAACTCGACCTTATCGATGTATGGTTCGACTCAGGCGCTATGCCTTATGCACAAAACCACTATCCATTCGAGAATGCCGACGCACAACGTACTGCCGACTTTATCTCCGAAGGTGTGGACCAAACACGCGGATGGTTCTTCACTCTCCATGCTATTCACACCATGATCGAAGGAACGGTCGCGTACAAAAACGTCATTTCCAATGGTCTGGTTCTCGATAAGAATGGTAACAAAATGTCCAAACGTCTCGGTAATGCCGTAGATCCGTTCGAGGCATTAAGCAAGTACGGAGCAGATCCTGTGCGCTGGTACATGCTCACCAACTCTGGACGAGATTCGCCGTAAGTTCTTCGGCACGCTCTATAACACCTACGGATTCTTCGCACTCTACGCCAACGTCGATGGTTGGTCGGGTGCGCCCGACAGCGCGGATAGTCCTGCGGAATATACCGAAATAGACAGATGGATCTTGAGTAAACTTAATTCGCTGGTGAAAGAAGTGACCGAAGCATACGAATCCTACGAGCCAACCAAAGCCGGACGTGCAATCTCAGACTTCGTGCAAGATGACCTCTCTAACTGGTATGTGCGCCTCAACCGCAAACGTTTCTGGGGCGGAGAAATGAATGCCGACAAACAAGCGGCTTATACTACGCTCTACACTTGCCTGAAGACCGTCGCGCAACTCATGGCTCCAAATGCTCCGTTCTATGCCGACCGACTCTATCGCGATTTAACCGGTAAAACAGTGCATCTGAGCGAGTGGCCTGTAGCCGATGAGAATGCTATCGACAAAGACTTGGAGCGCTCTATGTCACTTGCACAACAAGCCACTTCCATGATTCTTAGTCTCCGCAAACGCGCTGAGAAAAACGTGCGCCAACCACTGCAAAAAGCCGTTATACCCGCTCCCGATGCCCAAACACTGGAAGCCCTACAACATGTAAGCGACCTAATCAAATCCGAAGTCAATGTCAAGGAACTGCTTATTGTTACAGCTGAAGATAGTGAGGTACGACTTGTTAAACGTATCAAACCAAACTTCAAAGTGCTCGGTAAGAAAGTCGGAGCTAACATGAAAGCCGTAGCGGCTGAAATAGCTTCGATGAACCAAGAGCAAATAGCAGCAATGGAAAGTGCCGGCGTTTATCAACTCACCTCTGTTGACTACCAACTTATTGCCGAAGACGTAGAAATCGCTACCGAAGATATGCCAGGTTGGCTCGTTATGAACGAAGGTCAACTGACTATTGCGTTGGATATCGAACTGACGGACGCATTGATTGAAGAAGGTATCGCCCGCGAACTCATCAACCGCATACAGAACCTACGCAAGTCCTCCGGACTCGAAATAACAGACCGAATCATTATCGAACTGCAAGACCGACCGGAGATTCACAATGCCGTTCTGCACTTCAACGAATACATCGCTTCACAAGTGCTGGCTACCAAACTGGAACTCGCAGATAATCTTACCCAAGGCGAAACCATCGAAATGGACAACTATAACGTAATCATTAACATCAAAAAAGCATAAATATGAAAAAATCATTTATCGGACTGGCTATCATCGCCATCGTAGCAGGATTTGCTTCCTGTAACAAATCCAGTGTTTCATTCTCTGAAAGTGATCTCCACGGCAAATGGCAGGAGGAAGACAAAAACGCCTATGTCAAATTCACTGTCGAATTAGACACCGTCAGTAACCTCAAAGATAGAAAATACCACTGGGGATATGAGTGGGACGAAGGTGATGGCGTCTATGAAAAAGACGTTCTCAACGAGAGATATGGTAACGGATGGTTTGTTTATGCTCTTGATGGAGACCAACTCACACAAGCGCACATGATGTCTAATAAGGGTGCTGATATCCCTAAAGTTTATACCGTAACCGTACTTACTAACTCGGACCTCAAGTTCCAGGATTCCGAAAAAGTCAACCACTCTTATAAAAAAGCGAACTAATGAAACCTACTGTAGCTAAAGCATTAAAGATTACGGGTATCACGCTCGGTTCTATTGTCGGCGTGGTACTGATTGCAGTAAGTATTCTCTGCTATGTAGTCTTCACTCCCAAGCGTTTGACGCCGATAGTGAATCAAGTAGCAGACTCCATGAACTGGAAGAAGTGAACCTCACATTCTTCCGCACGTTCCCTAACTTCGGATTGTCCGTCAAAGGATTGTACATCATCAATCCCAAGGAAGGCGCACAGAGTGATACACTCCTTGCCGCACCCGAAGTGGTGGCTTCCGTTCAACTATTCAAAGCCATCAAAGGAGATATCTATGTCAACCAATGCTATATCAACAATGCCGAAGCCAATATCTATATCGCAGAGGACGGAACAACCAACTTCGATGTGCTGAACCTGTCACCGGACACAATAGAAGAAGTGGATACGGTTGGCGGTTGGAAACTGAACTCGATTGGCTGGGACGAAGATATTACTCTAACGGCGCGCAAACTCACTTTTGTTGACAAGAAAGACACCATCGATGCTTCTTTGCGCAATGCGGACATCCGCGTTGCCGCTATCGAAAAAGGCGAAATGGCAGGCGCATCTTTGGCTCTCAGCGCCGAAGATATCAACGTCAACCTCAAAGGAGAACAATATGCCGACAGCCTGAAACTCCAATTGTTCCTGCCTGCTCTTTTGGCTAACGGAACAGAACGCGTGCTTATCAACGGCACCAAGTTGCAAATCAACGAGTTTGCGCTGACTATAGACGGCGAAGCGGGCACACCTTGTCTCGATAGCGGTATCTACAACTGCGACCTGACGATCAAGACCGAAGAATGGCAGATTAAGCCGCTGCTGACACTTGTTCCGGCACAGTTCACTTCCGCACTCAAAGATATCGATGTGGACGGAAAACTGCAACTGGAAGCGCATGCACAAGGTACTTACAGCGATTCACTCATGCCTAATATCACGGCACATGTTGCCCTGCAGGATGGTACGGGTAAGTACAAACCACTGCCTTATACCCTGCAAAATATCGCTCTGAACGCAGACGCTACCCTCGACCTGAACAATAAGAAAGCGTCAGCTGTCAAACTCAACAGCCTCAAAGCTAAAACAAAGAACACAACTATTGCGGCTAAGGGACAAGTGACCGAACTGATGGATGACATGTTGCTCAATATACAAGCGAATGTGAATGCGAACATCCCTGACTTCGACTATTTCATTCCGGATGGCATGCAAGTTACCGGACACGCGAAAGGTGATGTGAAAGCCAAGATTCGCCTGTCTGACCTAACAAACATGCGCCTTGAGAAAGGACTCATCACCGGTGATCTTAAACTCGACAATATCCATTACACACAAGATAGTATGGATGTAGACCTGCCGGCTAATAAACTGACTTTCCGTATTCCGAATGCCAAACCCACTTGGCGTAAACTGACATGGCTTGACGCGACCCTGCAGATGGACCAATTATCCTTCGTTCAGCCCGGCTTGGCCAAAGCTAACCTCGGCAAATCCGACCTGCGAATTGAGTTAGGTAATGTGCTCAAAACAATGCCTATCATCTTTGCTAACGTAGATTTGAAATCGGAGCAAGAGTTGGTAGCGGATATGGATACAATTAGTGCCAAGATTATGGGGCCACACCTCACAGCCTATGCAGAACTGGACACGAAAGATACAACCAATATTCCTATCATCAATGCGAAAATGGCTTTCACTGACCTGAAGGCCAATTACAACGACATCTCTGCGCACCTGAAGCAATCCGAGTTAGAAGCAAAGCTGAGTGGTGCTGCTCGTCTCAAATCGGCTCCGCGACTCAGTGCTGCCATTCGCTCGAAAGCGATGAATGCAGCTGTTGGAAAAGATGTGCTTATGACCACCGATAAGTTCAATATCGAAGCTCAAGCGGCTTATAATCCTAATGCCAAGAAAGAAGAGAATGCTCTCTTGCAATGGAATCCGCGGCTTAAGTTCGATATGAACAAAGCCGAAGTGGATATTGCTGCTTTCCCACAACACATATCTGTTCCGCAAGTGAACTTCAGTTACTCCAACCGTAAGTTCGCGATTGCCACTTCGCAGATAAAACTCGGTAACTCCGACTTCTCGCTCACCGGCGAAGTGTACAACATAGGTAAATGGCTGCAGCAGCGAGACACACTCGTAGGCGAACTCAATTTCGTTTCCGAGCACACCGATGTCAACCAACTCATGGAACTCTTCTCTGCCGATTCAGGTTCGGAAGAAACGCCTGCTCAGGCAGCAACCGAAGCTCCTGAAGACAACAGTAACGGTCCCTTCCTTGTGCCGCAACGAGTGGATCTCGTGCTTAACACCAAAATCAAAGAGGCTAATGTCTTCAACGAAACGGCATATAATCTTGGTGGCCGCGTTTATGTGCGTAATGGTGCGCTCGTTTTGGAAGAGATGGGATTTGTCTGCAACGCAGCCAAACTGCAACTCACAGCCATGTATCGCACACCGAGACGTAATCACCTTTATCTCGGACTGGACTACCACATGCTTGACGTCGATATCGAAGCACTCATCAGCATGATTCCGCAAATTGACTCAATGATTCCGATGCTGCGCTCGTTTAAAGGCGAAGCCGAGTTCCACCTGGCAGGAGAGACCTTCCTCAATGGTAATTACCAAATTAAGACATCCACGCTCCGCGGAGCTTGCTCGCTGTTCGGTAAAGATCTCGTAGTACTCGACTCAGAGACATTTGACCAGATTGCCAAACTGCTCATGTTCAAGAAGAGCACCGAGAATAAAGTGGACAGTATCTCTGCGGAGATCACACTCTACAAGAAAGAAGTGGACGTCTACCCGTTCGTCGTCAGCATGGATAATTACATGGTTGCACTCGGAGGACGACATAACTTGGATATGACCTTTGACTACCATGTGAATGTGCTTTCACCTATTTACTTGGGTGTTGATGTCAAAGGAAAGCCTGATGACTTATCCATCAAGCTTGCAAAGTGTATCTATGCCAAGGACTTCAGACCAATCTTCCATAAGGACGTAGATAAACAATCTGCAGAATTACGGTCGATAATACGCGAATCCATGCGTAAAAACGTAAAAATAAAGTAATATGAAAAAGGCAAACATTATCCTATTCGTAAGCATTTTATTTATGGCTTGCACACAGCAAAATCCGTTACTCAATCAACCGCAGACACCATTTGGCGCACCTGCGTTTGACCAAGTTCAACTCAAGCATTATCTTCCAGCCTTCAAAGAGGCTATCCGTCTCAATCAGGCAGAGATCGATGCGATTGTCAATAACGAAGACGCGCCAACATTCGAGAACACTGTTGTGGCATTGGACCGCAGCGGAGCTGTTCTTGACCGTGTATGTGGTGTATTCTACAACGTGCTTGAGGCAGACGGAAATGAACAGATGGACGATATCGCGAACGAAGTGGCTCCTATCTTGTCAGACTTCCAAAACGGTATTCTTCTCAACGAAGGCCTGTTCAGCCGTATCAAAGCTGTCTATGACCAACGTGAGAATCTGAACCTCAATCCGGAACAGATGCGACTCTTGACAGAGACTTATAAAAGCTTCGCCCAAAACGGAGCAAATTTGCCTGCTGACAAGAAAGCACGCCTTAAAGAGATTAACAGCCAACTCGCTGTTTTATCCTTGCAGTTCGGACAAAACGTAGTGGCAGAGACCAACTCTCCTGCCGTACAGCGTTTCATTACGGATGAGACATTGTTGGAAGGTCTTCCGGAGTCTGCTAAAGCCGCAGCAAAAGAAGAAGCCACAGCAGCCGGTCGCGCCGATGCCTGGCTGTTTACGCCAAAGCGTACTTCCTTTACTCCCGTTCTGCAATACTGCAAAAACCGCGACCTGCGTAAGCAGCTGCTCATGGACTATACGACTCGCGGTAATCACGATAATGCTAACGATAACAAGTCCGTTATCAATCAAACAATGCGTTTGCGTTTGGAGAAAGCGCAATTATTAGGCTACGATTGTCCTGCTAATTATATCCTTGCTGACTGCATGGCGAAAGATGCCAAGACTGTTGATGCTTTCCTGCAGTCGGTTTGGGAACCCAGTTTAGCCGCAGCTAAACGAGAAGCGGCAGAACTGCAAAAACTGCTCGACCAAGACTTGCCCGGCGAGAAACTGCAACCCTGGGACTGGTGGTTCTATGCCGAGAAACTGCGCAAAGCCAAATACGACTTGGACGAAGAAGAAATCAAACCATACTTTGAATTGAGTAACGTTCGCCGCGGTGCTTTTTTATTGGCACAGAATCTCTATGGTCTCAACTTTGAGCAATTGGACAACATGCCTGTTTATAACAAAGAAGTGGAAGTGTTTAAGGTAACGGATGCAGATGGCGCGTTAGTAGGAATTCTCTATACCGACTATTTCCCACGTGCCGGCAAACGTCCGGGTGCTTGGATGAACAATATTCTTCCACAGTATGTAGATGCAGAAGGTGTAGACCATCGTCCAATTATCATCAATGTAGGTAACTTCAATAAGCCTACTAAGGACAATCCTTCGTTGCTCTCAATGGATGATGTAGAGACTTTGTTCCACGAATTCGGCCACGCTTTACACGGCCTGATGTCTAAAGCCACATACAAAACTTTATCCGGAACGAATACTCCGCGTGACTTTGTGGAATTACCTTCACAGTTCATGGAAAATTACTGCTATGAGCCACAGATTCTCAAAACTTATGCTTACCACTACCAGACTGGTGAAGTAATGCCGCAAGAGTTAATAGACAAAATCAACGCTGCTAAGAAGTTCAACCAAGGTTTCGTTGAGACCGAATTGCTCTCTGCTTCTATCTTGGATATGGACTATCACGAACTTACCAACTGCGACACGATTGATGTGAATGCGTTTGAGGCCGCTTCGATGGCTAAGATGCACATGATTCCTGAGATTATTGTGCGTTACCGCTCAACGTTCTACAACCATATTTTCACTACCGGCTATGAGGCAGGATATTATTCCTACACATGGGCTGCCGTATTGGATGCGGATGCATTTGCAGCATTTAAAGAGACAGGGGACATTCTCAATCCTGAAGTAGCCAAACGTTTCCGTCACCTCTTGGAGCAAGGCGGTACGCGTGATGCTGCCGAACTATATCAAGAGTTCCGCGGAAAGAATGCAGATCCGAAATACCTGCTACAACGCAAAGGATTTATTGATTAATGACCTATAATCAGCGCATATTGTTACGTCGCCTATTGCCGGCAATCTTTTGGTTGTTGGCAGTAGGTGGCATTATTGCGCCACCTTTTATCTTTCATCTCAATCTTCCTGCTAATTACTGGTGGGGGTGGATACCGTCGGTTGCTGTGTTAATTTGCCTAATCATCGCCAAGCACATCGACCGGCACGAACCATATGTGAAGCAAATGTTCCAAATTACCACTATATTGGGTATCGCTTCCTATTGGTTACCTACAGTCCTTTTCCTTATCCTTCCATTTTATATATACGCCATTTGGAAGGGCACGATGAACTTCCGTGCATTTCTTGCCATACTCATCGCCTTGGCTATGGACGCGCTCTATGCTTCCATCTTTATCTACTTGGGATGGATTAATAACACTTGGGCGCATTTCTTTGAGCCCGACTTTCAATGGGGATGGATTCCGGTGGGAGCAATCTTTGTCGCATGGCTTGCCTCTACCATTGCACGCTTACTCCTGCGTGAACGTTAATTCCGGCTTGCGCCATATAATACGCAGTTTTAGGTGTATAAGCATCTTCGTACACATAACCATTGCTCTCGTATTTACTATTGAACAGGTTATTGATTTGGCAACGAAGTGTTATATTCGGCATATATGCTACTTTGTATTTCTGCAAGGGCAAGTCGTAACTCAGTGTAACATTTGTCACCGTATAAGTATTAAGTTGCACAGACTTATCCATTGTATTATCTAAGTACTGATTGCTCACTACTTGAGTCTGAATATCAGCCGCAAAGCCTGCTACGTGAAAATCAAACGTATTACCTGCTATCCAATCGGGCGAGAATGAAATAGTTTTCCAAGTCTGCCCATCCTTCCACTGATTACGCGACCACGTCAAGTTACCGCGCCAACTGAACCACTTAGTCCAATCTACACCAAAACTAAATTCAGCACCCAGACGATATGAATCTTTCACATTCTTAGTTAATAGAATACCTATACTATTCATTTCACCGGTAAGAATTAGTTGATTGGTATAGTCCATCATATATAAGTTCAAGCCAATAGTCCAAGGAATACGTGCACTACGGGTAGAAGTGTAACTATAGCCCAACTCATAATCAAATAATTGTTCAGGCAGCGGGTCTGTATCATCTGCATTATTAGTAAAGTTCGCACGAGCAGGCTCACGATTGGCTAAAGCGAAAGTCGCAGATAAGCAATGACCTCCGTTATCGTAGGTCAAGCCGGCTTTAGGATTAAAGAAATGCCATGTCTTATGCATCGAAACCGGTACGCGCTCCCAAGCAGAACTACTATTCTCATTATCTCCGCTTATTCGGTAATCAACCAGCCTATATTGTAAATCACCATACAAACTCAACTTCTCTTGCCCGCGATGGAACACACGCCAATTGGCTTTAGCGTACACATTACCATCTAACTTGTCGCCATAACCACGATAGTACTCCTTGAAGTTTGTACTATAGCATGTGTCAATATTTCCATATTGGATACCATTGTAGTTATTAAGTGCAATACCCATTTGCACATCTACTTTCTCATGGATATATTTCGCGCTCAATATACCACCATAAAAGTGATTAATCAATCCTTTTTGAGTTATACCCATTTGCACCCACTCGTCATAATTCTCCCAATAGCCGGTACCGAATGTATAGTGTGCGGTAGCAGCGAGAGACCATTGCGAGGTAAAACGGTGTGTCACATGCAACTGTGCATGATGCTGTTGGTAGTTATCCGTCTCGTTGTCATAGTAAACAATATTGCCATACGCATCAAGGTGTTCACCCGCAGAGTTATAACGCCTATCTATGTCTAATTGTTCTCTTGTGGCACCATTCCAAGCGAGGTGCGTCTTCTCTTTACCTCCGAAACTCATCAGCGTCACGGCAGTTTTCATGTTTTGCCAGCCCACTTCACCACTGTAACTGAACAAGTCGGATTGCGAACGATGCACATAACCATCCGAATTGACTTTGGAGAATCGACCGCCGATATGCCAAAGACCGCTTTTAGATTGTCTGTCGCCAATATAGCGATATAACTTAACCATCTCGCGGAATGTATTGTACATTCCACCATTAAAATCCACCTGCCCGTGAAATGGTTCTTTGGAAGCCTCAAGTGGAACTAAACCGTCCACTGTCCTTAAATTAACACTGGCTCCGAAGCTACTACCTCCATTCGCACTCGTTCCTACACCACGTTGAACTTGCAGACTGTTAATTCCACTAGCGAGGTCTGTCATATTTACCCAGAACACCGATTGACTCTCGGCATCATTCAGAGGAACCTCGTTAATTGTCATGTTAATTCTCGTGTGGTCTGTTCCACGAATACGGAAATACGAATAACCAACACCTAAACCGTCGTCAGATGTTGTGACTAAGGATGGTGTCGTTTGTAGTAAATACGGTAGATTCTGCCCCGTGTTATCACGGTTCAGTTCATCGTACTTAACTTCTTTTTTACTGTTGGACACTTGCATCACAGGCGCACTGACTATGATTTCGTCCAAACGCAATTGGGATAACAACGAGTCTTCGCTAACTTGTGCGAAAACGGGAGATGTGGCCATAGCGGCCAGAAACAAAATTGATTTTTTCATTTTCTTTAGCAGCATTACCTGCTCAAGTTCAACGGGTATTATCTCAGCCTTTCAGCACCCCGAATGAATTTGAGTAAGATGTTAATTAAAGCGGTAGCAGAAAGTTACATACCAACCCCATTGCCACATGTGCTGGTTGGCGATTACTTTCTTGCGAACCATATTATTTAGGCCGAACTCATAGCCGGCTTGTAGTCTGTATTTATCCCATTCAAAGCCACCACCAATAGTCCATTGGATATTTGCTCGACTCACTTCGTAGTTCAAGCGGTCATATTCCTCCGTCTTATAGCCTTTATCCTGCAGCCACGTCTCAACTTTGCTACTGATATGCGGCTTTAAGAAATCGTGCTCCGTCAAACCGATAGATAATTGCGGACCTGTGAAGAAGAACATATGCAGCATTTTCCATAAGGGAATATTATAGTATGCAAGCACAGGTACCGTGAGATATGACTGGAGAATACGATGCTCAATATACTCCTCCTGCACAGATGGAGCATCCAGGCTACGCCATTTGTCTTGGCGAGTACCATATGCGATATCAATCAGAAGACCCGTTTGTAGTGAGAAATGTTTAGGAAGCATAAAATCAAAAGTAGCACCAATCCGTCCGCCGTGCAGATACATATCCATAAAATTCTCCTTACGTGACCATTGCCAGTTCTGGACATATCCGATTTCTAAACGATACTCCATGCCGAAAGTATAATCATCCGCCTTAACTTCTTTGCGGGTTGGATCAAATATTTCACCGTCAGCCGTTTGCAGGTCAGGAGTCTTAATAGCCTCTTGCGCATATACGCACGCGCATGCGCAAACAATTATTATAAGGAAAGAGACAAATTTTCGCATATTGCATCGTTTTAGGCCGCAAAAGTAGTAAAAAATAGCGATATATACAATTTTTTGCATAAAAAATCACTTTTTTTACAAAAAAATTTGTGTAGTTCAAACTTTTGTTGTACTTTTGCACGCTTTTTCCGGCATGGCCTATTCGTCTATCGGCTAGGACGACAGATTTTCATTCTGTAAAGAGCAGTTCGACTCTGCTATAGGCTACGAATTAACTGAACACAACAAATTAACAAAATTAATTACGAAAGATGGCAAATCATAAATCATCTTTGAAACGTATCCGCCAGACCGCTACGCGTAAGGCACACAATCATTATTACGCTAAAACAGTTCGCAATGCCGTTCGTGATTTGCGCGCTACTACCGAAAAGGCTGCTGCCGCTGAGGCATTACCAAAGGTAAGTTCTATGTTGGACAAATTGGCAAAACGCAACATTATTCATAAGAATAAAGCTGCCAACCTGAAGTCCAAACTGGCTGTTTACGTTAACAAGCTCGCTTAAGTAACAATTTGCTTATAGCATGAGGGCTGCCATTCGGTAGCCCTATTTTTGTATTGTTTTAGGACCCATAGCCATCCGATGCGCCTCATAGCGCATACAGGCTACAAAAAGCATACGGCCTCTCTCAGGAGATGAATCCCGGGATAAGCCGTATGACTTTCGTTAACGGATTGTTAAGGGATTTGGCGCGGAGAGAGAGACGGATGATAATCCGGTCCAAATGAACCTACCATTATCCGGCTTGTCGTTTCAAACTTGTGCTCCTGAACTTGAGGAGCGATATATTGCTTTTTCATAATCTTATGTTTTCAGTTGTTAATAATCCCTTATTTTGCTTTTTGTCCGAAGATAGTATAAACAGCACCATCGCGGATGATATATACTTGACCATTAATCAGTACTTTACGAACAGACGGCTTGTCAGTGGTCTCGAGTTGATCACAGCCGGTAGATATCTCCGGAGTCGGATGATATACGACAAGTAGACCATACTCGTTGGTAGTGCCCGCCTTAACGTCCATGCTATATGCGCCTTGCGTGAGATTCCAAACAGGTGTTCCATCTATAGTAATGAAGATGTCTTCATCCTCAACAGCCGGAGTAACAGTAGAAATAGCATAATGGCCATCAGTAGGAACAGAAATGCCCATGGGGAATACCGCTTGGTTATTGATCATCTCTGTTGTGTTGAAACAAAGTTTGTGGTCATAGCGGTTAATCCATATCTGCGCAACGCCATTCGCGACACTAATCTTGGACAAATCTTGACCGATTACATAGCGATCCTCCTTCTCTTCAGCCGTTTTAACATAAAGTCTGTCAGTAAAATCAGCTTTGGCAGGAGCAATACGAATTTCATACTCGTTAGACGTCTTGATAGCACGTTTCGGTGCCGAGAATTGATTGGAACCGTTTGCCGTCATCTTTTTGTCACCAGAGATATTCACTTGAACGAAGAGCGGTTGCCCGACGATAAGTTGTTGATCTGCGAGCGTAATCGGGTCATACCGGTCACCCGCGGTACCATCCGCATTAGGTCTTCCAGGAACATATACTTGTCCCTTACCGGAAGGTATGTCTGAAGATACGAGTTTTGCGTAGCAAGTAGTCGGGTTAGCAATAGCATTCCAACCACTTTCAGCAGGATCTGCAGGGCATACATATGGACTGATAGGTATCTCATCGTTCACGATATCTGCTCCATCTGCTTTAGTGAATCTAAGCGTGGTTGCCGGATAGCGCAAATAAATCATATAGAGTTTACTCGGTTTGAGCGTTCCGGACTTAACATATGTCCAATATGAACCGGTCTCAGAGTCCAGTGTTTGTGCCGCGCGGTCGTTTCCATTGTACTCAAGGAGATAGCATGTGTTTCCATAAGACAAAGTCCTCGTTCCGTCAGAAATACCACCACTAACATTTACTTCCCATGGTAATCCGAAAGCGTACCATGTATTCGCATTCGCATTAATTGTAAGGTCAAAATAAGCTTTGCCCGTGATGGTCAAATAATTAGGATTCAACAGTTGGCCCGATGAATTTCCATTGGACGTGATAACGAGGTTGCGTTTCGTCACCGGTTCTTTTAAGGTAGTAATGCCTGTAACATTTAAGTCAGGTATCTCCGTAGCAGCAAAGTGCGCAAAGTAAGTAGCCGGTGCTGTCGCTTTCGGCGTCATATTGTTCTTGTAAGCCAATTCACCGCCCTGCGTCGTCGACCAGCCATCAAAAGTATAAGTCAAGCCATCCTTGTCTGGTCTGGTAGGCATCTGGCCGGTGTAGGTGGTAGCAGTACCTTCTTTATAAGTTTGCTTTACCAGTTCGTTTCCATTCCAGTTCTTCCACGTGATTTCATGGCCGGTTCCCTCAAACAGGAAGTTAGCGACGAGGTTAATATCTTCTGTAACTTTAGTTGGGAGTTCAGAAACATCGTCACCAATCGCATTTGTCCATTTTTGGAATGTATAACCATCTTTAGGTGTCTGTGATATTGCTACATCTGCATTATATTTATATATACCAGCACCTGTGAATGTACAAGCCTCGGAAGGATTGCTCAACAGCGTTACTGTATACATATTCTCAACCGGAGTAAATGTGGCAGTATACGTTTTAGTTTCCCTTACAGTTTCTATCTGAGGTGTCCATGCAAAGGAATAGGAATATTGTGCTGTATTGTCCTTGGTCGGGATATCGTAACAAACCGGCGTTTCACCATATTTATACTCATGACTTTCTATTAACTCGCCATTCTCATTATTGAAAGTAATGGTATAAGTTTTATTTTCCTGGGTATAAACAGCCGTATAAGTAGTAGGAGCTGTCGGACAAGGCAGTTCGGCACCCGGAGCGAATGTTTGCGTTACGCCATCTATGACTGCACTCCAGCCATTGAAGGTACATATATATTCATTGCTGGAATACTCTGAATGATCCGCGTTCTCTTTTTTAGGAGTGGTGCCACTATATACCGGATGGTCTGTAGTGAGCACATCTCCCTCCTGTAACAAATATCCAGCATTATTCACAAAGGACACTTTCCATTTATCAGGTAGTTCTTCAAGCCATGTGGCGGTATACTCTTGATCCGTAATGACAGGACTAATAGCCGGATTCCAGACGAGGGTGTGTCCCACTTTGGTCGGCATATTCTCGCAGACAGGGATGGCGTTGTGAGGCAAGAACTGACGTTCGATTTCCACACCGCCTTCCTGCAAGAAGGTAATGGTGTATTTACGTTCTTTCTTCTCGTATGTTGCCGTGTACGTGACATCGGAAGTGACAGGTGCTAATTCAGGCGACCAACCCGTGAAGTCATAGGTATAGTCAATATCCGGTTCACGAGTCGGGCTAGTTCCGAGGAACTCAGCCATCGTGCCGTAGGTAACAGAATAAGGAATTACTATAGTAGGATCTTCTGGGTCCACAAATAAAATCTCATTACCATCCCAGTTTTTCCACGTGATAGTAAAGCGCTTCTCCATCCATTTTTCCTCATCTTCGTCCCAGTAGTAATAGGTATCATTGTTCGGATGGATGCAGTGGTAGAGGTTATCTTTCTTCTCGACCTCCCACCATTGGCAGTCAGGGTCAGATATTAGAATAAACAATCTACCTGCTCCCGCCGCATCGCTGAAGGTATTGTCGGAGTTACCTGAAAATATACCTTCGGATTTAGTAGCAACTATTTCTACGTATTCAGAAGGTTTAGCGAAATAAGTATCTCCATTTACATTATGTTTCACCATGAAACACGGATTATCCTCGTCCGGATACATAGTTGACCATTCGTCCTCGATATAGCAATAAGCATCACCTGCATTGGCGTTACTGGTGTTCACATATAAACCATCACCATTCTTCAGTTTAGCAGGAACAAAGGTAATCTCATCATATATTTTAACTCCTTTAACCTGATTAACAATACGCGTGCCAGCCGAAATTGCGCTTTCGTTGAAGACAAATGTACCAGCGTCTTCATTTGAAGAAAAGATGTTAGCACCGCCATTAGAAGTATATACAAATCCTGTAGCGGTATTGAATGTACCATGTACGTTGATAGCAGCATCGGCAGGGCGTGTTTGTTCATCACGCTTTGTAGGAAGGCCGTTCCATGAAGGCGAATAACGAACAACCTTCGTAAAGGCAGTTCCTTTATGGCTCATGCCATCAGCATCCACTTCATTGCAATAAGCATATTGATCCCAATCTTCGGCATCATAGACATAAAGTGCACCAGTATGTTCGGTGTCGAGAGGATCTTGCGCCACACTGACTACAGACTCTTTATCCACCTCCACTTCAGCTCCAGGAAGCAAGCAAGTATTTTGCTTAAAGTCCATCGAACCGGATAATAAATGAATCTTGAAGTTAGAAGTAAGAGGGAGATCAAATTCAGCAGAGTTCAATCGAATAGGTACAGTTCCATAGGTCAATAGGTTTATGTCTCCCATATCCAAAATCATAGAGCCAATATGTGCACTGCTATTGACATCATATACTTGGACATCGTTGACAGCATCATACCATTTACGTACCCAAGTATTTTCAGCATCCGCCTCATTATCCATAAAGAAGATAGCATCTTTTTGCGTTCCTATAACCTTAATGTCGGTAGCAGCCATGTGAACACTCATGCCTAAAAGTCCTTCAGAAACAACGGCTGAGGTGAGTAATAAAGCACCCGGATGATACTTAACCGGAGATTCTATATTTTGAATAAAATACTGCGTAACAGGAAATATTTTCTTGTAACTATAATCGCAGTCGTCAACTTTAGCTTGACCCTTAACAATCTTACAAAGTGAAGGATTTTCAGAGCCTTTCACCAATCCAGTAATAGCGACAGAAGTCATTGCTCCTTTCCAGTCTCCCAATTGGAACATCTCACGAACGATTGCACCACGACGTGCATCCGTTTCGCCTTTACCGGTAAGGAATCCCCATGCGCGAAGTTCAGAACCATTTTGGAGCGTCATGTGACTTCCCTCCGCCATTTCCAATCGTCCATAAGCGCCAACCGGTTGGCTGGTATATGCCTCGTTACTTGCATATTGCGAACATGTCAATTCAATTTGTCCGAACACTTCCATATTCACCCCGCTTGCGAAAGTAAGACGTCGGAATTCGGTAGGCAACATGGAAGTATAAGGAGTTTCTGTCCGTTGGTCGTTAAATATCACACATGGTGTTATTTTATTCACTTCTTTCTCTTGTGTATCACTCATCGGCACAACAATCGTGGCATTAGCCGGAAGGGTGTAGTTACCGGCAGGGAGAATATAGTCGTTAGTCATAAAGATAACGATATTCTCTACACTTGGATTATTGTTGGCGTAAGCGAGTGCATCCTCAAGTTTAGCATAAGAAACAGTACCGATACGGCAGACACCTACTCCATTAAGTTTGGCTGTTTCGGCATCACCCAAGAAATAGCGATAGCCCTCGTTATATTCCACACCTGCAGAAATGAGCATTTCAGTCATGCCCTCGGTGGATATGCCATAGTTATTGACTTTGAAGTATCCGGAAGTAAAGTTAATCGAGCCATTCAACGGTCCGTCGAACTTACCAGACTCAATATTCAATGTACCGCCCGTACGTTGTGCGGAATAGGTGCCACCTTTGATAGCTGCAAGTTTTTTTACAGTAGTTGTACCTGCTGTTACTTTCACACCGCAAGTTGTACCTTCTATTGTACCACGATTAATAACGGCTGTACCACCAGAAATTGTGATAGCTGTCGTGCCATTAAATACGCCGTTATTCACAGTAAGCGTTTTGGACGATGTAAGTCCGGCCATGAAAACACCTTCGTTAGTAGTCAGAACTCCATTATTGGTAGCCGAGCCTGTAACAGTAGCGCCATTTTGCTCAACCTCACCGTTTGCTCCAATGATGAGAGAACCGAACATACCTCCATTAAGGATAACTTTTCCTCCATTAACCGTTAGAGAAGTAGCCGAACCGCCATACTTACTATATGCGATAGTCACATTGCCGCTTGAAACTGTGATTTTCTGCATGTCATTGCCATTCATATCTAGAGTAAAATTCTTGTTTAAGAAAACAAGATCTGTAGTCACCGGCTTGTTCAGTTTCAGAATTGGATTAGCGTAAGTACTGATATCAGTGCTCAATAGTACCGATAGATCTCCGTTTGCTTTTTCCTCCTTACCGTCAAACCAGAATGCCTCAGGACGGTCAGGATCCAATGCGTTAACAGACAGCGGAATAGTAAGTGAAGAAGGGTTAGAACCAGCCATCTTCACAGTGATATTGGTAGTATGGGTGCCAGGAGTAATAGCTGCCTTTGCCGTATAAGTCACCTCAACCTCTGCCCTCATCGTAGTAGGGCCGACAGGATAAGGATCACGCGCCAGATTCCAAGACCAACTTCCATAAGTATCCTCATAGAAAACGGTTCCCGGTAGTGAGGGGAAGACAAAATCCGCATAGTTCTCTTTGAACTGGGAAAGATCACCTTCCACGTCAACGGAAACATTAAGCGTAGCGGTTTCGCCTTCGGCTGCCTCTAACTGTCCACTGGTTGCGGTAGGATTACCCAACAAGTACTTATTAAATACTGCATAGATATTATTTGGATTTGCAGCGACGTATTGACATAAAGCAGCAAGAGCAGCTTTATCCGTTGGTGGATAGAGCGTACTATTTGCCTTATCCGGAAGGACTTTAAAACATGGAGTTCTGAGCGGAATGGATCTTTCTTCATCTATCACATTCACCCAATTTTGTTCTTCTTCAGACCAAACTTCATTGTATACATTTTTACCCATTGGATCTGATGGATTCATATTACTTGTCATACGAGTGACACATTGGTTATCACCACCAATTATCTGCCATTCGGACAAATATGATCCATTAGCAGGAGCAGCTTCAGCATGGAAATATAGGAAAGATGTCATATAGATTTGTGACTCAGCTCCCCCAATTGGCACTGAAGTCTCCATCCCATCAATTGCTATCAATGTTCCTCCCGCTAGTTGCGCTGTTTCTCCAAAGCCATCATACACATATTCTTTGTTCAGAATTGTGGGATCTGAGAAAGCCATGTAGTTAATTTGTTTAGCTACTTCTACCTCCATCGGTTTACCTGTAATATCGAGCCAAGTAAGTTTAACTTGACCATCACCCGTAGAAGCAGGAGATTTCTGCGCTTTCAAGGAAGCTAAATAGATAGCGGTTTCATCATCTGCCCAAATACAGTTAACACTCGCAAATAATGCAACAAATAGCAGGGCTAAAGATTTGAATGAATGTTTCATTATCAGATAAATTTAATAGTTGCTAATCAATAAAATATTTTTTCGCATGTACGTACGCATGAGCGTGCATGCGCACACAAAATGGGCTGCAAAAGTACTGCATTATTTTGATATACGCAAATTTTTCTGCAATTTTTATGCAAAAACGGGTATTTATAACTTTTTTTAAGCGAAATACAATGGGAATTAGTGAATAATGAATAGGGAATAGGCAAAGAAAAAAACGGTATTAAAGAGGTCTCAAAGGGCTTTCTCTCTGCTTTCTCTGCCCTTATCAACATACTCATCACATAGTAACATCATATTAACAACATAGTAATAACATACTAACCACATAGTAATCACATACTAATCACATACTAATTACATTGTATTATAGGGTGAGGGGCGAAGGGTGAGGGTAAGGGGGAGGGGTGAGGGGCGAAGGGTGAGGGGCGAAGGGGGAGAGGCGAAGGGTGAGGGGTGAAGGGAGAAGGGTGAGGGGTGAAGGGAGAGGGATTAGGGGGGGGTACGAGATTAGGTAAGGATTGGGAGGTTAAGGATTAGGAGTTTAGGAGACTGGGAGATTAGGAAATTAGGAGATTAGGGGTTAGGAATTGGGGATTAGCGTTTAGAGATTAGAGTGTAGCGTTTAGCTTTTAGAGTTTAGAGTTTAGGGGTTATGGATGGCGGATTTGATTTCTTCAAGGGTAAATCCGCGTTGCAATAGAAAACGGTAAATAGAATCAAGAGTGGACTTATCAATTGACGACTGTTGATTTTGGGGCAGCCGCTGAGAAACAAGACGATTGAGGATACGCGAATACTCCTCCTCGTCAATAGTTTGGATCGCCGATTGGATAATATCAAAAGCTATTTTTTTGCCACGAAGCATGTATGCAATTTTAACTCGACCCCAACCTTGATAGAGTAGCTTGTCATGGACAAAGGCTTTGGCATAGCGTTCGTCAGAGATAAATTTTTCGGCGATGAGATAATCAATTATCTCGTCTTCGTTTTGCGAATCGCACTTCCATTGGCGAAGACGCATTCTGGCTTCCATTTCGCAATGTTCCGCAGCAGCACAGTAAGCTTCAATTTTAGTCTTTAATTCTGCCGGAGACCATTCTTGGTTTTTCATAGATATCGCGTTTAATTTGAACATTGTCAAAGTTGTTATTTCTAAGGAGTTGAGCTACCTGCTCGGCGAAACGTTCGTTGACTTCAAAATAGATGGATTTCGTCGATTTAATCGAACAAATGCGTCGATAAAACAGCAGCGGATCGTCATCGGGTACAAATAGAGCAGAATGCGGTTCGTAGTCCAAAACATTCGATTCCATCGAGGATTTTTCAGAATTTAAAATATACGGTGGATTCGAGACAATCAAATCAAAAGTTCCGGTGAAATCGGAGAAAATATCGTGTTGGATCCACTGGATCTGTGTTTTATTACGGACAGCATTTTGTTTGGCGATTTGTAGTGCTTCGGCAGAAAAATCCAACCCGGTAATTTGCCAGTTGGGACGACGTTTCTTAAGTGCAATGGCGATGCAACCGGAACCAGTACCGATATCTAGCACAGAAAGCGGTATATTGGCAGGATTTGTCTGGAGGATCCACTCAACGAGTTCGGCGGTCTCGGGACGTGGAATCAAAGTGGCAGAATTGACCAATAAATCGAGTCCAAACCACAAAGTATGACCAAAAATATACTGAATTGGCTCTTTTTTTTGTAATCTTTGCAAAATTATTTCGATATTCGAAATATTTTGTTTATCTTTGCCGGCTGAAATGTGTGCACGTGAAAGCCCGGTGGTCTCTTCGAGTATCCAGAATGCCAAATCCGTGGCCTCTTGCGGGCTGTAAAACGGGGCTAATTGAGACTGTATGTAAGTAATCATCGGATTCACGCTGCAAAGATACAAAAAAATGTTGGAATACACAAAATATATTTCACGTTGTGTGCAATTAGCGCGTTTGGGGGAGTATTATGTAGCCCCAAATCCGATGGTAGGTGCCGTTTTGGTGTATGATAGTAAAGGGGTGAATGGTTTAATGGGTGAAAGGATTATTGGTGAAGGTTGGCACAAGGAGTATGGCGGTCCACATGCTGAAGTGAATTGTTTTGCGAGTGTGCGTGAAGAAGATGAGCCGTTGGTGAAGGAGAGCACGCTGTTTGTGAGTTTAGAGCCATGTTCTCATTATGGGAAAACGCCCCCCTGTGCGGATTTGATTATAAAGAAGGGCGTGAAGCGTGTGGTAGTGGGCATGTTAGACCCTAATCCGCAAGTTGCGGGCCAAGGTATTGCGCGCTTACGCGCGAATGGCATAGAAGTTGTGGTGGGAGTTATGGAAAAAGAATGTCGCGAATTGAACAAGCGATTTTTATGTCTGCATGAGAAGCATCGTCCATACGTGATACTCAAATGGGCTGAGACGGCAGACGGGTTTATGGACCGAAAACGCTCGATTCCATCGGCAGGAAATCTGACAGACACACAACCGCTGGTAATATCCACTCCGCTGAATAAACGGATAGTTCACAAAATGCGTGCAGAGAACATGGCAATATTGGTGGGATCCAACACAGCACTTTTAGACAACCCGAAGCTGAAGACAACGCATTGGGTGGGACGCAATCCAATCCGAGTGCTGCTAGACCGAAGAAAACGTGTTCCTCGCGAGAGTGCCATTTTCTCGGATGATGCGGAAACGATTGTATATAGTGAGAACACTGAATGGCCGTTTGTGCTGGATGATTTAGCTAAACGCGGGATACATTCGATATTAGTAGAAGGCGGTGCACAGGTTCTAAACCATATTTTGGCGACGGGCATTTATGACGAAATACATGTAGAAAAGGGGGCCATGCACATCGGAGAAGGTGTTGCGGCGCCGCAAGTGCTTCCGAGCACTTCGATAAAAGTTGATAAATAACTTGATTATGAGACAGATAAAGATTATATTAGTGCTTTTTAT
This sequence comes from uncultured Bacteroidales bacterium, assembly GCA_902771935.1. Classification (GTDB taxonomy): domain Bacteria; phylum Bacteroidota; class Bacteroidia; order Bacteroidales; family Paludibacteraceae; genus Colicola. Next base: position 23,268 of record CACXYM010000012.1, read on the forward strand.
CATCGGGATGATGGTTAGTTCGTGCACGCTCTTCAGGCGCAAGCACCATGCCGGAATTGCCGTAGAAGTGAATGGTCAATACCTTGAGTACACTGATTTAGACCAATTGACATTGGGTTTGTCTTCAGAAGACAGTGCGATTGTTGCAGACAACTATATCAAGCAATGGTCTACAGAGGTTCTGCTGTATGACAAGGCCCGTAACAAATTTGATGACAGGCACATAGAGGCATTAGTGGAAGATTATCGTCGTAGTTTATATGCACACGCATACGCCGAACATCTGCTGCAACACATGTCTAAACAGTTGCCTCAAGCGGAGATTGATTCGTTCTATGCGCTTCACAAGAATCAGTACATACTGAAAGACGCGTTAGTGAAAGGTCTGCTGCTGATTGTGCCCAATGGCGCTCCTGACTTAGAAAAAGTGAAGAAAGCCATGGGGAAGACAGATGAGAAAAACATCGAATTCATCGAGAAATATGCTTATCGTTATGCGACCGGATATGAGTTGTTTATTGACGAGTGGAAGACACTCAGTCAGTTGTCGTTATGGATGCCGATGAAGAAAGCGGATATGCAAAAACAACTCAAGTCGAATACATTGATGACAATGACCGATTCTATATCAACTTATTTGCTGCAAGTGAATGATCTTCACGCCGCCGGCACCGTGATGCCGATTGAGTATGCCCGTTCAGAGATTGAACCAGTTTTATTGCGCGAGCGTGCAACAGAATATTTACAGCGTGAGCGCGAACGTATTTACGAGGATGGAGTTCGTTTTAAGAAAATACATCGTTATGAAAAAAAGTAAGATATTATTTGCTTTCCTGCTGCTGTTTTGCGTGCAAGTTGTTGCTGACAACATTATCGACGAAGTGATATGGGTCGTCGGCGACGAAGCTATTCTACGCAGCGAAGTGGAAGAGGAACGTATGCGCGCGCAGTATGAAGGCCACCAGATTCCGGGTGACCCATATTGCTATATTCCTGAACAGTTGGCCGTTCAAAAACTTTTTCTTCACCAAGCGGAGTTAGATTCGGTTGTGGTAAGCGAATCCACAGTAAGCCATCAAGTAGATATGCGGATGGATTATTACATCTCGCAGATTGGCTCCAAGGAAAAGATGGAAGAGTATTTCCGCAAGACGTCGAGTGAGATTCGCGAAGAGATGATGACATCGGTTCGCAATCAAATGACTATTCAACAGATGCAAAGCAAGTTAACGGAACATATCAAGCCTACTCCGGCAGATATTCGTCGCTACTATAACGCCCTTCCTGCCGATTCGCTTCCTGTTATTCCGGCGCATGTAGAAGTGCAAGTAATCAGCTTTGAGCCCATTGTTCCGCAGGAAGAGATTGACCGTGTAAAAGGCCAACTGCGCGAGTTTACCGACCGTGTAACAAGCGGCAGGACTGACTTTGCGATGTTGGCACGTTTGTATTCAGAAGATACGGAAAGTGCGAAACGCGGTGGAGAATTAGGTTTTGTAGGTAAAGGTCAGTTAGTGAGTGAGTTTGCGGATGTAGCGTTTAACCTGAATGACCCGAAACGCGTTTCCCGCATTGTGCAAACGGAATACGGCTACCATATCATTCAATTGATTGAGAAGAAAGGCGACCGCATTAACTGCCGTCATATATTGCTTCGTCCGCGTGTTTCCGCCACGGATAAAGTAAGGTCGTTAGAGAAACTAGATTCTATTCGCACGCTGATTGTGGATAGTGCAAAATTGACATTTGAGCAAGCTGTTATTATGTATTCGCAGGATAAGAACACTGTGATGAATGCCGGATTGATGACCAATCCGAATTCGGGCGGTACACAGTTTGAGTTTCAGGATCTGCCTTCTGACGTGGCGAAACAAGTATATACGATGCAGGAAGGTGAAGTGTCACAGCCGTTTATCATGATAGACCCGATGCGCAACAAAGAAGTTTGCGCAATAGTAAAGGTACGCAGCAAAACAGATGTGCACAAAGCTAATATAGTGGATGACTTTCAGACGATTAAGAGTATGTTAGAAGCCAAGTTGGCGCAAGAATTCATCCATAAGTGGGTGTTAAAGAAGCAGAAAGAAGTGTACGTTCAGATTGATGAGAAATGGCGTGGTTGCGATTTTCAATATCCTAACTGGATTCATGATTAAGTGAAGCGAGTTGTTAACATATTGCTTTTATTAGTTGTTCTTGCTGGGATTGCTTTAGGACAAGATATGGTGTATTTGATTCATTCGAATTCACTCAATTTTGACGAACGGCGGTTACCGGATGCCCAGATTCTGCGTGGCGATGTTATTTTTAAGCATGATGAAGCGTTGATGTACTGTGACTCGGCGTATTTCTTTGACAAAAAGAATTCGTTACACGCGTTTAGTAACGTGCGGTTTGTACAAGGAGACACGCTATTTGGCTATGGCGATGCCCTTTACTACGATGGTAACACTAAGATTGCGCGGATTAGAAATAACGTGAAGTTGGTGCACTATGAAACGGTTCTGACCACGGATAGTTTAAACTATGACCGTAAAAAAGATTTAGCATACTATTTCAAGGGCGGTAAGATTGTGGATAGCCTGAATACGCTGACATCGGTTTGGGGGCAATACCACCCGAAAGATAATCAATCGGAGTTCAGATCCGATGTGGTTTTGGTGAATCCTAACTTCACCCTCACCTCCGATACGCTTAAGTATAACACGGATAGTCATATTGCAGATATTGTTGGTCCGACGACGATTGTCTATGAAGAAGAGACGACTATTTTATCTACGAACGGGCAATATAACACGGAAACGGAGCAATCGGAATTATATGACCGTTCAAAAGTTATTCACACGGACGGCAAGATGATGACTGGTGATACAATTTTCTATGACAAGAAAGTAGGTTTTGGCCGTGTGTGGGGCAATATGGAGATGCGCGATTCGGTCCAAAAGGCTACATTATATGGCAACTACGGCGAAATGTATGAAGAGGACAGTCGCGGCTACGCGACCGATTCGGCATTGATGGTTGACTGGTCGGATGAAGATAGTTACGGCTATATGCATGCCGATACGCTGTTTACAGAGGATGTACATTACACATGGCGCGACACGCTGCGACTGGATTCAGTTGGTATTGATACTGTTTACAAGCGGATTCGTGCGCATCACGGTGTGCGGATTTACCGAACTGATATGCAAGCGGTATGCGATTCAATGGTATATAATGACTTAGATTCCGTAATGACGCTATATACAGAGCCAGTTTGCTGGAACGAGAACAACCAGATTTCAGCCGATTCGATAGAGATATTCATGAAGGACGGCAAGGTGGATTATGCAAAAGGAACCGGAGCCGCACTGACAGTAAAGCAAGAGACAGACCAATATTTTGACCAATTAAGTGGAAAAGTGATGTATGCTTATATCCGAGACGGAGAATTACGGCAAGTGGATGTAAGCGGAAACGCGGAAACTATATTCTATCCAAAAGAGGATAATGGCGATTTCATCGGCATGAACACGACGGAATCGAGTAATGTGCAGATATTCTTTGTGAATGAGGAAGTAGAGCATGTGCTTTTTACGACTTCTACAACTGGCACGATGTATCCGTTGGATCAAATCCCGAGTGGTGCAGACCAATTGCATGCCTTCTTTTGGGCAACACAAGAACGTCCGCTAAAACCGGGAGATGTGTTTGACAATCCTCCTCGCACACCTCGTCCGTCCAGTGCGCCGAAGAGTGCCATTTCGTTTGACAAAGACAATCAAGATAATCCGTCGTCCAATGTAACACGCACGATGGGAAACAAGACGAAACATAAAATTCAAAATAATGAAGAAAGTAGTGATGATAGCGCTGATACTAAGCGCAATAACAGTAAGCGTCGCGGCGCAAGAAAGTAAATCCGCCATAGGTATTCAATTTGGCTTTGCACAAACGGATTACAGACTGAACAGTTGGGATCCTGAGGTGGATGGTAAGGAATTGTTCACCACTCCTTTGAATGGTTTCAAGGTTGGTTTGGTGTGGGATGCGACGTTTGTGAAAGGCTTTGGCTCGATGGTAGGACTGAACTATACTTTTGGTAGGTACGATAGCGGTTGGAAATCTAAGAGCGAGTTCGCCATTTATCCTCAAGTGAAGGAAAAAGATTTATACAACCAGTTGGAGCTATTCGTTGATTGGCAGTACAAGTTCCAAATCGCAAGTGACACGTATATTATTCTATATACAGGTCCGACACTGCAATGCCAATTATCGTTGGTTGAACGGGAGTATGAACGCACACTTAATGGAGATCAGGAGCTGCCACAGATTAACCACTTTGACTACGACGATGACGCTATGCACCAAGATTACAAGCGCGTTAATGTGACTTGGGGAGTAGGAGTCGGTTTTCAATACGACCGCTATTACCTGCGCGGTGGATATGACTTCGGTTTGATTAATCCGTACAAGATGGGCAATTTCAACGAAGTAGAATCGTTGGTAAAAGCGTACGGCACCGATTATAGCCGTGCTTCGCGCGGAAGAATCGACCAATGGAGTATTAAATTAGGTATATTCTTTTGGAGAACAGGCGAGTAATGATACCACGCGAAACAATAGATAAAGTTTTTGCCACTGCAAAGATTGAAGAAGTAGTTGGCGATTACGTGAAGCTAAAGCGTCGCGGTGCTAATTATATCGGTCTATGCCCTTTCCATACTGAGAAGACAGGATCGTTTACTGTGTCGCCGAGCAAGAGTCTATTCAAGTGCTTTGGTTGCGGCAAGGCAGGCAATGCGATTGGTTTCGTGATGGAGATTGAGCAATGTGGTTTTGCTGAGGCCATCAAGCAAGTGGCCAAGAAATACCATATTGAAGTGCAGGAAAAAGAATTAACAGCCGAGGAGCAACAGCGCCAAGATGACCGCGAATCGATGTTCGTAGTGAATGAGTTCGCAAATAAATGGTTCCAAGAGCAATTATGGAATACAGACGAAGGTAAAGCAATTGGGTTGAGTTATTTCCGTCAACGTGGTCTAAGAGATGATATCATCAAGAAGTTTCAATTAGGTTATTCGCCGGAGAAAGGCAATCCTTTAGCCGCAGCGCTGAAGAGGAAGGGGTTTGTAGAGAAATATATTGTCAACGATGTAGATAGCAAGTTGGGTACAGGTCTTTGTGGAAAGGCAGAAGACGGACGTATTTATGACCGCTTTCGCGACCGTGTGATGTTTCCTATTCACACTGTTTCGGGGAAGCCGGTAGCCTTTGCGGGACGCATACTGAAGAAGAAAGACAATGTAGGCAAATACGTCAATTCTCCAGACTCGATTATTTACTCAAAGACGAATGAGTTGTACGGTATTTATCTGGCCAAGAGTGCAATTGTTCGCGAGAACCTATGCTATATCGTTGAGGGACAGATGGATGTTATCTCGATGCATCAAGCCGGAATAGAGAATGTGGTTGCCAATGGTGGTACCGCGTTGACAAAGCCTCAGATTAAACTCATTCAGCGGTTTACTAATAATATCATCGAGTTGTACGATGGTGATGCGGCTGGTATTCACGCAGCCCTACGCGGAATAGATATGTTCCTGGAAGCAGGATTTAACGTAAAGATTGTGCTGCTTCCGGAAGGTGAAGACCCGGATTCGTTTGCTAACAGCCACAACGCGGATGAGTTTATCCAATATATCAAGGATAATCAAGTGGATTTTATCCGTTTCAAGGCACAATTGCTGCAAAAAGAGGCAAGTAATGACCCACAAAAGCGGGCAAATCTGATAAAGGATATCGTGGAGTCCATTTCTCATATTCCTGATATTATAACGCGTCAGGTTTATATTAAAGATTGTTCTGATTTACTGCATATTCAAGAGCAACTATTGACTCGCGAAGTGCGCTATAAGCGTCGTGAAAAAGGTGTGGAGGAAACGGAAGCACGCAAGAAAGCAGAGGAGGACAACCGTGCCCAAGTGATGGCAGATGAAGCCAAAGGGGTGTTGGCAGAACCAAGTTCGTTACAACAAAGCAATAAGCCAAAAGTGCCATTGCAGTTAGACGAGAACTTCCGCAATTTATTGCAAATGATTGTCCGCTATGGCGAAAAGCCGCTTTATCAATTCGATGACGGCAGTTTCATCAATGTAGGTAATTATATCATTGAAACGCTCAAAGGAGATAGTATTGAGGCGCCTAGCGCACTATATCAGAAAGTGATTGATGAGTTTATCGCACATCAACAGGACGAAGGCTTTGAGGCGGAGCGATTCTATAAATTCCATCCGGATCCAGATGTGATGAAATTAGCAATTGATTTGATCGCGGACAAATATCAGTTAAGCACTATCTTTACCAAACAAAGTGTATCAGAGAATGTGACACGTGAAGTAAAAATCGCAACAGATGAGGATAAATTGCAAGAGTTAGTGCCACAATTATTGCTGGAGTTGAAATACACCATCATCACCCAACGCATAGAGCAGTTGACGGAAATGATTCATAAGGCAGAGGCAGATGATAATTTCGAGCTGCTTCGCCAGTTATTAAGTACTCAACCGGCCTTATTGGAGATTAAAAACGAAATTTGTAAACAATTAGGTAATCGCGTCATTACATTATAAGATGTTGTTCGATAGCATTATATATGGTCCTATTCACTCGCGCCGTTTGGGTTTGTCTTTGGGCGTAAATCTTATGCCAACGAACCATAAGTTATGCAGTTTCGATTGTGTTTATTGCGAAATCGGATGGAATACGCCTATTAGTCATCCATTATTGCCCTCACGAGAGGATGTGGCGAAGGCATTAGAGAAAGCATTGCAAGAGTTAGAGCAACAACCAGACGTAATAACGTTCAGCGGTAACGGAGAGCCGACGTTGCATCCTGATTTTGAGGGCATCATTGCGGATACATTTGCACTACGCAATCGTTTTTGTCCGAAGGCCAAAGTGAGTGTACTGAGCAACTCGACGCAAGTGGTTCGAGAGGATGTTTTTCGCGCTCTAAAGCAGTGTGATAACCGCATTATGAAATTGGATAGCGGTTTAGATCGTACTATGCAGCTGATAGACCGCCCAGTTAATGAGCAATTGACTGTAAAGGCTATTATAGAACGGCTTCAACGATTTGAAGGGGATTTTACACTACAGACATGTTTCCTTCGAGGCATTGTGCCAGATGGAAATGGTGAGGCAAAAATTGATAATACGACAGAAGAAGAGTTGATTGCTTGGTATCAGGCCATCGATAGCATGCAGCCTAAACAAATAATGATTTATGTCATTGACCGCAAGACACCTTGTGAGAGGCTAGAGAAGATACCTCGCGCAAAGATGGATGAGATAGCCGCTCCATTGCGTCAAAAGGGTTACGATGTGATTGTAAGTGCATGAAAATACTGATTGCTCCTTTGAATTGGGGATTAGGTCACGCTACGCGTTGTATTCCACTTATACGTCAGTACCTGCAAGAGGGTGCTGATGTTGTTTTGGGTGGAACAGGAGAATCACTGCAGTTACTACGCAAACATTTCCCCGATTTGACAGTTGTAGAGTTAGCGCCCCTGCAATTGCGGTATAGCAAGGGAAGAAGTCAGGTGGGTGCGATGATATGCGCTGCTCCTCAAATCATACGCTTTGCGCGTAAGAACCGCAAGCGGGTAGACGAAATAGTTCATACGCTGAAAATTGACACTATTCTGTCGGATAACTGTTTCGGAGTATACAATCCGCATTGTGAGAATATCTACATGACCCATCAGTTGGAAATTTGTTTACCCAAAGGCTGGAAATGGTTAGAGTCTGTCGCAACAAGTGTACACGCACGACTATACGCTAACTATCAGCATATATGGGTGCCGGATAATGAAGCGGGTGAGTTATTGTCAGGACGATTAGGGCATCCTCAAAAGAAAGACAAACGGATACGGTACATTGGTCCTATATCACGCTTTAGTAAAAGTGAACCGATAGCGACAGGTGATGCACAGTATGATGTGGTTGCTTTATTATCGGGTTTGGAACCCCAACGGAGCATCTTTGAAGAAGAGATTGTTAATCGATATGCGGTTAGCAACAAAAGGGTGCTTATTGTGCGCGGAAAAGTAAGAGAACCGAATGTGCGCGTTACGCATAAAAATATTACGTTACTGCCCTCTTTGGATGACGAGGCACTAAAAAACGTGCTATACGGCGCGGAACTTATTATAGCTCGTAGCGGATATAGCACGATTATGGATTTGTGGGCATTGGGATTACTCTATAAGGCCGAGTTACACCCTACTCCCGGACAATCGGAACAAGAATATCTTGCCCAATTACATCAGCACTCTTAAAACTCTACTTTCGGAGCTTTTTCAGCACCCTCTTCAGCCTTAAAGTATGGTTTATACTGGAAGCCGAACATCGAAGCTACTATATTAGCTGGGAAACGACGGATAAATGTATTATACTCTTTAGCGGTGTCATTAAAAGTGTTACGCGCAAACGTAATGCGGTTTTCAGTTCCTTCCAGTTGGTCCATCAACTGCTTGAAATTCTCATTTGCTTTGAGTTCAGGATAGTTCTCAGCCACAGCAAGGAGTCGTCCCAAAGCTTGTGAGAGTTCGCCTTGTGCATTCTGATAGGCAGCAAGTTGTTCCGGAGTAGCGTTTGCAGGATCAATTGTAATTTGCGTTGCTTTAGCGCGCGCTTCCATAACAGCTGTGTAGGTAGATTGCTCATGAGTAGCGTATCCCTTAACAGTTGACACAAGGTTCGGGATGAGATCCATACGACGTTGGTACTGGTTCTCAACTTGTCCCCAAGCGTTCTCTACATTCTCCTCCATGGTCACCATAATATTATAGCGGCCAATGAGCCATGCAGCAATCATACCGATTACTGCTAAGACAATAATTGTGATTAGTACATTCTTTTTCATAATACGTAATATTTTTGTTGATTAATAAAAACATTCGTTATTAGAAGTGTCTTCCTGCTCCACCACCTGAGGAATGGCCGCCTCCCCAAGAGCCACTTGATGAAGAAGACGAACTGTATCCCCTACCGCTTGAACTACCGGAGGAGGATGAATACTCTTTCTTCGGGAGGATAATAGTTTTGCTCATTTTATATCCGCAGCATTGGCACGTGTAGGTATTTAGTTTTTCACCTTGGTGGGAATAGGTAGCAGCGGTTATGATTTTGTTGTCTGTTAACTTAGCCGCCTTTGCTCCACAAGAAGGACAATAATCAAATTGATTGTATTTCGGTCCTTTATGTTGTAAGAACTCTTGTTCACCACACTCAGGGCATATCCACAAACTATAGTCACAGGACTCGAGGTCTTTCTCAACTAATTGGTTCTTGGTTAGATGGATATTTTCAACTTCCTGAGGAGCGCGCTGCATGGTATGTCCGCATTTTTTGCAGTTAGGAGGCGTCATTTTCACGTGCTTGCGCGCGTACCTATAATATAGATAGAAGAAAAGCAACGGTATCGGGAAAATGAACACGAGGCAACCCAGGCAAGTCTGAGTATTTTTTGACTGATCCTGAATCTCTTTCTTGGACTGTCCCGGTTTACCATTAAGCTTTTTATACCCAAGATATGCGAAAACTACCATTAAGATAAAACCGAAAAGCAAGTAACTACCGAACACTCCCGCATCTTCAGGATTAGCAGGACGCTTTCCAGATATAAGCTCCATACGATTATCCGTCTCCATCAGTTTATCATAGATGGAAGTGGTAATGCGTATAATACCACCATCGAAGTCATTCTCTTTAAGGTATGGGAGAGCGTCATCGAGTATATTACCGCAAGCAAGGTCTGTCATTATACCTTCGATACCACTACCTGTGATAATTTCCACTTCTCGGCTACTACGTGCCAAGAAAAGCAACAGGCCGGTATTTTTGTTCTTATCACCTATGCCCCAATAATTAAAAAGCTTAAGAGCAAAGTCTCTGCCGGTAGGATATTGGTACTCGTCATATGCATCAATGGCTACGACCGCCATCTCAACATCTGTATTCAACTGCATTTCCTTCAGTTTACTATTAAGTAACGCATCCGTCTCCAACATTAAGACCGTGTCCGGATTAGAAACATAGAAGTCTTGTCCATTGACTTTTGGGGATGGTACTGTTTCGATGGTATATGCCACTGCCTGACAGAAGACTGGCATACAGATAAGAGACAGCAAAAAAGCAAGTTTAGATAGTTTTTTCATACTTCAAAGCGTTTACGCTGCAAAGGTACTATAAAATTTGCATATATGCAAAAAAAAGTGCAACTTTATTGCGAAAGTTGCACCTTTTTAATATTTCCGGCAATTACCGAAAGATATCCTCCAGATTATTTACCCTCTGCGAAGTTGTTCATTTCCTCTTCGAATACTTTTTTGAATTTCTCCAACTCAAAGTCGGTGCGAAGTTTCTCGTCATCAGAGATACGCTTGTTGCTTTCTTGTGTGAGAGCCTCAAGGAACTCGTTGGTGGTGAGCTCGAGAGCTACGTATGCGTGATACATAACGCCGTCTTTGTCTTCCACTTTGGTCACTTTGTCGCAAACAGGAACAGAACCACGGAGAGTTTGGTTGGTAACGATACGAGCCATGTCCTGTACTTTACCGCGGAAATCAGCTTCATTGTCGAGATCGTAAGAAGAAGCATAGGTTTCAGTCACACGTTTGATGACAGCTTCTACGCTGGTAGCCATTTCACGACGAGCAGCTGCGATAGCCTTGTCAGTAGCATTCTGCATGTTAGGAGAAATAGCGTTACCATTTGCACGGAGAGTCTTTTTGTCTGTTTTGTACTCTTTGCAAGGAACATTTACTTCAACTTCACCTTTGGTAGGAGTTGCTTTCTTGTTGCCGCAGCTGACCATTACGAGAGCAGCAGCCATGATGAACAGTACTTTTTTCATAATAGGAAAAATTTTAAGTTAATAAATGGGGTTAATTGTATAACTTTATCATTTAACAATAAAGGTATTCTTTACTTTATTTCCACCGATATTGAGCGTAACGGTAATTTCGTTTTGCTCGCCGTCATAGCAGGATGTTTCAAAGTCGTATTTCACGATGCATTTTCCATTCTGTGGAACGAATTGCATATCGTTGAGGCAATTGGAATCCAGTTTCGGTTGAATAGTGGATGTGAGTTGTTTTTCACCGAAATACGGAGCATAAACCAATTGCTGTTTGTTGATAGAGATGAGTCTGATAACGATGGTTTTGAGGTAGCCATTATAAACTTTCTCAATATTCTGGCACGTAGCACGGCGCGGATCCTGCTCCATTAATGATGCCCGCAACATGCGCACTTCCTGAACCCGTTGCAACATCTCGTCTACAGAGTTATAGGAAGTAAAGTTGTCCTTGCTGAAGCCATCCAGTTTTTGGTTGATTTCACGCTCGTGAGTCAGGAACTCATCGGAGAGCCTCATCAAATCAAACTGAGTGAACGGATACTTGATGTGGTAACGGTAAGTATAATCCTTGCCGCGTTTGATTTTCTCCCAGTAGTATTCTTCCACTTTAGCTTCGCTTACTTCGCTCAGGAAAGGAATTAGGGCGCCTTTTGTCTCAACGAGGTTGTTATACTCTTCTAAAACATTGTATTTGCCGTTTACTCCCATTTCGTGAGTGTTAATAGCAGAAGAGGATTGCACGCTCTCGGCGATGGAACTAAGAATTTGCTTTCTTACTTGGGTCATTGCTTTATCCTTTGCGGTTTGCACATCGACACCTTCAGCAGATACTACAATAAAATCCTTGCCAGAAGAGTACACCCATTTAGGTTGTCTGCCGGATTTGTCCACCACTTTCTCATTGCCAGCAATAGCAGGCAAGACACAGATGGCAGCGCAAAGGATAACAAATAATTTCTTCATAATTATTGCCAGTTAGATGTGTTATACTCAGGTTGTTCTGCAGGAGCAGGTTGCTCTGCCTGTTCCGGTTGAGCGAGAAGCTCCTCAATAATGCGCTGTTTACCTTTGTTGAAGAAAGGTTTGAAAGCTTTATCGTTGGCTGAAATAGCCTTGATTGCGTTGAGGTAAGCTTTCTCCTCGGACGCACCAACACCTTTGCGTGTCAGAGCCATAGAGGCATAGAGGGTACCATCGATACCATTGCCTATGAAAAAGTGGACTTCTACCTCCACCACCCAATTTTGTGGTACTGTGGCGGTCAGTTGTTTGTCAATCACATTCACCGAAGAGGTGATTATATACACCTGGTTATCCATAGCGGCAAGTCCGTTTTTGAGTGTAGCTTGACGCATGCGATTGAGAAGCAGTGCTTCTGCTTCCGGTGCCATATTGGTCTCTGCTGAAATATACGGCGTCAGAGGTATAATTTCATACAGTTTTTGGTTCTCTTGTGCCCACAATCCTATTGTTGCACAAAGCAGCAATGCTGCAATAAAAATACGTTTCATATTATTTACTGCCAAGTACAATTAATAATTCACCCAATCCTTTTGTCGATATATTTGCAGGGATAGAATAGTCATCTTTCAGTTTGGTTCTCAAGCTACGAGCCCAGCGACGCGGATCGTTATCACGGCCTTTATTGTCGGTAAGCGGCATACGAACTTGCTCAATGGTCATAGTTTTTCCTGATGGGCTAAGACTCGGAGAACCGAACTTGCCACCAACGGTATTGTCAGCGAGCCAGTCCTCGATAATCTCGTTCAGTTCATCACCATCGTACTCTTCCATAAGGTTACCATCCCAGCTGTCCCAGCAGAAGATACGCACTTTTATAGCACGTCCCTTAGCCGCAAGGGTCTTGAAGTAATCAACCATTGTATTGCAGAAAGGATCAAACTGACCTTGGATAGCAGATTCGATAGCAAGTGCAATATTGAAGGACGAACTATAAGAGTTGTGGCTGGTCGTAGGAGGAATACCGCCGACAACAAAGTCTGTATAAGAGTCTATAGCGCTCATCGAGAAAGTGAGAGTCTTCTCGCTACCGCCTTTGAGAGTGTTTTCTGTCCAGTTAATCTCAATCCAGATATCTGCATTAGCCACACGGCGTAACATGTCTATCGGAGTCTCTGCTACTGATGAACCATCTTCGATACTCATCATGACAGCATTTTCAGCTTTCTCAGTCTTGAGGGAAGACAAGGCAGAACTGAGGTTTTTGGTCTCAAATCCGCGTGCTACAAGGCGTGCGTTGAGAGCTGTAATAGCTTGATTCAGGTCGTTGTCCAATAGAGCTTTCTCGTAGTCTTGGATATACTCTGTTTGGCCTTGGTTGTTGTAGGTCTTCATGCACTTGTGGTTATTGCAGTACACTTTGCTCGGTACAATCATAACGGTTGGCATTTTACCTTGTACGGTAGCAGCAGGAGCTATGATTCCATCTTTCTCCAGCCGTTCACGGAGTTGATCAAGTAGAATAACCACCGTAATACCAATCTTGTACTCTTTGTTCACTTTGAGGATTTGATCAGGCACACCATTGTTTACGAATGATACGTAACGTTGATAAGCGCCGCCTTCTTTAAAGAATTCTTCAAAATATTCAGCCTTAGCATCCTCAACACTCGGGTCAGCGATGAGAGCCTCGCGACCTACGATACGAGTGCCGTCGTTGGACGCAGGATATCCCTTGAACATGATTGCGTGTACAGCATTCTTAGCGGCCTGTGATACAGCCACTTTGTTGCTCTTGGAATAGGTCCAAATTCGAACGAGCGCTGTGCCCTGTGCGGCTTCGCCGACTACAGGTTGAATTTCATAGCGCCATTGAGCGGTTTGTTTGTCCGCTTTTTTCTGTTGTGCAGAAGCACCGCAAACGCAGAGTACTACTGCCAGTAAAGTGAGGAATTTTCTCATTGTAAATAAATTTAAGTTATTAATTGGTTTTTTGTTCTCTGATCAACATACCCGGTTGAATTGCTTTGGTAGCTGTTCCAACGAGAGTAAAGAGTGTGCCTTCTATTCCGTCAACATTATTCTCCATGAGAGCATTAAAGCGGTTGTCCCATATCTGGTTATTGACAGGCTTGATCGTAGCAATTCGATTATAGGTCACCTTACCTTTGGCATTGATAACCGTTTCAAGCACCTCGTATTTAAGGCCCTCTTTCACACCTTCTTTTTGTCCAACCAACGCGCGATAACCGAGCAATTTACCTTTGGCATTATACTCGATGCCCATAATCGGTGTTTTGATTTTAAACGGCTCATTTTTACTTTGCAGTTCTGCAATATTCCTATCAATAGAGCGTCGAGTAATCATCTCCAGCAAGCCTGTACGCGAATATTTACCTTTCTTCTGCGTCTTCTCATAAACCGACGACTCTGCACTTAAATATTTGACTTTAAAGAGTGAGTTATCGTTTAGGAAAGCGCGTACACGCTCAGGATTAGGTGTTTCGGTGTAGTACTTAGTGTAGAAAATATTGGATATACTGTCATTCCAAATCAGTTGGAAAAGGTACGAGTGAGTCATTACTTTGAATCCCGTGAAGCTATCCGCTATCTCTTCTCCAGCAAGCGCCAAATGGTCGCCAAGATTAGAGCCGGTAAATATGCCATCAAACACTTCACCCAGTCCACCAAGCACTTTTTTAGCGACATCGGCACGTTGTTCTGCCGTAATATAGGTCATATCACTCACGAGAATAAAAGAGTGCTCAATAAGGTCATTACTTATGGTCTGCAGTACGTTGATTCCTTCGGTAGTATAGCGCGCCATAACAGCCTCAGAGACAGTCACATTATAGTTTGAACGATTTTCCAGTACACGGGTGGAGAAAGTAGCAGAGTCTATAGAATTACCTTGCAGGTCAAACCACTTAGCTACCATACGCTTGCCCATTTGCGCTTCATTGAGCAATTTCTCTAAAACAACCGCATTCTTGGATTTCTCTGCTGCTGTAAGTACCACACTGCCACCATATACTTGACGGTGGAATCCCTGTTCCTTGCCTTGGACACCTTTCACAGCATCGTTATTGATAACGCGCAGGTCTACATCGTGATTATCGAATTTCTCGAAGGCAGGCAGATGGGTAAAGATTTTGTACACATCGTAACCAAATTCGTCTTCCGGATGATAAATCATCATACTCGTCAAGGCGTTGCGGTAATAAGGAGTATTCACGCTATTCGTTTGCGCCCAACCGCTTGCCACGAACAAAGTACTAATCGCTATACAAAGTATTTTCTTCATGGCATTATGGTATTGAGTAATAAAATTCATTTACATCTGCAACAACAAAGAGGAAGTCTCCGCGTTGTCCGTCTTTTCCGTTCGCGCCATTCTTGCCGTCAGCAGCCTTGCCGGAGCATCCGCTACCTACGCCATGTTTGCCGCCTTTACCGCCTTGGCCACCTTTGCCACCTTTGCCTCCATCAACAGTAGCGGTCACAGCCTCAAGCCCAAAGGTATTGAGCAACGCGTCACTCACACAAATAAGGAAAGTGCCACCAGGTGTTCCGTCACTGCCCGGATGCCCGTCTTCACCGGGTTTTCCGCACGTACCTTTTACGTGATGTTTTTTTCCATCGCTATCCGTCCACTCACTTTCATTGACGCCATTAGCGCCATTTACGCCGCGGCGTCCATCACTTCCGTCATGTCCTTCGGCTTCGAAGGTAAACGGTAAGCGAACTATCTGCAACTCTTTGGTCAGCATATTGTACATGAGTGCAATATCAGGGAACGTATCGCTGGGGAAAACGTCAAAAGCATAGGCGCCATCAGCGCCGCTGCAACTAATCTCTTCACGCCAATCCATGTGTAAGTCGTAGATATACTTTCCACCGGAAGGAACATGCGTACAGGTAATCTTATAATCCGTCGGATACATACCCGCTGCAATATGAAGCACCGGCACTTGCAGCACAATTTTGTTGCCTTCCATCTTGATAGCAGGATTGTTCGCTTCAAAAACGAAGTCGGACATTGCGCACTCCTTATCTTTATTATTGAGGATTCGGATGTATTGCCCACCGGTAATAATCGCGCTGGACATGCGGTCACGCTTCACATTGAACTTTTCGCTGCCGCTTTTCCATCCTTCCTGCCCGTGAGACGAGTTACGAAGTGAGTAAACCGGCAATGCAACGGTTATATCCTTATTACTTGCTCTCAAGCGATAGACACCACTATTACCCTCTATCACGAACCTTCCTTTGTTAGTCATAACTCTGGAGTCCACACTCGGAACTGACATACCTTGTCGAACGAGTTTTCTCGCTTTCTCTGCCTCGAGTTTGGCTTTCTTTTCCGCCATCTCTTTTGGCAAGGGGGCAACCTTACATACCGCAGCAGGGACCTTGCCCATCTGATCATAAAGCGTTTGGGCACTAATACTTCCTGCCACAAGAGCAAAGAGCAGTATGAGTATTGTCTTGGTGTTCATGGCTTTATATCTAACGAATATCCAACGAATAACTAACGCTTAGCGGGAGTTTATTCGGAGAATGGTTATTACATCCAGGAATGGTTATTACATCCAGCGGACGTACGCGAAGTCCATACGGTGCGGCAGTAACTCGTTTTGCGGATACATACGCATTGCAAACTTCATACTGCCGGCATAGTTGAGTTGATACGTCAGTTCGAAGTACAAGCGACTACCTTCTGTTTTAACGAGTTTAAGCGGTTTTGTTCCGTAGAGTTTATCGTTATTGTGCATGGAAGTGCGGATAGCGACTAACTCAACGCCAATTCCGTTCTTATCTTTGATATCCTTAATATCGATAACTGCTTGGAAGCCAAGCGTATCACCCACATTAGGTTGATCAACTACTTCGCTATAGCCTGCGTCGATTACTTCAATCTTATCCCACTTGGATGCGATATCCTCTTTCCAAGCTGCTATCTCCTTAGCTTTCTTGAAGTTATCCGCTTCGAGCATCGCGTGACGTTTCGCGAGTTTATTGTAGAATTTCTCGAAGTAATCGTCCATCATACGCTTGGTTGTGAAGCGCGGAGTAATGTGGGTAACCGATTTCTTGATATACTCAATCCATTCAGGGCTATAACCTTTTGAGTTCTTTGCGTAATAGAGCGGAATGATTTTATTTTCAAGGATTTGGTAGATAGTAGCAGCATCCAATTGGTCTTGGTGAGCTTGGTTCTCATAAGTACGAGTCTCGGTCAATGCCCAACCAGCACCTTCTACATATCCTTCGTACCACCAACCGTCTTTAACGGAGAAGTTCAGTACGCCGTTCATTTGCGCTTTCTCGCCGGAAGTACCGGAAGCCTCGAGAGGACGAGTCGGCGTATTCAACCAGATATCGACACCACTCACGAGACGTTTAGCCAGACGCATATCATAATTCTCCAAGAAGATAATCTTACCGAGGAACTGCGGCATACGGCTAATCTCGATAATACGTTTAATCAGTCCTTGACCTGCTCCATCAGCAGGGTGTGCTTTACCTGTAAACAGGAACTGAACCGGATAATTAGGATTGTTAACCAATTTATCCAAGCGCTCCAGGTCTGTGAAGAGCAAGTGTGCACGTTTATAGGTAGCGAAACGACGTCCGAAACCGATAATGAGTGTATTCGCATTCATGCCGTCCAAAGCGCGAACGATACGAGCAGGATCACCTTGGCTCTTCATCCAGTCCTCACGGAATTGTACGCGGATATAATCAATCAACTTTTGTTTGAGTTCCATACGTGTTGCCCAAATTTCCTCGTCTGGGATATCGTTGTAAGCTTTCCACATCTCGAGGTTTGATTGGTCTTTCCACCACCCTTTCGGGAACTTCGCGTTATACACAGCTTTCCATTCAGAAGCAGCCCAAGTTGGCATGTGCACACCGTTGGTTACATAGTCAACGTGCAGCTCTTCAGGGAAATAGCCCGGCCAAACGGGTGCGAACATTTTCTTACTTACTTCGCCGTGCAGCCATGATACGCCGTTTGCCTCTTGGCAAGTGTTGAGTGCGAAAACAGACATAGAGAATTTCTCGCCCTTATCTGCAGGATTTTGGCGGCCAAGTCCAATCAAATCGTCCCACTCAATACCTAATTTCTTAGGATACTCGTTCATATATTTGTAGAACAATCCTTCTTCGAAGTAGTCGTGACCAGCAGGAACCGGAGTATGGCAAGTGTACAAACCGCTTGCGCGAACGATTTCTTTTGCTTCGTCGAAAGACAGACCTTTCTCTTGCACGTAATCAACAAGTCGTTGCAAGCCCATCAAAGCTGCGTGACCCTCGTTGCAATGGTAAACGTCTTTCTTAATACCTAATTTCTTGAGCGCGAGAACGCCACCGATACCGAGCAGAATCTCTTGTTTGAGACGGTTCTCGTTATCGCCACCATAGAGTTGGTGAGTAATGGAGCGATCCCATTCGCTATTCAGCTCATTGTCCGTATCCAGCAGATAGAGGTTGATACGTCCAACGTCAACGCGCCATAAGTAAGCATGTACAAAACGATCAGGATAAGGCACATCAATAACCATTGGCGTGCCATCCTCGTTTTTCACCTGCTCCATGGGCAGATTTTGGAAGTTTTGTGCCTCGTAATTAGCAATCTGTTGACCTTCCGGAGAGAGTGTCTGTGTGAAATAGCCGTAACGATACAGGAAACCGATTGCGGTCATATCCACGTTGCAGTCCGAAGCTTCTTTGAGGTAGTCGCCAGCCAAGATACCGAGACCACCACTATATATTTTGAGCACATGTGTCAAGCCGTACTCCATGGAGAAGTAGGCGATAGATGGCTTATTATTGTCATGCGGTTCGTCCATATAAGCGCGGAATCGAGCATACACATCATCCAAGCGCTCCATGAACTCTTTATCTTCGCTCAACTCAGTCATTCTCTCGAAGCTGATGATATTGAGCAACATAATTGGGTTGGATTGTGCGCGATGCCATGCATCAATATCAATGTCACGGAATAAATTCTTTGCATCGGAATTCCACACCCACCACAGGTTATAGGCAATTTCCTGCAGTTTTCTCAAGTTTTTTGGCAAATTAGCATGAATAGTCATCTCATGCCAAGCCGGTTGATTTACTTCACTTACTTTTACTTGCATAAATTATTTTTTGATTGATTTATATTCTTTTTAGGCCTTTTATTTAGAAAAAGCGCGCAAAGATACATAAAAATTTGCATATACACAAATATTTTTGTAATTTTGCAGCGGAATTATGAAAAATGATACTCACATACAGCATTTTGTTGTCCCGAATATAGATGCGGAAGTGATTCGTCGTCGCGACATGCGGGAAGTGTTCACCTTTACTATCGACCCGAAGGATGCCAAAGATTTTGATGATGCACTTTCGTTCGAGAAACAAGAAGACGGCACTTTCCAAGTCGGAGTACACATTGCCGATGTGACGTATTTTGTGCAGCCGGATACAGATATTGACAAATCTGCATACGAAAAAGCGACATCTATCTACTATGTAGATCATGTCGTTCCGATGCTGCCCGAAGAACTATGCAATAATCTCTGCTCTCTGCGTCCTAATGAAGATAAACTGACTATGTCAGTTATTTTCACGATGGACGAAAACGCAAAAGTTTTAAAGTACAAAATCTGTCGGACCGTTATTCGTTCGAACTTCCGATTGGCATACGAAGATGCTCAAAACATATTGGACGATTCAGCAGAGGTTGCGCCACTCTTGCGCCACTCTTGCGAGTTGGAAACGGCACTCAAAAAGCTCAACGCTTTTGCCAATATTTTACGTCGTGAGCGAATGGCAAATGGTGCTTTGGACATTGAACAGGAAGAGTTGCAGTTTGAACTTGACGAAAACAAGCATCCTATCAAGATTATCTTCCATAAACCGACTGATGCCAATCATCTGATTGAAGAGTTTATGTTGCTGGCTAACAGAACGATAGCCACCGAGATGGGAAAACGCGGCCACGAATTTGTTTACCGCATACACGATAAACCCGATACCGAGAAATTAGAGCAAGTAGGTGCTTTTAGCAAACGATTTGGAGATACTATTCCAGCGTCTGTTATTGAGATGCTCACTATTCGCGCTATGGCAAAAGCCGTATATGATACCCATAACATCGGGCACTACGGCTTAGCGTTTGACTATTATACGCATTTCACGTCGCCTATTCGCCGCTATCCGGATATGATGGTGCATCGATTAGTCGCTAAATTTATTCTTGGAGAGCGCACGCGCGGAGCAGTTGCACCTGAAGAACTCAAAGAAGCATGCTTACATTGTTCCGAAATGGAACAGTTTGCACAGCAAGAAGAGCGTGATTCCGTGAAAGAGATGCAGACAATTTGGATGGCAGACCATCTGGGTGAAGAGTTTGACGGCACGATTGTTAATGTGACGGACTTCGGACTATTTATTCGCTTGGACGATAACTGCTGCGAGGGACTGATTCATATAACCGATTTAGTCAAGGATGATTACATGCTCTATGACGCGAAGAACTTCCGTCTTATTGGTGAGCGAACAGGCAAGACTTTTACCATTGGCGACCGGTTACACGTCAAACTCACACGTGCCGACATCGACAAGAAACAGATAGATTTTGAGATAATCGAGCCAGAAAAGGCTAAGAAATAGTAAATTCTTAATTATTAATTTTTAATATGTAACGTTTATGAAAAAAATTATTGCTCTGTGTATTGTAGCCATTTTGGCTATTACAACCGTTTCCGCTAAAAAGTACAAAGTGGCACTCGGTTTAGCTACCGGTTTTGAGTATGGTCCATCTCTGAAAGTTAACTTTACGGACCATCTGACCTTAATGAACGACTTAGCCTTTGTTCTTATGCCGAATACCGTTTTCGGCGCTAACGGAGGCACATTTAATTTGGGCTGGATGGGACTGATAGACAATGCCAACTTCGCGTACGAAAAGAAGATTACCACCGGCCGCAACATTGACCTCAGTTTCTTCGGTGGTGGCGGTATGTCCTTAGGTTATGCTCAAATGGGTGATGGCAACGCCGGTAAGTTTGGTCTTAACGCAATAGGAGGTATCGAAGCAGACATGACCAATACACCTATTGAGTTTACGTTTGACTTCCGTCCCGGTTACGCGATGCTCTTCACAGGAGACGGTGCTATTCACGGTCTCGACTGGGCGATCGTTCTTGCGGTGCGTTACACGTTCTAACCTATTTCTTAGGAGCTAACGAGTTACCCGACTTCGATTGATTCACGCTATTCCCTTTAGGAATAACTATCTGACTTGCAGCAGGCTGATTAGTCTGCTGTACGTTTTTTGATGGAGCAGGCTTGGGCTTAGCCTCTTCCTTGACCGGAGCCGGCGCAGATTCCTGCTTAGTTTGTGGTGCAGGTTGAGCCTTTGGTTCTTCCTTGGGTTGCGGTTGTGGTTCAGCTTTTGGCTGTGGCTGCGGTGCAGGTGCAGGTTCGGCTTTCTTCACCGGCTCTGCGGCTTTAGCAGGTTCAGCCTTCTTTTCCGGCTCTACCACTTCTGCCGTAGCGTTGGTGCTAATCTTCGTCGGCGGTTGGATATTGCAAGGTTTCTTACTTACTTTCATATCGTAGAGCACGAACTGACCGGAACGCGTTACACCAGGCTCAAGCCAGAACATGAGTGAGTGGCACTTGAAAATAGGCACTGTAATCGTTTGCGGTTCCATCTTATTCGTCAGCCAAACTTCACCTACCAGCCTTTGGTCAGCAAAGATATTGAGCTTAAACGGATGATCCACACGTTCGCCGAGATTCTTCAGTTTATCTACCTCGTCCCAGTACTCGGACTTATTCGCCACAGTAAACGTGCAACTCTCATACTCGCCATATGGATTGAATGCCACCACAGATGCTTGTCCGCCGTTTTGGCTATTCATAAGTCGTGTGATAGCCCATTGACCTGTGATGCCACCACCGGCGGAAACACCTGTGTATGCACTCACATCGCTTGAGCCGAGCGCGCTTCCCGCACCGACAAAGAACATCATTACGGCATCGGTTAGCGTAATATCTTCCAAGGCCAGTGGCAAATTAGCTTCGAGCATGACGCCCTTGTAAATCTTAGAACCATCTTTCATCTGGAAGAAGCTGCGTTGCGAACCGCCGGGAATGAAGCAATCGTTAAAATCGAAGTTCGTAAGCGTTGACAGGTAGCGTCCTACATAATGGAAATACGGACGCGTGCAAAGGTCAATCAAGTCAGCTTCCGGCGGACATTCGGGTTTCTCGTGGTAGAAGAGATCGTTCTTGACGGGTTTGCCGCGATAGAGTGCGATATCTCCTACGCCGATAAAGCATTGTTTTTGTTTTTTATTGCCCGGTTTAGCAAAACGCAGAGAGCGACATTTGTTGATCGGCACTTCAAAGTACTGATTTGGCCAAGTGCAATGGATAACGGTATCAAGCACTAACTTATCATCAGCATAAACGCGCAAACGGTCGTCTTCTAAGACGCGGCGATTAGTGAGCATTCCGGAATAGAAAGAGATATAATCAAACTCTCCTGCCAAGTCAAAGGTCGCATAGGCATCGATATTATCGTCGAAGAGGGTCGCTCCGGAAGCCAGAATGATTCCTTCGGAGAATTTCTCACCGCCCATCGAGAAGGTTATATAGGACGATTCTCCGGTAAACATCGTATTTTTAGCTTTGGCCACACCGCGAACCGAATAGGGCTGAATATTGGTCATCAGGGAAGCCGGTGATTTGATTTTGGCCACAGTTTCTTTGTTGATATTCGCAGGTCCTTCCTTCGGCACAGATGCCAAGTCGCTCTTTGGATAAGCGTAGATATCCACCGCACCAAAGGTGATAGAGCCAAGGAAGTCACTTGAACGCAGTTCGCAGGAGAAACCAACCGATTCTTGTCCGGACACATCTACGACCACTTGTTTCGGCAGGTCTTTCTGAGTCACAATGCCTTCATAGAGAATCTTCTTTTTGTCGCCATAAACAACCAGCCAAGCGGAAGAATTGGAACTTTGGTTGTCACGTGGTCCGACGATAAAGGACAGTTTCTCATAGCGTTTACCAAGCCAGAAATAGGAGTAATACGACGGGTTACCGATGAGTTTTTGGTCCGAGGTAAATTGTAGGCCGCTCTTGAACTCGTGCCTGGACATACTGATACTTTCCTCCACATTGGGATACTCCTCCAGCGAGTTGGGAGCTTTGTCTTTGGGCTGAATAGGATTTATATATCCGGTGGTGTAGTATGGTAATAGCTGTTCCACTAACTTGATTTTGCCTTGGGGATAGGAGACCGGCAGTTTTGGTTGGACGATATTCGCTCCTTCTTTCCAGAGTTGGGCATAAGCGAGTGCGATATCGAGTTCGCCTACCAGCACCTTGAACTTTATTTCGTTCACGCCTTTGACGTCAATAGTAATGAAACGCGGAGGGTCGTAGTTAAAGACGGGTTGGTCAAAGACTCGTTTTCCATCGGCAGTGATGGTGAGAAGTGATTTGGCACTGAGTCCTCCGGCACGATAAGTAGGTCCCAACCAGAAGGTAAGTTTCGAATAAGCGCCATTGAGCTTATAGGTGGCGTACGCATGGTCGTCACTACCTACTAGTCCGTGCGCTGCGCCGGAAAGAACGAGGGTAGCGTTGACGTGGTAGATGTGTGCAATACGCATTGCGTCATAGCTTTTCGTATCCGCTTTGGAAGTCGTAGTTTTCAATCGGTGTTCCTCTGCAGGTTTGAGGACATCCGTTAGATATACTTGCGCCTGAAGCGCGATAGTGCCCAACACAAGGGCAGCTACTAAAAGAACCTTTTTCATATTGGTAGTATTTATTGTTCAATTCCTACATACAGTTCGGCATAGGCATAACTCAGCCCCACTTCTTCCACTTTTTCGCTCTTACCGAACTCCACAAAGATATCTCTATCGCCGTAGTGAAATACTGCGCCGTTTTCACGCAGTTCCACAAAGGTCAATTTCTTGAACTTACATGCAATCGAGCCTCTCCACCAGGGATTATCAATCACTTTTTCTACATCCATATCTGGCTCAATATCCTTTACGTCAATTGAACCGCTGTATGGAGTTATGTTTTGTATGCCCGGATCGCACGAGATCTCGTAGCCGGTAACTGTTACTTTTGCCATTTTACACTACTTTTACGCATTTCAATATATAACAACTCACGCCATACTCCTGTGAGAAGAGCGAACTGTCGAGTTGCACTTCCTCGCCGGATTTAATAGTCATCGCCTCACCATGATAATCCAGTTCCAGCAAGCCTGGCCTATAACCCGTCACAACCGGACCATCAAAGCTTGGCCAACAAGGCAGTTTCTCTCCCACCTTGATTTCGGACTCATCAATTTCGGAGCTCTGCCAAGCACCTTTTTGTACAAAAGCGCCCCGATCACTGAAACTCTGATACAGATTTACATAAACTGCCACCATAATCGCTAATCGTTAAACGTTAAACCTTTAAACGTTATTACGCCCACGCATCGTAACGTCCGTCATCATCTTCCGGCTCGTCCTCATCACCCAACATATCATCAATCACACCCTGCCAATCCTCATCGTTATCGAGGCTGAACTCGGGCGCATCGAAAATTGGTTCGTAGTACTTACTTATCTCGTTATCATATTCCTCCAATCGGCCTTCCTGATGCGCAATAACCGTTTCCGCCAGCAGCAGTTTAGAACCCCATCTTGCGCCCCATAGTGCCACTTGGTCCACATAGTCTAACTCTCTGTCTATTAGATGGTCATGCATCATCTTCCACAATTTCTCCACACATCCGACCGAGTCATGCGCCGTACCGTTGGAATATGCTGCAAACGCTTTCTTATAGTCCTGCTCAAAGCCGTAATCGCCGTTATAGTAACAATCGCCGAGCTGTTCCCAAGCCGCCACATCAGCCAACTCTGCCGCATGGCTCAGACGCGTGAAAATAAGCTCGTGACTCTGTTGCAGCACGTTATACCGCATTGTATGTCGTTGGATGCCATCCTCTCGCTTATAAAGGTCCTCAAACGTATTGTACCGCTTCATCTCGCGCGCAGCGTCCAAAAACATTGCTCCTGCGCACAGGCGCTCGATACCTTTATTCATGTACTGCATATATTCCTTCGTTTCCACCAGCACTTTGCCATCATCACCATATCCGGCGGCGATAATAAGGTCGGAATAGGCATCCAGAACACCCAAATCCAGCGCACGCCTGTAATCCTCGCTCACCGTAATGGCCGTACGGCCCATATGCCCTTCGTTCGCACAAGCACGCAGATAGTACCACCAGCCGTTTGGCTCAATTCCTGCAGCCTCGTCTTTAGCAATCAGTTCGTTCGCCAACTTAGCCGCTTCTTCCTCATGTGCCGGTAGATAGTGTTGGCCGTAGAGAAGATTTTTTATCTTGTAAATTCCTGCCAACTCACTGCCCATCTCAAACGCTTTTTCCAGCAACTCTTCCGCCTTTTCCCAATTTACATACCCGATATCCCCGTACTCATATGTCATCGCCAGACCGGCAATTGCATCGGGCAAGCCTTGTTCGGCCGCAGCCTCCATATTGCGGTAGGATATATTGAGTGAGTTCTCGCCGCCACGGTCCAAACACTGCCATCTAGCATAAGCATACTGCGCATAGGGATTACCTTTCTCCGCCTCCTTGATAAGCGGTTCGATCGCGTTATGGAAATCCAGGAGCACGATGGCATTTCTCGACAGGAAGAGTCTGAGGAAAGCCGTTTCAGCCTCTTTGTTTGTTTCGACAAGAGGCAAGGTCTCTTTGACCAGTCGGTCGTACTGACCAGAGTATAGGAATTCGAGGTAGGACATAGGACTTAGGATTTACGAATTATTAGTCAAACATGACTCCTGGGTTCAATATATTAGGGCTTTTCCACTCGATGCCTCGTCGAGCCAGGGCATTGCGTTTTTCCGCCCAGTAGCCGAAGCAGAATCCCATTCCGCGCGGTGAATCCTTTAGATGTTTATATGCATCGCGGTCGGCGTCGTCAATCGCGTCCTCGTACTGCCGGGTCCATTCGACGGGGTCGGACTTGAGCATTCGGCCGTCGTGTATATCGCCGAAGCGTCCTTCGTCAGCGGCTTGGATATTGCTCTTGAGTTGTTCTATCTCTTTGCGCAGGTCGTCGGTTATGTTGAACTCGTGCCCTTCAATCGTCTCCGCGTAGTTGACCAACTCCAGTTGCAGCAGTTTGAGTTCAAGCATGAGCCGCGGGTGCTCGTACAGGCTGTCTTCTATACGTTTCGCTACTGTATACGCCTGCGCCAGCGTATGCTCGAACTGCCCGAGGTGACGGGCGTAGTAAATCACTTCCCGCACCATATTAGCTATCGGGCTCGGGTCGTCCTGCTCTTGCAGGATATGTTCTGCTTTCTCACAGCACTTGTCACAAATTTGCCCGTAACGCTCCAGCGCATCAGGAGTCGACTCTAATTTGGTTTTCTCGAAATGCATAGTATTATCTGGTTAAGAGTTCATACATCCTGTCCTCGTCATCCCTGAAGTCGCGGTAGATACGTCCTGCACGCTCGTCATCCGGCTCACAGCCGATGCCGTTTCTCAGATAGCGGCAGAGCAGGTCCACCGAATCTTCCTGACTGCTGTCGTACGGACTGGCAGAGGAATGACTCCAGACATATTCCGCCAACTCAAAGGCTTTCTTCTCGTTCTTCTCACAGCCGCGTCCCTCTTCGCACCACCGCGCTAACTTGAGCGTGTACTCATGCGTGTTCCACGCCTCAGACAGCCGTTCCAGGTACCCGAACGCCTTCGCGTCGTCCTTGCCCTCATAGTGGTCGAACAGACACCGCAGACATTCTTTTTCGTTCTCTTCCGCACCTTTCTCGACGTATTTCCAGCCGAGTGCTTCGCTTTCCGCATCTTTCCTGCCGAACAGGATAGCCGCTGTCTCCCAGTAAGCGTCCACAAGGCCGTAATCGGCAGCAGCTTGGAGAAAAGGTAAAGCGCGCTCTTTGTTCTCTAAAAGAATGTCCACCCGTGGATAGTCATACTGCGTACGAATGCCGTGTGAGAGAAGATATCCGACAACTAACATCGCGTCCGGATCCCCTTGTTCGGCATAAGGGATGGCATCGTTGTATATAGACTCCTGATTGGCAGAACAATCGCTGCGACGATAGAGCGAGTACCAGCCTTTCACACTCTCCTCTGGTGCAGAAGGTTGCACTTTGATAGACGGGTCAAAAGTCGGATACACTTGCTTGCCGACATGATCGCAGTATGCTCGCTGCATGATAACGGTTTTATCCCCGAAGAGTCTGGTCGGAGACTTGTAGTCTGGATGCGCCTTCTCGTAGGCTAAGTCAACAAGGTTGTAAACAATTTTGAATTTGGCTCCGAGGGCGTATTTGTATTTCTCGTCATCGTCGCATGTACCGAGGTCCTCGTTTAGTTCGTTGATAGCATCGGACATGTGCGGCCATACCTCGAAAGCATAGTCGTCGTCAAGGTCCATGAGTTTAGTGACATAATCTACTGCATCTTCCACCTCTGAGACCATGACGGCAAGGTATAGCAGGATACGCAGTGATCCGGCATCGCCGTTGTCGGCTTCCTGATGAAGGGCAGTCAGATAACCGTTGATGTCATTCTTAGCAAGGTAGTCTTTGAAAACAGGGGTCATAATGTTAGCATTTTAATCATTTAGTAGGAATAAAGGACACATTTAACGCGGTTGAAGTTACGGGCTTGCAGGTCCTCGGGTTTGATGAGGAAGAAGAGCGTGCCGCAGCTTACTCAGTACCCGCGAGTCATAACTCGCTATCTCACGTGCTTCCGGCACTGCGGATGTACCGTCGGAATAGCGTATCGCATGCTCGTGGAGATTGTTGCGAGTAGGCGAGTACAATACCTTGTAGAACTTGTGCGGCCACTCGCCCAAGTTGCCGCCTTCGACATCGATGTCGCCGAAGAAATAGTCCAAGTCCGCAAATACATAGACGAGGCCTCCTCCAAGTTTGAACTGACAGATCAGGGTCATCGGATTATCCTCGCCGTTGCACGGATACTCCATCCCCTCCGGCATTGACGCAAAACCCCACCAATGTTCGAGCATAGGCATTTGTGTTATTTCGGCGGCAAAGGTACAACTATTTTCTCAAATACGCAAATTATTTGCAGAATTTTATGCGTTTTTGAGTTGGTTGAGGATGATTGCGCGAATAAAATTGTCCAAACGTAAGTAGCGTTTTGGTAGATTTGTAGCAGGATTTTTTGGTGCTTGCGGATCGGGTTGCCCGTCGATTTGGGCCTTGAAGCGGGCCTTGTAGTCGTTGTAGGCATCGACATCTTCCGGCGTCGGGTTGTTCGCAGGATTAGCAGCCATAATTGAATATATTTAAGTTATACTAGGATTCCGATGGAATCAGGCTTCTAACATACTAAGGTTATAGTAATATCATGTTAATGTCATAGTAATAACATACTAATCACATAGTAATCACATACTAATTTCATAGTAATTACATAGTAATGACATAATTCTAATTTGGGTGCAAAGGTACAACATTTTTGCGGAATGAGCAAGGATTTTTGATGATTTTTGCCATAAGTGTACGATTTTTTTGCCATAAGTGTACGATTTTGTTGCAATAAGTGTACGATTTTTTTTGCAATAAGTGTACGATTTTTTTGCAATAAGTGTATGATTTTGTTGCAATAAGTGTATGATTTTGTTTGCAGAAAGGGTAACCTGCATAAAAAAACGACCGCATTCGGGCGGTCGTTAAATCAGGTTGGAAAAGACTCAATACTTAATCCATTTCCATATTTCTTTCCAGGATGGTTTCTTGCCGTACATAAGGATACCGGTTCGATATATTTTTCCGGAGAGCCAGGTTGTACCTATAAATGAAAGGTAAAGGATAAACATTGAGATAGCGATTTCCCACCAAGCCACATCATACGGCACGCGCACTAACATGACAATAGGTGACGTGAAAGGAATATACGAACACCACACAGCCAATGCACTATTGGGACTATGTGTAGCCTGTATGGCAACAAACATGGCTATCATGATAGGAATACTGATTGGCAAGGTAAACTGTTGCGAATCTGTTTCGTTGTCCACGACGGAGCCAACAGCCGCAAATAAGGACGCATAAAGCAGGTAGCCACCAATAAAATAGAGGATAAAGAGGACTATGATTTTCAAGAAGTCAAATCCCATCAGAGCAATAAAGATCTCTTGTATTTCGCTATATTCAGGATTGGAAGCCATCTGGTTCATAGCATCTGCAGAAAGGGCCTGAGTTTCAGGCATAACGAACGGTGTGATTACGGCAAAAGCGATGCCACCTATGATAACCCACATCATTACTTGGGTAAGACCGACCAGCGCGATGCCGATTATTTTGCCCATCATCAGTTCAAAGGGACGGACAGAGGAAATCATCACTTCCATTATTCGGCTTGATTTTTCCTGTACTACTCCCTGCATGACTTGGCCGCCATACATAAAGATAAACATGAAAATCAGCATAGCAATCAACAAGCCAGACAGTTCGGTTATATCGGATGAAGTGATATGTTCTGAACCATCTTTTTCCCATTTGATGGTATTGATATTGACGCGTTGTTTGGATTGGGCAATAATCTCCTCCAAATGCGGAATATTATACGATGCTATCCGTTGTTGGTTCACGTAATCGCTTAGTTGTCTTCTTAGATAAGGAACGGTTTCCGTATTGGGTTGCTTCTCGGAATAGAAAGTAACCGACTGCAGGCTATCAGTCAAGTCGCCTGTGATGTACAAAAATCCTGCAACTTCAGGGTGTTCGTTTCGTGCCTGTTGTAAGTCCTCATCAAGGAAAAGGAATGTATAGTTCTCGCTATCTGTGAAAGCGGGTTGATACAAGCCCGATTTATCGATAACTGCTATGGACTTTTGAGCGTCATCACTTTGTGATGTTATGAGCACAACGGGCAACGCAATAGATGCCACAATCAAAATAGGCGTGAGCAAAGTGATAATTAAGAAACTGCGTTTCATCACTCGCGTACGGTACTCATGACCGATGATTAGTGGTATCTTGCTATTCATGATTGTACGGTTTTAATGAATATCTCATTCATGGTTGGTAATATCTCCTCGAAAGCAGTAATTTCTCCTTTCTTCGCGAGTCGTTTCAACAAGTCATTGTTAGTTTCCTCGGGCTTTTTCTCAACCTTTTGTTCTACCGATTGGCCATTGATTTCATACACCACTCTAAATTGATTAGAGCGATGCTGCCGACGTATTTGTTGCACATTGCCCTGTAGCACGATGCGTCCGTTGTTGATAAGTGCTATCTCTTGGCATAACATCTCTACCGACTCCATATTATGGGTTGATAAGATAACCGTTGTACCTTCTTGATTGAGGCGCAGAATCTCTTGGCGTATCATCTCAGCGTTTATCGGGTCGAATCCGCTGAATGGTTCATCTAAAATGAGTAACCGAGGACGATGGATAACCGTAGTGATGAACTGCACTTTTTGCGCCATGCCTTTGCTCAGTTCCTCGATTTTTTTCTTTTGCCACGAAGTGATATCGAAACGCTTAAACCAGTTCCGCATCTCCTCCCTTGCTTGAGCAGCACTCATGCCTTTCAACTGTGCCAGATACATTACTTGCTCATATACGGTCATTTTTTTGTACAAGCCGCGTTCTTCGGGCAAATAACCTATTTGTGAGGACTTATCCAGACTAATCCTATCTCCGTCCAGCAAGGCTTCACCGCTATCTGGCGCAGTAATACCGTTAATGATACGGATAAGCGTCGTTTTACCGGCTCCATTGGGGCCAAGCAGACCATAAATCGTACCATCTTGCACGGTCATAGAAATCTCGTCTAATGCACGTTTATGGCCGAAAGACTTACTAACTTTATTAATTATCAGCATATATTTATATCTATATTTCGCTGCATAGGTACAACTTTTATTGCGTATTAGAGACGTTTGTGGTAGTGGTAGTCGGAGTAGTCTTTGTCCTTTGTGTTATCCACGGAACCTTCGCGGTTGAAGAGTCGGAATGGCCATTTATCTTTGAGCTTGTAGCACCATTTTTGTCCGTAAGTCCACCACAAGAGCGGGAAGAGTCCGAAGATCATGCCGCCTAAGTGTGCAAAGTGCGCAACATTATCACCTGACATGTTGGCAATACCGGCAAAGAGTTCGATGACCGCATATATAATAACGAATATACGCGCACGTATAGGTATGGGGATGAAGATAATAAACATCGGCACATTCGGGAAGAGCCATCCGAAAGCGAGCAAGATGCCGAATACGGCACCTGAGGCACCGATTGTGACAACCATATTGACATAATTTTCCAATACGGACGAGACACTATAAACTGTCATTAAATAGTCGATACGCAGCATCCAAACGAGTTCCTGCGCCACGGCAGCGCCGAAGCCGCAAAATAGATAATAGAAGATGAACTTCTTTGTTCCCCACTCTTGCTCGAGCACAGGCGCAAACATAAGTACGGCGAACATATTAAAGAAGAGGTGGGAGAAATTGGCGTGCATGAACATATAAGTCAGGGGCTGCCACCAATGGAAAGCGTCGGCTGTGATATAATGCAAGCCGAAAATTTGGTTGAGCTGAATGCCATAACGGACCAGCACCCAGTCGAGCAACCAACAAAATAGATTAGCCAACAGTAGGCTCTTAGTAACAACAGGTAAATTTCTCATAACGAGTGCAAAAGTACTGCTTTTTTTGTAAATATGCGTACAAAAATTGTGGTTTTTGGTAAAAAAATAAAAAAAAACGCATTTTTTAGTGATTTTTTCGAGATTTTTCTTGTAGGAATGGGAAAAAGGTTGTACCTTTGCGGTGCATTTCGCATCACATGGTATGTGAAAGAAGAAATTAAACGTTTAATTAATAACTAAAAAACACAAGAGTATGAATAAAGCTGAACTCGTAGCTGCCGTTGCAGCTAAGGCTGCAGTTTCGAAAGCAGAAGCTGCTAAAGTTATTGATGCTGCTGTAGAAGCTGCTGCAGAAGCACTGAAGAAAGGTGAGAACGTACAATTGATCGGTTTTGGTACTTTGGCAGTTGTTAAGAAAGCTGCTCGCAAAGGTATCAACCCTGCAACGAAAGCTGTTATCAACATCCCAGCTAAGAAAGTTGTTAAATTCCGCGCTGGTGCAAAACTCGCTCTCTAATACAGAGTATAGTTTGACAATCGAGTTGCTCTACGGGGCAACTCGTTTTGTTTCGAGGATTAGTGAGTGAGTGAGAGAATTAGAGAGTTAGTGAGTTAGAGAATTAGAGAGTTAGAGAGTGAGTGAATTAGAGAATTAGTGAGTGAAAGGAAAATAAAACATTATAATACTATGCTAAACATTATTCTTGGAGGCGCTCCAGGTAGCGGCAAAGGGACACTGTCCGATATCATTGTCAAGAACTACGGACTACAACACCTCAGCACAGGCGACGTACTGCGCGCCGAAATTGCCTCGGGCAGCAAACTGGGACAGGAAATAAACGATATCATCTCACTCGGGAACCTCATTCCCGATGCACAGATGATACAATTACTGCAGAATTATATCGCCACTCTGCCTGCAGACTGCAAGGGCGTTATTTTTGACGGTTTCCCGCGTACGGTTGAGCAGGCGCACGCGCTCACGCAGATGCTTGATGAGCATAATATGGATGCGTATATGCTGGATCTGTATGCAGAAGAGGATGTGATTATTGAACGTTTGCTCAACCGCGGCAAGATAGGCGGTCGCGCAGACGACAACCTGGAGACGATTAAGAAACGCCTGCGTATTTACAATGAAACAACCCGTCCGATAAGTGACTACTACTTACGGAGACACAAATATTTTTTGATTAACAGCAATATCAATCCAGAATGCACTTGGTCGCAGATGGATGTGATACTCAAACAACTTGCGCAATAATGCCATCATCTAACTTCATCGATTACGTTAAAATCTATTGCCGCTCGGGCAAGGGCGGTGCCGGCTGTATGCACCTTCACCGAGCTAAGTACGTGCCCAAAGGCGGACCGGACGGCGGCGACGGAGGACGCGGAGGACATATCATCCTCCAAGGTAATCGTAATCTATGGACACTGTTGCACCTGAAGTACCAGAAACATATTATGGCAACCGACGGCGGACGTGGTGGTGAAAGCCGCAGCTTCGGTAAAGATGGTGAAGACAAAATTATCGAAGTACCTTGTGGGACAGTGGTTTATGACGGCGATACAGGCGAGTTTCTCACCGAAGTGAAAGAACACGGTCAACGCGTTGTTTTGCTTAAAGGCGGCCGCGGCGGACTCGGTAACTGGCACTTCCGTTCTGCTACAAACCAGACACCCCGCTACGCACAACCCGGTGAGCCATGCCAAGAGAAGAATATCATCCTGCAACTCAAAGTGTTGGCAGATGTGGGACTTGTGGGATTTCCTAATGCGGGCAAATCGACGCTACTATCTGTAGTGTCAGCCGCGAAACCGGAGATAGCCGATTATCCGTTCACGACATTGGTGCCGAACCTTGGTATTGTGAGCTATCGGGACGGGCAATCGTTCTGCATGGCAGATATTCCAGGAATTATTGAAGGAGCGAGCGAAGGTAAAGGTCTCGGATTGCGATTCTTGCGGCATATAGAGCGCAATGCGGTATTGCTTTTCCTTGTTCCGGCGACAAGCGAAGACATCGAGAAAGAGTACAAAATTTTGCTTGGCGAATTGGAGAAATATAATCCTCAGTTGCTTTCGAAAGCCCGGTTATTGGGTATATCCAAGTGCGATGTGCTGACGGAGGAAGACCTAACTAAACTGCAAAAGAAAGTCGATAAGTTAGCCAAGCAATTAGGATTGCCTGTTCTGCTGTTCTCAAGCATTAGCGGTATGGGTATTAATGAACTTAAAGACGCCCTTTGGACTGAACTGAATAAAGAGCAGAACCAAGTGATAGAGATATCCCACGCCCCAATCGACGTAACCATGCGCGAGAAAGGCGAAATACCCGAAGAAGAGGATCAGGAAGGCACTATCTATCTCAATGAAGTGGAAGAAGAGTGGGATCTGTCCAAATATCGCGGCATAGGATGGGATGAGTAAGGATGAAAGGGCAATGGTACGATAGATTGATAGAATGGCGGGAGCAGTATATTAGCGAGAAACAACTAATTCTGCTTCTTAGTTTCTTTGTAGGTGCCCTCTCAGCCTTTGCTGCCTATATTCTCAAGTCTTTTATTCACCTGATTCAGTATTTTATTGAGCACTACCTAATTGCAGGCGGACATCATTTATGGTATCTTGTTTGCCCGATGATAGGTATCACCCTCGCGTCACTATTCGTTTATTACGTGGTTAAGGACGATATATCGCATGGTATAACCAAGATTCTTTACGCTATTTCGCAGCGTAAATCCATTATCAAGGCACATAATATGTGGACGTCTATTGTCGGTTCAGGTCTAACCATTGGTTTCGGTGGTTCAGTCGGTGCCGAGGCTCCGATTGTGCTGACGGGTGCTGCAATAGGAAGTAATCTTGCAAAACTTTTCCGTCTTGATCAAAAGACGATGATGCTTCTTATCGGTTGCGGTGCTGCCGGCGCTATCGGCGGTATTTTCCAAGCGCCTATTGCAGGTTTGGTCTTTACCCTTGAAGTACTAATGATGGACTTAACAATGGCCTCTGTGGCGCCACTGCTTATCTCGTCCGTTACGGCAACCACGATATCCTATATGTTCCACGGCACAGAACCCATGTTCGTTCTGCAGACGATTGAACCATTTGCCATGAGCCGCATACCATGGTATATTACTCTCGGCATAGTCTGCGGTTTTGCTTCGCTCTATTTCACGCGAGGGATGAACTTCCTCGAACAATGGTTCAAGGACAATATTCGTTCTATCGGCTTGAAAATATTAGTTGGCGGTGTGATACTTGGCGTGTTAGTTTTCCTCTTCCCTCCTTTGTATGGCGAGGGATACGACGTGATTGAGGGCTTAATCAATGGTCAATCGCAGTCAGCGATGTCTTATTGCCCATTTGCTGCCTTCAGCGACTCGGGTTGGGTGCTGATTGGCTACTTTGTGGCTATTATACTGCTCAAGATTGTTGCTTCTGTGGCGACGAATGGCGGTGGCGGTGTCGGCGGTATCTTTGCTCCTTCGCTGTTTATGGGCGCTTTGGTTGGTTTTGTAACGGGACGCATCCTCAATATGATTGGTGTGGCAGTGCCGGAGAGTAACTTCGCCCTCATTGGAATGGCAGGCCTTATGTCGGGTGTTATGCACGCACCGCTGACGGGA
This sequence comes from uncultured Bacteroidales bacterium, assembly GCA_902771935.1. Taxonomy (GTDB): domain Bacteria; phylum Bacteroidota; class Bacteroidia; order Bacteroidales; family Paludibacteraceae; genus Colicola. The sequence continues at coordinate 58,491 of CACXYM010000012.1, forward strand.
ATTTTCCTTGTAGGCGAACTGACCGGCGGTTACCACCTTTTCCTGCCGCTAATGATTGTATCTGTATCGTCCTTCCTGATTATCAAACTCTTTGAGCAGCACAGTCTCTACGCTATGCGTTTGGCCAAGAAAGGCGAACTCCTTACTCACAATAAGGACCACTCCATTCTCACTCTACTGAAGATGGACAATGTGCTCGAAACCGATTTGAAGGTTGTACCACCTGATATGACTTTGGGGGAACTGGTGAAGTGTATCGCAGCGAGCAACCGCAACATTTTCCCTGTCGTGGACGGGAAAGGTGTATTAAAAGGCATTGTATCGCTTGACGAAGTACGGAATATCATGTTCCAGCCTCGTCTGTATAATCGTTTTATAGTCAAAGACTTAATGAACTCGCCGCGGGCACTTATTTACGACGATATGCCAATGGAAAAAGTGATGGAAATCTTTGAGGACACAGGCGCTTGGAACCTACCTGTCGTTAACAGGCAAAAGAAATATCTTGGCTTTGTTTCTAAGTCCAAGATATTCGAATCCTACCGCCATGTGCTCGTTCACTTCTCCGAAGAGTAAGCGTCCAGCTGCTGCATGCAGAAATCAAGCAATTCTTTTGCCTCTTTAGCTTTTGCCTTATATACTTCCATCGAGAGCGCTTCTGTTTGCTCCAATTCTTTTACGATGGATTCCACTTTACTTATGGCCTCGTCATATGTCATGTTATTGTCCCTTTCCATCTACTAACACGCCAACTGTGCGCAGCAAAATCTTGATATCTAACACCAGCGACATGTTTTCCGTATATGAGATATCGTACATCAGGCGCTGGAGCATTTTATCCATTGTGTCAGTATAGCCCACTTTCACCGGTCCCCAACTCGTCAAGCCCGGACGCACTTTGTACAGGAGGCAATAATATGGTGCCTTTTCCATTATTTGCGCCACAAAATACGGTCTTTCAGGACGTGGGCCGACGATAGACATCTCACCTTTCAAGATATTCCAGAATTGCGGCATTTCATCCAAACGGTATTTTCGCAGGAAACGTCCGACTCGCGTGATGCGGTTATCCCCTACTTGCGACAACTGCGGCACGTCAGCCTCCGAGTTTTTGTACATGCTACGGAACTTGAGGATATTGAATGTTCTACCCCATAGCCCGACGCGCTCCTGCTTGTAAATAACAGGGCCTGGACTATCCAATTTCACTACTAACGCGATCAACAGGAAGAGCGGTGACATCACTATCAACATTATGGCTGAAGCAACGATATCAAACACGCGTTTTATAACCACCTCAAAGTCTTTCATATTCGGCTCACTTACTACGATAAGGGGCGATTCATCAATATGGATAATGCGTGCAGCGCCTGTGAACACATCAAAGACGCGCGGCTCAATAGCTATATCCTTACCGGCGAGGAAAAGTTCACTTATCCGGGCATACAAATCATGTTCCGTCATGCCATCTTGCATCCGAATAATCACCATTTCACGGCGGAAACGGCGCTGTATCGTATAATAGAGTATCAAACGCGGGACTAATACTATTCCGAACTGAAAGAGCAATAGAACACCGAAGGACTTGTAATAGCGCACCGCATTCACGATATCCACATCGTCCATGATAATCAACACAAACGCCCCGCAAGTGATAATAAACGCTCCTACGAAGGTAGACCATATCAAGCGCGGCACTTTCGGCTTCCCCGGACGGAGATAATAGCCCAAGAAATAATACACCAATATACATCCTAACGGGAAGAGCAGCGCGGGATAATAATCGCCCGATAATGAGAAACTGAATGCCGGTGCCCAGAAAGTATCCCAACCTGTAACGATTTCGTCCAAAACGTTCCAACGGAAGAAAAGAAAGGCAAACCACACCAATTCGGCCGCCAAAGCATCTACGAGCACGTAGAGTAATTGCACTAACCTATGTTGCAGCAGTTGCCTTTTCATTATCTGATAATCACAAAACGATTGTCTTTTTCCACTTTAATTATGGAAGATGGTTGTTTAGGTGTATTGTCATCCTGCCGATAGCGGCAAATATAGTCCACACCCGCTTTGATTGTTTCACTTATCTGCGCAAATGTCGGCGCAGCCGCTTCGCCACTTATATTGGCACTGGTAGAAACGATTGGTTTGCCCAATTGCGCGCATAGCGCTTTCGAGAAAGGCTCTGTCGTGATGCGGATGCCTAAACTGCCATCATTCGCTATCAATTCGTTTGCTACCCCTTCGGCATTAGGATAAATAATCGTCATCGGTCGGCCTTCATCTGTCACGTATAATAACTGCCGCGCAGCGTCAGGAACATAAACATAACTCACCAACTTGGCAGCATCGTCCAAGAGCACGAGCATTGATTTACTATCTGTCCTACGCTTCAAGGCGAATATCTTTTTGACCGCCTCGCTGTTCGTTGCGTCACACCCTATTCCCCACACTGTATCCGTAGGATAAAGGATAATTCCGCCGGCGCGCAACACGCGCACCGCCTCGTGCAAATCATCTGTTTGAAACCCATTTTTCATTTCGGGCTGCAAAAGTACAAAAAGTTTCTGGAATACGCAAAAAAAAAAGAAGGATTGTCTCACGACAACCCAATCTTTACTTAACCTTAAATCTAATACCATGAAAAACACGGTGCAAAAGTACTGCTTTTCAACTAACCCACCAAATATTTTGCGAAAAAAATATGTTTTAGAACATGTTTTTCTAAATTTTGCTAAACGGAAGTGTCAAAAAATACACTTTTTATAAAAATTTTATACATAAATTTGGTCAGACAAAAAAAATGTAGTATCTTTGTAGCCGATAAAGTAGGCTCATTTTTATTTGGCACAAATAAACATCTTAAAATATACAATTATGGCAACAAAAAAAATTGATTTAACACAGTACGGCATCACCGACGCTAAGGTGAAAGCCTACAACCCGTCCTATGATTATCTCTTCAAAGAAGAGACTAATCCAGCCCTCACAGGTTATGAAAAAGGACAAGAAACGGAACTCGGAGCCGTTAACGTCATGACCGGTATTTATACAGGCCGCTCGCCTAAAGATAAATACATTGTTATGGACGAAAACTCCAAAAATACCGTTTGGTGGACTTCCGACGAGTACAAGAACGACAACCACCCGATGTCTGAAGAGGTTTGGGCTAAGGTAAAAGAACTCGCTGTTAAGGAACTTAGTGGAAAAGAACTCTACGTAGTAGATGCTTTCTGTGGAGCTAATGCCGACACAAGAATGGCAGTTCGTTTCATCGTTGAGGTCGCTTGGCAAGCTCACTTCGTAAAGAACATGTTCATCCAACCTACAGCTGAGGAACTCAAAAACTTCAAACCTGACTTCGTTATCTACAACGCTTCTCTCGCTAAAGTAGAAAACTACAAAGAACTCGGACTGAACTCCGAAACTTGTGTAGCATTCAATACTACCAGCCGCGAGCAGGTTATCCTGGCGGCGAAATGAAGAAAGGTATGTTCTCCATGATGAACTATTACCTCCCGCTCAAAGGTATTGCTTCTATGCACTGCTCCGCTAATACCGATATGAAGGGCAAAAATACCGCTATCTTCTTCGGACTGTCCGGTACAGGTAAAACTACTTTAAGTACAGATCCGAAACGTCTGCTTATTGGTGACGACGAGCACGGATGGGATGATAACGGCGTATTCAACTTCGAAGGTGGTTGCTATGCAAAAGTTATCAAGCTCGACAAAGAGTCTGAGCCAGATATCTACAACGCTATCCGCCGCGACGCGCTGCTCGAAAACGTTACTGTTGACGAGAAAGGTGTTATCGACTTCAACGATAAGTCTGTAACAGAGAACACCCGCGTTTCATATCCTATCAACCACATCGAGAAAATCGTTAAACCGATTTCCGCTGGTCCTGCTGCTAAGAACGTTATCTTCCTCAGCGCAGATGCTTTCGGCGTACTGCCTCCTGTTTCTATCCTTACTCCGGAACAAACCAAATACTACTTCCTGAGCGGATTTACAGCTAAATTGGCTGGTACAGAG
>CACXYM010000013.1 GCA_902771935.1 uncultured Bacteroidales bacterium
CCGCTCCGGTTGATTTTTGCTATACGGAGGTATGGGACCACTCTAATACTAACGGATATGCAATCTTCTCTGATATCATCACCAATAATGCCAATTGGTCTTCCGGAAAACAAACGGTACTCGCAGCGTATCTTAACTATAATTTAGGTCTCAAGGGCAGAGGGTATTTTAACACTCCCGGTATCCTTATGGCGACCGCTGCGGCTTCTGCGTGGGGTGGAACTATCCTGCAAATGGGTGAACATATGCTATGCCATGAGTATTTTCCTGATGACAACCTCACTATGACCGGAGAGCTCAAACGAGCAATGATTAGCTATTACGATTTTGCTGTTGCTTATGAGAATCTTCTGCGCCCTGATGTCCCAGGAGGAGGCGTTAACTCGGATTGGTTTGGTATCGACGTAACTTCCACCAATACCGCGTGTGTCTTCAACCAGTGGGGACCGCAAAAGAACCAAATAGCTACCGTTGGACGTCATGTTGGAACTCGCGATGTTATCCACTTGCTCTCCTACCGCAAGGCTACGCATCTTGATTGGTGTGATACAGATGGTGACCAAGCCGCACAGACGCTGATTAGAGATATTCCTATCTCGTTCGCAGCCAGCACCAAACCTTCGCGTGTATGGGTCGCTACACCGGATTACCAGCAAGGCACCGCACAAGAAGTAGAATGGAAATACGAAAGCGGTATAGTGTCTCTGACAGTGCCCGCACTCCAATATTGGACCATGGTAGTCATTGAAAAGTGAATAGTTAATAGTGAATAGTATGAAAAAATACATTTTTGTCTTTGCTCTTTATTCCTTATTCTTTATTCCCGCGTTACGCGCGATAGAGAAAGTTGAATCTCCGTCCCTCAATCTGACGGCGTATTTTGATGTCCAAGACGGACGTCCGGTCTATTGGTTGATGCATAAAGGGGACACGGTTATCCGTCCCTCATATCTTGGAATAGCTCTCCGAGGTGAGAAAAACCGTAGCGATTTCAATGAGTTCAAGGAAGAAAAAGTCATCGAGAGCAATACCAATGGCCTGATGAACGGTTTTGTAATGACCGGCTCGGAGCGTTATCGTTTTGACGAAACATGGCAACCGGTATGGGGCGAAGAACGTACTATCCGTAATCACTACAACGAGATGCTTATTACCCTCAAGCAACCGGAGAAAGACCGCTATATCAAGATTCAGTTCCGACTCTACGACGACGGTCTCGGTTTCCGCTATATCTTCCCGCAGCAGAAGAACCTGAACTACTTCGTTATTGAAGAAGAGCATACTCAGTTTGCAATGCCGGGTGATATCACGGCATATTGGATTCCGGGTGACTACGATACCCAGGAGTACGAATATACCCGTAGCCGCCTGTCCGAGATTCGTGGCATTCAGGAGAAGACCAGCAAGGCCAATCTCTCTACCACCAATTTCTCCAATACCGGTGTACAGACTCCGGTGCTGTTCAAGACCGATAAAGGTCTGTGGCTTAATATCCACGAGGCAGCACTGCTTAACTATAGTTGCATGCACCTGAATCTGGACGACATGAAAATGGTGTTTGAGTCCTGGTTGACGCCTGACATTGACGGTAGTAAGGGGCATATCCAAACCGAAGCCGTCAGCCCATGGCGTGTTATCATGGTAGGCGAGACCGCGAAGGATATTCTGGCCTCCCGCATTGTGCTCAACCTCAATGAGCCATGTAAGATTAAAGACACCTCATGGATTCATCCGATGAAGTACGTCGGTGTATGGTGGGAGATGATTGCCGGTAGTGCCGATTGGTCCTATACATGGGATTTCCCGTCTATTCATATCGGTGTAACCGACTATAGTAAGGCCAAACCCCACGGACGTCACGGAGCCAATACCGAGAATGTGAAGAAATATATCGACTTCGCTTCCAAGTACGGTTTTGACGGCGTGCTGGTAGAAGGTTGGAACATCGGTTGGGAAGACTGGTTCGGAAATGAGAAAGACTTCGTTTATGACTTCGTAACTCCCTATCCGGATTTCGATGTAGAAGGTATTCACGACTATGCCAAGTCCAAAGGGGTACAGATGATTATGCACCACGAGACCTCGGGTGCTATCCGTAACTACGAGCGCTGGTTGGACACTGCGTATCAGTTTATGAACAAGTACGAGTACCCTGCTGTTAAGTCGGGTTACGTAGGTAATCTGTTGCCTATTGGCGAGCACCACTATAGCCAGTGGATGAACAACCACTATCAATATTGTATCGAGAAAGCGGCGAAGTATCATATTATGGTTAATGCCCACGAGGCCGTTCGTCCGACGGGTATCTGTCGCACCTGGCCGAACCTTATCGGCAACGAGTCCGCACAAGGCACGGAGTATCAGGCTTTCGGCGGTAGTGCTCCTAACCATACGACAATGCTGCCTTTCACCCGTCTTATTGGCGGCCCGATGGATTACACTCCGGGTATCTTCGAAAATGATATTCGCAAATATAATCCGAATAGTACCTCTTGGTGCAACACAACTCTTTGCAACCAGCTCTCGCTCTACGTGACGCTGTATAGCCCGCTACAGATGGCAGCTGACATCCCGGATAATTACGAGCGTTTCCGCGATGCTTTCCAGTTCATTGTGGATGTGCCGGTAGAGTGGGATACGGTCTATTATTTGGAAGCCGAGCCGTATGAGTACGTCACTATTGCCCGCAAGCAGAAAGATGTGGACGCATGGTTTGTCGGTTCTACCAACGGTTACGATCCGCGTACAGCGACTATTGACCTGAGCTTCCTGCCGGCCGGAAAGAAGTACATCGCTACCATCTACGCCGATGCCAAGGATGCACATTACAAGACAAATCCGCAGGCTTATACCATCACCAAGAAGACCGTGACGAGCAAGACCAAACTCAAACTCTTCACCGCTGCCGGAGGTGGTTGCGCCATCAAGATAGAACCGAAATAACAGAAAAGACTTAATTATGAGAAATTCAATGAAATCGTTTACTCTTTTGACGAAACCCCTCGTCCTTTTCGTGCTGCTGTTCGCTTTGGGTGTAGGGCAGATGTGGGCTGGAAATAGACGAATATATTTCGACTATTCATTAGTAACGATGTGGGATGACTATACTAATTTGAGCGGCGGAGCAGGTTTTGCATGTGTTCACTGTTGGGGAGGTAATGAAGGAGCTGCGGACTATACCATGTCGGTTGTTGAAGGAAAGTCGTATCTCGCATGCTGTGATATTGATGATGAATGGACACATATGTGTTTCTACAGAAAAGGAAGTGATGGCACATGGTGGACGAAGACATTTGACTATGATAATTTCGGATCCAAAAACTATTTCAAAATTAAAAACGATTCGGAGAAAGATGGCGGTATAGATAAGTATAAATGGGATAGTGCCACGCGTTGGGTTCCTGGTGTTTGCATTGATGGTTTGATTAATGTGAATAATCCTCACCTCCAACCATTTACGTTTGATGATAACGATGGTACATACGAGGTTACTTTAAGCGCTCACACAACGTATCAGTTCTGCATTTTGGATGGTTCTACAAGATACACTGTGGACAATAATGTGTGGTCTGGTACGATTCCCGGATATACCTTAGGAACAACGGGTTATGATATTCGTTTGGCTACAGCCGGTGCGGGAACCTATAAATTTGAGTATAACAAGAGTACGCATGTAATGAAGGTGACTTATCCAACCGTTAATCACCCCAATATCGATTATTGCTATTTATACAAATTCAATGATTGGACGCATCATTATTTGCATATTTACGATAGTGAGAGTAGTATTGAAGGAACAACATATCCGGGTACTGAAATCGAGAATTATTTTGAAATTGGAGATGATAAATACTATTATTTCGCTCCGGGTGATTATGCGAATTGTCAACCGAATGATAATAATGATAGTCGAAAAGTGAATCCTGCAGCATCTACGTCTGCGGGTCTTGGTAAATTCCAAAAATATATAACCGACAGTTGGGGTTGGCGTACCTTCACTGTCCGAATCCAATTGGAGAACGAGGATGCAACAAGTGCCGGTACAGAGTACCAGGATATAGCCTTCAACTCCGCTGTCCTGTCGGATATTACATGCTCTTCGAAGACGCATTACGATTTCCAAGGCTATTATACAGGAGATGGCGGAACCGGTACGCAAGTCATCGACAAAGACGGTCACTGGATCGCTTCTGTAGCTGATTATACGGATGCCAGCAAGCATTGGATTCATGCAGGTATGTCAACTACTCTGTACGCCAAGTGGACGGAGCACGAGTATTCGCTCACAATCAATGTAGAACCGGCAGGTGCCGGTACGGTAAGTCCATCACCGACCACAGTCAAATATGTAACCCCGACGGCACTCCTAACAGCCACACCCTCCACCGATGCTTATATCTTCAAAGAGTGGCGGTATTCCACTAATTTAGGACCTGTCAGCGGAACCGGTTTGGATAATACGGTGCAAGTAACTGCTTCACAGAATGGCACATTAACAGCCGTCTTTGAACCCCGCTTTACCTTGGTAGGTTCAATTCACGATAACTCCGGAAATGGTGGCATGCCGGGATGGGACGATTATACGGCTGTATTTACGATTAATACCGTTAGCCCCCTCAATGCGACTTGTACGCGCAAGTTAGACCCGAATACCACCTTCAAATTCGAAGTCCACGACAAGACAGGTTCGGGACGCAATCTGGGCCATTCACCGGCGGGAGAATATATTGGAAACAATTCGTGGGAATGTAATACGCAAAACAGCGATATATATCTCCGTGCAACAGGTCACGGTGATTACACCTTCACCATCTCGGCTGTACGAGCCGATAACGGTAATTACTATCCAACTGTCTCTGTCCGCGGTCCGGATTCGCACTTGATGAACTTAGGTTGGGGACATGCCGAGATAGATAATCCGAGTTCTGTTACACATGGTAAGGATAACGGAGGCACTGTGTCTGCGAGAACTACCGAGAGCGGCGATAACTATGATATTCATAATGGCGAGTATGTAGCCCACGGAGGAACGATTACCTATACGCCCAATGCCGCAAGCGGTTATTCGTTTGACGGATGGTACTCATCCAATGCGTATTCAGGAGATCCATTTAGCCGCAATAACCCTTGGGAGCATACCAATGTGACTAGTGACGATAATGTCTATGCTAAGTTCTTAGAAAACTCCACCTCTGTCACCCTTGCCAACGACGGGCACGGAAAAGTGCAGATAAACGGTGTGGATAAAACCAGTACCACTTGCGGTATTGCAACCCATCGCAACTTAACTGCAGTGCCTGCCGACGGATATATGTTCAGCAGTTGGACCAAGACTTCCGGCGACGATATAAACATTTCCAGCACCAATACCAACCCGACCACCTTAAGCGGTAATGGTGCCGGCGCCTCGTCTGGCCAAACAGTTACAGCCAACTTCACACAACGTTGGGTTTTGAAAGCCGAGTCAGTAGGATGGGGAAGTGAGACCTTCACTATCAGTAATATCACAGATATTAGCGGCAAAGCCGTCGGCTATGTAGATATAGAGTTAGCTGCCAATACGAACTATCAGTTCACGATGAAAGATCTCCAGACTAATGCTATCTACAAGAACAACGATGTGGCGGTACAATACATGACCTATACAAACCATACCGATTGGGGATTCGCTACGAATATGACCTACAACTGCGGTATCACAACGGCCGGTAAAGGTACTTATCGTTTCTCTTGGAACATCACGGACAAGACCATGACCGTCACCTATCCGACGTCCTATCAAGTCAACTACGGTGCTTCGGTTGGCGGTAGTGTCACGTCTGTAGTAGATGGTCAAGGTAATGCCGTTCCGAATGGCGGATATGTTGTTGCTGGTGGTTCGGTTACCTATACCGCTGCGGCAAATAACGCTAACTATACCTTCGTTGGATGGTGTAATAACGACTCGTACGGAAATACGTTCACAAACTATAATCCGTGGACCAATAGCAACGTACAAGCTACTTCCAATGCCTACGCCAAGTTCAAATCCACCAACTTCGTCATCTATCGCACCGGCGATATGTCCTCTGACCCGCGGCGGGCTTATGATGATGTAGAATCCTTTGCCGGCGGTGCGGTGAGCGAGACTATCGAGTTCCGTATGAAAGTGAGCCGACTCGACCAGTGGTATACCCTCTGCCTGCCGTTCACAGTCAGTGCCGTCAAAGTCTGGGACGAGGATGACCAGGAATATTACGACATCAAACCGTATTATCGTGCCTCTATGTCAGATCCTCTCAGTGGCGGACATTATATCATCCGTACACCGTCCGGCACCACTGACTTCCCCATCGCCAACTTCGACGATTGGAGAGACCCCACAAGCCAAACCGGCTATCTCCCAACCAAGGGCGCACCCTATATCATCCAATGGCATATGGACTATTTCCGGAATAGGTATGTATCCTTCTTTGGAAATGCACAAACTATTGCTTCTGACTTCAATGCGGGTGCTGACGCATCAATCGATAATGCTGTTAATGTGTATGGAAACAATACTATGCATACTGGTTCTGTCACCGGCGCATACCTGCTTGACCCGGATTATGGAAGCAGTGGCGCTTGGTTGCGCGATGAGAATGTGAGCGCTAATCGTACCATCCTGCCTTTTGAGTGCTTTATTCGTGCTAATAGTGCCACAAGAGCCAAGTATCGTGTCATTCGTCCCGACATGGAAATCGAAGATATAAATACCGGTGGCTTACCTGTAACCGATAAAACGTTATCCATCACCCGCAAGATAATCATCAATAACCAATTGTACATCATCCGCGAAGGTAGAATATACACTGTTCAAGGAACATTAGTGAAGGAGGCGGAGTGAGATGAGACGATTATTATGCATATTGTTTTGCTCATGGGGCCTCGCTGTTTATGCTGCGGACTATACAGCCTGTGAGTCTTTAAAACCGCCTACAATCGCTATACAGTCAGTCAATAATACGGAATACATGACCACTGGTAGCACATACAGTTCCGAAGTCTATGACGTAGGCTCAAATAGTCCGACAACGCGCTCCTCATCCGTCCGCAAAGCCGGAGGTCCGGGCGGTGGAGATAACAGTGGCTATGACCCCAATAACCCGCAATTTGCTCCCCTAGGCGATGCCATCCTGCCGCTCTTGCTCTTGGCTCTCGCTTTCATGGGACTGATCTATCTGCGCAAATCAAAAAATATAAATCATCAAACATCAATCACAAATGACAAATAACAAATCCAATTTCCTCCCCATCGCGGTAATGTTTGCGCTATTCTTCATGATAGCCTTCGTTACTAATTTCGCGGGCTCAATGGGCATTATCGTAAAGCACCAGTTTCACGCAAGCAACGCCCTCTCACAACTCGGCACGTTTGCCAACTTCATCGCCTATGCCTGCATGGGGATTCCTGCGGGTATCCTGCTCAAGCGCAAGGGCTATAAGTTCACATCCTTAACGGCTGTCACGGTCGGACTTGTCGGAGTCGGTATCCAATGGCTCAGTGGCTACGCAGGGTCTTTTGCCATTTACCTCGTCGCAATTTGAAGGATATACACAATAAGGATTATTCCGATGTGTAAAACATTCAGAGTGGGGCTTATGCCTCGCTCTTTTTTCTTCACTTTCCACTTTCCGCCTTCCATTGCTTATACCTTGTGTCTTTCCCACCTTATCCCAGCTTGTCTCTTTTTTCTTGCCGTTCTCACACAAAAAATAGACAACCAATTACCCACCTTCCTCTCATCCACCTTCTATATGTCATACCTATACCTTGTATAAATTTCTTTTTCCCTTTTTTATACAATCCTCCTGGTATCTATCTTATATTCAATCACTTACATAGTAGCATGTATCTTTTTTTCTCCAACCAACACCACAAACCACACAAAAATAAATACATGCTCCTCTCTATCCCCTTTATTTACTACCATCCTCCAGTAGCATGTATCTTTTTTCTTCCCACCAACACCACAAACCACAAAAAATAAATACATGCTGCTCTCAATCTATTCCATTCACGCACTTCACACATAATTGTGTCTTCTTTTTCCACAAATCGGTGTTCGTTCCACTCACGTCTATTATATAAAAATCTTTCTTTTTCCCCAATAAGGAGTGCTTCGCACGACTGATATATAATCTAAAAAAACTTGCCCATGTCCCCAAAAAGTAGTAATTTTGCCGGCGAAATGAAAATTGGCGTTTTTGATAGCGGTTATGGCGGGTCGTGCCTGTAGCCCCCGCCGCCTCCGCCTGCTCTCCGCCCCCGCTCCCAGACCGCCGACCTCCGCCCCCGCTCCCAGACCGCCGACCTCGCCCCCGCCACCGGAACAATCTTTTCTTTTAGGCTCTCTCCTTTATTTCTTTTCGGTCTCTCTTTAATTCGGTGTACTTTGTACGTCTATAAATAAGTGCTGTGCACTTTTGAGGCCCCCGCAGATTTGTTATCTGTGGGGAGAGCGGAGGCACGAGTTGCGTCTACGATTTAGCAGAGCGGTATCGTCTTTGCAATCTCGTTGCCGAACGTGACAGTCTCTCTTTCAATTAGGTGTACTTCATACGTCTGTATATATAACAGTAGCATGTATCTTTTTTCTTCATCTACTACTTCTTGCTACCTAAAAAAAATAAATACATGCTGCTCGTGAATACCTTTATTTACTACATTTCCAGTAGCTTGTTCCATTTTTGACCTTGTATCCTACTTGTATTGCGGTTGTATTGTACTTGTATCATATTGGTCATCTACGCGGCTCCCAATGCCGCATACTTCGCCTAATGCCAAAGACAAAGAACTTTTACGTCCCGTCTGTTGCATAATACAACCAAATAGAAACACAGCGAATGGCAAACAATAACTCACGAATAAGCGCAACAAAACAACACTCCCATGCAAAAGTAAAACGAACAACACCACCAATAAAAGCGCAACCAACACTATCCGCATTAAAGGTGCAACAAAAAAACACCATCCGCATTAAAGGCGAATGGTAAAAATAAAGAGAGACCGATTTTTCTTTAAAAAAGAGAGACCGATTTATTTTGGAGAGAGCCTTTAACCTTGAGATTGTTCCGGTGGCGGGGGCGAGGTCGGCGGTCTGGGAGCGGGGGCGGAGAGCAGGCGGAGGCGGCGGGGGCTACAGGCACGACCCGCCATAACCGCGCGGAGGCGGCGGGGGCTACAGGCACGACCCGCCATAACCGCTATCAAAAACGCCAATTTTCATTATTGTACGCCGTTGGTTAACTGATGATAGTCATGCAAGGATAGGTTGTCAGACACTATCTTAAGAGCACTAACAGAGGCAAATCCGAGTGAGGCAATAAATGCGAGTTCCATATCAAAGACGCAATCTTTGTAGTCGGATTGCATGACGAAATCGCAGTTAGAGTAACAAACCGCTTTTTGTTGTGCAATCGGCCAGAGACCATCGTCAAAGGGCGTGAGTTCCAACTTAGGCTCGGGATAAGTGACATTCGGATGGTTCAGTCTCACCTCCGTTACCTCCACTACGGTACCGATGTCAAAATTAGCACTTCCTGCATAACCAATATTGAGCAAACATGCCTCTCGAGGCACCTCGTTCAGCGCTTGGATGATATTGATGGCTCCTACACCGGTAACGATAACCGGCCAGTTGCAATTTGGTAAGTATTTCGCGATTAAATCGCGTTCGCCTTCTTCGGCAATGCAGATGTAATTCATAATTTTTGGTGCAAAAATACAACAAAATTTGGATATATCAAAATAAAGTATTACTTTTGCAGCAAATTTAGTAAAAAAAAGAGGAATTATGATTTATCAAATTGCATTTTCGTGCGAGGAAGGTGATAATTTCCGTCGCGTTTTTGAGGCCGATAGTGACGCTACTTTCTTGGAGCTGCACAAGGCTATACTGGAGTCGGTTAGTTATCCGGATGACCAGATGACGTCCTTCTTTATGTGCAACGATCGCTGGGAGAAAGAACAGGAAGTGACTTTGGTGCCGATGGGCTCAAGTTTTGAGTATGACAACATGGTGATGGAGTCAACTCGTCTGAGCGATTTGTTGGAAGAGCAAGGCCAACGTCTTATCTACATCTTCGACCCGATGTTTGAACGTTATTTCTTCGGTTCGCTGAAGGCCATCTTGCCTGGCACGATGGAAGGTGTTCGTTGCGTAGAAAGCAAGGGCAAAGCTCCTCAACAGCTGCACACAGAAGATCCTGCTGATGGCTTGATTGGAAAAGACGGTAAGGCTGATTGGGAAGGTGATGAGGACTTCTATGGAGACAGCGAATATGACGAAGGTGATATCGATATGGAAGGCTTTCAAGACTTGTCGTTCGATGACGGAAGCATGTTCTAATGCATAAACTGCTCGTTATAATAGGTCCGACTGGTGTGGGCAAGACGGAGTTGACACTTCGTCTGGCAGAGAGCTTGGGAAACGAGATTGTGAATGCGGACTCACGGCAGATTTATAAGGAAATTCCTATCGGCACGGCAGCCCCGACGAAAGAAGAACAAGCGCGTGTGAGGCATTGGTTTGTGGGAACGAAGTCCGTAACGGAGAACTATTCCGCCGGAGACTATGAACGCGATTGTTTAGAAGTGTTGGAAAAATTGGGTGATAGAGCGATTTTGTCGGGCGGAAGTATGTTGTATATTGATGCCGTATGCAACGGTTTGGATGATATTCCGAAGGTGGATGAAGCACTACGTAGTCAAGTGCGAAAGGATTATGAACAAAAGGGTTTAGAGTGGTTACAGTCGGAAGTACAACGCTTAGATCCAGCCTATTGGGCAGCAGTGGACAGACAAAACCCACAGCGGCTTATTCATTGCGTAGAGTTGAGTATGGGGACGGGAAGACCCTATTCATCGTACCGCAAACGTGATGTGAAAGCACGCAATTTTGAAGTGGTGAAAGTGGCGTTGGAACGCCCGCGAGAAGAACTATACGAACGCATCAACAATCGTGTAGATAAGATGATAGCGAACGGCTTGGAAGAAGAAGCACATGCAGTCTACCCATTACGGCAGTTCAATAGTTTGCAAACAGTAGGGTACAGGGAGATGTTCCTCTATTTTGACGGGGAGATAAGTAGGGAAGAAGCAATACGATTGATAAAACAGAATTCGCGCCATTATGCCAAACGGCAAATGACTTGGTTCGGCGCAGATAAAACGATACGTTGGCTTGATGCCAAAATGGATTATGAGAAACAAATGGATACTATTATTGGTTGGCTGCGTGCTGATAGCGTGCGATAAGCAAACAATCAATTTTTCGTATGCACCGGTTCAACCAAAAGCGGGTGAATCGATACAGTTTACTAACTTGAGCACTTCCGGCGAAGAGTGGGAGTGGACTTTTGGTGATGCCTCTACATCAACAGGAAAAAACCCGACTAAGATTTACAAACAAGCCGGCACCTATACCGTAACACTGAAAGTAGATGATAAGGCCAATAAAACGGTGTCTAAATCTATCACTATTTATGATACGATACCTAATTTTACTTGCTCACTAAAAGAAGCCGCTACGAATGGTATTCCTATCTTTGAGGATGTAACGTTTACAGCGATGGTGTACAACCCTTATAACTATACTGTGGAATATAGTTGGAGTATAATAGGTACAGACGGATACAAAATATTGTCTCCCACACAAACCAAATCGGAGCTGAAAGTGTATTTCTCAAAGGCTGTTGACAACGTGACCGTTCGCATGAAAATAACTCTCAATGGCGAAGTACGCGAGACGGATAATATCTTTAAGATACACGATGTCAAAACGAATTCCGTGATGATGATGACTAAGGATTCCGCGTGCTGGTATCAGCGCGTCTTTGGTAATCGTGCAGAAGCGATGAGGCCGCTGACGGATAGTGAGTTGCAGAAGGAGTTGAAACTGACGCAGGACACCGTACAGATATATAACGGTAAGACATTTACGTTGGCTGATTTGCAAACCGTTAAACCTGGAGTACGCGGTTTCGTCATTGCGGCCAGAAAAGTGTATTTCCGTACCGCGAATGGTATCTTCGTTGCTAATATTGATGGTAGCTTTGAAGAGCCGATATGGTTAGGAACGGTATTTACAGAGTGCGCCGATGTAGTCAACAATCGCCTTTATTGGGCTGTGAAAGACAGCGTGATGTATATGCCGCTGATTGGCTCTGAGAATAATAAGTTTACGACAACTCCGTCACTATTAAACAAAATGGATAGCGTGATGAATTTACTGATTGATAAGGATAAACGATGAATAATATAGAACCGAAGCAAGTATTTGCTATCTTTGAACAGATAACGAAAGTGCCTCGTCCGTCCAAGCACGAGGAGAAGATTAGTCAGTGGTTGGTTGATTTTGCAGCAGAGCATGGTATTGAATGTGTGCGTGATGAAGCGTTGAACGTGATTATGCGTGCACCTGCAACACCCGGTTACGAGAATAAAGAGGGCGTTATTCTGCAAGGCCATATGGATATGGTTTGTGAGAAAAATGGTGACGTCCAGCACGATTTTATGTGTGATCCGATAGAGACTTATGTGGATGGTGATTTCCTCAAAGCACGTGGCACAACACTTGGCGGTGATGACGGAATAGGTGTTGCTATGAGCTTGGCGGCCATCACGGATAAGAACCTTGCCCATCCTGCTATAGAGTGCCTCTTCACCGTGGACGAAGAAACTGGACTCACAGGCGCTTTCAAATTGAAAGATGGCTGTCTTAATGGTAAGCGACTAATTAACTTGGATTCGGAGGATGACGGACAAATCTTCATCGGCTGTGCGGGTGGAATAGACACTTTAGCAAAAATGCATTATACGCAGGTCACTTTGCCGGATGGTCAGTGGTTTGCAGCACATATCTGCGTCAATGGCCTACAAGGTGGTCACTCCGGCGACGATATCAATAAGGGTCGTGCAAACGCCAATAAAGTCATTGTGGAGTTCCTCCAGCAGTTATACAAGGAGACCGAACTATATATCGCTTCTCTCGAAGGTGGTAACCTACGTAATGCAATCGCCCGCGAAGCAGAAGCGCTGATAGTGGTGCCTTTCGCTTATAAAGAGCAGCTCCGCGTGCTGTTTAATCGTTATTGCGCGCAGGTGGAAGAGCGTTTTGGTGAAGTGGAGAAAGATATGCGTTTGGAATTGGAGTCCGAGACTGTTCCTACTGAAGTGATAGAACCTGACAAAGCGCGTAAGCTTATTGATGCTTTGTGCGAATGTCCTCACGGCATGATTGCCATGTCGGCCGATATGCCCGGTTTGGTAGAGACCAGCACCAACTTGGCTTCAATGAAGATGAAAAAGGATGAACAAGGTCTGTATGTCGAAATCAACACTAGCCAACGTTCCTCTGTTGAAGCAGAAAAACACCGTATCAAAGATGCGGTCGAAGCTGCTTTAGCAAAAGCGTGTGATGAAGTGACGCATGGTGATGGCTATCCAGGCTGGAAACCCAATGTTCATTCACCGTTAAAGGAAATAACCCGTGCTGCTTATAAGCGTCTCTTTGGCGAAGAACCGCAAGTGTTGGCAATCCACGCAGGCTTGGAGTGCGGTTTATTCCTCGAGAAATATCCCTACTTGGATATGGTGTCTATCGGCCCGCAAATGTATGGTGTACACTCACCACAAGAGCGATTGAGTATTTCTTCTACTCAACGCTGTTGGGCTTGGTTGTGCGAAGTGTTAAAGAATCTGTAAATGACGCATATTCAATTACCTATATCAAAGAGCATTGCCAACCGCTTACTGATCTTGCAAGCCTTGAGTGGAGAACCTTTGTTAGACGTATCAGATCCCTCTATTCCGGACGATACACGTGTTATGCACAACGCGCTTCAGGCTATCCAAAATGGTGCGCCGGAAGTAAATGTAGAGAACTGTGGTACTGCCATGCGCTTTCTGACAGCTTATTGCGCTCAGTTGGAAGGACAGAGTGTCGTGATTAACTGTAGTGAGCGAATGAAGAAGCGTCCGATAGGGCAACTTGTCAATGCACTTATTCGTTGCGGTGCAGATATCTGGTTTGAGAATGAGGTCGATTTTCCGCCTTTGCGTATTCACGGCAAAAAACTGGCAAATCCAGTACTCAGTCAGATTTCCGGTGACCCCCTCATTATACCCTCTGCGGACTCTTCCCAGTATATCTCAGCGATGATACTTGTCGGTCTCAATGCGGATACGGATCAATCCTCTCCTTATATTCATATGACGCGCGCTATGTGCGAAGCATGGAAAGCCGGCGAACGTCACTTTGAGGAAAAAGACTGGAGTTCGGCTGCGTTTTGGTACGAATACGTGGCGCTTCACGGCGGTAAACTGTATTTAGACGGATTGACTGACTCTGATTTGCAAGGCGACTGCGTGATAGCTAAGTGGTTCAAGCGCTTGGGAGTCGAGACTACGATTGATGCGCAGGGCGTTACGATAGAGAAAAAACGGCGCGCTATGCATTTGCCGTATATACTTAGTTTCGCCAATAATCCGGATCTATACCCGGCGGTTGCTATCACATGTAAACAATTGCACGTTCCCCTTATTGCACGCGGTACAGTCTCGCAACGCATCAAAGAGAGTGACCGTCTGGAGTCTGTGAAAACTATGCAGACACAAGGAGACCACCGCATAGCTATGTCCTTACTCGCAGCTGACTTACCATGTGATGATGTCGAGTGTGTGCGTAAGTCCTACCCGGGTTTCTACGAGCAGTTATGTCAATTACGCGGATAATACCACAACGAGGCATTAACGATGAAGGGAAGGGCAAAAAGTTTGCTCTTCATAAGCTTATTACTGCCGCTTCTACTGAGTATGTATGGCTTCAGGACGACGATATTATTGCTCCAACTGCAGAACCGCAAGTGTCGGCCGATTTGCTTATCTTACCCTTACGTATGGGTGGCGGGCAGACACTGCTCGAACGCCTTCAACGCGCCGAATACGCTGCCTTGCAGCAGATAACGGTAGAGACTGCAGAACGCGGGAAACCTATACTCTGTAGTGGCGCAAACCTTATAGTGCGACGTGAAAGATGGCTCGAGAGTTGGCCCGATTTGCACGAAGAAATTCCCAGTGGTGACGATATGTTTCTGCTTGAATCCTTTAAACGACGTGGCTTACGAATAGAAGTACTTGATTTGGAAGAATATACAGCTGTTGTCTCCCCGCAAACTACTTGGAAAACTTTTTTCCTTCAACGCATGCGATGGGCAGGTAAAGCACCGCATTACAAGGATAAAGATATTCGTCGATATGGGGCATGGGTGCTGATAGCTAATATGCTCCAACTGCTTTGTCCGCTAATCATTCTCTTTAAGTTTCCGTACGAATACGGACTAATCAAAAAGAGAGACGCGTCCGTCTCTCTCATTGATGCACTCATTTTGGAATTCTTCTACCCGTTTTATATGCTTATTTGCATTATCGGCGGGTTGTTCCGTCGTGCATGGTAATTACTCCGC
The DNA here is from genome assembly GCA_902771935.1 of uncultured Bacteroidales bacterium. Taxonomy (GTDB): domain Bacteria; phylum Bacteroidota; class Bacteroidia; order Bacteroidales; family Paludibacteraceae; genus Colicola. The sequence goes on from CACXYM010000013.1 coordinate 15,487, forward strand.
TGCTTCTTGATCGAAGTCTGCTGCAGGAGCCAACGCATCTGCTGCCTCTTGTACTTGGTCGGTAATAGCACTGCTGTCCTCTTGAGTAGCGCCTTGACCTTTGTGAACACCAACGGCTAAGATGCTGAGGGCAACGATAATAGCGGCTAATGTCCAGCTGGCTTTCTCAAGAAAGTCTGCGGTCTTCGGGGCACCCATAACTTGGTTACCACTTGCAAAACCTGCTGCCAAACCACCGCCTTTGCTGTTTTGTACCAGCACAAGAAGGATAAGCAAAATCGCTGCAATAACAATTAGGATAGTCAATAAAATGTACATAATATTTTTGTTAAATTGTTTAGTCTTTTGGTTTTATTCAACCGAAAAAGCGCGCAAAAGTACAACAATTATTTGATATACGCAAATTTTTTTCACATTTTGTCATTTTTCTTGCACATATCAAAAAAAAGCTGTACTTTTGCAGGCGCAAAAGTTTAACAATATGAAACGGATACTTTTTTTCTGCTTAGGTTTGTGCTTGACCTGCTTGATTCAAGCGCAGACTCGTATTGCAGTTATTGCTGACCCGCACGTGTTGGCAGAATCACTTTTTGATGATGGTTCGGCTTTTGAGGAAGCGAAGAGTGGTAATCCTCGCGTAGTGGAATATAGCCAGCAACTTTTTGATAGTGCTGTGGCAGTTATTGCTGAGCAACGTCCTGACTTGGTGTTTATTGTGGGCGACTTGTCGAATGACGGCGAGAAAGTGAGCCATCAGCATATTGTGGCTAAATTGAAGGAACTGCAAATAGCCGGTATCCAACCCATAATTATTCCTGGTAATAATGATATAGCCAATAAGAACGCCTATCTCTATCAGGGTGATAAAAAAGTCCAAACCGAATCTGTCTCTCAAGCTGAATTTGAGTCCCTATACAGTGATTTCGGCTTGTCTCAGGCTGTGAGCCGCGAGCAAGATAGCTTATCGTATATGGTTTACCCGAACGATAAATTAGCAGTCCTTTGTCTCAATAGTGCGAAGAAGAATACACCAACACAGCAGTATAACGAAGGCGGAATATACGAATCGACTTTGGCTTGGGCTGAAAAAGCTGTTGCGCAGGCAAAGAAAGATAATCGTATGATTCTTGCGCTTATGCACCACCAAGCAACCAATCACTTCAATATGGAGGAGGATATGACTCCGAGTTATGTGGCAAATACTACTGATGAGTATCCCGCTTTGGAGGAGCTGCAGACGCGTCTTCTTGCTGCCGGAGTGCAAGTGGTGTTTACCGGCCATTACCACATGACCAGTATCAAGCACACACTTAATGAGGGCAGACAACTCTATGATGTTGGTACCGGTTCGCTCTCGTCCTATCCGTCGCCTATTCGTTGGCTCACATTATCCGATGACGGACAACTGAATATCACTACGCAGGTTATCGACACCTACCATACCTTAGAGCAAACTCGCAACGAGAACACCGCCCAAGGTATCATCAACCGCGTAGCCGATAAGGCATTCCCTAAGCTGGAAGAGGTGCAGAATAGTCTCATTTATCAGACGATGCTTAAAAAATGGGGACTTTCTTTTGACGACTTCAACCTGCCGAAGACCAAGTCCCAGATGATTGATGAGATGTGTGGCTCGATGCTGCCGTCAATGACGCTTCTGGTCAACGAACTCTCACGCGGCGATGAGCACACTCGTACGCCTGAAGAGCATCTGCAACAGTGCATGGATGGCTTTGATCATTACATCACCCACACTATCTGTCGGGATAACGAAGAACTTGGTCCGCTATTGTTGGTGCTTGTGGCAGAGTACCGCGACATGCTGCAGGATATGTGTAAGAGTGTCTTCTTTAACTATGTCGGCAACGATCCGACACAAGTAGTGCCGGATAACACGAATATTTTGCAGATAGACGCTCCGGTAACAACTAAGTTGCAGGAAATCAATGACATGCAGCCGGCTGAGAAAGTGCTTAAGGACGGACAACTCTATATTCGTCAAAATAACCAATTATTCGACGTTGTAGGAAAGCGGGTAGAGTAATGGATTTTATCAACAATCTTAACGAATCACAGCGTGAGGCGGTCACCTATTCTGATGGTCCGCAACTCGTCATCGCGGGTGCCGGCTCCGGCAAAACCCGCGTGCTCACGTATAAGATTGCCTATTTGCTTGAACAAGGCGTGCCTGCGCATAATATCTTGGCGTTAACCTTCACCAATAAAGCGGCTCGTGAGATGAAAGAGCGCATCGGTGTACTCGTCGGACCTGAAAACGCTCGCTACTTGTGGATGGGTACCTTCCATTCTATTTGTGCACGTATTTTGCGCAACGAGGCTGAAAATCTTGGCTATTCACGCCATTTCTCCATTTACGATACGCCAGATATGAAATCGCTACTCAAGGCGATTTGCAAAGAGATGCAGCTCGACGATAAGATCTATAAACCTGCTGCTGTGCTGTCTAAGATTTCGGCAGCGAAGAATATGCTTATCACTCCCGAAGAGTATGCTATGCGTGCCGACTTTACTAAGCAGAACCGCATAGATAGAATGTACAACTTGCCCGAAGTGTATAAGACTTATCAACAGCGCCTGTTGGCGGCAAATGCAATGGATTTCGACGACCTGCTCATGAATATCTGCGTTCTCTTCCACCGCTATCCCGAGGTGCTTAGGTATTACCAGAATATTTTTCAGTATGTGTTGGTTGATGAGTATCAGGATACAAACTATGCACAATACTTGATAGTCAAGCAGTTAGCAGAACCGCAGAATAATGTATGTGTAGTGGGTGATGATGCGCAGTCTATCTATTCCTTCCGCGGAGCGGATATACGCAATATCCTTACTTTCCAAAACGGTTATCCCAACGTGAAACTGTTCAAGCTCGAACGTAACTACCGTTCCACGCAGACGATTGTTAATGCTGCGAACTCGCTCATTCATCACAACGAAAATCAAATCTTTAAGAATGTTTTTTCCGAGAAGGAAGTGGGTAATCGCTTGGGAGTGTATGCTTATATGTCCGATCGCGATGAAGCAAGCGGTATTGCATCACTCATCAAAGATGAGAAAGCGCGTGACAGCCACCTTACATACGACGATATAGCTGTTCTTTATCGCACTAACGCGCAATCGCGCGTGTTGGAGAACGAGCTGCGTCGACTCAATATCCCGTACCGCATCTATGGAGGTACCTCTTTCTACCAGCGCAAGGAAATCAAGGATGCCATTGGTTACTTCCGCTTGGCAGCTAATCCTAAGGACAATGAGGCTTTGGTTCGCATAATCAATTATCCGGCGCGTGGAATAGGGGACACTACTTTGCGCAAAGTGTCTGAGTATGCAGTTGCGCATAATATAAGTATGTTCGAAGTGGTGCAGAATCCGCTTGAAGCCGGCTTCTCTGCGTCCACGGCTAAACGGCTTCAGGACTTTGCATCCATGATGGCGCACTTTATCGAAGTGATGGAGACAAAAGATGCTTACGAGTTTGCTGAAACCGTGATGCGGCAATCGGGAATAATGACTACTGCGGCTTTAGACCGTTCGCCTGAAGGTATTGATCGCAAGCAGAACCTCGACGAACTGCTGTCCGGTTTACACGAGTTCGTGCAACAACGTATTGACGAAGGTATAGCTTTCACACCTATACAAGACTTTTTGGCCGAAGTCAGTCTGCTAACTGACCAAGACGAGAATATACAGGATCATATGGCCCGTGTTACGTTGATGACAGTTCATGCAGCCAAAGGTCTTGAATTCGCTTCTGTGCATATTGTTGGTTTAGAGGAACAACTCTTCCCATCGCAGTTCTGCCAATCACCTGCTGAGATTGAGGAGGAACGGCGCCTTTTGTATGTGGCTATCACACGCGCTATGAAGAACTGCACGCTCTCTTTCGCGCGTTCACGCTTCACCAACGGCTCGTTAGGCTTCACTTCTCAATCACGTTTCCTCAAAGATATCGATCGGCAGTTCTTGCAACTTATGGATAACAGAGCACCGAGTACTCAAAGATTCTCTTCTACACCTAATATTCCTAGGACTTCAAGTATTCCTAGGTTTTCTAGTACTCCTAGTACTCCTATGACGCCAAGTTCTCCAACTACTTCACCTATTCCCTCTGACTGGAATCCGGGCGACCGAATTATGCACCGCGTCTTTGGTAAGGGGCAAGTTCTTCGCGTTTATCGTGACGAGGGAACGGGCAATGACAAAATCGATATCTTATTCGATGAAAAAGGCCAGAAGACATTGCTTCTGACCTATGCGAAGTTGGAAAGACTCTCTTAGTGGAAGAAAATGTATCCTAACACTATTGCCGCTAAGATTCCAAAGAAGTCGGCTATTAGTCCACATACAACGGCATAGCGTGTGTCTTTAATCTTTACACTTCCGAAATAAACAGCAAGAATATAGAACGTCGTGTCTGTTGAACCTTGCACGATGCTTACTAAACGGCCAACAAATGAGTCGGCGCCGTATTGCATCATCGCATCTACCATCAGTCCGCGGGCACCGCTACCACTCAGCGGACGCATTAAAGCTGTCGGTAAAGCAGGCACAAAATCCGTGTTCAGTCCGCACAACGCAAAGAACCAAGCCATTCCGCTTACTAACAGATTCATTGCGCCACTCGCGCGGAACATGCCAACTGCCACTAAGATAGCTATCAGGTAAGGAATAATGCCTACTGCCACTTTGAATCCGTCTTTTGCTCCTTCAATAAACGCGTCATACACATTAATCTTGCGAACCATTCCCGCTACTACAAACCACACAATTACCGCTAACAGCAGTACAGCTGCTAAGATAGCCGACCATTTGCTTACGGTCTCTTGTGGCAGACTTAGCGCGCCCCAGATAATCAAGCCTACAAAGACTGTGATGCCGCCTAAAGTGCCTAAAACGACCTTGTCTAACAGGTTGATTTTCTGCGCGATTGCAACTGAAATAAGTCCAGCCATGGCTGCAAAGTATGTTGCGAGTAGAATTGGGAGGAATACATCCGCAGGATTTGCTGCGCCTAATTGCGCACGGTAGGTCATTATCGACACAGGCACCAGCGTTAAGCCACTTGTTACGAGTACGAGGAACATAATCATCGAGTTGGAGGCTTTCGTCTTGTCGGGATTAGACTCCTGTAACTCTTTCATCGCTTGCAAGCCCAATGGCGTCGCGGCATTGTCTATGCCTAGCATTGTTGCGGAGATGTTCATGAGCATCGAACCAAAAGCGGGATGACCTTTCGGTAGTTCAGGGAATATGCGCGTAAAGAAAGGACTCACTACGCGGCTAAACTGATTGATTACTCCTCCTTGTTCGCCAATCTTCATTATACCCATCCAGAGTGCCAAAACGCCTGTCAAACCGAGGCTGATTTCAAAGCCGGACTTCGCTGATGTGAACGTTGAGTTCAATATCTCCGAGAAGATATCTGTTTGACCAAACGCAAAGAACTGAACGATGCCGACTATTACGGCAATCAGAATCAAACCAATCCAAATGTAATTCAGAATCATTTTTATCCAATAAATTTTGGCTGCAAAGTTATAACAATTTTTGCAAGCGTGCAAATAAATGTCGAAAAAAATACTTGCGTTATTGCAGGATCACAGTTATGTTGTGTTAATCCTGTGTTAATCCTGTGTTGATTTTGTGTTAATGTTGTGGAATTATCGGGATGGGATTTGGAAAAGGTTGTGGAGTGATTGTGGAGTGGTTATGGAGTGGTTGTGGAGTGGTTGTGGAAGGAAAATGAAGTTTTTTGTGGAAAGTGACATTTTTATTTGCGTGTATGCAAAAAAAAGTGTAATTTCGGACGCCGCCTTGCCAATATAATAACCATCCTAGGCGGATGCCGCTCCTTCCGAAAGCGGAAGGACGCTCCGCCCCCGAAAGTACATTCGCACTAACGTGCCAACGACAATCTTTTTAGCAAAGAAAATCACGCTTAAGCAAGTTTAGACTAATTTTTTTGCTAAAAATCTTGCACATTCCATTATTTTGTTGTAATTTTGCAGCGAATTTGGTAAAACGATAATAGCACAAACAAAAGCCGTGTGCGAGACGTACGAGACGACCGTGTGCGAGACGTACGAGAAAGGTGCGCGTGCGTGTGACGTACGAGACGACCGTGTGCGAGACGTACGAGAAAGGTGCGCGTGCGTGTGACGTACGAGACGACCGTGTGCGAGCGTCGTATGAGGAGCGAGGAATTACCCATAATATAAATCATTAATTTTAGCGTTTATGAGAAGACTTACTTTTATTGTAGCTTTGATAGCTGCGTTTGTGATGGTGGCAAATGTTAACGCTGCCTATTTTGTACAGTTTGAGCCTCATCAGCACTCGACCTTTAGTGCCACGTTGAACGGCACTACTTTCTATGGTGGAGTGGTGAATATAGGTGACGAACTGAGTGTGACATGGAAGTCGAACGCCGGTTGGCTTTTCGATGACAATGATGGCACAGAGTTGTCGATGAAGAGCGCATTAGCTGCTACGGATTTTGACTCTGATGATGTGTGTCGGATTAATGAGCCGGGTATGCATCAGGCGAAGCCGAAGGTGATGGTACAATTGCTCTCCAAAACGAGTGCCCAAATCATGTGGGATAATCCCGGTGGTACGTTTTCTGCTTATCGTCTTTGGGTTAGTTTAGATAAGCTTTCGGGTAATCCGGACTATTGGAAAGGAACCGTTGAAACGGATAAGCAGACTTATACGGCAACGGATTTGTTTGAAGACGAAACGTACTATGTTTACCTTCAGGGCGGAGATCTGAATGGCTACACGAGTGAAATCGTGATGATGGAATTCAAGACTCACGAGCCGGGCAATCCTTGCGAGTACATCATTGAAATGTCTGATAGATTCGGTGACGGATGGAACGGTAATGGACTTTTAATTAAAGAAGGCATTTCAGAGACGTTCATCACTTTATTAGAAGGCTCAACAGGTACAGAGAGTTATATCAGTCAAGGTTATGACGTAGAAATATCCTGGGTAGTGGGAAGTTATGCGGATGAAGTGTCGTTTACTATCAAGAATGGTGACGGCATAGAGATCATGAAAGTGAATGATCCCAACGCTTACTATCTCAGCGATGGTGAGGTTCTTTTCAGCGGTAAGATTTGCAATATTCCGACGTGTGCAAGTACGGTTAGCGGTATTAACTGGGAGTTGAATGCTGATAGTACGGAATATACTATAACGTGGGCTGGTGTAGGTGCTGCAAGTTACGAAGTTGCAGTAGTTCAGAAGACTCATATGACTCAAGCCGATATAGAAGCCGCAGCTAAGCCGGCATCTACTGAGCAATTTAAGTTTGCTGGTAAGCCTCACGGCATCTATGATGTGTTTGTTCGCGGTATTTGTGCCGATGGTGTTAAAGGCTTGTGGAATCATATTCAGATTTGCGATATACTGATTTCTAAGCCTACTGATGCTCAGATTAAGAGTTATTCTAAGAACATAACGTTGGATTACGAAGAAAAAGCGGACCTTACAGCGACTGCATATGCAAATGGACCGTCAGCAAGTGAGCTTTATCCGATTGTGATTTATCACTTGGTCGTAGCGGATTCTATGGATGTGGAGTTTGTGTTTAATCCGTTCGAATACATGAGTTACGGCTTTATTCTTTTCCGTGATACACTTGCCGGTGCTCCACTTGATCTGTTTACTGGGTTTAGCAGTAACGAGGTTGTTCGTATGAAGGGCGATTATTATATCGTTCTACAAACGGAGAAGTTAGGCGAGTACTCACTTTGCATCCAAAAGCGTAAAGAACTTGTTGCGACACCAGTTACGTTGCCATTTGAGAAGAGTGGTGCATTTGTTGATGCGCCATTTTATAGTGCTCCTACAATGCCTTATGGTAAGTGCGTAGCTTATAAGTTTACTCCGACGGATACTGTGGATGTCATGATTTCGACGTTTACAAATAATAGTTATGGTGGCGTTGGTCTAAATGTGTATCAGCGTGTAATAAGCGACAAGACTCAAAAAATCAGTATCCCTGGAGGTGGTACGGAGATTATGACCTTCCTGAAGGATACGACGTATTATTTGGTACTATTGTCAATTCCGGATTATGGTGGTTCCCCAGAAACGGATACCTTTGCCATCAAAGCAAAGATTATACCTGCTGCCCCAGTTCCTACTCCAGTAGAAACAATAACCATGGATTATGTGAGCAAAGTATCGTTTGACGAAGACGATTACATTCCTGAAGCTTACATGACAGGAAAAGTATTCCGCTACGTGCCAGAGAAAGATATGCAGGTAAGTATTTCTATTGAACTGTTGGGCGATAAAGCTGATGACCAAATGTTGCAGCAATATTTAGGGATAGTTATCAATAAAGATAGCCTTACTGGAGATCGTGTTACAGATGCTTGGGCAAATTACACTTATGGCGAACTCACTCCGGAGTTGAAACAAGGAATTCCTTATTACTTTGTTGTAGGTAGTCGCTCGAATTTGTCTATGACCGGTTATGTTTCAATTCGTGCATTACCGAATTGGGATGTTGTTGTAGCATCAGCTTCTTCCATTGAGGTAGGTCAACGGCAAGAATTGGCTTTGAATTATTCGGACGATCCACTCACGAATGAGGGAGCCTATGCAAATAACTATGGCTCTTACCGCGCTTACAAGGTACATCTTGAAAAAGACCAATCTTATAAAATCATATCTCACGCTTTGTATGAATATTCGAATGAGACATACAATGATAGGAGCTATGAAGTTACGGTATTCAATCCCGCTGTGACGACCGGTTCATTTGAAGATCGTAGACTTACATACAGTAATTCCGTTTATGACGGATGGAATGTGATTAATCTGACAGCTTCGGAGACTGCAGACTATACCATTATTGTCGGTGCTCCGTTAGATCTCAAGTGGCGAGAGGACTATTTCGTTATAGAGTTTGCTGTTGAACCGGTTCAAGATATTGAAGAAGTGATCAATGCTGCACCGCAAATAACTGCGCTTCCGTACGTGAAAGAAGGCCAGTTCGTGAACAATGTGATGGCAACAACTAACTCCAGTTTGTATTTCCACCGCAATGCGTCATCCTTTATTGAGGAGTTAGGCGCATACAACGTAGAAGCCTGCAGGGTAGAAGTTATGCCAGGCGATACATTGTTCTTCGAGTTTGGTGGCGATGAAGACGCCATGATTCATATCTACAACAATGCATTACCAATAGATGACAAGAACCCGATTATTGTGGACGAGGTACACTATGCGTTCCCGTATGAAAAAGGCTTTGTGGTTAACGAGGATATTGATCCGGTTAAGTTCACTATTGTCGGTTCGTTCGCCAATGTTGAACTTGAGAAAGGCTTGTCTTATACGTTCCGCGTTTCCACCAAGGGCGCTGATCTTGAGCCCGCTGTTGTTACAGCTGTTGCCAGCAAGACCAGCATTCAAGTGAAAGAAGATGCGACTACGGAAGAAATAATGATGGCACTGGCCGGAGTAACTGTCTCCGCTTTGGACAAAGATGGCAAAACACTCTTCGGCATAGATGTACTTCCGCACTTGTGGACACTTGACTTGACCACCAATACGGCTCAGTATGAACTCAGCAATATTGATTTGCCTGTAGGATATACGTTTGCGACTCCAAAAGTATGGATTAAAGTGGCAATCGAATGGATTCCTACGAGTATTGAGGCAGTTGAGCAAGTTGCTCCTGCTGCTCCGCGCAAAGTGATTCGTGAAGGACGAATTCTCATTCTGACTCCGAATGGCACATTCGATATGTTCGGCAGAAGAGTCGAGTAAACCGAGTGAGTAATTAAGGAAAAAAGTGGCTTTTGCGAAAAAAGTCACTTTTTTCTTTGCATATATGCAAATAAAATTTGTATATGTCGGCAAAAAGCAGTATCTTTGCAGCCGAATTTAGTTGAAGAGTGTTCATTATGACTGAAGGAGTGAAGAAAGGGCTGAAGATCGCCGGGTGGATTGTCGGTATACCGGTGGGATTGTTAGTGCTGGTTATGGCACTATCGCCAGTGGTTAAAGTGGTTATCAATCACTATGGTCCCGATATCGTGGGACGGGAGATGAGCGTGAAGCATGTGTTTATCGATCCGTTCTTCGGAACTGTGCGGCTGACGGATTTTCATTGCAAGGAAGCAAATGGCATTACCGATTTCGTCGCCTTTGACAAACTCTACGTGCGCATGCACTGGTCTAAACTCGCAACCAAAGAAGTGGATATACGCAATATCCACCTCACGAACTTTTCCGGCGAGATACTAAATGGCCCTGAAGTGCTTAATTTCTCGGATATTATCACACGTTTCTCTTCCAATGATACCTTACCGCGCGATACGACTCCGTCAGAGTGGACAGTTTCGCTCAATGACATCCGTCTCGTCAATGGTGCACTCCTTTATCATGACGTTATACGCGATAACCGCTGGGTTATAGATAATATCAACCTTAATATTCCGGGCTTGTATTTTGGTGCCCAACAATCGCGTGCCGGACTCCAGTTTGATTTGCCAACCGGCGGAAGCGTGAATATCAAAGCGGGTTATGTTATGGCTACTCGCCGCTATACGGTTACGCTTGGCTTGGAGAATGTGAACTCGAATGTGGCGCTACCGCTGGTGCAAGATTATCTGCGGATCAGCGGTTTGGGTGCACTTATTAACGGCGAACTGTTTATCAACGGTAGTTTGGATAATGTGCGCGATATTATTGCTTCGGGTGCGCTGTCCTTAAACGGCTTGCAGATAACCGACGAAGACGATGAACCGATTGCCGGACTGGACGAGATACGACTTGTTATACGCCGCGGCGATATTGCGCAGAACAGGTACTTGTTGGATACACTGACTATAAGCGGTTTGACTGGACATTTCGAGCGCAATGAGAAATATAATACATTCTCCCGTCTTCGCAAAGAACCGGACGAATTAGAAACGGATACGATAATGGAAATTGAGACGGATACTGCTAAGACACCACCTTTGACTTGGGAGGCACGCTATCTGCGTATTTCCGGACAAGATGTCAGTTTTGAGGATTATTCGATGCGTAAGAACGTAGAATATTCAATTAAAGACTTCACTCTTTCCGGCGAAGATGTGACAGCCCAAGGACATAACAGTTTGCGTTTGGTGGCACATGCAGGCAAGCAGGCGACGCTTACTGCGAGTTTTACAGGTGGCACAGATATTAAACACGGGCAACATACGCTTAACATACGCTTGACTGGAGTCGATATTAGAGATTTCTCGCAGTATGCGGAATATTATTTCGGCTATCCGCTGAACAATGGTGTTTTGGCCTTTCAGAGCACGGCTACGGTCAATAATGGCAACTTGAATAGTAATAACAAGATAACGATTGACCATCCAGAAGTAGGCAAAAAAATGAAACTTCGCAAGCCAAAGATCAAGAATGTGCCTCTTAAGTTGGGTGTTGAAATGCTGACTTCCGCGCAAAATATGATGGTGCTGGAAGTGCCTGTTTCTGGCAATGTCAACTCGCCTAAGTTCCGTTTTGGAAAGGTGGTTGGGCGAGCCATAGCCAAAGTGTTCTTTGGTCCCCTAATGGGTATTCGTGACAATCGGGATGCCATGTCTCAAGACGAAGCAGCAGAGATAACGAAATTAGTGGGTGAAGATGAGTAATTCGGCTCTATATCGCGTTGGTGCGTGGTTGAAACACCAGTTTTGTTCGTGGAACACAGGTGGAGAGGGAATTCATTCACCTTATCTGTTTCACTTGGTGCGAATGATCATCTCCGACGATAATCGCTACTACTGCTGGGATGCTATCGAAGAGCGGCGGCAAGCCATGTTGCATGCTCCCAAACGCATTGAAGTAACCGATTATGGCAGTAAAGGTCAAGGCGCAACTTATTCGTGCCTGGTGAGCGATGTGGCAAAGACCAGTTTGGAGTCGGCACATAATGCGCAGATATTCTTCCGTATTGTCAATTGGCTCGGTCACGAAGCCGGAAGGCCGTTGAACATTATTGAATTGGGAACGAACTTGGGCGTTACAACTGCTTACTTGGCTTCTGCGTCCGGCTCTAACCATATCAAAACTTTCGAGGGAAGCAGGGCGTTGATAGAGATGGCGCAGCTGAACTGGAAGAAGTTAGGTTTGAAAAATATTGAGGTGGTGGAGGGAAATATAGATGAAACGCTGTTCCAGCAGGTATGCGAGCCGTTTGACGTGGCATATATAGATGCGAATCACCGTTTCGAGCCGACGTGCCGCTATGTGGAATATTTGTCGGGTCTGGCGCATGAGAAATCGCTGATAATAGTGGATGACATTCATCATAGTCATGAGATGGAAGACGCCTGGCGATGGATTCAGAATCGCCATGATGTGACAACCACGATGGATTTTTTTGATTTCGGACTCGTCTTTTTTGATAAGCATTACTTAAAGAAACATTATCGACTTAGAATATGAAAATCTACACAAAAACCGGAGACAAAGGACAAACTTCCTTGGCAACAGGACAACGCGTCAGCAAAACAGACAAACGCATTGAGGCCTATGGCACAGCGGATGAACTGAACTCGTTTGTCGGCTTGTTGCGGGTGCAACTGCCTGATAATGAAGAGCTTAGCTGGATTCAGAATCGCCTTTTCGATCTGGGTGCTTGTCTGGCAGGCGCAACGCTACGCATCGAAGATGATGCTATTACACAGATAGAGCGTTGGATAGATCGGATGCAAGACGAAGTACCACCATTAAAGGCATTTGTGCTTCCTGCAGGTAACGAGGCGGCTTGTCGGGCACATGTCTGCCGCACTGTTGCACGACGACTTGAACGCGCTATATTGGCCTGCGATAATAATGACAAATGGCAAAACGAATTGATATTCGTTAACCGACTCAGCGACTACTTTTTCGTGCTTGCGCGTTATGCATGCTTGTGTGAAAATGTTCTCGAAGAGGTGTGGAAAAAGTAATTATGTAACCTTGACTTTGCAAAAAAATCGCAAAAAATGCAAAAAAATGCATAAAAAGTTTGCATATTACAAATAAATGTAGTACTTTTGCACGCTAATTTTGATAAAGCTATGTATTGGACATTAGAACTTGCATCAAAGATAGAGGACGCTCCATGGCCTGCAACAAAGGACGAGTTGCTTGATTATGCAAACCGTATAGGTGCGCCTATGGAGGTGATTGAAAATCTTCAGGAACTGGAGGATGAGGAGGAAATATACGAGAGTATAGAGGACCTTTGGCCGGACTATCCGACGAAAGAGGACTTCTTCTTTGACGAGGAAGAATATTAATAATGAAAAGATATGTTGTTCTTTTATGCGTATTGGTCGGATTTGCTGTAGCTGTAAAGGCTCAGTTTGACCCGCAGATAGGACAATATATGTATTTACCAACAGCCTACAATCCTGCAGCGGCAGGAGAAGGGGACTTGATGAAAGTGGCGGGCATGCACCGCATGCAGTATGCAAATATCCAGAATGCGCCGATGACCACTTATTTCAGTTTTAGTTCTCCGTTTGTGATAGGCAAGACAAAACACGGAGCCGGAATCCGTTTTATGAATGACAGATACGGATTGTTTACCAATCAAACGCTACATGCGCAATATACCTACCGGCACAAGTTGGGAAAAGGTTATTTAAGCGCCGGTGTGGACTTAGGCTTTGTGAATGTCGGATTTAAAGGAGATAGTGTCAACTTGGACCAATTGTCGGAGTCGGATTATTTCGATGCGAACGATCAAGCCATTCCGAAAGGCGCTAAGTCGGGAATGACGTTCGACATGGGAGTAGGTGTGTACTACACGACCGGCGTTTGGTGGGTTGGAGCCAGTTATAGCCATTTGACACAACCCGTTGTAGAGTGGGATGACTACGCGGAAATACACTTGCGAGGAACTCTCTACGCGGCAGGAGGCTATAACCATAGGTTTAAGTTCCACAAAGAATGGCAACTGCGTGCGTCGCTGATGATGATGACGGATTTTGCCTCGTGGGATATCAACGCAACACTGCTCTGCGAATACAAAGACCGATATCGTTGGGGCTTGGGCTACCGAATAGCCGGAAGCGTAAACGTGCTGCTGGGAGTGGATATTATATCGGGATTGACATTAGGATATACTTGCGAGTTGCCACATAACCACCTCTTGTTAGAGAGTTACGGCACGCACGAGATATACTTGGCCTACGGATTCAATATCCTCAAGCCGAAACGAACCAACAAATATAAGAGCGTAAGGTTCTTGTAAAAACGAAAACAGTAATTAAAAGTAATAAGATGAAAGTCACTAAATTGTTGTCTGTTATGGCACTGGTTGCTGTCTTTGCAGCATGCAACAAACCTGCCGGTGAATTGGTGGGTGTTGCTAATAGTGCACAGTTTAAGGAAGCGAATCCTTATGGTATGGTGTTCATCCGCAAAGGTTCATTTATGATGGGTGCAAACACACAGTCTGCTATTTTCGAACAGCAAGACAATGTGTACATGGCTACCGTTGAAGCCTTCTGGATGGACGAGACAGAAATCACAAACAACGAGTACAAGCAATTCGTTAACTACGTTCGCGACTCTATTGCTCTCACAAACTTGGTAGAAGCCGGTATGACCGACTATGCTGTTCAATCTAAGAACGAGGACTTCGACGAGGAGAACTACAGACTGAACTGGAAAATGAAAATTCCATGGAGCAGTGATGACGAAGAAGTTCAAGAGGCTCTTGCACCCATGTATTTCGAAGGTACAAGTACGCTGAACACGAACCACCTGACGTATCGCTACAGCTGGATTAACTACGACCAAGCTGTTCTTCCGAGTAACAAATTCGATGTGGCTCGCGGTTGCTATCCTCCAACAGCAATTGCTCGCGTTGATACCGCATGGATTGACGAGAATGGTGCTATCCAAGAGAAAACCATTGAGCGCCCGTTGCGTTCTCCGAAAGACCTGCTCACCAACAAGATTATCTGCGTGTATCCCGACACCATGGTTTGGGTACGCGACTTCCAATATTCGTTCAACGATCCTTTGATGCAGAAATATTTCTCGCACCAAGGTTATCTGGAGTATCCTGTTGTAGGTGTTACGTGGGAACAAGCTCATGCTTTCTGCCACTGGCGCACTAAATTCTTCCAGGAGCACACTCGTGCTAATTCACAAGAGTATCGTTTGCCGACAGAAGCTGAGTGGGAGTACGCAGCTCGCGGTGGCCGTAAGATGGCTATGTATCCGTGGGGTGGTAACTACGCTCGCGATGCAAAGGGCTGCTTCTTCGCAAACTTCAAACCTTATCGTGGCGCCTATAACGATGATACCGGAACCGCTACATGCAAAGTGGCTCAGTATCGTCCAAATGACTTTGGTCTGTTCGATATGGCAGGTAATGTGGCTGAGTGGACAGCTTCCGCTTATCAACCGGTTGCTAACACTAACGTGCATGACTTGAACCCCAACTACTGCTATATGGCACGTATCGACGATCCGGATATTCTGAAAAAGAAAGTGGTGAAGGGTGGTAGCTGGAAAGATATCAGTTACTTCCTCCAATGCGGTGTGCGTACTTACGAGTATCAATATCAAACACGTCCATACATCGGATTCCGTTGCGTTCGTTCGTATATCGGCGATTGATAAAACCGGAATAATCTAATCTAAGAAAATCATTTATTAACAACATAAAATACTGTTTAGTATGGCAAAAAAAGAATCAGGCTTCATCCACTGGTATGAATCCTATCAAGGAAAGAAAGTAACCGGTATCGTTTATTCAGCCGGTGCATCCGTCGTAATTATCGGTGCGTTGTTTAAAATCATGCACTTCCCTGGTGCTGGTCCCGTGCTGATGACCGGTATGATTACCGAGTCCCTGTTGTTTATGATAGGTGTATTGGATAAACCACATCAGGATTTCCACTGGGAGAATGTATTCCCGCAAGTGTGCGGTTACGGTACAGAACCGGAGTATTTGGCAGAGTTACAATCTCGTCCGCGTCCGACACTGCTTGGCGCAGGAATGGAAGAAGGCACCGTTGCTCCGACTCCGACTGAGGAGAAAAAGCAAAAAGCTAATGTTCCTGCTCTGACAGATGAAGATATGAAAGCGTTGAAAGACGGTATCGACGGTTTGGCTAAGACAGCTGTTCAACTCCAAGATCTCGGTAAGGTAGCAGTCGCTTCTAATAAGTTAGGCGAAAAGATGGAAGCTGCCGGTGAGAAAGTGGAGGCTGCAAGCGACAAGATGGCTGTTATCGGTGAGGCTGCAGCTAAATTCGCTGCTTCTTCTGATGCTGTATCTAAGAAAAATGAGGAACTCAGTGCTGCTTATGGTACTATCGTTACCGATATGCAAGGTGTTGTTACTGAAACTAAGAACCTGCAGAAGGGCGTTGAAGGTATCGGCACGAAACTTAGTTCGCTGAATTCTGTATATGAACTTCAACTCGCTGCTCTGCAAGCACAAGTAGATGCATACAAACTTCAAACGACTCAAGTCACAGCTGCAACGGACCAAGTGAAAGCGATGACGGCTGACGTACAAAAGATGCAAGCATCTATCAACGAAGCTGCGAAGGAGCAAGCTGCTTATGAAGCATCCGCTAAGAAACTGGCTCAGCAAGTAGCTGACCTGAATAAGGTTTATGGCAATATGCTTAGTGCTCTCGCGTAACGCGCGCAGGCGCTAGCAATATATAATAATGAATTAGAGGTAAACAAATCAATTCGTAGTTCCTAATTAAAATTGTATAAACAATGGGTGGAGCAAAAAACTGTCCGGAAACCCCGAGACAAAGAATGATAGGTATGATGTACTTGGTGCTCACCGCCATGTTGGCGTTGAACGTCAGTGCTGCCATCCTCAATGGTTATCTGCAGGTGGACGAGAGTTTGCATGCAACCATTGAGACTACTGAAAGTGGTAACATTGACGTTTACGAGCGCTTCTCCAATGCATATAGCCAAAACCCCGGCAAAACGCAAGAGTGGTACGATAAAGCCATGCGCGTCAAGGAAGAGTCGGACAATTTGTACAAATACATTGCTGACTTTAAAGATGCTATCGTTTTTCTCGCTGACGGCGATAAGGCTGTTAAAGGGGCAACAGTTCGTCAAATCAAGAAACGTGACGATACTAACATTCCTCACCAATATGGTATTAACGAAGGCCATGCGACTGAACTGAAAAATCGTATTGGTGCTTATCGTGAACTCTTAAAAGAGGTGGCTGATGATCCTGAGGTAAATGAGGATATTGACAAGATGTTCGCTACTGCACCTGGCCAAAATGCTGATGGTAAGCAGATTTCGTGGGAGCAAACAGTCTTTGAAGAAATGCCGGTTTGCGCAACAATCACTGTGTTGACAAAAATCCAAAACGATATTCGTACCTACGAAGGTAAAACCGTTCAAGTATTGCTCAACAAGACTGATGCTGGTGACGTACGTGTGAACAAAATGGGTGCTTATATCATTCCTTCATCCGAGTATGTGCTTCGCGGAAGCAGATACCGTGCACAAATCATCTTGGCCGGTATTGACTCAACCAAATCTCCTGAATACTACATCAACGGTGAGAAAATCAATGACAATGGTATTTATGAGGTAGTTGCATCTGGTATAGGTGAGAAACATTATAAAGGACAAATTGCATATCAGCATCTCGGTGAGACGGTTTATCTGCCGTTTGAAGGTAAATATACTGTAGGTGAACCGACCGCTACTATATCCAATACAGACCTCAATATTATGTATCGTGGATATAATAACCCGTTCAGTATCTCTGTTCCCGGTGTATCAAGCGACAAACTGCAAGTGCGTTGTCAGGGTGCATCTATTATGAAGCAGAATGGTCTATGGATTATTAAACCAGGTTCCGGCGGTGGCGATAAGATGACTATTGAAGTCTTAGCCGAAGTGGATGGAAGAATGAGCGTAATGGGTTCGCAAGTATATCGTGTAAAACGCCTTCCAAAACCGGATGCATACTTTGAAATTAATGGCCATCTGTCTGAGGAAACGAAGATTGCGCGTGCTGCCTTGCTCAATCCTTCTAACAGAATTGTAGCATCCTATGGCGCAGACGGACTCATCCAGGCTAAGTTTACCATTACCGGTTTCCAAGTGAAGCTTCCGACAGGTGCATCTTTCAATATCAAGGGTGACAAACTGGATGCTAAATCACTGGAGGCTATTAAGAAACTGAAACAAGGTAACATGGTTAACTTGCAGTATATCAAGGCCGTTGGTCCTGATGGAAGAGAAATCCAATTGCGTGGTCTACCTATTGAACTTAATTAAACATAATCAATATGAAGAAGTTATGTATTATCGCGTGCTTGATGCTCGGCTTGTCGGTCGCAGAAGCACAACATTATGTTAATCCTTTCTTTGATTCTAAGGGTTCGGCGCGTATTTCTGTGGAAGAGTACACTCCTGCGAAAGACACCATTATTAAAACGTTCCACCGCAATGAGGACGTTGTATGGGCTCGCTACGTCTATCGCATCATTGATATGCGTCAGAAGCAGAACTATCAGCTCTATTTCCCGGCTCAACCGGACGATCCAGACTACCGTTCCCTCTTCCGTGTGATTTTGGATGCTATAGTTGACGGACTGCCCATTTATGTTAAATCATCTGATGTAGGTGATATCAAACCTTATTTTGATAATGATCCTATGCCTCGTGAAAT
This sequence comes from uncultured Bacteroidales bacterium, assembly GCA_902771935.1. Taxonomy (GTDB): domain Bacteria; phylum Bacteroidota; class Bacteroidia; order Bacteroidales; family Paludibacteraceae; genus Colicola. Next base: position 34,187 of record CACXYM010000013.1, read on the forward strand.
GGTTCCACCAATTCTGAACACCGACCGCGAAGGTGAAATGGGTGATGGAGATATTGCTACCTCAGACTATATGTTGCTCAACTACGACTCTACAACTAACGAGATGCGTTTCAATAACTACTCCTATGCAGGTTTCGTACGTAATCAGTATAAATATCTGATTCAAGAAGTAGTGTTCTTCGACCGTCACACCTCGCGCATGCACCAGAAAATTATCGGTATTGCACCTCTGCAGGCTGATAACGTGGTATATTATGAGGATATGCCTGTGATGGATGCATTGTACGGACAGATTCTGTTCTGGATTGCGTTCGACGAATTGCGCCCGTATTTGGCTCAACAGTTCGTTATCCCGTCACAGAACGAAACGAAACGCGTTACCTATGACGAGTTCTTCCAGAAGCATCTCTATACCGCATATATTGTGGGTGAAGGAAATATGTATAACCGCATGATTCCTGATGCGCAATACGGATATACGGCTAAAGAAGTGAAACGCGAGCAAGCTCGTATCGAAGCTGAACTGCTTGATTTCGAACAAGATTTGTGGGAATATTAATCGGGATAGGGCAGGACGTTGAACCTGCCCTTTTCTCGTATAAGTAGTTCAAATAATGGGAAAACCACGTCGTTTCTTCAATATGTATCTGACCACCACTATTAGCGTAGCGATGGTTCTCTTTCTAATTGGTTTGGAGTGTGTTCTGCTCTTAGCTACCGGCTCACTCATTAATCAAGTGAAAGAAAATACAGCAGTCGAGATAGTCTTTACCCCTAAAGCAGAAACAAAGGATTTTAATCGTCTGCAAGACATGCTTAAGGCTTCGGATTATTGCTTGGACTGCCGTTTTATTTCTGCAGAACAAGCACTGAAAGAGCATATTGAGTATTTAGGAGAAGATCCTTCGAAGTTCTTGGGATATAACCCTTTAACGGCTTCTTGTGAAATGCATCTGAGGGCCAACTATGCGAATAACGATAGTCTGGCAGTGATAGAACGTCGTTTGATGACTTTGCCATATGTGGACCAAGTGGTTTATCAGAAAGATTTACTTACTGTGCTCAATCGCAATATCCATGAGCTGTCCATTATCTTGTTAGCGGTGGTGGCCTTGCTATTATTCATTTCGTGGGCACTGATTGGTAATACAATTCGCCTGCAGATATATGCGCAGCGTTTTCTTATCAATACAATGAAATTGGTAGGTGCTACCTCGTGGATGATTAAGGCACCTATTTTGCGGAAAAATATAAGTATGGGCTTGATAGCCGGAGTATTGGCGCTTGCTGCCATCGCTTGTGTTTACTATTACGTAAATGTACACATGAGCGTACAGCTCTTCCCATTGTCATGGCAGAATGTTGCTTTCGTCGTAGGAGTCGTTATTCTTACGGGTGTGGTTATTACTTTTATTGCATCTATGTTCGCAACAGGGCGTTATATACGCATGAAGACTAATAGTATGTACGAAATTTAAGCATATATGAAGAACTTATCAAAAATAAATCTCATTCTCATAGGCATAGCCTTTTTGATAGTTATCTTAGGCCTTGCACTGATGGCAGGTGCCCCGAGCACGGATACGTATAATCCTGATATTTTTTCGGTAAGACGTATCACTGTCGGCCCTATGATTTCTTTGCTGGGCTTTATATTGATGATTTTCGCTATTTTGTATAAAGGCAAAAAGAAAGAGTAATGTCTTGGTTGGAAGCACTTATATTAGGCATTGTGCAAGGGCTGACGGAGTTCTTGCCGGTTTCTTCTTCAGGTCATTTGGAAATCGGACAAGCTCTTCTTGGCACTGCCGGAGAGGAGAATTTGCTTTTTGCAGTTGTTGTGCATGCTGCAACAGTTCTTTCTACTTTAGTCATCCTTTGGCGTGAGGTAGCCCAACTCTTTAAAGGCACGTTTACTACATTCAAATGGAACGAGGATAAAGATTATGTAGCTAAAATCCTAGTTTCTATGATTCCGGTGTTTATTGTGGGTATGTTCTTTAAAGACCAAGTAGAAGCTTTCTTTGGCAATGGCCTGCTCATCGTTGGCATATGCTTGATTGTAACTGCATTGCTTTTGTGGTTAAGCGAGTTCTTGACTAAACGTCTAAATCGTCAAGGTCACGAAGTGACTTATCGGGATGCTTTGATTATCGGTTGTGCGCAAGCTGTAGCCGTATTACCCGGTCTAAGCCGTAGTGGCACTACTATTGCCACTGGACTAATGTGTGGCGTAAGCAAAGAGCAAGTGGCTAAGTTCTCATTCCTTATGGTGCTTATTCCCATTTTGGGTGATGCATTGCTTGAGCTTAAGGATATTCTCTCAGGAGAAGTGGTGGTGACTATAGGTTGGCTGCCGTTGGTGGTTGGTTTCATCGCTGCTTTTGCCACCGGTTGTTTTGCTTGCCGGTTTATGATTGATATAGTACGTCGTCAGAAGTTAATATATTTTGCCGTCTATTGTCTCTGTGTAGGCACTTTTGCTATCATATATGGACTTTGTTGAGGGAGAAATATTGGCTTTTGACAAGCCGTATAGATGGACTAGCTTTGATGTAGTGGGAAAGGCGCGATGGTTATTATGTCATCAACTCGGTCTCAAAAAACTCAAAGTTGGGCATACAGGAACGCTGGATCCATTGGCAACCGGAGTTGTAATCGTATGTACAGGGAGGAAGACAAAACTCATTGAAAAACTCCAATACGATACCAAGGAATATGTGGCCACACTGCAATTAGGCGCTACGACACCCAGTTTCGACTTGGAAAAACCTATCGACCAAACGTATCCGACAACGCATATTACACGTCAACTCATTGATGAAGTCATTCCTACTTTCCTCGGTGAACAATGGCAAGTGCCGCCTATGTTTTCAGCGGTGAAAGTGGATGGTAAACGAGCTTACGAATTAGCTCGCAAAGGTGAAGAAGTGGAACTCAAACCTAAACTATTGGTCATTGATGAGATAGAAGTCCTTAGTTTTGACCAAACGACCATGCAACTTGTTATTCGTGTCGTATGCTCCAAAGGAACGTATATTCGTGCTTTGGCGCGTGATATAGGCCAGAAACTCAATAGTGGTGCACATCTCATAGCACTTAGACGCACACGAGTAGGAGATTATCACGTAGAGGAATGTATAAACTTTGAACAATTTGAACAATTAGTATATGAAATTAAATCAATTTAAATTCAAACTGCCTGAAGAACTGTTGGCGCAGTATCCTTCCGCTTACCCTGAAGATGCACGCATGCTCGTTTTACACCATAAATCAGGTGAAATCGAACATAAGACAGTGCGTGATATTGTGGATTATTTCGGTGAAGGGGACTTGTTCGTTTACAATGATACCAAAGTGTTCCCTGCTCGGTTATACGGACAGAAAGAAAAAACCTTGGCCAATATTGAGATATTCCTTCTTCGTGAATTGAATCATGCAACGCGTTATTGGGATGTAAACGTTGATCCTGCCCGTAAAATACGTGTTGGCAATAAATTGTTCTTTGACCAGGACCCATCTATCGTAGCAGAAGTGGTAGATAATACTACTTCGCGTGCCCGTACGTTCCGTTTTCTGTCGGATTATAGTGAGGATGAATACGTGGAGCGTCTTTATGATATGGGTACCACTCCGCTGCCAAAATATATCCGTCGTCCTATGGATGAAGCAACGTTGGCCGCTTATAAAGAAGTCTTCCGTGATGAACCTGTAGAGAAAATGGATCGCGAACGCTATCAGTCTATCTTCGCGAAATATATCGGTGCTGTAGCTGCACCTGCCTCCTGCTTGCATTTCTCTAAACAACTGATAAAAAGGATGGAGATTTGTGGTATTGACTATACTACCATTACCTCGCACGTAGGGCTCGGCAACTTTAAGGCTATCGATGTGGACGACTTGGTTAAGCATAAGGTGGATTCTGAACAAATCTCTATTCGACAAGATGCGGTTGATAAAGTGACTAAAGCACAAGAGGGTGAGCGTCGCGTATGTGCTGTCGGTACGGAAGTGATGCGTGCATTAGAGCATGTTGCCGGTACAACAGGACAAATTAAAACATACGAAGGTTGGACGAATAAGTTCATCTTCCCGCCGTATGATTTCACTGTAGCTAACACCTTCTTCGTTAATCTCTACATGCCGCAGTCCAGTCAGTTGCTGCAAGTAGCTGCTTTCGGAGGCTACGAAAACGTAATGAAAGCATACGAAGTAGCCGTAGAAGAGAAGTACCGTTTCGGTGACTATGGAGATGCAATGTTGATTGTCAAGTAAGGCAACATGGAGGTCCGTATTGATGAATCTTGGCGTGCTGTTCTGCAACCGGAATTTGATAAACCGTATTTCGAGTTGCTGACATCGTTTGTGCGAAACGAATACCAAACGAAGCAATGCTTTCCTCCTGCACGACTTATCTTTAATGCTTTTGACTCGTGCCCTTTTGACAGGGTGCGAGTCGTTATCATTGGACAAGATCCATATCACGATGTCGGTCAAGCGCACGGACTATGTTTTTCCGTCAATGACGGAGTGGAGATTCCTCCATCGTTGGTCAATATATACAAAGAGATAAATCGCGATTTAGGTACACCTATTCCCGCTTCAGGCAATCTTATGCGCTGGGCAGAACAAGGCGTATTGCTGCTGAACGCAACGCTTACCGTACAAGCCCATCACCCCGGCTCACATCAAAACAAAGGTTGGGAAGAGTTGACGGATGCTGCTATCCAAGCACTAAATACACGCCGTAAGAATATAGTTTATATGCTGTGGGGTAGCTATGCACAACGTAAGGGACAGTATATTGACAGACGCAATAATCTCGTTCTTACCGCGCCGCATCCAAGCCCCTTATCTGCCTATCGTGGATTTATTGGCTGTGGACATTTCTCCCAAGCCAATAATTATCTTGTTCAACATGGCTTAACACCTATTAATTGGTAACACTATGAACAGACTGCTTCTCATTGACGCTTACGCGATGATATATAGGGCTTTCTATGCCTTTATAAAAGTTCCTCGTATGAACTCCAAAGGAGAGAATACATCTGCCATTTATGGCTTCGTCATCACCTTAGAGGATCTCATCCGGCGTCTTCATCCGTCACATATAGCTGTGGCTTTTGACCCGCATGGACCCACTTTCCGTCACGAAGCGTATGAGCAGTACAAAGCCCAACGGCCGGAAACACCCGAAGAGATACGCCGCGCTGTGCCTATTATTAAGGATATCCTTCATGCTATGAATATCACGGTCTTGGAGGTTCAAGGTTTTGAAGCGGATGATGTGATAGGAACAGTTTCTCAATTGGCCGAGAAAGCAGGCTTTGAAGTCTTTATGGCGACGCCCGACAAGGATTACGGACAATTAGTAACTGAACGTGTACACATGTACCGCCCGCGGCATACAGGCGGCTTTGAACAAATGGGGCCCGAAGAAGTCTGCGCTAAATACGGTTTGCAGAATAAGAACCAAGTCATTGATTTGTTGGCGCTCATGGGAGATGCTTCGGATAATATCCCCGGCTGCAAAGGAGTAGGGGAGAAAACGGCTGTGCAACTGCTGACCCAATTTGGTGATGTGGAGAACTTACTTGCTCATACGGACGAACTGAAAGGTGCACTTAAAACCAAAGTCGAGACGCAAGTCGACGATATTCGTTTCTCCAAGTTCCTTGCAACAATCAAAACGGATGTGCCAATCGAGTTCAATCCCAATGCCTTGCTGATGCGCGAAAAGGACTGGACACAGTTGCGCCCGCTTTATGAGGCTTTGGAATTCAATTCTTTCTTACGGAATGCTCCAATAGCAGCGGCACCGAAAGTGCAACCCAAACCCCAGCAGCAACAACCGACCGGACAACTCGACTTATTTGCAGAGCCTTCTTCAGCAGAAGCGGTTAACGAACAATCAGCGCCTGCCAACGATACCATCGAAGCACGCTTGTGTTCCTATCTACTCAATCCGGAACTTGCCTTTAATCCTTATAAAGAACCCGACTGGGATGCTCTAAAAGCGAATCCTGCACTATGGAAATTATACAACGAGGTTGAACTGCCATTAGTTCAGGTACTGCGTAAGATGGAAAAAGCTGGTGTGCGTTTTGATGTACAGTTGCTCAAACAGGCTGAGGCAGAACTGACGGATGAACTCAGTGCGTTAGAGTCAGAGATATACAATCTGGCAGGCACGACATTCAATATCAACTCTCCGCGACAAGTGGGTGAGATACTCTTTGACCAACTCCGACTTGACCCGAAAGCCAAGAAATCCAAGTCCGGCCAATACACCACCTCGGAGGAAGTGCTGCAAGCACTCAAAGAACGACATCCGATAGTGGGTAAGATATTGGATCAGCGCGAACTCAAGAAACTTATCTCAACATATATCTCTGCGTTGCCGGGTTATATTAATCCGCAGACGGGTAAGATACATACGACCTATAATCAGACGGTTACAGCCACCGGCCGACTCAGTTCTTCTAATCCGAACCTGCAGAACTTGCCTATTCGTTCGGAGCGCGGGCAACTCATTCGTCGTGCCGTAATAGCGGATGAGGGTTGTCTTTTCCTCAGTGCTGACTATTCGCAGATAGAACTGCGTCTCTTAGCGCATATGTCGCAAGACCCGCATTTACTTGAGGCTTTCCGTAGCGGACAGGATATTCACGCGGCAACGGCAGCTAAGATATTCCGAACGCCGATTGACCAAGTGACCAAAGACCAGCGTCGTCGTGCCAAAACTGCCAATTTCGGTATCATCTATGGTATATCAGCCTTTGGCCTGTCGCAACAACTGGATTGTCCGCGAGCCGAAGCAAAGGCACTGATAGATGATTACTTTGCTGCCTTCCCGAAAGTGATAGACTTCATTGAATCGCAGAAACAGTTTGCCCGTGAGCATGGCTTTGTAGAGACTTTGTTTGGCCGTCGCCGTTATCTGGCTGACATCAATTCACACAATGCTACAGTCCGTTCCTTCGCGGAGCGCAATGCTGTCAATTCACCTATTCAGGGAACGGCAGCCGATATTATCAAAATGGCAATGATAGCTATCAGTAAGCGTTTACCGGAGTTCAATGACCCACGCTTGCAACTCACCATGCAGATACATGATGAGTTATGCTTCAATGTGCCGGAAGCGATTATAGAACAGGTGCAAACAATGGTAGTTGCTGAGATGCAGAATGTGATGCTCTTGTCTGTTCCGCTGATAGCAGAAGCCGGTTATGGACGTAACTGGCTCGATGCGCACTAAACTAATGCTGCATACGGATACTCTCTTCGTGAAGTGCTTCCATAATAACTTTAACGGTTTCTTTACTTAGGTGGTTGGTCTCTGCCCAAGCTAATCGTTTGCTCATTATTTCTTCGAATCGAGTAGGTTGAATAACATCTATTTGATGGGCTTTTTTATATTCACCGATACGCCGACTGACTGACATGCGTTGCTCAATAGCATCCCATAGACGGTCGTCCACTTCGTCTATCATCTTGCGCATCCAGCGCAATTCCAACGGCGTCGTATAAGTCGTTTCTTTCGTTTGCTTGATAGCGCTAAAGTCATCCGGAGTAATTTGTTGTTTGGCGTCGCTCAGAGCTTGTTCGGGATGAGGATGTACTTCCACCATCAAACCATTATATTGTAGCTCGGCAGCGTCTCGGCAGAGACTCGAAACTCGCTCTGCTTTTCCGCACATGTGGGACGGGTCAAGCAGTAATGGTACAGATGGCATATCTTGGTGTAACTGATACGCCATTTCCCAGCATGGCTGATGGTTGCATCCACGATGAACTGCATAAATCTGAAATCTGCATTCTGCATTCTGAAATCGTCTGATATTGCCTTCCCACAGTGCTACATCTTCGTTAACAGGATTCTTGATAAACACACCGCGTAGATGCGTTCGCTGCGGCGAGGTGATGATAGCATTGGCTATAGCCTGAACTGTAATCGGACTTGCGCACGTCCTCGCACCTAACCACAGATAATCAACTCCTGCTGCCAGGGCTTTGTTCACCTGTTCGGCATTGGCGACCTCGGTAGCAACTGGCAGACCTACTTCGTTTTGTACACGACTTAACCACAGCAGTCCCTCGTCACCAACGCCTTGGAATGACTCTGGTCGGGTACGAGGTTTCCATACGCCGGCGCGGAAGATGATTTCCCCCGTTGATGCTAAAGCATGTGCTGCTTCCAGCACTTGCTCTTCGCTTTCCGCAGCGCATGGGCCTGCTATGTAAATCATATCGCTCATTTCTTTAGTGCGGCAATATTAGCTTTCAGCGCTGCGATACGTTGTTCGGCATCGGCTTTTTTCTTGCGCTCTAACTCCACAATCTCAGGTTTGGCATTTGCTACAAACCGTTCATTGTTCAGCTTGGCCATCACGCCGCGCAGGAAGCCTTCTTGGTGTTGCAAGTCTGCCTCCAATTTTGCCAACTCTTCATCCACATTGATAAATGCATCCAAAGGAATTGCATATTCGGTGGTTCCTACGATGAAACTTGCCGCATTACCCGGTTTGTCTTCGCTTATTTGGATGTCGCAGTTCGCCAGTTTTTCTACTAACGGATCAAGATTCTTCGGACTAATCAGAGTCAGTCTTTCTTTCGGTGGAATATTCTTCGACGCGCGCACGTTGCGCACACCGGAAACAATCTCCTTCAGTTCCTCAACGGAAGCTAGAATTTCACCATTAAGCGAAGCGTCACCATTTGCACCATTAAGCGTAGCGTTCATTATGCTCTCTCCATCTCTGCGCTCAGCGATATTCTGCCACAGCTCTTCCGTGATAAACGGCATAAACGGATGGAGAAGACGCAGCAGTTGGTCGAAGAACTGCATCGTCTGTTCGTAGGTCGCGCGGTCAATAGGTTGTTGGTATGCGGGCTTAATCATCTCCAGATACCATCCGCTGAACTCGTCGCAGTAGAGTTTATATATCTCCATCAGCGCTTCCGATAGGCGGTATTTATGCAGCAAGTCAGCCACCTCTGCTGATTTCTCTGCTAATTTGGCAGTGAACCATTTTGTGGCAATCTTACTGGTCTCTGGTTGCGCGAAATCTTGTACTTCCAGTCCTTTCATCATGCGGAAACAGTTCCAAATCTTATTGCAGAAGTTACGTCCTTGCTCACAGAGTGAATCATCATATAGAATATCGTTTCCGGCAGGTGCACAGAGCAAAATACCCATTCTCACTCCGTCAGCGCCGTAGCGATCAATCAAATCCAGCGGATCAGGACTATTACCGAGCGACTTACTCATCTTGCGACCAAGCTTATCGCGAACGATTCCGGTGAAATAGACATGCTTGAACGGCATCTTGCCCATGTATTCGTAGCCCGCCATTATCATTCGAGCCACCCAGAAGAAGATGATATCCGGTCCTGTTACGAGGTCTGCTGTCGGGTAGTAGTACTGTATCTCTTCGTTGTTCGGGTTCTCAATACCGTCGAACAGACTAATCGGCCACAGCCAAGAGCTGAACCATGTATCCAACGCACCTTCGTCCTGAACGTAGTTTCCTTCAGGTGCCGTCTCACTCACGATAATCTTATCTGCCGGATAGTCCTCCAAGCCCGTCTGCGCCAATAAGTCTGCGTCATAGTATGCGGGAATACGGTGTCCCCACCACAATTGACGGCTAATGCACCAGTCTTTGATGTTCTCCAGCCAGTTACGATAGGTATTCTTGTATTTGGTCGGGTAGAACTCAATCTCATCATTCATCACCGGCGGCAGAGCAATGTCGGCAAAGTGTTTCATCTTAATGAACCACTGCAGACTCAGCCGCGGCTCGATAGGCACATTCGTACGCTCGCTATAGCCCACTTTATTGTCATAGTCCTCAATCTTTTCCACGAGGTCTAAGGCCTTCAGGTCTTCCACAATCTGCTTGCGGCAATCGAAACGGTCCATGCCGTGGTATTTGCGCACGTTGGTTTGCAGTTCTTCCTCCATCGTGTCCATATTCAGATGGGCATCCGGCGTGAAGATATCAATGGTCTTCAGGTTATATTTTTGTCCGAGTGCGTAGTCGTTCACATCGTGTGCCGGCGTCACTTTCAGGCAGCCTGTACCGAAACCTATTTCCACGTATCTGTCCTCGATAATAGGAATAACGCGTCCTACGCCCGGCACAATCACATGTTTGCCTTTCAGCCACTGGTTTTTCTCCTCTTTCGGGTTGATGCACACGGCTATATCGCCGAAAATGGTCTCCGGACGGGTGGTCGCTACTACGGCATACTTGCCCGGCTCTTCCACAACTTTATAACGCAGGTAGTAGAATTTGCTGTGCTCGTCGTGATAGATTACTTCCTCGTCGGAAAGTGCTGTCTGGCGTTCCGGATCCCAGTTCACCATGCGTAGACCGCGGTAGATAAGGCCTTTGCGATACAGGTCGCAGAACACTTTAATCACGGCTGCAGAGCGTTTCTCATCCATCGTAAATGCCGTACGGTCCCAGTCGCAGGAGCAACCGAGCGTGCGCAACTGTTTCAAGATGATGCCTCCGTGCTCATCCGTCCAAGCCCAAGCGTGCTTGAGGAATTCTTCGCGGGTCAAATCGCTCTTGTTAATACCTTGCTCTTTGAGACGTTTAATCACTTTCGCCTCAGTCGCTATCGACGCGTGGTCTGTTCCGGGCACCCAGCAAGCGTTCTTGCCTTCCAGACGCGCGCGACGAACAAGCACATCTTGTATCGTCTCATTCAGCACGTGGCCCATGTGCAGTACACCTGTCACATTGGGCGGCGGAATAACTACCGTGTATGGTTCACGTCCGTCAGGTTCACTGTGGAAGAACTTGTTGTCTAACCAATACTGATACCACTTTGATTCAATGTCTTTAGGATTATATTTTGCTTCCATATTATTCAACTATTTGTCCTGTTATAGTGTATGTTTGTCCGCGACGAATGATATACATCTGCCCGTCACGAATGATTTTATTACCGGAGTGCTCGGAAGCACCTTTTGACTTTTGACTTTCGACTAAACCTCCCGTCGGGTCATACTCTTCCGGCTCATCTTGGTCCCAGGGACGCACGTATTGGTCGTTATTCTTCACATTGCGCACACCGGGTTTCTGCAGATACAGCGGATTAGTTTTGTCGTTGAGCAGTTCGCCCCACACTTTGACCATTTGTCCAATCAGTTGCGGGTTATCTACCACATTCAGCGCATTGCGGGCATCACCGCTCACCAGTTCCACGGTCACCACTTTGCTGTAGTCCGTCTCGCCGGCTTGGGCTGCCAGTACAAGCGAGGTCTTGTCGTTGGTGCATACGCCGTCAAACTGGTCGGTGTTATACCGCTTCACGGCTCCTAATACGTACCCTTTCACCCAATAACGTGTCTCCGCCCAAACAGTGCCTGGATTATTAGCAAGTAGTATCACGTCGCCTACCGTGTACGGGTCCATCCGTTTGCCGCTGCCTTCCAAATCTAGTGCGCTCACTTCGGCGCCGATATTGATTTTCTTCGTCACTTTCGTGCCATTCTTACCTGTAGCGCTCAACTCAATCGTTGCGCTGTACCTTTCGGCTGGAGCACCTTCGCCAAACGATACCGTCAGTTTGCCTCCTTCAGACGATAACGACCGCATATTGGCTGCAAAATAGTATCCGTCGTTATTGGTGAAGTTCACCGTGATACCACTGCTCAGGTTTGTTCCCACTACCTGCACGTTAGCATATTGCGTCGTGTAGTTCTTGCCTAAGAAACCCAGGTCAACTAACGGGCTCGACATCAGTCGAATAGCCGGTTCATCCGGATCCGGCGGCAGTAATGTCACATCGTCTAAGAAGAAACGATGCTTATTCACCGAGAAGAATTTAATCTTCACGCCGCTGGTCACGTCCGTGATATTCACACGGATATCGGTCCACTTGTTCTTCTTGAGTTCAAAAGCCGCTTTGTCGGGTGTTCCGCCTGTCACTTGAATGTTCATCAGCGAATCGCCTGTCCAAGGGGCTGCGCGGAAGGTCAGCACCACATCGCCCGTGCAACTAATGGTCGGCGTTGTCACGTGTCCTGCATACTTGCTGTGTCCCACTTTCACGCACTGATAGGCACCGTAGGCATAACTGTCTGTCCAGTTCTGATTATCTGTCAGCACAACACCTTTTGCGATATTGCCGCTGAACTGATTGTCATTACCACCTGTATAACCCATGTCTTCATAGTCATGCGAACCGGGAGTGCCGTAACCGATACACTGGTCAAACGACTCATAAAACAAAACGACATCCTGAGCCCTCATCGTGCTCCCAAGCACCATACTCACGCATAAAACCACTAATAATAATAAGTTCTTCTTCATTTTTGCACGTTTATAGTCGAAAAAACGTGCAAAAGTACTATAATTATTTGATATATCAAAATTTTTATATAATTTTGCGCCAAGAAAACGAAATGACCATATAAAATTCTATTTACAACAATGAAAAAAGTATTTGTTTTGGCAGCTATGTGCTGCCTCGCGCTCACAGCCGTTTTGTTCACATCGTGCAACAATGAGCAAAAGAGCAGCTATCAGTACATCGTTAAACTCGATGATACGATAGAGCAGGATCCGAGTATGTCTATGCAGTTCGAGTTAAACGCGCTGCCTATTATCACGGGCGAGATGCAAAAGACATCTGACCAAGCCGGCTCAATTATTTACAAGGACACCAAAGCTAATGCCGACAAACGCGCTAAAGATGCTTTCGCTTCCGGTATTGCCAAACTCCGCGAAGGTGGTATCGGCTCGTATGCCGGACTGGTTGTTGTGCTCCAGACTATGGACAACGAAACCAACAAATGGAGCGTCCTGGATAAAGTAACACTCTAATATTCATCCAACGTGGCAACCAACTCTTCAACGCACAAGGTGCAAGAGTGAAATAAATCCTCATCCAAGATGCAAGAGTAGAGTAACCCACATTTTTGTGTGAATTGTGAAAAAGTGAAAGTGCTTGGCTTTGTCCAAGCACTGTTCCTTTCTCCGTCTCTATTTGCATTTTTCTCCACCAAAACTCACCTTTCTCCGTCTCCATTTGCATTTTTCTCCACCAAAACTCACCTTTCTTCGTCTATTTCAGGCAAATTGAATTTGCCGCTCTAAAAGCGTCCTTTCCGCCCAATAACCATCCGCTACCTTTCTCATTCCCGCCTAAAAATTCCCCAAAACATACGAATCTTAGCACAAAAAACATACAAATCTCAGCACAAATCATACAAAATTTTCCCAAAATCATAAAAAATCCTTGCAAATCCCACAAATTTGTATTATCTTTGTACTCAAAAAATGTATGTCATTACTATGAAATTAGTATGTGATTAGTATGTGATTACTATGTGATTAGTATGTTATTACTATGAAATTACCATGATATTACTATAATCTTAGTATGTTAGAAGCCTGATTCCATCGGAATCCTAGTATAACTCAAATATATTCAATCTGCAACAAAAATGCATAATTTATGCTATTTATTTGCATAATTCCAAAAAAAGTAGTACTTTTGCAGCGAAATGCTGCCCGCAATGCAAACAAATCGTTGAGTGGAAGGAGCAATAACACCTCACAAAACATATCTTTCATTGTTCTCGCTTCTGGGCAGTTAAAACTGCTCGTACAGCATGAGAACTTTGTGCGTGTGTCTTCTGAGACGGATCACTTTCATGAACACCGAAAAGTGTAGAAGTAAAATTATTTGTACAAAAATGCACTTTTTATTTGCATATATGCAAAATAAGTTGTAATTTTGCAGCCGGAAACAAACAAAAGCATATAAATCAAACAATAATACCTGTATTTATGAAACACACATCAATTCTCGTCACCTTGGCGCTATGCCTAAGTATGACGCTTTCGGCGCAGAACGAAACCTTCGTTCGCTGCATCGCTTTCTACAACCTTGAGAACCTCTTCGACACCATTCATGACGAAGGGAAAAATGACTATGAGTACCTGCCCGACGGCGGTATGAAATGGACTCCGCTTAAGTATGAACACAAAGTGAAGAACATGGCTTATGCGCTGTCGCAACTCGGTACGGACGAAGACCCGCGAGGTGCTGCTTGTATCGGCGTCTGCGAGGTGGAGAATCTTGGTTGCCTGCAAGATGTTTGCAAAAAAATGAAAGAAGACTACGGCCGCATCATGGAACCCGTCCTGCTCGAAGGACCTGACCGCCGTGGTGTAGACTGTGGTTTCCTGTATAACCCGACGCTCTTCAAACTCGTGAGCGCAAAAGGGCATGAACTCCAAGCGCACTATGAAGATGGCGGCGTCGTGAAAACACGTCTGCAACTGGAGATTACTGGTTATCTCACCGGCGACGGAAAACCCGAGAAACTGCATATCATCGTGAACCACTGGCCAAGCCGTTACGGAGGAGAACTCCGTTCACGTCCAACGCGTGACTCTGCTGCCATGTTGACGCTCTCAATCTGCGACAGTATCTATAAACGTGAACCGCAAGCCAAAATCATCATCATGGGTGACTTGAACGATGATCCGTACAACCATAGCTGCGCTGAAGTGCTCAAAGCACGAAAAACCCGCGAGGAAGTGGAGCCGCAAGGATTCTTCAATACTCTCTGGCTCAAGCTCGACCGAGGTATCGGCTCACTCGCATACAACGGCAGCTGGAACCTCTTCGACCAGATTATTATCTCCGAGCCGATGATGAACGAGAAACTGGAGTCCGGCAAATGGACCTACTGGAAGTCGCAAATCTTCAACAAAGACTTCCTCACTATCCAAGATGGCAAGGACAAAGGTACACCGAAACGTACTCACAAAGGCGGAGTATGGTTGGATGGTTACGGAGACCACTATCCAACAATGATTTACTTGATTAGAAAGAAATAATGGAACTGATTCGTAGGAACGTTACGCCAATCCGCATGCGGAATTACGGGCGCATTATCCAAGACACAATTGAGTACGCCTGCACGCTCACTAATGATGCTGAGCGGCAGGCTCTCACTCTGTATATCGCACAATGTATGAGACAGAAAAACCTCGTCTGGAACAAAGACCAAGAGTCCGGCATTGAGCGTATTAAAAACGATTTACACATCTTATCGAATGGGCGTCTGGACGCAGATATCGCGTTGCTTGACGCTGAGTTGATTAAGAAGAAAAAGAAATAATCATGTTACAAGAAGCCTCACAATTCAAGATTTTTGCAGGCAGTCAGGGTGAAGCACTCGCACAGCGAATTTGCGATCGCTTGGGCTGCAAGTTAGGAAAATTGACAGTTAGTCATTTCTCTGATGGCGAATTCGCCGCATCATTTGACGACAGCGTTCGCGGACAATCGGTTTATCTTGTTCAGTCCACTAATCCCAGTAGTGACAACCTCATGGAGTTATTGCTCATGATTGACGCAGCAAAACGTGCCAGCGCACATGCTGTAATCGCCGTTATCCCATATTTCGGTTGGGCACGACAGGACAGAAAAGACAAACCGCGCGTTTCTATCGGCGCTAAACTCGTGGCTAACATGCTGCAAGTGGCAGGTGCGGACCGCGTGATTACACTCGACCTCCACGCTGACCAGATACAAGGCTTCTTTGATATCCCTGTGGATCACCTCTATGGCGGAAACGTATTGGCCAACTACATCCAAAGTCTCAACTTGCGCAAACTCATTGTCGCTTCACCCGATGTAGGCGGATCCAAACGTGCTGCGGCTTTCGCCAAGAAAATGCATATGCTGACCGATCGCGAAGTGCCGATGGTAATATGCTACAAGAACCGTCCCGACTTCAATAAAGTAAGCGAAATAAGAGTGTTAGGTGATGTCTATGGAAAGGACGTTGTCCTTATTGACGATATCGCCGACACGGCCGGAACCATCTGCAAGGCTGCACAGGTGATGAAAGAAGGTGGTGCCAAATCCGTTCGTGCCATCGTAAGTCATGGAGTTATGTCGGGCGATGCCTGCCAACGAATTATGGATAGTGAATTGGAAGAATTGATATTTACCGACTCTATTCCATTCGATACAACCCGTTGCCCGAAAGTAAAAGTAGTGAGCGTCTGCCAGCCTTTCGCCGATACGATTCAGGCTATTCAGGAGCATCGGTCTATCTCCCAAGTAAACGTGCGCTAAGATGATACGTCGTTTAAGTCTCATCGTCATAGCCGTACTGTGTCTGGCGGCTTGCAATAGATCTGCCAAGCCGGTTGCCGTAGAACGCCCTGCTTTCTCGGCAGATAGTGCATATACCTATATCGAACGGCAAATGGCTTTCGGTCCGCGTGTGCCCAACAGCAAATCACATCTTGACTGTGCTGCTTGGCTTATTCGCCAACTTCGTAACTCCGGCGCACAAGTGGAATTGCAGAAAGGAACACTGCAAGACTATGCAGGTCGCCTGCAGCCTATTATCAACATCATTGCCCACTTCGCACCGGATTCGATAGACGCCAAGAAAGAGGCTGTGCTGCTTTGTGCACACTATGATACACGCGCTTGGGCGGACGAAGAACCGCTTTACGATGACCGCATGTACAATGTGCCCGGAGCTAATGACGGCGCCAGCGGAGTAGGTGTGCTACTGGAAGTGGCAAGACAACTCTCACTCAAACCAGCTGCACAGCCGATAGATATCATCTTCTTTGACTACGAAGATCAAGGAACGCCTTCCACCTATACCGGCGTACAACGTGAGAATACGTGGTGTCTGGGCTCACAACTCTTTGCTGCACATTATGCCGACAGACTGAAGACTGCTGATACACAGCGCCCATATCGATTTGGTATATTGCTGGATATGGTTGGTTCGCCTGATGCTATCTTCCCTAAAGAGATGTATTCGATTGAGTACGCCCAGAACTATGTCGAACTCATTTGGCGCAAAGCCCACCAATTAGGTTACGGACGATACTTCCTCGACAAAATGACTTACCCTATTACAGATGACCACTACTACCTCAATCTTGCCGGTATCCCGTGCGTAGATGTCATCCACTACGACGGAGCTAATGAAACAGGTTTCGCTTCCTGGTGGCATACACGCCAAGATGATATGCGCAACATCGACAAGTCCACACTTCAGGCTGTTGGCGAAGTGGTAATGGCTGTTATTGAAAACTGAATCCTGATAACTGAAAACTGAATCCTGATAACTGAATACTGAATGCTGAACGCTTTATTAGAAATACGTAACCTGCACGCTTCTATAGCCGGCAAAGAGATACTCAAGGGCATTGACCTCACTATCCGTGCCGGAGAAGTACATGCTATTATGGGACCAAACGGTGCCGGTAAATCAACCCTTTCTGCTGTACTGACTGGAAATCCCCAATACGAAGTAACCGAAGGCTCTGTGCTGCTTAAAGGAAAAGACTTACTCGCTATGCCGGCTGAACAGCGCGCCCGCGAAGGTGTCTTCCTTTCGTTCCAGTACCCCGTGGAGATTCCCGGAGTCTCAATGGTCAACTTTATGCGTACGGCTGTAAATGAGAAACGTAAGTATACTGGTCAGGAACCGCTTTCCGCTACGGCATTCCTCAAACTGATGCGCGAGAAAAGGGCTTTGCTGGATATGGCGGACAAACTCAATAACCGTTCGGTCAACGAAGGGTTCTCGGGAGGAGAGAAAAAGAAAAACGAGATATTGCAGATGGCAATGTTGGAACCCTGTCTTAGCATCTTGGACGAGACCGACAGTGGCTTGGATATCGATGCGCTGCGCGTGGTGGCTGAAGGTGTGAATAAACTCAAAACACCAGCAAATGCTTCTATCGTTATTACGCATTATCAACGTCTACTCGATTACATCGTGCCTGATTTTGTGCATGTTTTGGCTGACGGACGTATTGTTAAAACCGGCGATAAAAACTTAGCCCTTGAACTGGAAAAGAATGGATACGCTGAGTTTGAATAAAGGCGAACAGCGCAATTTGGTGCTGATTGATAAACCTGAACTGGATTTGCATGTCTTGCAGGAAGCAGGTTCTCTGCTCCGTCTTTTCGTCTTTGATTTTCATTCGGCAAAGAATATTCTTCATATCGACCATAAGGCCGCCAATTGCGTGACGGAGATTTATCACCTCGCTTTTCTGCATGGAGCTGATTCTGTCTTTACGCACACGCGCATGCACCATGAAAAAGGAGAGGGTATCAGCCGGCAAATGGTGAAGTTCGTTTTAGACGATGCCGCTAAAGGTGAGTTTTTCGGAGAATTGGTCATCAAACCCGATGCCCAACATGTGGATGCCCAACAGACCAATCGTAATCTACTGCTCTCTAAAACGGCTACGATGCGCACCAGACCGCAATTGGAGATATACGCTGACGATGTCAAAGCGTCGCACGGTGCAACAACAGGACAACTCGATGACTCTGCACTCTTCTATATGCAACAACGCTGTATCGCACCGGAAGAAGGACGCAAGATGCTCCTGCGTGCATTTATTATGGATATTGTGGAAAAAGTTCCCGAAGAAGGGCTTTCGACTTTCGGCTCTCGACTTTCGCCTAAAGATTTAATGGTCACGATTGACAGCATAATCGAGCAAAGATAAGAGCGAGTCCTTCGCTGCGCAGTCCCGAAAAACAGAAAGTGCTTGAATGGCACTTTTTTTGTGCTCCGTCATTCTTGCTGCTGCATAGCGCACTCCATCGTAACGCAGAACAAACGACTTAATCTCCTGCTCTGCATTAAGTGGGTCAGTCAAATCTTGGTATAAGTCTTCAGCCAGTTGTTTGATATGATCCGCTTCCTCTTTGGGAGCGCGCTGGAGAGAAATCAGTAGGGGCAAAGTGCATTTGCCGTCACGGATATCGCTCATGGTCGGTTTGCCTATCTCTTCTGCGTCGGAGTAATCGAAGATATCATCTTTTAGTTGGAAACAGATTCCTAAATGCTTGCCGAACTCGCGTAAAGCAGTAGTCTGTCGCATAGTTGCTGCGGATGACTCTGCTCCGGCCTCTGCGCATGCGGCAAACAGATGTGCTGTCTTTTGGGTGATGATTTGGAAGTACTGTGCCTCGGTTATCCACATAGATTGATTGGCGTGCAACTGAAGAATTTCGCCGCTGCTGAGTGACATTCCAAGGGAGGCAACAATATTGAGTATCTGCGAATTATGTATTTCTGTAACAGCATGGATAACGCGCGCCAACATGTAATCGCCTACCAGAACAGCCACCTTATTGCTCCACTTGGCTTGTACGGACTTGGCTCCGCGACGCATAGGGGACGAATCAACCACATCATCGTGTACCAAACTGGCGTTATGCAGTAACTCCAAGGATACAGCCGTTTGAATCGTCTTCTCTGTAACCCCGCGGCATAATTGTGCTGCCAAAAGCACAATCATAGGACGTAACTGCTTGCCTGCTTTTGCATGAATATAATCCAATACCTCATTTAGATGTACATTATCGCTGTGCATCGCTGTGGTAAAGGCTTTCTCATACTGCTCAAACGCCTCACGTACCGGATATTTTATGTCCTCAACTGTTATCAAAGTACCTGCTTCAAATCACAAATGGTCAATGCCGCCATGGCTTCTACTATCGGTACGGCGCGCACAGCAATACACACGTCATGACGCCCGCCGTACTCTTTCATTTTGGTCGCCGTTGCTTTGAAGCGGCAACGGAACACAATATCATTCCCATCGCTGATGCCGCCAACAATGCCGCAACTCACACTTTGTCCGTTCGCGTCTCGGTCATAGACCTCAAAACTGCGGCAGCCGTTGATGCTCATTACCGCGTAAGCAAGGCGAGCTTGCAACTTATCGAAGATAGGTTCGCCTAACCCTGGCTTTACTCCTTTGATGTGGCATTCAACCACACCGCCAACCGATTCGCCTGCGCGCTGAATATCCTCCAACAACGCCGCAAATTTCGTGCGGTCGGTCTCTTCGCCTATCTGAACCAATCGGCCCTCAACTGCAATACCGTCTTTTGCCAGTATCTGTTTAGCGATACCTCCTGCCACCACGCGCGCTACAGTCTCTCGCGCCGAAGCACGTCCGCCACCGCGATAGTCGCGAATACCGTATTTCTGCTCATAGACACGGTCAGCATGTCCCTCACGATACACATCTTTCAGCGCTTCGTAGTCCTCCGGACGAGCGTTCGTGTTCCGGATAATGAAAGCAATCGGACTTCCTAATGTCACACCATCCAATAAA
>CACXYM010000014.1 GCA_902771935.1 uncultured Bacteroidales bacterium
TGCCACAAAACAAAGCTGGCGAAGTCGGTTTGACTTACATCTACGGATTAGGTCGTTCAAGCGCAAAGAAAATCCTGGCTGAAGCAGGCGTTGACCCAAGCATCAAAGTGCAGGATTGGACGGATGACCAAGCAGCAAAGATTCGTGAGATCATCGGTGCTAAGTACAAAGTAGAAGGTGACCTCCGCTCTGAAACACAATTGAACATCAAACGTTTGATGGATATCGGTTGCTACCGTGGTGTACGCCACCGTCTCGGACTCCCCGTGCGTGGACAATCTACCAAAAACAACGCGCGTACGCGTAAAGGTAAAAAGAAGACCGTTGCTAACAAGAAAAAAGCAACTAAGTAGTAATTTAAAAAACATCAAACAATTATGGCAAAGAAAACAGTTGCAGCCAAGAAGCGTGTTGTTAAAATTGACGGCGTAGGACAACTACACGTTATGTCGTCTTTCAACAACGTTATTGTAACTCTTGCAAATGGCGACGGTCAAGTAATCAGCTGGTCGTCCGCAGGTAAAATGGGCTTCCGTGGCTCAAAGAAAAATACACCCTACGCAGCACAAATGGCTGCCGGTGATTGCGCTAAGGTCGCTTTCGACCTCGGACTGCGTAAAGTAAAAGCATACGTTAAAGGTCCTGGACAAGGACGTGAAAGCGCTATACGCGCATGCGTCGCTGCCGGTATCGATGTAACCGAGATTATCGACGTTACTCCTATGCCGCATAACGGCTGCCGTCCTCCTAAACGCCGCCGCGTATAATATTAATGTTTAACTATTTAATGTTTATAAACTATGGCAAGATATACTGGACCTAAATCACGTATCGCACGTCGTTTCGGTGAACCAATCTTCGGTCCGGACAAAGCGCTCGATAGACGCAAATATGCTCCCGGACAACACGGTGTCAACCGCCGCAAAAAAAGCTCTGAGTATGGTACTCAGCTCGCTGAAAAACAAAAGGCTAAATATACCTATGGCGTTTTGGAGCGTCAATTCCGTCTCCTGTTCGCTGAGGCTTCCCGCAAAAAAGGTATTACCGGTGAAATCCTCATCCAACTCCTTGAATGCCGCCTCGACAACATCGTTTACCGCCTCGGTATCGCTCCTACACGTGCTGCTGCACGTCAGCTCGTTAGCCACCGCCACATCACCGTCGACGGTAAAGTAGTTAACATCCCATCCTTCCAGGTTAAACCCGGCATGATCGTTGCTGTCCGCGAAAAATCCAAATCCCTCGAGGTTATCGCCGCTTCGCTCGAAGGCTTCAACCATGCTAAATACAACTGGCTCGAATGGAATGAGGCTGACAAAGCTGGTAAATTCCTCAATATTCCTCCACGTGAAGAAATTCCGGAGAACATTAAGGAACAATTAATCGTTGAGTTGTACTCTAAACAATAATTAAATTCATGGCAATATTAAATTTTATCAAACCTGACAAGGTGATAATGGTTCAATCGGATGGCAGAAAGGCTACTTTCGAGTTCCGTCCTCTCGAACCCGGTTACGGAATTACAGTTGGTAACGCTATTCGTCGTGTACTCTTGAGCTCACTCGAGGGCTATGCCATCTGCTCAATTAAAATCAGTGGTATTGATCATGAATTTGCTACCATTCCTGGTGTCATCACTGATGTAACCAACCTTATCCTCAACCTCAAACAGGTCCGTTTCCTCCACAAAGAGGGCGTTGAAGAAGAGACCGAAACCGTTAAGGTACACATCAAGAAAGCTTCTTCTTTCTTGGCAGGTGACCTCAACCCCGTTCTCCAAAACTTCGAGGTGTTGAATCCCGAACTCCTGCTGGCTGAACTCGACGAGTCTGCTGACTTCGAGATCGAAATCAACATCAACAAGGGACGCGGCTATGTGCCTTCTGACGAGAACCAGCGCGCCGATGACGCTATCGGTACACTCGCTATCGACTCTATCTATACGCCAATTCGCCTCGTCAAATACGCTATCGACGCTTACCGTGTCGGACAACGTACTGACTACGAGAAACTGACCCTCGAGATTGAAACCGATGGCTCTATCGCTCCGAAAGATGCCCTCACAGAGGCCGCTAAAATCCTTATCTATCACTTTATGCTCTTCTCAGATGAGCGTATCGTACTCGAAGAGGAAACGCTCAAACGCGAAAACGGACTCGACGAAGAGATCCTTCGCATGCGTCAGCTGCTCAACCAACGACTCCAAGATATGGACCTCTCAGTCCGCGCACTCAACTGCCTCAAAGCTGCTGAAGTGGAGACTCTCGGAGAACTGGTTAAGTACCATCGCAACGACCTGCTCAAGTTCCGTAACTTCGGTAAGAAGTCGCTCACCGAACTTGACGAACTGCTCGAACGCAACGGTCTGGCTTTTGGTATGGATATATCAAGGTATAAACTTAATGACTAATTAACAAAACAATGAGACATAACAAAAAATTTAATCATCTTAGCCGTAAAGCTGCTCACCGTAGTGCGATGTTGTCCAACATGGCTTGCTCGTTGATCCAACACAAGCGCATCTCTACAACGCTCGCTAAGGCTAAGGCGCTGCGCATATATGTAGAGCCGCTGCTCACACGCGCTAAAGAGGACACAACGGCTAACCGCCGTCTCGTCTTCAGCGAACTCAAACAAAAAGAAGTGGTAACCGAACTCTTCCAAAACGTAGCTGAGAAAATAGCTAACCGTCCGGGTGGTTATACACGTATCCTCCGTACCGGTTTCCGTCTTGGTGATGCTGCTGAGATGTGTATCATCGAACTCGTTGACTACAACGAGAACATGCTCAAAGAGACCAAGAAAGCTGCTAAGAAAGCTACACGCCGTGGTGGTAAGAAAGCCGCTGCTGAAGAGGTCGCTGCTCAACCCGCTGCTGCCGAGGCTCCAGCTGAGGCTCCTGCTGAAGAAAAAGCAGAGTAAGTTCGCTCTAAACATCTCAAAAAGGGTGGGGACACACGTTCTCACCCTTTTTCGTTAAACATTAAACATTAAACATTAAACGAACTGCCATTTTGGCAGTCCAACCCCTTTGGCACACTTCTTGAAGAACCACTTACGGCCGCCTAGTAATCTAGTCGTCTAGTAATCTGGTAATCTAAAAACATAATAATATGAGCAAAGGAAACATTGGGGTAACATCAAATAACATTTTCCCCGTAATCAAAAAATTCTTATACTCCGACCACGAGATTTTTCTCCGTGAGTTAATCAGTAACGCAGTCGATGCAACGCAGAAACTCAAAACCCTCGCCTCCGTAGGTGACTTCAAGGGCGAGCTTGGTGACTTAACCGTCCGCGTGCTGATTGATAAGGACAAGAAGACCTTGACCGTTCGCGACCGCGGTATCGGTATGACGGCGGATGAGGTCAATAAGTACATCAACGAGATAGCTTTCTCCGGCGCAGAGGAGTTCGTCAATAAGTACAAAGACAAGGCGGAAGCGATTATCGGTCACTTCGGTCTCGGCTTCTATTCAGCCTTTATGGTGGCTAAGAAAGTGGAAATCTTCACGCTCAGTTACGCCGAGGATGCCAAGGCTGTTCATTGGTCGTGCGAGGGAACGCCCGAGTACAACATGGAAGATACCATCAAGGCTGACCGCGGTACCGACATCGTCCTCCACATTGACGACGAGTTCACTCAGTATCTCGAGGACGCTACCATCGAGAACCTCCTGCGTAAGTATTGTAAGTTCCTGCCCGTTGAGATAGCATTTGGCAAGAAGAAAGACTGGAAGGACGGCAAGCAGGTTGAACTCGATGAGGATAATATCATCAACGACGTCAATCCGGCGTGGACGCGCAAACCGACAGAGCTCACCGACGAGGACTACGATAAGTTCTACCACGAACTCTATCCTATGCAGATGGAGGAGCCCCTCTTCCATATCCACCTCAACGTCGATTATCCGTTCCACCTGACCGGAATACTCTATTTCCCGAAGATTAAGAACAACCTCGACGTCCATCGCAATAAGATTCAGCTCTATTGCAACCAGGTCTATGTCACCGACGAAGTCGAGAACATCGTTCCCGAATACCTCACGCTCCTGCACGGCGTCATCGACAGCCCGGATATACCGCTGAATGTCAGCCGTTCCTACCTGCAGTCCGATAATAACGTCAAGAAAATCAGCGGCTACATCACCAAGAAAGTGGCTGACAAATTGGCAGAACTCTTCAAAGCAGACCGCGAGAACTTCGAGAAGAAGTGGGACGACGTAAAGATGTTCATTCAGTTTGGTATGCTTACCGACGAGAAGTTCTACGAGAAAGCCATCAGCTTTGCACTCCTCAAGAACCTCGACGGCAAGTACTTCACCCTCGATGAGTATAAGGCGAAGGTCAAAGAGGCGCAGACCGACAAGGACGGTAACCTCGTTCTCCTCTATGCCCAAGACCCCGACGCCTCCTATTCGTATATCCAGCGCGCGAAAGAGAAAGGTTATGACGTCCTCCTTATGAACGGCGAACTCGACGTCCACGCCATGTCGCAGTTCGAGCAGAAAGCTGAAGACTATAAACTCCGTTTCGTCCGCGTGGACTCCGATATCATTGAGAATATCATCAAGAAAGAGGAAGCGGCAAAGGACAACTATAATGCCGAGCAGAAAGAGGGACTTCGTAAAGCGTTTGAGTCTATCTTGCCGGAAGGTGAGAAACTCAAGTACACCGTGACCTGCGAGGCAGCATCCGCGGACGCGTTACCTGTCTTCATCACGCAGAATGAGTTCATGCGTCGTATGAAAGACATGGCAGCGCACCAGCAGGGCTTGTCGTTCTACGGACAGATGCCGGACAGCTACACCTTGGTTCTGAACACCAACCACCCGCTCATCCAAGACCTCATCGCCAAGATGACATCCGAAGAAGTAGAAGAGGTGGTGGATAAACCAGCCGAAGGCGATAAACAAGGCGGAGCCGATAAACAAGCCGAAGGCGTTCAAACGACGGTCAAAAAGACCGTCTATAAACTGTCGAACGAAGACGAACGCCTGCATCAGTTAACCGATATCGCGCTCTTAGCCTCCGGTTTGCTGAAGGGCGAGGCCCTTGCCAAGTTCGTCAACCGCTCCGTCGAACTCCTCTAATCTCACCATTCTTTCGACTTTCGACTTTCGACTTTCGACTTTCGACTAAAAAAGTGCAGCTTTTTCACGAAAGTTGCACTTTTTATTTGTGTACCTCACAAAAAAAGCGTATCTTTGCACCCGAAATAATTGTACTTCTATGAAACGCTTGTTTTTCTTCCTCTTTGCGACCTTGTTCGCGTGGAGCACTTTCGCTCAGGATAACATGTATCTGGCAGAGGATGCCTTTTACAAATCTGAATACGATTCCACCATCTACTACACCTCGTCCGGCCTGCAGGAGAACCCCAAAGACTGTCGGGCGCTCTTCCTCCGCTCTGCGGCGTATCTGTATAAGGAGGACTACGAATCTGCCTTGGCGGACATCAACAACGCAATCACCTACTGGAAGAAAAAATGTGGCATATCGTTGGCCAATTTCTACAGCATGCGTGGCCTTATCTACGAGGACATGAAACAACCTGTCGATGCCTATAACGACTACTGCACTGCCATCAAGAAGGATAAGAAGAGCGCCCTCGCGTACTCATACAGAGCCAAACTGAACTTCGACCTCAAGCGCTATGCGGAGGCTCGTGAAGACTTCCGCAAGGCCTATTCGCTCGACTACACCGAACCACATAATGCGGTCGGAATGGCGGAGTGCTTCTATTATATGGGCGAAGCAGCGAACGCCATTAACATCCTCAAAAACATCACGCACGATTATCCAACCGAACCAGACCCGTGGCACAGCCTGGCGCTTGTCTATTACAACACGAACCGGTTCCGCGAGGCTATCGATGCCGAGGCGGAGTACCTTGACCGCGAGCACGAGAGCCTGAACCTCTTGCTCGATGCGTCGCTAGAGGAATATACCCACGCACTCGATGTGGCAGACAATAAGATGAATAATGCCACCCGCCACGAGGATATCTTCTTCTGGCTGGGCGTCCGAGCACGCATCCATCAGGTCAACTCAGTCTTCAACGAGTCGCTCAAAGACCTGCGCCAGATGCAGGAATACCGCACAGACTCAACGCCTCACCCCTTCATCGAGTTCCAGAGCGCGTACGACTGGTATGCAACCTACCATTACCCCGAGGCTGCAGAGTGTTACTCACGGCTCATCCGCATCGACGAGAATGAGTTCCCGGCAGAGTACTATTACTACCGCGCTAACTGCTACGAATTCAGCGCGCAGTATGACCTTGCCCTCGCTGATTTTAACGCCATCATCGAGAAAGAGGTCGGCAATGAGTTCAAGCCTAACGCTTATCTACACCGAGGCATTATCAAAGAGATCCTTCACGATTATCACGGTGCCCTTGAGGACTATAACTCCGGCTTGCTGCGGGACCTTGGCGCTGTTGACCTGCACCTGTTCCGCGGCCGACTGCTCCTGCTGCAAAAGCACGACACCCTCAACGCCAATAATGACTTCAACTTCATCCTTGAGCACGATACCACGTGCGAAGCGTCTGTCCGAGCTTATGCACTTCTTTACTTAGGACGTGACACCGAAGCGCTCGAGTGGCATGATGGCTGTATGGGGGATGACCCTACGCCCGAAGAGCTTTATACCGCTGCATGCCTCTATGCACGGATGAATAAACCGTTTGAGGCTATCAACAGCCTCCTCTCTTCCCTCAATATGGGCTTTAGAGCACTGGATTATCTGGAGCATGACGATGACCTTGACTCGCTCAGAAACCTCGATGAGTACAAAGAGGCGCTCCAAATGTACCGTGCCCTCAAAGCCTACGAGGATTCCCACTTCCTCCTCGATGACGAAATCCCCGAACCCGACCAAGATTAGAAATCCTTTCGACTTTTGACTAAAAAAGTGCAGGTTTTTTACGAAATCTGCACTTTTTATTTGCATATATGCAAAAAATGTTGTACCTTTGCCCCCGAATTCGAAAAACTGAGTTGATAATCAATTAAAAAACTTTATACTTTATGAGACATTTAAAACTATTCTCATTCATCCTAGTATTGAGCATATTAGGATCACTCCCTGCGTTTGCAACGGATGTTGTTGTGACATTGGACAATATTGGTGCAGGCTTAGGTTCTACGGCAAACACAACAACGGAAACAACGGACATCACCGCTACTGGTACAACTGATTCGTACACATTGAATTATTATCAATGTAAGAAACAGGGGAATGCTATATTCTTAACTAAAAGCGTTAGTCCTTACATTTCTAACAAAACAGCAATGCCAGGAAATATTAAGTCTGTTGAAGTCTTTATAAATTCTGGAGCATCGGGAAAGACAACTTATGATTGTGCATTTAGTACAAAGGAGGTGAAAAGTGCTACTTCTGGCGTTGGTGCAGTGAATATAACAGGAGGAAATAGTAATATATTCTCTAATCTAAAGCAAGATGGTTCAATTAATGTCGAAGGTAAATATTTCTGCATTACGTTGGGTAATGCCAATAATGGTCAAGTACTCAAATTAGTCATCACATGTGACGGATCCGGAGGTGATACTCCAGCACCAACCCTCTCCTCTCTATCTATCTCAGGAGATTTGACGACCAAAGCTTATGAGATCGGAGAAGACTTAGATTACGCAGGTTTAACGGTTACAGGTACATATAGCGATTCGAGTACGGAAGATGTAACGAGTGATGTTACATGGAGCTTTTCTCCCGATCTCGCTGTGGGAACTACATCATATACCGTTACAGCTTCAATTGGTAGTATTTCTGCAAATAAGACTATAACAGGAGTCTCCGTTACCCCTGCGCTGCCTAAATCTACTTTGATTTTCACAGCAAAATGCAATGGTTCAGGAACTGCTGATGATGGAGCGATTTGGGCTGTGACTTCAGATGCTGCTGAGTCTACTTTTGATAATACAAAAGGTATCCACTATGGTACTGGTAGTGCTAAAGTTTCGTACCTTAGGATTGAAACAGATGATATTGCAGGAACCATCGCGAAAGTTGTAGTGAATACAAGTGGCGCAAGCGGAACAAGTGCTATTGTTTCTGTTGCAGTGGATGGAACAGCATTTGAGATATATGGTGATAAGACTTCTGCTTCTATTGTTTCTAATGCTTACGATTACACTTTTACGGGCTCAGCATCTGGAACTATACTGGTAGCTATAACGCAAACATCTGACAAAAAAGCTATCTACTGCAAGTCGATTATTGTTTACTATACCGCTGCACCTCAAAAGGAATCTGCCGGATTGGCATATGAGACATCGGACTATCTGGTAAAACTTGGAGACGCTTTTGCTAAACCGACGCTTACTAATCCGCACTCTCTTGCGATAACTTATCAAAGCGATAATACGGATGTAGTAGATGTCGCAACAAATGGCGATGTAACGATTAAGGCAGTGGGCAAAGCTCTTATTACTGCATCATCTGAAGAGACAGATACATACAAAGCAGGTTCTGCATCCTACACAGTCTATGTGGTAGCTCACGAGGGAACAGCTGAAGATCCTTATACAGTAGCTGATGCGCACGTCGTCATTGACAAAGTGGGCGAAACGGGAATAGCTGATAAATATACAACAGGTATTGTTAGCAAGATAGTAACTGCTTTCAATCCAACGTATGGCAACATTACCTATGACATCTCAACTGACGGAACAACCGAATCCGCTCAATTGCGTGCTTACCGAGGCTTCAACAAGGATGGTGCGTGGTTTACTTCCGAGGATGATGTCTTGGTTGGTGATGAGGTCGTTGTTAAAGGATTGCTTAAAAAGTATAACACTACTTATGAGTTCGATGCTGGAAACGAACTTGTTTCTCTCAACCGAAACAAAGCAACAGCCGGTTTGGCATATGCAGTAACCGCAATAGAGAAGAATATTGGCGATGCAGCATTTATTAATCCATTAACCAACCCGAACAATTTGACGGTAACTTATAGCAGTAGCGATGAGAATGTCGCAACTGTTAATGCTAATGGAGAAGTAACTGTTAAAGGCATAGGTGCAACTGCTATCAAGGCATCTTTTGCAGGAAATGCTTCTTATCTGGCACAAGAAGTTTCGTTTACATTGAGTGTTGATGATCCATCGCTGACCAAAGTGACATTTGATGCAACGATTGATAAAACCACAGAAAATACTGAGTTATCACTTACGAAGAATGGATTGACAATCGCAATTACGTCAGGAGATGGACGTTTCAACAATAGTACCGACTACCGCATTTATAAAAATGCTGTGTTTACCATTTCTTGTGCATCTGGTAATATTAAGAGAATAGATTTCACCTGCACTTCGTCAAACCCAATTACCGGCTTTGCTGATGCAACAGGACTTGATAAGGAAAAAAACATATGGACAGGAGATGCTACTTCGATTGAATTAACCGCATCTAACAAACAAGTGCAAATACCTAAATTGGTTGTGTATTACGAGGTGGATACTCGTTCAGAGGCTGGTTTAGAATATGCAGATACTGACGTTGAAAAACATGTAGGCGACGAAGCATTTATCAATACGCTGACCAACCCGAATAGTGTGGCTGTAACTTATGAGAGCAGCGATACAGACGTAGCAGAGGTGGCTAATGACGGAACCGTAACAATCAAAGCAGAAGGTACTGCTACTATTACCGCTTCTTTCGCAGGGGATGCAACTTATAAACCTGCAAGCGTTTCGTACGAGCTTACCATCGAGGAGGCTGGCTTGGATAAGGTAACGTTTGATGCTACTATCGACTATGCCGCAGATGAAAGTACATTGACTTTGTCTAAAGGTGGATTTACACTAACATTCACAGGCGGAGCAATGAATAATAAAGCAAATTACCGCTTGTATAAGAACCAAACGATGACTTTGTCGTCTGCTGATTACCTTATCAAGAAGATAGAATTTACCTGTACTAATGATAAACCAATTAGCGGTTTTGCAGATGCAACGGGTTTGGATAAGGCAAATAATCAATGGACAGGTGAAACTAACAAGGTTGAACTGACTGCTTCTAATGAGCAGGTTCGTATAGAGAAACTGGTTGTTCACTATGTCGAGGATACACGTGCGGCTTCCGGTTTAGAATGGAGCACCGATGCAATAGTGATGATGGAAGGTGAAACCTTTACTCCGGCAAACCTTATTAATCCTAATAACATTGCAGCAAGTGAGATTACCATTGAGAGTGATAATACCGATTTGGCAACTGTAA
Organism: uncultured Bacteroidales bacterium; assembly: GCA_902771935.1. Taxonomy (GTDB): domain Bacteria; phylum Bacteroidota; class Bacteroidia; order Bacteroidales; family Paludibacteraceae; genus Colicola. Next base: position 10,246 of record CACXYM010000014.1, read on the forward strand.
GTGAAGGTGTTGTATCTCTTGTGGAGAATGTTATCGGTAATGCAACTATCACGGCTAAGTTTGCCGGAAATGCTACCTACAAACCAGCTGAATTCTCATACACCATTACGGTAAATGATCCGACTCCGTTAATTATCACTGATCCTGCTTCTTCTCTTAATTTCGGTTCCACGCCACAAGACGTAGCTGTTGAAGATAAGAATATTGAAGTAACGCTTCAAAATGTAGCGGCTGCAACGGTAACTATCACTGGAGATGGTGCTGCCGCATTTAGTGCAAGTCCAATGACTTTGACAGCAAGTGGAACAATTGTTGTTTCAGCTAATCCGGCTAATATCGGTACGTTCAATGCAACGTTGACTATTAGTGACAATACAGGCGCAGCGAAAGATAAAGAGATCAGTCTCTCATTGAAAGTTTTAGACCCGGCAGACGTAGAGACGCCGGTTAGCACCGCATCAAGATGGGTAGTAGCAGAAGCTGCTGATATTAAAGACGGACTTGAGATGCTGATTACCGGTGTGAAGAGTGAAGGAACCTACGCAATGGGTTCACAAGCCAACAACAATCGTACAGCTGTTGAGGCTTCCATTTCTGAAGGCGTTCTTACTCCCGGTGAAGGAACGATGTCCTTCATTCTTGAAGCACAAGGCGAAGGTAAGTATGCACTCCGTACTTCGAACGGTAAGTATCTTTACGCCGCTTCTTCTTCCTCGAACTATTTGAAGACAGAGGATGAGTTAGACGATAAAGGTAACGGCTTGTGGACTATTACGTACGAAAATAATGAGTGGTCGATTGTAGCTCAAGGTGATCATACACGAAATATAATGCGCTTCAATGAAAGTAGCATCATCTTCTCATGTTACTCTAGTGGGCAAAAAGCAATAAAACTCTATAAGAAAGCGCCGGTTGCACCTGAAGTTGTAGATGTAACAGGTAGTGAAGCAGTCTCCAATATTCCGGAAGGATCAGATGTAACGGTTGAAGATGGTGGTGAGTTGACAGTTGATACAAAGAATACCTTTGCAAAACTCATCGTTAAAGAAGGCGGTAAAGTGACGCTGTCCAATAAGCAACTCACCGTAACCGGTGCATTCACTATCGAGACATCAATGGGTAGCGGTAAGTCCGGCGAACTGCGCGGCGTGAGTGGAAGTAACTTCGCTGTAACCGGTGAGGCATATATCGACATCACTCTCGGCGACAATGGTAATGCGGACAAATGGCACGCATTCACCGTTCCTTTCCCGGTTGACGCTCTCAACGGTATCTTCGACCTTGACGGCAACAAACTCATCAACGAGACCAACTATGCTATCATGGATTACCACGGCGACATCCGCGCCGAAGGTAAGTACGGCTGGAAGAAATTCCGCGGCGCACTCGTTCCGGGTACCTTCTACCTTATGACAGTCGATGGCGCACGCACTACCTACCGCATGAAGATGAAAGCCGGCTCAACCATTGTGGCTGGCAACAGCAAGGCTGTCTATAAGTACGCTCCTTCCGGTGAAGGTCAATCTACTGATGCCGGCTGGAACGGTATCGGTAACCCGACACTCGCTTACGGAAAAGTAGCTGCGGCTGTCCAAGTGTTCGATCCGGTTAATTATGTATATGTGACGAAGGATCCAAATAGCTGCAACTTCATCGTCGGTACTCCGTTCTTCTATCAAGCGGCTGCTGATGGCTCTATCGAGATGCAGAGCGCTAATGCAAGTGCATACTACGCTCCGATTCGTAAGGCAGTGAAAACCACGGAACAAATAAAGGTATCCCTTGCTAACGAGAACTATACCGATAACCTCTTCATCTCTGCAAGCGAAGATGCTACCAATAACTACCAAGTCGGTAAGGACCTCGTTAAGATGACCATGACCAATACTCCTATCGTACCGCAGATATTCGGTGTGGCATATAAGACCCAACTGTCTATGGTTCACGCTCCGCTCGTTGGCGACCGTGCTACCTATACACTCAATCTCTACGCTCCGGCTGACGGCGAATATACCATCTCTGCTCAGCAGACCGAAGATGCTATCGTTTATCTCACCTACGAAGGTAGCCCAGTATGGAACATCACCGCCGGCGAATACAACTGCGACCTGCAGAAAGGTAACAACAGCGGATTCGGACTCATGCTCGTCAGACGCGCTCCGCAAGTCACAACCGACATTGAAGGCGCTACCCAATCACAATACGGTGTACGCAAACTGCTTATCAACGGACAACTGCTCATCGAGAAAGATGGCAAACTCTTCAACGTAACCGGTGAGAGATTGTAAGATGAAACGATTTAACGAATTAGCAACTGAACGAATTATGAAAAAAGGAACATATATGCAGCCGGTGACCGAAGCGGTTACGCTGCAACCCAAACTTCAATTAATGCTTCTTGGTTCAGGTGGTGCTCCCGAACCAGGCACTCCAGTCACCCCCCCATAAGCCTTAATAGAAGTCGGATTATGAAAAAGGGAATTATAGTTGGGCTGGCGATTATAGTTGGCTGGCTGTGCGGGAGTAGCGCTCTCGCAGCAGAACGTACCGTCAACCAAGTCCAAGCCATCGCCGCTAAACAGTCGCGCGTACTCAAACTCACACCTTCAAAAGAGCGCGCTGCCGAACGCATCGTGGACGTCCGGATTCGTGGACAACGACTCTATGCCGTTAACTTCGAGAACAACGAAGGCTTCGTCATCGTCAGCGGTGACGACCGACTCGTGCCCGTCTTAGGCTATAGCGACCAAGGACACTTCGACTTCGAGACACTGCCCGATAACGCACGTATATGGCTCGAAGGACTGATGGCGGAAGCTGCAGCATATGCTGCCAAGGGTGAAAATCTTACCTCTGCTGCCTATGTCGCGAAGGATGACAACGATACGAAGGTGGCAATAGCACCGCTGGTGTCCACCTTATGGGGACAAGGCGAACCGTACAATAACGCTTGCCCGCTCTACAGCAGCACACGAACGAAAGTGGGATGCGTGGCTACCGCCATGGCGCAGGTCATTAACTACCACATGCAGCACTATAATCAGCCTGCAACAACCGCCGCTGAGATGCCATCTTATACCACCTCCAGCCTCAATATTGCCGTTTCCGGTATCCCCGCACAATCAGCCTTACCGGACAAGAGCCTACTCTTAGATACGTATAGCAGTACTGCCACCGACGCACAGAAGAACGCAGTGGCGCAACTCATGCTCTATTGCGGCACGGCGATAAAGATGGACTACGGCACCGGCTCGTCCAGTGCGCATACGCCAAACGTAGCCCCGGTGTGCCTGACCTATTTCGGCTGCGATGACACAGTGCGCGTAGCCAGTCGATACGATTACACCTATTCGGATTGGATAGATCTGCTCTATAATGAGTTAGCTGCAGCTCGCCCTATTGTGCACGGCGGTCACTCCTCCGGTGGCGGGCACGCGTTCATCGTGGACGGCTACGACGGCAAAGGCTTATTCCACATCAACTGGGGCTGGAACGGCTCGTCCAACGGATACTTCGCCCTGTCGGCGCTCAATCCCGATGACGCAGGACAGATAGGTGCCAGCAGTTCGGGCGATGGTTATAATAGCGACCAATTAGCGATTATCGGCTTGGGCTTTACAGGTAGTTCAGGACACGCTAAGCCCATCAGCATGACCATGCGCCTCAGGGCTGTCAACGAGCAGAAGGTGGTGTACTCGGCGTATAACTACACAGGCGCTATGCGTAGCTTCGAGAACGGTATTGGCGCAATAGATGCAGATGGAACCATCACTCCGGTGGGAACAACTTATACGTCTAATAACCTAAAGGATACTTATGGCTGGGCAAACTCGGAACGACCGGTTGCGAAGAATACTGACTATGCTAATATGTCGAAGAAGATTATACCTATCAGTCGCGAGAAAGGTGCTACGACATGGGTCGCAGGGGTGAACTACGAATGGAACTATGTCTTAGCCGAATACGACGAGAACGGAATCCCAACCCTGACGCTTTTCCCTAACGCTGATCTGCAAGGCGGTGAGATAACCACCAAGTCAAGTAGGTATATCAACGAGAAACAAATCATCAACATGCCGCTCACCAACAGCGGAGAGGAGTTCTATGGTACACTCTATCTGTATGCGAGCACAACGAGTACCAAAGATAAACCTGTCTCTCAGTTAGGCGTGACAGCATTGGCGGGCAGTCAACAACGGCTCGACTTCGAGTGGGAACCCACTACCGCAGGAACATATAACCTATGGATTACTTCCGACGACAAAGGAACCAAAGTGCTATCTACCGGAACAATCGTTATCCGTGAAGACCCTTTCCTCGCAGATAAGAAAGTAGTGGTGACCAATGTGACATTTAAGGGCTTAGACAAAGAGTCCTTCACGCTCGACGAGACAACTGGCAAGCGCACGTGGGACGTGTATCACGCAGACTCACTCAAGGGTACGATATCAATTAAGAGCCTCTCCAATACTGATATTGCCAACTTTTCTCTTAAGGTGCAGTATGAGTATTATGACGAACAAACGGGTCAGGCGTCCGTTCAGTCTACTTCTACCTATAATTTAGGCACCTTATATGCGGGCAAAGTGCGAAACCTGACAGTCAATAAGAAAATGCCGACCAATAAGACCTACCGTATTCACCTCATTCAGAATAATCCGACACCGGTTGTTGATTTAGACGCGCGCTATGTGATACACCTGCTGTCCCCTAAGAAGTCATTGGAAGACCCAAGTGTGACACTCTCTGCGATAACCGACCAACCATACCAAGGCACACCGATTCAACCAACGGTAGTGGTGAAGGACGGCGAGACCGTAATCACCGACGAGTGCGATATCACCTACGCGTCGAACACCAACGTCGGCGAAGCCATAGTCACTGTCACTGCCAAAGAGACCAGTTCCTACACGGGCACTATCTTCACAACCTTTAAAATCACAGCAGTGCCGCTCACTATCGCTGCACAAAATGCAACAGTGACATTCGGTCTGCCTGCACCAGCTTTTGCTGTAACCTACACCGGCTGGAAAGGTAGCGACGACGCCTCCGTGCTCAGCGGAGAAATGGTGTATGAATGCGCCTACCAAGCGGGCAGCGACGTAGGAAACTACGCGATTACCCCATCGGGTGTGACCGCGCAAAACTATACTATCACCTTTGTCTCCGGCGAACTGATCGTTACGAAAGCCAATGCCCTCGTCATCGCTCCTCCGCAGGCCAAACAAGGACTCGTGGAAACCGGCGAACCGCAAGAACTTGTGACTGTCGGTGTAGCAGAAGGAGGTACCATGATGTACTCGCTCGATAACAATCATTGGGGAGCCGACCTCCCGACTGCTGTGGATAGCGGTGATTACCTCGTGTATTACTTCGTCAACCCCGATAAAAACCATAATCGCAACGATGGCGGAACCGTAGCCGTTACGATTGCTCCTCATCCGGTCACGGGAGTACAAACCGTAGAAGCGACCGCCTTGCCCGACGCTAAGCTCATACGTAACGGCCAACTCATCATCCGCCGCGGTGGAGCAGAGTACTCGATTTTGGGGATTAGGTTGTAGCGTTTAGTGTTCATATATTAGTTGTCGTTTTGTTATGAAAAAATAGCAAAATGACTCTTTTTTGTACTTTTTCGTAAAAAAAACGCACAAAAAGTTGCATATTTCAAAAATAAGCTGTAATTTTGCGCGCTATTTTTGGTACAAAAAGGAATATGTTAGGAAAAACTATACACAGTAAGCCATTACTATCTCCTGTTTTAACAGTCATTTTTATGTTGTTTGTGCAAACTGTTTTTGCCCAGACTTCTATATCCGTTCCGTATACTTTTAGTTTTGAGGAAGAAGAAAATACTGAACTTGAAAATTGGGTATTTAATCCGGGCGTTAGAACGGATACATTGAAAGATCAATGGGTAGTCGGAACTGCAGTCCACAGTGAAGGGCGTCGTGCTGCGTATATATCGTGCAATAAAGGAGTTGATGCTAACTTTGATGTAACGACCAATATTCAGTATCTGTACCGTGACTTCGTATTACCTGCCGGACAATATGATTGTACATTTGATATCCGTTGTATTGGTGCTCCGGAAGCTTTGATCTCTGCCGGTGTAGCTCCTGCTACTGCTATACAAACTGTTGGTGGGCCTACTTTTGTATATCCGACAAATCTAGAAACGTATATTCCGTCTTCTATGAAACGCGTCAACAATGTGTCGAAGTGGACCAATGTGTCGTTTCAATTTTCTTCTAATGGAAGTCGCACATTACGACTATTCTTTATTTGGCAAAATGCTAATCGCGATAGCACAATGTCGGCTATCGGTGCCTGTGTCGATAATATTCAAATTACATCTCGTGCTTGTGGAAAACCGCGCTCTATCTATGCTGAATCACGAAATGACTCAGTCATTATTACATGGGAAGGCAGCAGCGAAGAATATGTATTGGAATTTCGTAAGTATGGTCGTTCCAAATGGCAAGTGACAACAGGAATACTAGGTAAGCAATATATCCTTGAGGGATTGGAGGAAGGTGCTTATGACTTCCGCGTACGCGGTGTTTGTAATGGCACAGATTTCAGCGCATATACCTATCTGAACACGTTTGCGGTTTACTACCCGGAAAACCACTGTATAGACTATGTACATTTGGAGGATAATCCTAATGTAATTGCTACGTACGGAACGTACTCCAATCCGTACGAACAGGTCGGCGTAGTGGATTTTGGACCTGACGATAAGTTATCTCGCCACACAGTGAACTGGGAACCAGATCGTACCGATCCCCGTACCAGAGGTAAACTGCGCGTTGTTCCTGATGGTGCCTTGGCTTCTGTTCGTTTAGGAAACTGGAGCCTCGGTGCGGAAGCAGAGAGTGTCTCGTATAAATATGTCGTGGACGCAGAGAATGCTGCTATTCTGCTTGTTCGTTATGCGGTTGTACTGGAGGATCCGCAACATGATATGAAGAGTCAACCGCGTTTTACATTGGAGATTTTCGGTGAAGATGGAGAATTGATTAGTCCTACTTGCGGATATGCGGATTTCTATGCAGATGCTTCGCGTGAAGGATGGCATACAGAAGGATCGGGTTACAACCAAGTGACATGGAAAGATTGGACTACTATCGGACTTAATCTGGAAGAACGAGATGGCGAAGAACTGACAGTTCGTTTAACAACATACGATTGCGCTTGGTCTGGCCACTATGGCTATGCGTATTTCACGCTCGACTGCGCGGCTGCACGAATTGTTGGAACAAGCTGCGGTGATGATGCGCAAATGTCTATCTCTGCACCGATCGGCTTCGATTATGAATGGTTTGATAAATATGACAACCCGGTTCCGAGTTCTAAATTAGCGGATAGCGGTATGACGTTATTAGTTGACGCATCGGACACTACTACGTATCGGTGCCACCTTAGCTACAAAGAGGAACAATCGTGCGGATTTGACCTCTATTCGTCCGCACGGCCTCGATTCCCTATCGCCGATTTTGATTATAAATACGAACCGGCGAACTGCCAAAACCGTGTGCGTTTTATCAATAAGAGTCATATTCTAACGAAATATAATAACGTAGAAGAGCATCATTACGACCAGCCATGCGATGAGTATGAGTGGACTTTCGGAGATGTTGGCCAAGGGTCTGATAGAAACCCGATATTCATCTTCCCTAACGAAGGTGGAACATATCGCATAACCCTCACTGCTTTGATCGCGGAAGGACGTTGTTCGGATGAAACAGAAATGGTAATCACTATTCCTGCTATTAAAGATAAAGCTTTGGTGGTTGATACTGCTATTTGTGAAGGTAGTTATGTGGTGTTTGGCCGCTATTATGCCGGAGTAGATGGAGTATATACGGATAGCTTCAAAACGGTCGCAGGATGTGATAGTATCGTTTCGCTGCATTTAAAAGTAAATCCTGTTACCAATAAATACGTGGGCGATACAACTGTCTGTGCGGAAACACCATTAGTCATTGACGGACAAGCATATAAAGGCCATGAGTCCGGTAAATTCTATCGCTTCTATACGAATGCGTATGGGTGTGATTCGACGCTATGGATGAACGTGACAGTTATGGACTCCATCCTCCCGGAAGTAACAACACGCGTTCTCGAGGAAAAAGATGCATTCGGAACTATCTATGTGGATGGTAAAGGTTTCGACTACTACACCGTTAATGGCGGAGAACCGACTTTGGCTGATTCGTTGTATGACCTCGCAGGAGGTACATATGTACTGGAGTTCTTCAATGACTTCGGGTGCTCTGCTGAGCGTACTGTCCAAATAAGTACCTGCTTACCTGGATGCGTGTTCCAACGCTGGAATAACGTCTTGTCGCTCAAAGACTCTGCTTTCGTCGACAATGCTGTGGACTATCAGTTCACAGACTTCCAATGGTACAAAGAAGATGTGCCTATTGAAGGAGCTAATAAATCCTATCTCTATGTCGAAGAGGGACTTGAAATAGGAGCTCGCTATACATTGCGCATGAAACGTGTTTCTAACGGAGAAGAAGTTGAGACATGCTCATATATTCCTAAAGCCCTAGAGGAAATGGATAAGGTGGTCGTATATCCGTCACCCGTTCGTGTAGGACAAACGCTCACTGTTAAATCCAATAAAGCCGGTAGTGCTGCTTTCGTTAGTATGATTGGCGAAACAGTGCAGACAAACGCCTTCGGACAAGGAACAAGTTCTATCCCAGCTCCTTCTCTAGCAGGGGTATATGTGGTTAAAGTAACAATTGACGGCAAAATCCAAACATGCCGAATTACTGTAATAGAGTAGGAGCATATCGTTATGAAACAACTGAGGTTATATTCATTGATATTGTTCCTGCTCAGCTCTATTATTCTTACGGCAGGAAACAAGGATATCCACCATGTGGCTATGTGGGGTGGCGTTGGCTATTCCGGACTGGTTAATCATTCAGATAACGCAAAATTCATTGGCGGAGGTGGCGGATTGATAGGTGTCGGATACGAATACCATTGGCAGCAACTCATGCTCAGTGTGGGACCGGAGTTCCGTATCTTCTCATCCAGAGATAATGTGACATTCCCCTATACCTATGATGTAAATAGAATAGTGGACGGCGCTGCACAAACCAAACACTATACGTTTGGCCCCGAGTTCCATGAAAACCATGTGATAGGACAAATAGCATTGCCTGTCTTAATCGGTGCGCAGTTCAACTATGTCTACTTCTTGGCAGGAGTTAAACTTGGATATACCGTATTAGGCTCGTATAGTCAGAGCGGCACGCTTACTACATCCCTTACGGACGAGATGGCATACGATCCGGAGTGGATTAATATGCCCAACCATGGATTGCTCAGCGACCAAGACTATTCTTCTAAAGGCAAAAATAACTATGGCTTTGATGCTACGCTCTCTGCTGAGGTGGGTGTTAACTTGAACCCATTCTTGAGTTCTGCATGGAACAAGGCAAACGAAAAAGCAGAACGTCCTTGGCGAATGAGAGTAGCCGTCTTCCTTGACTATGGATTAAAGAACCTCTCTGTTTCGGAGAATGCACCGATGGCGCAGCCTGACGAAAACGAAATGACAACAATTTCGCTCCATCGCTCCGATTGGGCTACATCACGACTCAATAGCTTGTTGGTAGGTGTTAAGTTTACAGCACTGTTGCAGATGAATAAGCCTAAAAAAGAGCGTCCTGCACTGCCTAAGGCATTCTTCCATACTTATGACCAACAGACCAATACGGGTCTCGCTGCTACACAGCTTGTCATTACCTATGACGATCCTAAACGCCGTCCGACTCGCCGTACCACGAACTCCAAGGGTATTACTTACCAAGGTCTTGCACTCGGCCATTATACAGTCCAAGCAAGTCATGAGGGATACTACGACACAAAAGCGCTTGATTTTGATCATCAAGAGGAAGGCGATACCTTGCATATAGCACTTAAGCCGTATCCGCCGTTTACTTATACTGTCCTTGAGGATAGCACAAATAACTTATTGGCTTCTAAGGTTTCGTTTACTCCTCTTAGCGGTGGTGATGTGATTACGGCTGCAACCGATACAATTGAGACAGCTAACACAATTACTCTGCCATTCGGTAAAATCTTCGTTGTGCGCGTTGAGGCTGCAAACCACTTCGCTGTTGTAGATACAATTAAGAACCTAAGTGATACAAAGACATATCATCTTCGTGCGTTCGAGAAGAAGAAACCGATTATCTTGCATAATCTCTTCTTCGCTACTAACGAGACTAAGATCCTTCCACAATCTGAACCGGGGCTGCAAGACTTGTACACTATCCTCAACGAGAACCCGAAGATACGTATCCGTATCACTGGTCATACGGATAATGTAGGTAACGACCGTGATAACCAAATTCTGTCTGAAGGTCGTGCTCAAAGTGTAAGACAAGAAATGATAGACCGCGGAATCAGCCCGTCACGTATTGAGGCTGAAGGAAAGGGCGAGACGATGCCTATCGACACCAATGACACCGAGGAAGGACGTCAAAACAACCGCCGCGTAGAGTTTGTAGTATTGTAATGAGTTATAGTAAATACATATTATCCTTTGTACTCTTTGCTTTGTCCCTTTGCTCTTTGAAAGCACAGGTTATCTATAAATGCGACTTTGAAGATGAGGCGGAGCGTAATCAGTGGGTGCTTAATACCGGAAATCAAGGACCAAAATGTGATAATAAATGGTTCATCGGCGAAGCAGGCAACCATGCGCCGGATGCTCAATACGGATTGTTCATTTCTTCTGACGGAATAGAACCTGTTTATAGCGCCAACCGAACGATGTTCGTCGTTTCGTATCGGGAACTGACAATTCCTGCGGGAGATTATGATTTCTTTTTTGATTGGCGCTGCAGTGGCAAACGTACAGGTGAAGAAGGTTTCTATATCCTCTGGGTACCGGTTTCAGAAACTACCAATTCGAATATGGCGACAGCGGATCTACCTGCTTGGGCAAAAGATGAAAACTACCAATTGGCGGGTTGTTTCTATGGCGCTACTTCTTGGGATATTGGTCATATAGAATGGACGTTAGAGGAAGAACAAACACGCAAACTCGTGTTCGTCTGGTATAGCACACGTGGAGGTGCTGCTAACCCTTCGGCTTGTATAGACAATATTGAAATCGTGACAAAAGGAAGTTGTCCTCTCCCATCCAATTTCAAGACCAAAATTAATAATGATGCCAGCGCAACGATTGAGTGGAGTAAGAACGGAGCTACGGTGTTTGATATGCGATCATACGACTATCAAACAGGTGAATGGCATGCTGAGACCGATTTGACACTACCGCGTGTTACCTTATATAATCTTTCCGAAGGATTCCATGACGTATATGTTCGTACACACTGCTCGGATGGGGAGGGCGTAGGTCAGTATGTTAAATATAGTTTCTTTATGTTCCATAAAGGAGAACGTTGTATAGATTACTTGGATCTGACAACAGCCACATGTCGTGTTGGTGATAAAACAAATCCGTTAGGAAAACCACAAGTTGTGGATTATGGCTATGCTGATTATGCGAATTCTTTGCATACGCTCCATTATGTTCCTGGTGAAAAAGATCCTTATACGGATGGAACATTAAACACGAAACCGGATGACGCTATAGCTTCTGTACGATTAGGACGATATGCTCCTACTTTTGGCGCAGCATGCGAATATAAATACAAAGTGCCGGATGGGGACAAGGCGATTCTCAAAGTGAAGTATGCTGTTGTCTTACCTGCTCCGCACGAACCGCAGGATAACCCAACTTTCAAACTCGAAATCCTGGCGAATAATATGGCCTTAGAGCATGGGTGCGGTTTGGTGAACTTTATCGCTTCACCATCTACTACCAGTGGCTGGAAATCTACTACATACGGTGGCGAACTGATAACGTGGAAAGACTGGACTGAAACAGCTGTCAACCTCCGTGATTATGTAGGTAAAACAATTACAATCCGACTAATGATTACGGGATGCCAAATGGAAGCACATGGTGCCTATGCTTATTTCACGCTTGATTGTGAATCAGGCGAAATGTCTGGGCTAAACTGCGGAGAGGATAATCCAACGACTACATTTACCGCTCCTTCAGGATTTAAATATGAATGGTATTTACCGAAAAAACCTGGTGAAATACTATCACGAAATCAAACATTTACCATCGACCCGATGGATACGTGTACGTACTATGTGGATGTGATTTCTCAAGCTAATAGCAAATGTTATTATACATTGGAAGCTTGCGGTATTCCGCGTTTCCCTGTCGCAGAAGCACAGGCTTCTTCACGCGTAGTTAATTGCCAAAACGAGGTAACCTTCCATAATACATCTGGTGTTTATTATAAAAACCAAGTAAATGAGCAAGAATATACGCACAATGAAGGAGTCGATCACGTATTATGGGATTTTGGTGATGGAACACAATCTACTTTGGCCGATGAATATATAACCCATATTTATCCGGATACGGGAGGAGTTTATATAGCTACCTTATATGCTTATCTTAACGGAAACGATTCTGTATGCCGCGCCATGAAGCAGATACGTATTGAACTCAAAGACGTCGGCTTGCCTGAACGTGAAGAACATCTTTCTGTCGGCTCTATGTATGGTGGTAAGGTTTATTGGAATGAGTATCAGTTTGATACGCTCTATACCAAGGATGGATGCGAGGAATTGGTGCATGTGTATATCCATGAACGTTATTTTGAACAAAAGGATACAATGTGTCAAGGCGGTTCGTATAAAGTGGGAGATCAGGTGTTCACACAAACAGGAACATACGTCGTTAATCTAAAGAATAAATGGAATTTAGATAGTATTGTAACGCTGTATCTTGATGTAGAACCTAATCTCATTGTCACATTGCCTGATACCATATCAGTTTGTGGGGATGCTTCTGTAGTAATCTTCCCTATGGAAGTAAAAGAAGGTCGTCTTGATAATGTTTATGTAAAATTCTTGTCATATGCGGTAACGGCTGGTTTTGATGAAGAATATAAATTCTCTCCAAACGAAGAGAAAGTAGTGGAACTACCGCAAGACATAGTTCCTGGATATTATCAAGCAGTGCTCCGGTTCGGTACACCGCGATGTCCTGCGCCGGACGTTCCTGTCGTATTACAAGTGCTCTATCCGTCCTCTATTATAGCCCAAAAAGAAGGTATCATCGCTCTGCTCAATGATCGTTATAATGGTGGTTATAAATTCGATGCCTATACTTGGTATAGAAATGGACAACGTATAGATGGTGCAACAGAATCATATCTTATCGTAGGTAAATCTGACCTTGACGCAGAATATAATGCTGTATTGACCCGTTCGTCAGACGGAGTGACAATAGCAACATGCCCGATTATTTATAATGGAGGTGTACAAGCAATAGAAAACACGTGGAGTCCAACGTATGGAGAATGGATTCTGTACGACATAATGGGACGCAAAGTAAAACATCCTATGCCGGGTGTATATGTCGGTTTAAATCCCACAACGCATAAAACAGCTAAAATCGTGATAAGATGAAAACGCGTATAACGACAATATGTTTATGCTTACTGCTCGTGCTTGGTGCATCAGCAGCGCCGCGTTATAGAAAATCGTCTGTCTCGCATTGGCTCGGATGGAGTATCACCGGCATGGAAGCAAATGCTTTTGCAGCATCTAGATTGCCAATCGAAATGCTTGCCGGTGGAGGTGGGCAATTCCATCTGCAATATGAGCTCCACAAAGGCGGATTCTTCTTTAATCTCGGTTTCGGGGCTGATTATATGCTTACCCAATTAGCAATCCCTTCCTATTCCAACGAATTCAAGAGAGTGGACTATACCGGTGAACGAGTGTTATATCGCTATTGCTATGCAGATTATAAAGAGCAACAACGTCAAGTGCGCCTTGTCGTGCCTATTCAGTTTGGATACCAATTCGGCGAATGGCTCTATCTTGGTGTAGGGGCTGCTTTTCGTGTACAACCACTCCTTAATACTTTTAGCACGCGTACGCGTATGTTGACAGAAGGAGAATATGACCGATTTATTCAACCGATTCGTAACGCACCGGATTATGGCTATTGGACGGAGGATGAATATAGAGGTTCAGGTAAAGTAAAGTCTGCGACAAACGAAGTGGCTGTAGAGGTAGAAATTGGCGCCCGTATTCCTACTCCTGCGAAGTGGTTCAATCTGCGAATAGGTGCGTTTGTCGGGTATGATTTTCCTCTTGGTAGCTTTAAGAGCCGAAACGAGACACCTCTTGTCGATTATTCTGCAATTGATGTTAATCCATCTACGCAATCAATCGCTAACCTGCAAGAGAATATTCGTTTCAATAGTATATTGGATGCAAATATAGTAAGCGCTTCCGCACAACGTCTTCGTGTCGGATTACGATTGACAATGTTGTTTGATGTAACAACCGAGCGAAAACATTGTATGTGTAATAAGTAGTATATATCTATCCGTTGGTAAAAAAAACTCTATTAAGAGAGTCTGTTAATATAATTAAAAATTAAATGTTTAACGTTATGAGAAAAACTTTATTCTCTGCGCTGCTAATGATTTTTATATCTGTTGCAGCGTTTGCAGCCAAGGAGGATCTCTATGTGCTGCATGCTGATTTTGAGGAAAGTACTTCTTTGCCTGAAGGCTGGACGATGGAGTCCGTCTTTGGTGACCAATCATGGGTGATTGAGCAAGGCGAAGATTTAATCTATCCCGCAGGATCGGCACAAGGTAAGGGGCGTATTGCGCTACGGAACACCACAACGCAAACGCAACGTTTTGTAACGCGACTCATCACCCCGGCTATGGATCTGTCGGAACTGACCGCACAACCTATGCTGATTTTTTCGCATGCTCAACCGCAGCGTGCAGGGGATGTGGATGTGTTACGTGTTTATTATCGTACCGCACTGGACGGTAGATGGGTACAGATTGCTCAGTATGACAAAAAAGTCACAAACTGGCAAGCTGATACACTCTATCTTGATGGGTACAACACCAAAACCTATCAGATCGCTTTTGAAGGTGAAGATCGTTTTGGTCGAGGCATCGTCTTGGATGAAATTATTGTTCGTCCGGATATCGTATGCGAAGATGCGCGTGATATTCGAGTGAACTCACTATCCGGTAAAGATGCTGTGATTGAATGGGGTGGTAGCTTGGATACTGACTCGTTTGAAGTGGTTGTTTCTAAGGTACAACTGAATTCGGAAGAAGATATCGCAACGGTTAATCCTAAAGATATCATTGTTCATACTTTCGTATCCGATTTCCAAATATCCCTTAATAAATTGGAGATTAATACAAAGTATTATATCTATATCAAGGCCTATTGCCCGAGTTTGGAAGGTCAGTGGGTCGGCGGCTTAATCAAGACGCTCAACAAAGTACAATTGCCGTTCGTAGAGCATTTTGATGCTCCGTATAACAAGGACAATCCTTCTCAGGCTCCGAACTGGACGTATGGTACGAGCATGCGTGAGGATGACGGTGTGACGATGAGGGCACTTCCATATCTTACCAACTATCGTACGGAGAGTTTGTGGAAGAACTATTCGCCTAACGCTACTCCTGCCTTAGAATTCGCTGCGGCTATCAATGCGAAGGCTCTCCCGGCTGGAGAGTATGCATACGCTGCTTCGCCGGAGATAGATATCGACCGCATTCAAGATGCCTACGTGGACTTCTGGGGAACATCCTATCTCTATGATAGAGAATCCACCGAGCATTATGCTTCTGGTATTATTGTCGGAGTCATGGACAACCCAGCGGATTATTCGACGTTTGTGCCGGTAGATACATGCTATGCAATCAACAAATACAAGTTTGATTTCTTCCGCGTTAAGTTTGATAAATATACCGGAAATGGTAAGTATATTGCTCTTGTTGCTGATTTTGACGAGCAATTGCTTTTCTTTGTGGACGAAGTTACTATAGGCTCCCTGAAAGAAGTTGCTCGACCCGTGGATATCAAGGTTAAAGATTTTACTCCTACTACTATAGTAGTCGAGCCTACGCTCATTAATGCTACATCTTGGAATCTCATAGTATCGGATGTAAAAACGGAAAATGTAGATAAACTCAAACCGGCTAACATCCTTGCTAAGTATGAGAACATTCCTATTTCTATTAAGGACACCTTGGTAGCACTTACCAATATGGAAGGTAAGTGGATTCGCGTTTATGTACAAGCAATTAATGGAGAAAAGAAAAGCGAATGGTCATATGCTCAGAAGTACATGATGCCAAACTCTTTGGCCTCTACGGCATTACCTAAGACCTGGGATTTTGAGACTAAACCGACCTATAGTTACGAGGAGATTTGGGATTATACCAGTCAAAATCCCAGTACATCGGGGTACTTGGTAGATGGTATAATCTCGCATGTATTCCACTATGCTGACGGTTATCGAAACGGTTCGACCGAAACCACTGCGCATGGTGGCAGTTATTCGTATCACCTCAATAAGCGTAATAGTTTTAGCCCATATGCCGTATTCCCGCAATTGGATAGTGTGCAGAACAAAATGTTCACGTTCTTCTACAAAGACGGTATGGGTTCCGGTTATTCGCAGCCTTATTATCAAGTAGGTGTCATGACCGACCCGCAAGATACCGCAACGTTTGAACTCATCAAAGAGTATAACGATGCTCAAGATGGCACTTGGAGGAAAGGTGAAGTCATCTTCTTGAATTACAAGGGCGACGCACGTTATATTGCTATCCGTTTGGTAGACGGCCCGAATACAATTAAGGGCAAAACGGCTTACGGAAATATTGATGATGTCACGATTTCTGCTTTTGACGGTTGCATCAAGCCGCTGAATGTGGAGGCTGTTGCCGAAGACAGTGCAATCACCATCAAGTGGGATGCAAATGGTATGACCAAATGGGCAGTGGCCGTTTCGGAGAACTGGGAGAACCAGGAGCTCTATATCCGCGATACGGTTAATACCAACCAGATTACCATTAAGAATCTGAAGCCTCATACTGTTTATACCTATCAGATCACGACACTGGTGGATGCCAAGAAAGCACCGTCTGATATCTTTACGGTAAAGACCCAGTGCACTGCGTATGAGTTGATACCGTATAAGGAGGGCTTCGAGGATGCTCCGACCAATACATCGTTGCCTGAGGTTCCGAACTGCTGGACGATTCCGCAGATTAAATACTCTTCAAGTAGTTCGTCAGGCGGAAGTTCCACCTATTATTATCCGCACGCATACAATAGTAGCAGTTCCGCTCATAGTGGAAACATATACTTGCAACTGGGTTATTCGTCTATCAAAGACTCAATGTATGCCGCACTACCTCGTTTGGAGAAAGACCTGAGATTGCTTCAAATGTCGTTCTTTATCCGTGGTATCAGTTCGTATGTGAACGATACATTGTATGTGGGTGTAATGTCCGACCCGAATGACATCAAGACCTTTGATACCGTATATACCTTCACGGTAACCGGTATGGACTATAAGGAACATATCGTTAACCTGTCTTCGTATGCAGGTCAAGGTAACTATTTGGCTTTCTACAAGCCTTATACAAATCACTATTACATGATTGATGATGTAGAAGTGAAAGAATTACCTGAGTGCGAAAAGGTATTTGATATTAAGGTTAAGGGCATTCACGACCGTGGTGCTATCTTCTCGTGGTATAAGAAAGATGCTACCAAATGGCAATTTGTTGTAGCAACAAAGAAGGACCTGTCCGCAGAGCAACTCGCAGCTCCGGATGCCAGTATCGTGATGGATAGCCTCATTGAAGTAAATCCGTTCGCTTTGGATGACGATGTTATTGAGGCAAACAAGCAGTACTACGCATACATCCGTGCCGTCTGCGATGGCGCAAATTACGGCGATTGGTCAGCTCCGGCAGCCTTCAAGACCGTTTGTACCGCACGCGGTATTGATGATTTTGGTGGTTCGGGCAAGGTAGAAGACTTCTCGCAATCCAGCACAGCTGATTGTTGGAAATTCGGTGACCGCGTAGGTTCCGGAATCCATAATATCCTGAATGGTCACATCCAGCTTATTAATAGTTCCGCTTCTACCGATGGTGCATATGCTATCGCTCGTAAATTGAGCATCGATAGCCTCCAATATCTGCAAGTGACCTTCGACGCATGGAACAGCACGGCTTCGTATCCGCTCAATGAGGTAACGGTAGGTATTATCACGAATCCGGAAGATCTCTCCACCTTCGTGCCCCTGGATGTAATCAAATTCAAGATGGCCGCCGATGCGGATGATCACGAAGCATATACCGTTCGTTTTAACGAGTATATGGGCGACTACAACGATGAGTACGGCCAGTTCGTAATGTTCATCTCCGAGTCTGGCGAGAACAGCAACAAGATAGAGTTGGATAATATCTATTTTGACTCCATCTCTGCTTATCTTGAGCCGTTGGATATCTGGTCAGATTCGATAGGCGCCGATGCTATTAAGATTCATTGGGAGAACACCAAGGCAGACAGTTATGAGTATATCTTCTCTGATAAACTCAGCACGCTGGATGCGGCTACTCCTGTGGCACTGGCTGCTGATTCGGCTTTGCTTACCGGACTTGGAATGCTCAAGACCTATTATGTAAAGGTTCGCGCTAAATACGGTGAGAACTATAGTAAATGGTCCAACTGGCGTAAGTTCACGACGGAATGTCCGGCATCCCGTCCTATTCCATGGGCTGAGAACTTCGATAGTTATACATCTGCTTCGTCCAAAAACGCTCCTGAGTGCTGGGGAGCATTCGGCAGCGATGGTACGGTAGGGGCCGATTGTATCACACCGACTGTTTATTCTTCTGCTAAGAAAGACGGTAAGAACGGATTGTATATCGGTGGTTCCAAGACCGTTGCTTCTTACACCATACTTCCGCGCTTCGATGCCGACCTGTCTAAGGCAATCCTTGCATTTGAATACAAACTCCATACATATAGTTCTTATGAGGATTCTCTCTGGATTGGTGTAGCCAAGAATGTTGAAAATCTGGATTCTCTGCTTAACTCTATTACTTGGATTGATCAAATGGTAGAGAAACGCACCACTTCTGCTGCGAACGTATGGACGAAGTATCAAAAGAAATTAGAAGGTGCTGGAGATGCTCAATACATCGTCTTGAAAGCAAAATCGACCTACATTACCTATTCTACTTCTACCAAGTATGGTTTCTATATTGACAATATGTCCGTAGAGCCGGAGGCAAGTTGTAATAAGCCGGAAGCTCCCGTGGCTGTTCTTCGTGACTTGAACGGACTAGGCTTCAGCTGGACGGATACGATTGCTTCTAACTGGGATGCTGTAGCACTTCCGAAAGGTGATGCTCCGGATGAGAACACAACTCCTGCCGTTACGGTTGATACGACTTATGCGTTCATTTCCGGTTTGCAACCCAAGACGGAATATGACTTGTATGTACGTGCTAACTGCGGTGCTGGTGATGTCAGCTACTGGGTTGGTCCGGTTACAATGAAGACTCTTAGCGCTGCCGCTTATCCGTTCTTCACGGACTTTGAGGCAGAGCCGACAGAGATGACTCCGGGTAATAGCACCAGTTATAAGATCCACGAAGGCTGGGTATCCGGTCTTGGTAAGGGAACCTCTGCATCATACTATCCGTATGTTAAACAAGACCCGACAGCGGCCACGGCAGTTTATGCAAACTCGTATTATCACGATGAAACTCACTCACGTGCATTGTATTTCCAGGCTAATGGAACTAACGATAGCGCATTCATCGTTCTTCCTGCTTTGTATGATAACGTAGCTAACGCGGAAGTTAATCTGGATACTGTTCAGGTTCGTTTCCAAGCACGTAAGATGTCTTCCGGTATCGGAACGAAGGACAAACAGATTCCTAACATCCTGCCTAACGGTGCTATTGTTACGGGTGATCCTTCTTCACGTCATCAAAAAGTGACGAATGCGCGTGTTATCCAAATTGGTATAATGAGTAATCCTATGGATTTGAAGAGCTTCCAATTATTGGATGCCTTTGAGTTGGCACCGGTTCTCTCCGCAGCAGATACTATCTATACGGACGAAGATCCGCGTGGTAACAGTTGGTGGGAGGAGATTTCTGTACCGCTGGCAGGTGCTAAAGGTAAGTATATTGCTCTCATGTATTCCGCAAGTGCTTCTAACGATTTTTACATTGACAACTTCTATGTAGAAAAAGCAGTTGGTCTGTATGCTCCGAATGCAGTGAAGGGTGTGGCTTCGTCGAAGAACTCGATTACCATTACTTGGACGAATCGTTTCAATGCTCCGAAGGTAGATGTTGGTTATGTGGCAGCCGGAGGCGCTTTGAGCGAATTGACGATTGTTACAACCGACAAAGACACGCTGGAGATCACCGGTTTGGATAGCAACAAGCAATATGACTTCTACGTCCGTGCCAACGATGGAGCAGGTAAGACCTCTAATTGGTCCGCCGGAACCATTCTTGCTACGCGTTATGTAGTGAATCTCGCTGATGCTTCATGGGACTTCGATAGAAAGAATAACTACGTATCTCCTAATACTGGTAACTTGTTGCCGCTTGGCTGGATCGTAGGCAGCAAGTATGCTACGAGCACTTCTTATATTCCGAAGTTGCAGTTCAATACGGTTAATACGACAACGTTGGCTGTTACTACGGCATTTGGTCGTCAGAAAGTAGCTCGCAACGGTGCGTTGTATATCCAGTCGTTAGTATCCTCGACTAATAATAGCGATGGTGCGTATGCTATTATGCCGCTGATTAACGGTAACCTCGAAGACAAGGAACTGCATTTCTGGGCACGTTTGTGCGGTATGACTATTTCCAGCGGAAATGCAACTTCTGTTACTAGTGCTACATACGCAACAGCGGCTTATCCGCGTGCTATCAAGGTCGGTTATGTAACCGCCCCGGATGATATCGAGTCCTTCGTTGAATTGGCAGATATCCAATTGCCGGCTTTGAGTAGCAGCTCAGCTAAAGCATCCGAAGATGCGTCCGGTAATGAGTTCTGGAATGAAATCTCTGTTCCGTTGAAGGGTATCGGTGAAGGTAAGTATATTGCATTCCTCTCTGAGTACGGCAACAGCAATGCTATCTATATCGACCAGATCAGTTTCCGTGATGCTGGTAGTGTATGCCACACTCCGAACCGTCTGACGCAAGATTCGCTCGGTGCGCATGCTGCTAAATTCTCATGGCAACTCGGTGAAGGTCAATGGGCCATCCTGCTTTCAACGACCAAGAATACGGCGCAAGTCATCCGTGATACCGTTAACTCTCGTGTATACAGCAATGATACGCTCCTTGCGAATACTTCCTATATCTTCAAGGTTAAGAAAGTATGTAGCGAAACAGAAGAGAGTGCTGAAGTATCGATTGAGTTCACTACCGATTGTGATCCGTACGACAAGGAGCACGCAACATGGAGCTTCTCGGATAAATTGGTAGACCAGAAAGCTGGTACCTCGACGGTTAAGATTCCTGAATGCTGGACATCAGCTCTTAATGTAGGAACCTCTTATTCGTACTTCCCGCAAGCAGCTCCGAACACGTTATCTGTTATCTTGGCAAAGGAAGCTACGAAAGCAACCAGCGATCGTGCTTTGCAGTTCTATACCACAACATCGAACTACAATGCATATGCAGTATTGCCGCCGCTGGATGTTAATCGTGATAGTACGATCCTCCATTTCTTCGGTCGTGCAGCAAGATTTAATAAGACGTTCAATAGCTCCAACAAGACCTTCTTGAATGCCATTAACAATGGTTATCTGCGTAAGTTGGTTGTTGGTACAATGAGCGATCCGAACAATTTAGCGACCTTCGTTGCCGTTGATACCATTTCATATGACCACGTATGGTCCGTATTGAGAGAGAGCAACCTGACGCAGGATTCGCTCGACGCCAACAACTATTATTGGCAAGAGTACATCTTGGATCTCAAGAACTACAAGGGTGGTGAGTATATTGCCTTCTTGGCTCCGAAGCCTGAAGCTACAAGTTACTTCTACATCGATGAACTCTCTATCATGGATGCTGAGACATGTACCGAGATTAGTTCAGTTACTCTCAGTGATGTCACCAAGACGTCGGCTACTATCAACTGGACCATTCCGCAAGGCGTAGAGAACTTCTACCTCGAGGTAAGTACGGATAAGGAATTCAAGGATACGACCAAGTTTATTGTTCGTGATACGATTCAAACACTGACCTATACTTTGAATAATCTGAAGCCGGCTACTGAGTACTTCGCTCGCATTAAGCATATCTGCTCTGAGCAAAAGCAATCTGAGTTCGCTGAGAAGTCGTTCACTACACTCTATGCAATTCGCTTCACCGAGCAATTCACAGAGCAACGTTCGATTCCGGCTAACTGGTCGTTGTATAACTACAAGGATATGCAACCTACCAACACCAATAGCTGGGAGCGCAAATCCAGTCCTGATGATGATAATATGTACGGCCCGTACATGTCATCGTATATCATGGGTAGTTGGAAGCGCTGGTTGGCAACTCCGCAGATTGATCTCTCGGATATCGCTGCTGCTGACAGTATCGCCCTGTCCTTCGACTTGGCGACCACCAACAAGAACCTCGCTCAAGAAGATAGCGTGTTCTTCCTCGTTCTTATCTCTACCGACGGCGGTTTGACCTATCCGGAAGAGAATAGAACCGTTTGGGGTACCACCGCGGACTGCGATTATCCGTTCAGCGCTATCTCGAATAAGAAGAAAGGTACACGCTGGTTCATTGATCTGAGCAAGTATAACGGTCAAGTAATCCGCATTATGTTCGGTACAGATGTAACGCAACTAAAAGGTTCGACCGGTTATATCTACCTTGATAACGTTCAACTCAACTATTACACCAAGTCTGCAAATGAGGCATCAGTATGTCAATGGACTGATTATGCAGACAATGACTTTACTATTGATGCAGATAACCTTAATGTGGGTAAGACTACGGTGTATGAGAAGTTCACGCAGAATGTCAAAGAAAACGAGAAAGATAAACTGGCTCGTTTGACTCTGACTGTCACTCCGATGGTTGAAGAGTTTATCAATGCTACTATCTGCGAAGGAACTTCTTATATGGAAAGTAACTTCGAGATTGAAAAACCGAAATCCGGAACTTACCGTCAGAAACTGCAAGGTACTAATACTTGTGACTCAATTGTTACGTTGAATCTTACTGTACTCAACAAACAGTTTGAGAACGTAGAGAAGACAATCTGCCAGGGTACGTATTTCGAATTCAATGGTGAGAAGTATTATACGAATACCATTGTTTCCGATACCTTGACCGGTTCGAACGGTTGTGATAGTATCGTAACGCTCTACCTGACGGTTAATCCGATCTTGGTAGGCGAGATGGAAGAGGTATTCCTCTGCCCGGGTGTAACTTACAACTTCTCCGAGAAATATCCGGAGTTGTCTGCAGATGGCATCTATAAAGATACTATCCAGAATGCGTTAGGTTGCGATAGCGTGATCAGCGTAGAGATTAAGAATGTACCGAATGAGAGTAGGTTCATCCGCGCCGCTATCTGCCAAGGCGAAGTATACAATGATGGTGTCTTTGCCGGACTCAGCCGCGCTGGAGATTACCCATCAGCTCAGAAGACGATTTATGGCTGTGACTCAATCGTTACGCTACACTTGTTGGTAGCACAACCGACGGAACAACAGACATTCGCAATTTCTGACGGAATCGCTACTGAAGACCTGCCGTACGTGCTCAATGATATTGAACTCATTCCGGTAGGTACTGTAGATGGTATTTACGTACGTACAATCGACCTCGGTTGTGGTGAGGTTACGCTTACTATCTCAGTAGGAGACGCGCAAGGTATTAATAACGTCAATGCATCTGGTACTATTGCTCGCAAACTCTTAGTCAACGGTAATCTGTACATCATTTGCAATGATGAATGGTACAATGCCGAAGGTAAGAAAGTAAGCGATCCACGCAAATAGCCTAGATCGTACATAAGGAAAAGAATCGCTCTTCGGGGCGATTCTTTTTTTCTACCCCTTTCCTTCCTTTCGCCTATAACCCTTCGCCATTTGCCCTTACCTCCCTTTCCCCAAAAAACATGTTCTATAACATAAAAAACGAAAAAAAACAACTTTTTATTTGCACGGTCAAAAATAATGTTGTACCTTTGCAGCGGATTTGAAAATCAATGTTCCGTAAGGACTATAATAAACCAATTTTTACTAACTGCTTAAAATTTTATTTATCATGAAAAAATTATTCGTATTTGCTGTCGTGGCTTTAATGTCCGCATCCATGTTTGCTGCAGATGAAATCAATTGCGCGGAGGCAAAAGCTAAAATCGACGCTTCTGACACAAAAGAGTACACCGTTGTTGGTTATGTTACTGCTATTCAGGAGCCTCTTTCGCCGGTTTATAAATCCCTTTCTATTTGGATGGCTGATGAACCCACTGGTGGTAAAGTGTTCGAAGTGTATGGATTGAGCTATGACAAACTTAAGATTAGTGTTGATGACATACCGGTTATCGGTGACAAAATCGCTGTTACTGCTACGCTTAAGAAATACTACGAAACTTATGAAACCGACAAAATTTCTGCCTTCGCTCAAAAGCAAAAATGCGATTGCATTCGCTACACCGAGGCTAACATGACTCCGGTTAAGTTCAATTCTGTTGCAGAAGCTTATCAATGGGGTTTGGATAACCTTAAAGGCGGCGAATTCTCCATGCAATCATATGAAGTTTCCGGCTATATCGTTGGTTTCGCAAAGAATGGTGCTTGGAAAGATGGAAAAGCTTCATTCTATTTGAATGATGAAACAGGTGTTAAGAGCAATTTTGAAGCCTATAAAACCGTCATCGCCGATCAAGTTGTTGCAGGTGACTATGTAACCGTTTCAGGTTGGCTCCAGAGATACGATGGCGCAGACTTCACTACCATTGAGTTCGTAGGTGGTAAAGGCGCAAAAACTGAAGAACCGCAAGCTATCAACAACGTCAATGCTGAAGGCGTGAAGGCTATGAAAGTCATCGAAGACGGACAACTCTTCATCATCCGCAACGGCGTTAAGTACAACGCAGCTGGTGCTATCGTTAAGTAATCGTCAGCCTAATGACTAACGGATATCTAACGAATATCTAACACACATCGGGACTCTCGAGTCTCGGTGTGTTGTTGAAAAAAAAGACAATAATTACCAATATTAAAAAACTTATCTTATCATGAGAAAATTATTTTCTATTCTTGCTGCAACTCTGTTCGCAACAACAATGTTCGCCGCAGTACAGGAATTTTCTGTCACAATTACTTCAGCTGCTTTTGTAAGTGGCGGTTATAATCCTAACAACAATGAAAAAACATCCACTGCTGTTGCAACAGCTGATCCTTCAGTGACAATGGATGTAAAATGGATATCAAACAACATATGTTTGGGTACAGGCGATAATGCTGGTAAAATCCAAGGGAAAGCGGGTTCTGGTACTATTTATAATACCGCATCTTGGGGAAAAGTAAAAAGTATTACCATTAGCGATGCCAGTGGTTCTGGTTATACGTATGATATCGGCTCAGATGGAATCTTTAAAATTTCGGCAGGTTCTGGTAAAGCGGCTTATTGCTCCTCTATCGTTATTACATTCGAAGCTGACCCTGCTGCTGCTTCTCTCCATGCTGACAACATTGAGTTAGGTGACATGCTTGTTGAACCGAACGAGGCTTTCGAGAAAGTTGTTACTATCAACGTAGAAGCTTCTAACCTCTCTGCTCCTATCGCTTTCTCAACAGAGAGCCCAATGCTTACTTTCGTTACTACAGGTACTCTCCCTGCTACAGGTGGCGAACTCCAAGTGAAAATTAAGGCTAATCATGGTGACGTTTTGAACGAAACCGTTCTCCTCTCTTCTGGTGAGTTATCAGCAACTGTAACTATCTCAGGTGAGGTATGGGAGAAATACTATACCCCGGGTACTGTAGATGTAGAATTCGAAGCTGGTGTGAAAGCACAAGGTGGTGACACAACCTTCGTAAATGGTCAAAAAGCTGTTAAAGTTGGTACAAGTAATGATCCTGGTACTGCTATCATTACGATCCCTGCAGGTGCAACGAAGCTCTACTTCTTGGCAGCTGCTTGGAGTGGAAAAGCTTGCACTATCACTCTTTCTGCTTCTGGTATTGACTTCAGCCCGACAACTGCTGACCTCAAAGCTGACGCTGGTATCGCTAATAATTCTCCGTTCTTCACAAAAAGCGGTAACCTGGAGCAATATCTCGTAGAGCTTGAGCTGAATAATGTAGGTGCAGAGACAGAGATGACCGTTACGGCAACCGGTACCAACAAACGTTTCGTCATCTGGGATGTAACTTGCGATAAGGGCGATACTCCTCAACCAGAATCAGAGGCTCTCACTTTCGACTATGGTTATGTAGATAGTGAATACTATGAGGATGATGGCTCTCTTGATCTCTTCCTCTTCAAAGACTTCGAAATTAGTGAAACAGGCGCTTTGGTAGGTGATGGAGATATGATTGACTTCGTATTCTATCCTGAAAGTACGACTGCAACTTCTGGTACCTATACTATCGCGGATGAAACGCTGGATGGCGAGTATTCCAACCTGATGAGAGTCGCTGGTACAGATACAGCAAGAATTTACTTCTCGTCTGCTTCTTTACAACTCACAGTGACAAATATTGATATCGAGGAGGAAACAGCTACGGTTGAAGTGGTTGCTCTGCTCACCGCTGATGGCACGGGTAAGGCTTATACCATTAACCAAACACTCGAAATCGGTTACTACCTTCCGGTACAACCTACCGCTATCCAAAGCGCTACCGCTATCAAAGCGGAAGATGTAGTTATCAAAGCTATTAAGAATGGTTGCCTCATTCTTGAAGTTAAAGATACTCACTACAACGTAAACGGTGCACGAGTTAAATAACAAGCATTTTTGATAAAAAATGTGAAAAAATGACACTTGCATTTGCAGGTGTCATTTTTTTTGTGTAATTTTGCAGCCGAATATGGAGAATGCTGTTTTAGTTGGACTTATAACGCCGCAACAACCCGAAGAGCGTACCAATGAATACCTCGACGAATTAGCTTTTCTCGCCGATACAAGAGATATCCAACCCGTTAAACGTTTTGTTCAACGGGTCAACTCTCCCGATACTAATACCTATGTCGGCTCTGGTAAACTCGAGGAAATAAGACAGTATATTATCGCCAACGAGCAACCAAATGACAAACCGCAAACCACAAACCACAAACCACAAATAGACCTTGTCATTTTCGACGACGAGCTATCTCCACGCCAAATACGTAATATAGAGCGCGACCTCAACTGGCGAGATAACCCTAAAGACCGACGCGAGATTCGCGTCATGGACCGAACCATACTGATCCTTGAAATATTCCTCCAACGCGCTCAAACATCATACGCCAAAACCCAAGTGGAGATGGCACACCTACAATATATGCTCCCGCGCCTTACGCGTATGTGGAGCCACTTGGATAGACAACGAGGAGGTGGTGGTACAAACCGCGGTACAGGTGAGACACAGATAGAAGCCGATAAACGTATCATCGGCAGCCGTATAGCGCTTCTGCGAGAAGAACTCAAACGCATTGACCGGCAAATGGCAACACAGAGACAAAACAGAGGTAAGATGGTGCGTGTTGCTTTAGTCGGTTATACCAACGTCGGCAAATCAACCATCATGAACCTGCTCGCTAAGTCTGAGGTCTTTGCCGAAAATAAACTCTTCGCTACACTCGATACCACCGTACGCAAAGTGACCATTGAAAACTTGCCATTCCTGCTCTCCGATACCGTGGGATTTATACGCAAACTGCCGCATCACCTTGTCGAGTCCTTCAAATCAACACTCGACGAAGTACGCGAAGCCGACCTGCTCATACACGTTGTTGATATCTCACACCCCAACTTCGAAGAACAGTACGAAGTCGTCGAACAAACATTGAATGAAGTAATAAATAATAAATCACAAATTACAAATCACAAATCACAAATCGCGGATATTCCGCGTATAGTGGTCTTTAATAAGATAGACGCCTTTACGTACACGCCGAAAGAGGAGGACGACTTGACACCAATCAAGCGCGAGAATATCTCACTTGACGAACTGCAACGAACTTGGATGGCGAAACTGCAAGACGACTGCATCTTTATCTCCGCTAAAAACAAGGATAATATAGATGCCCTCAAAGCGCTAATGTATGAGCGCATCAAAGCAATACATATACAGCGCTACCCTTATAACGATTTTCTGTTTCAGAATTATGAGGAATGAGGCAATACTCTATCAGTGAATGCGGTGAACGAATTGATGATAACTAAAATATTAACCCTTAATATCTAACTCTTATGAATGAAGAACTTCAAAAAGTAATGGCGGCAGCAGAGGTCTGGACCCGCGAGCCATATGACGCTGAAACACGCGCACAAGTGAAAAAAATGATGGAAGCTGAGGACAAAACAGAACTCATCGACGCTTTCTATCGTACACTCGAATTCGGAACCGGCGGACTACGCGGTATCATGGGACCCGGTACCAACCGAATGAATAAGTACATCGTGGCACAAGCAACTCAAGGCTATGCCAATTACCTGCTCAAAGTAGCTAAACAAAACGGCTTCAAAACACTCAAACCCAATACACCGGTTAGCGTAGTGGTCGGTCACGATTGCCGTAATAACGGACGCCTCTTCGCGGAAACAGTTGCCGACGTCTTCGCTGCCAATGGTATCAAAGTGTATCTCTTTGAGTCGCTCCGCCCAACTCCCGAGGTTTCATTCGCCATCCGTCACCTCTCTTGCCAAGGCGGTGTGAACGTTACTGCTTCACATAACCCCAAAGAGTACAACGGATACAAAGCTTACTGGGAGGATGGCTCACAAGTCCTTATGCCGCACGACAAAGGTATCATCGACGAAGTCAACAAAGTAACAATGGCTGACGTTAAGTTTGGTGGTTCCAAAGACCTCATCGAGATTATCGGTGGCGAAATGGACTATGACTTCATGGAGGCTGTTAAAACCGTCATGATTGACCAAGACTCTATCCTGCGTCAGAAAGACCTCAATATCGTTTATACACCTATGCACGGTGCAGGACGACAAATCGTTCCGATGTGCTTACGCTCATGGGGATTCCAGAATATCCATGTCGTTCCGGAGCAAATGGTTATTGACGGCAACTTCTCGACCGTTCAATCACCGAACCCCGAAAACCCTGAGGCTATGACGATGGGTATAGCACTCGGTACCAAACTCGGCGCTGACCTCGTAATCGCTTCCGACCCCGATGCCGACCGTATCGCTATCGTTTGCCGTAACGACAAAGGAGAGTGGGTAATCATCAACGGTAACCAGACCAATATCATGTACAACTACTACATCATCAATAACATGAAACGTCTGGGCAAACTCCGTCCCGATATGTATATCGTTAAAACCATCGTTACATCCGAACTCATCCGTAAGATCGCTGACCGCCAAGGTGTTACCCTTACCGACGAATACACCGGCTTTAAGTGGATCGCTAACCGTATCCGCGAATGGGAAGGTACGCATACCTTCATCGGTGGCGGCGAAGAGTCTTTCGGCTACATGGCATACGACAAAGTGCGCGATAAATGCTC
Source organism: uncultured Bacteroidales bacterium (assembly GCA_902771935.1). Lineage (GTDB taxonomy): Bacteria > Bacteroidota > Bacteroidia > Bacteroidales > Paludibacteraceae > Colicola. The sequence continues at coordinate 39,903 of CACXYM010000014.1, forward strand.
ACCTTCGGCTATCTGCCTCATCTGCGAAATTGCTGCCTACGCAAAAGATAACGGTATGACACTCTATGAGTACCTCATGAATATCTATATGGAATACGGCTTCCAACGTGAAACTACTATCAACGTCGTTCGCCCTGGTAAAACCGGAGCTGAGGAAATAGCACAAATGATGGTTAACTACCGCACCAACCCGATTACCGAAATCGCCGGCGAGAAAGTAATCCGCACCAAGGACTTCCAAGAACTCGTTGAGCGCAACCTCGTCAACGGCAAATGGGAAGAGAAACCAATCGTTATGGCACTCGGTGCTAAATCCAACGTACTACAATACTTCACCGAAGGCGGACTCAAAGTCTCCGTACGTCCTTCAGGTACCGAACCGAAAATCAAATTCTACTTTGAGATACCTGCTGAGATGAAGACTCCGGCTGACTACGAGGCTGCTACCGCTGCCGCTGAAGCCCGCGTTCCGGCTATCAAAGCTTCACTCGGAATATAATCCGTGTTAAATAATGTTAAAAATGGGCACCTCTCCGGAGGTGTTCATTTTTCTCAAGATTGAACATCGAAATCCGAACCTATAAACTGCCTGACTATTGCGAGATTTTTGCGAGACCTTGTACTGACCCTGACACGACGCGTTTTTCTCCATTTTTTGAAGCCCTTTTGCTCTCCGTATTTGGCATAATTTATAAAAAAAAAGAAAAAAAAGCATTTTTTTGCTCAAATATTTTGTCAGTTCAAAAAAAAGCAGTACTTTTGCACCCGCTTTCGAGTTGAAGACTGACGAAATGCGCTTGCCGCTATGGCTCAATGGTAGAGCAACGCACTTGTAATGCGTAGGTTGTTGGTTCGATTCCGACTAGCGGCTCAAAAACGAACATTGAAATAATGTTATAAAATGCCAAACCCGTCAAGAAAGTTTACTTTCGAAGACGGTGAGGAGGAAGTGCGAGGCGCTCTATTTCCAAGCTTGTCGCGGAAATCTTCTAGCCGAGCCACTTCCGACGAAGGGGTGTGTTCCAGAGTGGCCAAATGGGGCAGACTGTAAATCTGCTGTCTTTCGACTTCGGTGGTTCGAATCCATCCGCACCCACAATAACTGACGCGGAGTCATAATCTCGCGGAAGGTTTGCGCGAGGCGAGTGAAAGTTCACTTTTACAGTTCGCCGATGCCAAAGCTCCCGCCGATTGGCGACCGTCAATCGGCGGAAATAGCTCAGTCGATAGAGCACTAGCCTTCCAAGCTGGGGGTCGCGGGTTTGAGTCCCGTTTTCCGCTCAAACATGCTTATATTCTCGTATAACGAGACTGCTAATGTAGCTCAGTGGTAGAGCGCATCCTTGGTAAGGATGAGGTCGCGGGTTCAACTCCCGCCATCAGCTCAGATGGTCTTTAGACCTATTTTTATTATCACACGCGCGAGGAATACTATGTCCGCGTGTCTTGTGGTGAGCAATAAGATAACAATAAATAATTTTTTATTATTAACGTTAATAAACAAATTCTAGAATTATGGCAAAAGAGAAATTTGACCGCTCGAAACCGCACGTAAACATCGGTACTATTGGTCACGTTGACCATGGTAAAACTACCCTGACCGCTGCTATCACTACCGTGTTGGCTAAGAAAGGTCTTTCTGAGGTTCGTTCCTTCGATTCTATCGATAACGCACCCGAAGAGAAAGAGCGTGGTATCACTATCAACACCGCGCACGTTGAGTATCAAACCGCTAACCGCCACTACGCACACGTAGACTGCCCGGGCCACGCTGACTATGTAAAGAACATGGTAACTGGTGCTGCTCAGATGGACGGTGCTATCATCGTAGTTGCTGCAACTGATGGTCCTATGCCTCAGACACGTGAGCACATCCTGCTCGCTCGCCAAGTGAACGTTCCACGTCTCGTTGTTTTCATGAACAAATGCGACATGGTTGACGATCCTGAAATGCTTGACCTCGTTGAAATGGAAATGCGTGAGCTCCTGTCGTTCTATGAGTTCGACGGTGACAACACCCCGGTTATCCGTGGTTCCGCTCTTGGTGCTTTGAACGGTGTTCCTGAATGGGAAGACAAGATTATGGAACTCATGGACGCTGTTGATACATGGATCCAACTGCCTCCACGTGCCGTTGATAAACCTTTCTTGATGCCTGTTGAGGACGTATTCTCTATCACAGGTCGTGGTACCGTTGCTACCGGTCGTATCGAAACTGGTGTCATCAAAGTTGGTGACGAGGTACAAATCGAAGGACTTGGCGCAGATGGTAAGAAATCCGTTGTAACCGGCGTGGAAATGTTCCGCAAACTCCTTGACCAAGGTGAAGCTGGTGATAACGTAGGTCTGCTCCTCCGCGGTATCGACAAAGACGAAGTTAAACGTGGTATGGTTATTACCCACCCGGGTTGCGTTAAACCTCACGAAGAGTTCAAGGCTTCTGTTTATATCTTGAAGAAAGAAGAAGGTGGCCGTCACACTCCGTTCCACAACCACTATCGTCCTCAGTTCTACATCCGTACCATGGACGTTACCGGCGAAATCACTCTGCCGGAAGGAACTGAAATGGTTATGCCTGGCGATAACCTCGAAATCCAAGTTAAGCTCATCTATCCGGTAGCTTGCTCTGAGGGTCTTCGCTTCGCTATCCGTGAAGGTGGCCGTACCGTAGGTTCTGGCCAAATCACCAAAATCCTTGACTAATTAGTTAGGATACGGAAGTCTTGTGCAAGGCGAGTGAAAGTTTACTTTCACAACTCGCCGAAGCCAAGCCTTGCGGAAAAATGCTCGAGGCATCGAGCCTCGGCAAATCCTCTGCCAAATCAACGAGCGCACTTGCTCGTTGATTTGAGAGGAGGAAGCGCGACAATCATATTAGTTACGTAGTAACGTAGTCATTAATCGCCGCTTCCGACGAACGGAAGTCCTCCAATGGTAGGAGAGCGGTCTCCAAAACCGTTAATGTGGGTTCGATTCCTGCCTTCCGTGCTGTTACAAAATAGCTTCCATTCTGACTTTGACAACCATCAAAGCCGGAATGTTGGTGTGAGATAAAGAAACTAAAGAATAAAAAATCTACATATATGAAATTGGTAGACAATATCAAGGAATCGTACAACGAATTAGTCCACAAAGTCAGTTGGCCCACAACTAAAGAACTGAGCCAAAGTGCAGTACTCGTGCTGGTAGCTTCCATTATTCTGGCACTCGTCGTTTGGCTTATGGACTGGTGCTTCGAGAGTATCATGACCTTTGTTTACGGCCTCTTCTAAGCGAGATGTTAATTATCCATTATTAATTATTCATTCTTAGTATGGCTGAAAACAATTTTAAATGGTACGTGCTCCGCGCTATCAGCGGTAAAGAGAACAAAGTCAAAGAGTACATCGAAAGTGCACTCATCACTTCTTCTTTATTCAAAGAGTACGTCTCTCAAGTATTGATTCCTACCGAAAAAGTGGTCGCACTGCGTAACGGTAAACGCACTATCAAAGAGCGCAATATGCTTCCGGGCTATGTGCTCGTGGAGTGCAATCTTACCGACGAGTGCTACCCTCTCCTGCGTAACATCCCTAATGTACTCGGATTCCTTAGTGACGGTAAGGCTTCCACGAAACCGGCACCTGTATCACAAACGGAAATCAACAAAATCGTCGGCTCTGTCGAAGATTCGGCCGCTAATGTGACACTCGAGGAATCGTACGTCATCGGTGAAAAAGTGAAAGTCACCAACGGTGCTTTCAGCGGATTCAACGGCGTAGTAAGCGAAATTATGCAGGATAAACACAAACTCAAAGTCATCGTTACGATCTTCGATCGCCAAACACCGCTTGAGCTTGGGTTTAACGATGTAGAGAAAGAGTAGAAGGCATTGTTACGGGCCGCTTGACTACTCGATAGTTATTAACCCGCGAGAGTTACTTCGTAACGCTAACATCGCAAAACTATTACAAAT
>CACXYM010000015.1 GCA_902771935.1 uncultured Bacteroidales bacterium
TATAACTTCGAGTTTCAAAACTATGTAAACGCAAAATTCCGTATCACCCAAAACCAAACGAAGGATGATGCTTTTATCTACTGGTCTGGCGATCCCGTTATTGACCGAGAAATACGCAAAATGTCATTAGGTGCTACACTCTATCCGTTTGGCAATGAAGGTAATGCAGCGTACATACGAGGCAATGATTTAGTGGTAGAAGCAAGCGAACCACTTAAGATGCCTTCTGCCGAATTGGCTTTAGAAGGCAAACATAATCAACTCAACTCAATGGCAGCTTCTATCGCAGCACAAGTACTTAACATTAAGAACGATGTTATCCGCGAGTCTCTTAAACAATTTGCAGGTGTCGAACATCGTCTGCAATATGTAGCTACTGTTAAAGGTGTGCGCTACATCAACGATAGCAAAGCAACCAACGTCAATTCCTGTTGGTATGCACTCGAAGCCATGACGACGCCTACTGTTCTTATTCTCGGCGGAAAAGATAAAGGTAATGACTACTCCGAAATAGACGAACTCGTGAAAGAAAAGTGCCACACGCTCATTTTTATGGGACTGCACAATGAGAAACTCCGCGAGCACTTCGGTAACTTCGGACTGAACATCATCGATACTGACAATTTGCATGATGCCGTACAAGGCGCTTATCACGCAGCTAAAGAAGGAGATACCGTTCTTCTCTCGCCGTGTTGTGCAAGTTTTGATTTATTCACCTCATACGAAGATCGCGGCAGACAGTTTATGGCCGCTGTACGCAAACTATGAAACGATTTGACCTGCGTTATATTGACAAAACCTACTGGGTGCTGTACATTATACTTGCTATAGTGGCAGTTATTGCCCTTTTCTCGGCTGGTAGCACTCTGGTTTACGAACGCCACTCTATTCTTGGGCCGGTGGCCTCGCAAATGATTTTCTTGTGCGCAGGTATTGTTGTCGCCTTTTTCCTGCAGTTTGTTCCGAGTAAGTATATACGTATGGGAGGGTATTTCTTCCTCGCTATCTCATTACTTTGTTTATGGAGTATGCTTATTCCGGGAAACCCTTTGGTAGCAACTATCAATGGTGCCAGCCGTTGGATTAAAATAGGAGGTTTCACTTTCCAGCCTTCCGAGTTAGCCAAACTCTCACTCATTATTGTCGTTACGGACTTACTCTCGCGTATTCGTACCGAAGAAGATAAACGCACATATTTCTTCTGGACATTGGGTTTGACTGCAGCAACTGCCCTGCCTATTATGACCGGCAACCTCTCGACGGCTGTTCTATTGGGTGGCATTGTGCTTATCCTTTGGTTCTTGGCACGTATTCCATGGAAGTACATATTATCCGTTATCGGCATAGCTATTGTGCTACTCGTTGCCGGCTATGCTGTTGTAGAGTTTGGCTGGGTAAGACAAGGAAAAAGCATCAAAAGCGGACCTTTCAAACGCGCTACTACGTGGGTGGGACGTATAGATGATATTTTCTCTGAACACCATCAGGAATCAGCCGAGTTCAAACTGAATGATGATAATTACCAACGCTCTATCGCCAAAGTAGCGGTGGCACGTGGTGGCAAGTCTCCACTCGGTGTACTACCCGGTAATAGTCAGGAGCGTGATTTCCTTCCGCAAGCTTTTGCGGATTATATCTTTGCCATTATCGTGGAAGAAAGCGGTATGTTTGGAGCCATCTTCCTTATTTTCCTTTACATGGCCGTTCTCTTCAGAGCATGTCTAACATCCAGCCGCTTTGGAGATTACGCGGCCTTACTGATGGTGATGGGCTTAGCCCTTATGCTCACGTGTCAGGCATTAGTATCCATGATGGTGGCGGTAGGTCTCGGACCCGTTACAGGTCAACCACTTCCACTTATATCACGCGGTGGAACGTCCGCACTCATCACCTCAGCATATTTTGGCATTATTATGTCTGTCAGCCGTGAACAACGCGAACTGTCAGAGCGACAGAATAAAACAACTCAAGAATCCCTTGAAGACGTGCCGGAAATAACATTAGAATAACATGAAATACCTCATCTCCGGCGGTGGAACTGGTGGTCACATCTTCCCCGCAGTTAGTATTGCAAACGCTTTGCGTGAATTGGACTCAGAAGCCGAAATACTCTTCGTGGGTGCACTCGGACGTATGGAAATGGAACGTGTTCCGCAAGCAGGTTATAAGATTATCGGTCTGCCTGTACGTGGTTTCAACCGTGCGCAGCCATGGAAGAATATCTCTGTACTGATTGACTTAATGCGTTCTATGCGTATGGCACGCAAAATCATCAAAGACTTTCGTCCCGATGTAGGTGTAGGCGTAGGCGGTTATGCTTCGGGAGCAGCGATGAGAGTGGCTGCACGAATGGGGGTACCTATTTTGCTACAAGAGCAAAACGGCTTTGCCGGAGTTACCAACAAGTTACTGAAAAATGATGCTAAAGTGATTTGCGTCGCATATGAAGGTATGGAGCGTTTCTTCCCTGCTGAAAAGATTATTCTCACAGGTAATCCTGTGCGACAGAACTTGACGCAAGGCAAGGCGCACAAAGTAAAAGGCGAAAAGAATCTGCTTATCATTGGCGGTTCTCTCGGTGCACGCACCATCAATGAAGCGATTGCTGCAGGGTTGGACAAACTTGCTGCTGCAAACATCAATGTGGTTTGGCAAACAGGAAAAGTTTACTACGAACAGTATAAAGATATGCAATCGGGTAACTCCAAGATAGAGATTCGTGAGTTCCTCTCGGACATGCCGGACCGTTATGCAACGGCGGACCTTGTTATTTCTCGTGCCGGTGCATCTTCTATCTCGGAATTATGTCTGTTAGGTAAGCCCTGCATCTTAGTGCCGTCGCCCAACGTAGCGGAAGATCACCAGACGCATAACGCAATGGCGTTGGTGAACAAAGACGCAGCAGTGCTTGTGCGCGATAAAGATGCTTTGGAACAATTGGTAGATACGGCTGTGGAATTGATACAAGACGACAAAAAACTCAAGAGTCTTCACACCAATATTTTAACTTTGGCGCAGACAGACTCAGCACGTCGCATTGCGGAAGAAGTAATAAAATTAGCGAAGAACAATAGATAATACGACTATGTCAAACAAAGAGTTATATAGCGAATGGGTTAAGAGCCAACCCAACATGCCGATTTTTATGCAACCATGGTGGATGGATGCCGTTTGTGCAGGAAGAGAATGGGATGTTATCCTCATCAAAGACGGAGAGCAAATTATTGCCGCGATGCCGTATATGGAATGCCGCAAATGGTGGATGCGTTGGATTGACATGCCACAAGAAACGCAGATTAGCGGTTTATGGTTAGATGAAACCAAGGAGTTTGAGGCAGAACAACTGACATCAGTTTGTAATGACATCGCAGCACAACTGGGGGAAAAGAAATTGCACTATTACTACCAGCAGTTCCCAATTGGCAGTCCGTGTCCGGAGTTATTCAAATCACTGGGATTTAAAGTAAAAGAGCGCGTTACCTTCCGAATTGACGATGTAAGCGATTTGGATAAGGTCATAGACCAGTTTTCCAAAAATAAGAAACGCCAATTACAAAAGGCATTGTCGTTGCATGCGGAGAAAAATATCACAGCGGAAGAGTTCTACCTATTCCACGCGCAATGCTTACATAAGCAGAATAAAAGAGTTTCCTACTCCCGCGAGTTTATACTTGTATTAGAGCAAAAACTACGCAAACACCACCAATCGTGCATTGTTACGGTTTGCAATGCGGATCATGTACCTTACGCCGCAGCCTTGCTCGTTTGGGACAAGTGCCGTTTGTATTACCTTATGCCATGCTATGACCCAGACTATAAAGAATCCGGTGCAGGAGCATTATTGGTATTGGAGGCCATCAAACAGGCTCGTGAATTAGGTGTAGCCTTTGATTTTGAAGGCAGTATGATAAGCGGTGTAGCTAAGCACTACAAACAATTCGGCCCGACCGCAGCCACTTACTACAGCATCGAGAAATACTACAAATGGTGGTTCCGATTCGCCATGTTCATTAGTTGGCTACGCAACAGAAAATACAGATGAATATTCTCTTTTTCCAAACAGCTCACAGCCGTAATGATGACCGGGTAAAATATCATCAATGGCGTAGTTTAGAAGAGGCAGGGCATAGTTGTTGCTTTGCTTCTACTGCGACGGATATCTGTAATATACCCGATGTCGTTATTTGCGACAATCCTGTTGCGCTGTGGCGGGCTCGAAAAGCATTACCTTCACACGTAACAATGGTGTACGACATAACTGAATGGTATCCATCCAAGAAGAACCTACGCAGTGTTTCAGGCTGGCTTAGACCATTTAAATGGTTGATTTTATTAGCTGCTAATTATTGGGCTGGTTGGAGTGCAAATGCGTTCCTGTTTGGTGAATTCTATAAGGCGCGTCCATTCCGGATATTATTCCCGTGGAAACAATACATGTGGTTACCCTATTATCCTTCACTGCATTATATTCAGCACACCCAGCCTCCAACTTTAACCCAACAAGTGCGCCTACTCTACGCGGGGCCAAAAACAGCAGAAAAAGGCTATAACAGAATACACGAATTAGTGCGTATCTGTGAAACCGAACTTCCAGACTGGGAGATTATATTGACCACTATCAACAATCTTTCCTTTGAAGACTTCTGCTCTGAGATATCCCATCACGACATATTCCTTGATTTGCGTGATGCGGATGCAGAAAATACACGTTGCTTACCTATCAAACTATTTTATTATATGGCAGCAGGCCGTCCGGTAATTTATTCAGACTTGAGAGCTATTTGTCAAGGCGTTCCGGAAATCATAGAGGATTCACTCGTCCTACCAAACGACTTACAACAAGCCGCCGCCATGATTTGCGAGTTAGTAAAACAACCTGCAAAATACAAAGCAATTTGCAAGCGCAATCGGCAATTAGCAGAGAAAAAATACAACTGGGAATCACAAAAAGCAGCTTTTGTTCAGTTTATTCAAAAGCTCAAATAGCGAGTTCCTGTTCATATCGCCTCACAAAACTCATTAGCCATATATATTGTACGCCGTTGATAATGGCGCTCACTATTGCATAGCACGCAATGGCGAGGACAAAATCATGGAAATAGATACCGACACCTAAACCAATAAGACGCGCACCCGCGATAATGATTTCAAAATAGAGCCCGATTTTCTGTTTGGAGAACACATCATACAAATAGCCGGTGGAAGCACATAAATACCTAGACAACAACCACGGCAAAAGCCAACGAATATATTCACCTGTTACGTACCATTCATCCCCTAATAACCACTGCGTAAGCCAAGGAAGAATAAACCATAGTGCTGTAAAGAACGGAATAATCACAACAAAGGACCAAGTAGTAAAACGACGATATACATGGGCTATCGATTTACCAGAATTAACCTTCGTGGTAGTGTCTTGATAAAATACCTGGTAAAGAGCATTGGTTATCATCGAAATCGGCGAGAAAGAAAGCAGTAGCGCCATTCCCCAGAAACCAATTAAGCGCTGACCAAAAAAAGGTGTGAGCAATAGGACAGGCAATTGTCCGGCAATATTATTGATTAAACTATGCGGTAATGAAAATTTAGGGAAGTTACTATACGTGGCAGCCATTTGACGGCATGCATCATTATTCCACGAGAACAGAGGAAGAAGGTGTTTTTTTACCGATAGAGATATGGAAATAACCAACGAACAAAGAGGAGACAACACGGATGAATAAATGAGTCCTCCGCCTGAATAGCCCATAAAACCGAAACCGCTTTTGTAACCAGCAGAAAAGAGTGATTGCGATATTTGATAACCGGAAATACGATCATATGTTTTACAACGAATAAACCAGTAATTGAGTACATTCCATATACCCATTAGACACACATAAGCAGGCAGCAACCAATAATAAGTAGCCAATTCGGGCGTATTAAACAAATTAGCAATTGGTTGTGAAAAAGGAATAGTAAGAAGAATAACAACTGTCAGTACGCCAATAGTTAACAAAGATAAATGCACGATAGCTCCAGCATCCTCATTGTGTTTCGGTAGTACAACTGCTTTATGCCAGTCCAGTGTCGAAACTAAAATAAGCACTCCGCCAATAGATGTAAATAGATTCATCAATCCGAAGTCTTCTGGTGTGTATAACCGAGTGAGCAAAGGATAGACGAGCAAACCTATTACCTGAGCAATAATGTTCGCTGAAAGGAGTTTACCGATATTCCTTACGGATTGTTTAGACCATATGTCAGCTATCTTAGTCATTATTTATCTCGCACCCTTGACGAAATAGGCTACAACAAGTATCCTTTTCTGCATAAGAGACTCCAAACAAGTCCAACAAACTATGTATCATGCCACTGGTGCAGTAAGATTTCTCGGCATCTATATATAATGGATTAGCAGCCGCAAAATCAGCATTCTGCCAAAAAACACATGGTATCTCATAAAGACTACGTGTTATATGATTATATGAGCGACCTGCATACAAATCGTAGTCAAAGACTTCTTCTCCATGATCGGGGAAATAGAGCAGCGCGCAACTGCCATCCTGTTGGTTTAATCGATTAAGCACACTGTCAATCAACCAATCGTTATATCGAACAGCATCATCATAAGCATTGATGACATCCATTTGTTTTTTTGACAACTTATTTACATAAGGTGAACAAATATCTTCGTTTGCGAAATAGTTAAAACTATTCGGATAGCGGCGATCATAAGGAAAATGATTTCCGATAAGATGCAGAAATATCGCCTTGCGGGTCGACGTACTATCACGCAACACCTCATCCAAATGTAATAAATGCGCCTCGTCATATTGTTCATCTTCACCGCTAAGGTGGAAGGTAGTACACAATTTTGCAATAGCCTGAAAACTTGTAGGCGTCGTATTAGAGGTATTCATTCTCCCCTCGTACGGGTCATACCAATAGGTATGCCAGCCTGCAGCATTTAACAATTCCGGCAAGGTAGGTTTATTCCAACGTGCTTCGGGGTCTTCGTCTGTTGTAAAAGTCAGAACCTGTTGCAGGACGGTCTGCGTCATAAAGTCAGCCGATCGTACATTCTGATAAACAGTAATATCGTTGCGCTTGCTTAACCTTGGATTTGTCGGGCGGCAATAGCCATACAACGAACAGTGTTTTCTGTTGAGGCTCTCACCAATAATTACAACAATGGTAGCCGTACTATCTTTCATATCATTTGTTACTAGTCCGTCCAGATTTTGACGATTAAACAGGAAAGCCTCAGCCAATTGCAGTTCAGCCCTGAAGCCACGATAACTGTTATAGAAATTAATGCAGGGCACATTGTAACGCACGCCGGGAATAAGTAAGAGCGAAAGAACCAACACACTCGCAACAGCTGAGGATATATATTTCGTTTGTTCATTACTCTCCCGTAGTGCCAATATTAGTAAAACTACGCTGACCACGAAATAGCACACAAGTAAAATCCACTGCCACCATTGTACCATAGACAAGAAGCCAGCCGTTTCGGTAGGATTAGTGGCAAATATCGCCCATAACTGGTTACGAATCAATACACTTTGGTCTATGATAAACCATCCTGTTTCTATCAAAGAGGGAAAAAGAGCAAGTAGATAAAACAGTATCAATCCGACCTTTCTAACCCACCCCGTTATAAAAATAAACAATAAAAGAAGAAGTCCTGAAAATAAGCAGTTATACACCAACAAGTCCGTTCTGTCATCAGGATCTGAAACAAATGCTGAATACACAATAATCAAACCACACATCCACAACAGATATGTCAGCATCCACTTGTTATGTTGCAACAACTTAGCTATCATAAGCGGCTGCAAAAGTACAAAAGTTTTCACAAACAGCCAAATTTAATAATATTTTTGTAAAAAAAACTCGAAAAATTTGCACATACAAGAAAAATGTTGTATCTTTGCACCCACTTTTGGTATATAGGAATATAAACAACACGCCATATGCAAGTCAAAAAATCACAAAAAGCGAGTCTTGAGGACAAGAAATTGACCTACGTTTTGTTAGGTTTTGTATTCGTGCTCAGTTTGTGCTACGTCGCATTAGAATGGACGGAGCGTGAAGTTACGAAGTACGAAGTGGCTGATATGGATTTCCAATTTGAAGAGGAAATCGAGATTCAACAGACCAGTCAGGAAACCACTCCTCCACCTCCACCTCCTCCAGTACAAGAGGTTGAAGTACTCAACGTAGTTGAAGACGACGTTGAGACGCAGGAAATTGAAATTAACACCGAGGATGACAAGAACACCGAAGTGATAATTCAGGCTCCGGTAGAGGTTCAGGAAGAGGAAGAAGAAGAAGAGGTTGTCTTTGTTGTTGTAGAGAAGATGCCAGAGTTCCCCGGTGGTCAACAAGCTTTGTTCAAGTACTTGAGTGAGAACGTTAAGTATCCTGTTATTGCTCAAGAGAACGGTATCCAAGGTCGTGTAATCTGCCAGTTCGTAGTAAATAAGGATGGTAAGATTGTTGATGTTGAAGTTGTACGTTCCGGTGGCGATCCCTCGTTGGATAAGGAGGCAGTTCGTGTTATTAAGTCCATGCCGCCTTGGAAGCCAGGTCAGCAACGCGGTAAAGCAGTTCGCGTGAAATATACAGTTCCTGTTAACTTCCGTTTACAATAAGTGGAATTAGCTCATCAAGATATAGGATATTGTAAGGGTGTCGGTAACAAGCGTGCCGACACTCTTCGTAAAGAGTTGAACATTGTCACTGCGCTCGACATGGTGACAACAGTGCTTCCATATAAGTACACAGACCGTAGTAAGTTCTACAAGATACATGAGATTGTCGATGAAGATACGGCTGTGCAGATTATAGGTGAAGTGACAGAGTGGCACATGGTGGGTATCGGTAAGGGTCAACGGTTAAGTGCTACTTTTACGGACGGACAGCATATGATTGAGTTAGTTTGGTTTAGAGGAGTCCAGTTCGTCAAATTAGAGAAAGGTGTTCAATACCTTCTTTTCGGCAAGCCGACTCGCTACAACCACCAATATAATTTCGTCCACCCGGAATTAACTCCTATGTCTAAGGTCAAGCCACAGATGTTACAAGGTCTTGAGCCTGACTACAACACAACTGATGGCATGAAGCGGATAGGTCTAAACTCCAAAGGGATACGCAACATTATGGCCTCGCTTATGCCGGATGTGCAACACGGAGTGGCTGAAACTATTGGTCAAGACATACTGGACAAGTACCACTTAATGGGAAGAAGGGATGCTATCCTAAATGTGCATTTCCCGCCCAATACCGCTGTTATGCAGAAGGCCCGCGAACGAATGAAGTTCGAGGAGTTGTTTTATATCCAGTTACATATTCTCCGTCAAATGAAGCGACGGGAGAATAACGAGGGATTTCTTATGCCAATTGTTGGTAAACACTTCAATCGTTTTTATCACGAGCAACTTCCTTTTGAACTTACCAATGCTCAGAAGCGCGTTATTCGTGAGATTCAGGGTGATATGAAGTCCGGCAAACAGATGAACCGTTTGCTCCAGGGAGATGTAGGTAGCGGTAAGACATTGGTAGCATTACTATGCGCACTATTAGCGGTAGATAACGGCTATCAAGCATGCATTATGGCTCCTACGGAAATACTCGCTAATCAACATTACTCCACGTTGCATGAGATGTTGCAGCCTAAAGAAGGCGGAGAGCCGATTGCCCGCGTAGCATTACTCACGGGTTCAACAACGCAGAAACAGCGTACGCTCTTGCACGATTCTCTGCGTAACGGTTCACTTAATATATTAATAGGTACTCACGCGTTGATAGAGGATGAGGTGCAGTTTGCGAATTTAGGTTTAGTGATTGTAGATGAGCAACACCGTTTTGGTGTGGCTCAACGTGCTAAACTATGGACTAAGAACATTCGTCCGCCTCACGTACTTGTTATGACGGCAACCCCTATTCCACGCACCTTAGCGATGACAGTATACGGTGACTTGAAGACAAGTATAATTGACGAGTTACCTCCCGGCCGCAAGCCTATTACGACGGTGCACTACTCTATTCAGCGTAAGGCCAGCGTCAATCAGTTTATCCGCAAACAGATTGATTTAGGGCGACAAGTATACGTGGTCTTCCCTTTGATTAAAGAGAACAAGGATCTGGAGTTGAAGGATTTGCAGAACGGTTATAATGAATTATGCGAGACCTTTCCAGACTATCGTATCTCGATGGTTCACGGACAAATGAAGGCCAAAGACAAAGACGAACAAATGCGACGTTTTGCTAGTGGCGAAACGCAGATTCTTGTTGCTACAACCGTTATTGAGGTAGGTGTTAATGTTCCCAACGCAAGTGTGATGATTATTGAGAATGCTGAACGCTTCGGTTTAAGTCAATTACACCAATTGCGCGGTCGTGTCGGTCGCGGTGCAGACCAAAGTTATTGCGTGCTGATGACTAAGCTGGAACTGAGTAAGGATACTCGTCAGCGCATGGATATTATGGTAGCTACCAATGATGGTTTCCGCATTGCAGAAGCAGACTTGCAGTTACGCGGTCCAGGCGATTTGGAAGGTACTCAGCAATCAGGATTACCATTTGATTTGCACATTGCGAGTCTAGTAACAGATGGACAAATATTAGATATTGCACGCAGTGCAGCGAAAGAGATATTGGACAATGATCCTCTGTTAGAGGACCAATATAATCAAATGTACAAACGTCGTTTGGATGTGCTTCGTCAGACGACGACTTACTTCGGAGAGATATCCTAAACCGCTATTCCTATTTCAATCCAGTCAGCGATAATAAGTTTGGCATCCTCAAGAGCGATGTCACGTGTAACATCGTATTCGTCGCAGAGCCAATCAGCCATCATATCGGCAGTAACATCACCTTTATGTTTCTCACATTGCTGCCAGAGGAATGCTGCTGTTTCGTTGAAGGTAATCATTTTGTCGAAGTTGACTTGATCAGCGCCTTCTCCGAGCAGCATCCACTCGTCACCAATTGGACGGAGTTTAAATCCTTTCTTAATTTTCATAATGTGTTATTTTGAAGTTTTAGCAGTTTGCGATATATTTTGAGTAATATTCTTCTAATTGGTTTGAGATAGAACCAGATTCTTCCTCGCGTAAGGCATTTGGTCTGTCCATTGGGTTTGTATATTTGAACGACCGTGCCATAGATATCATTGGTAGTACATTGCTCCGTTCCTTGAAGATTACCATCGCCTTGGAGCGTAATAAGCTTGTCATTGATAGCGATAATGCGGTGCAAAACATATTGAGGATTGGTAATTGGAGATTGGAGATTTGGGATTTGGGCAAGGACAATATCTCCCACTCGGAAGGTAGCGCATTTTCTTAGGACGACGGTATCCCGTTCGCCTTCTATAAAAGGGCGCATGCTGAAACCAGAAGGAGTAAAACGGACATCCCTCCCTTGTTGGAGGAGGGCGCCCATTTCAGGGATCAATATGTCATTATCCACTTTGTGTGCCACTTATTCTTGCGGTTTTTCTTTATCTTTATCGCGCAGGTCCTCACGTGCTTTCATTGAGCCTCTTACAACGATGATGAGCAATCCTGCAACAAGTACATAGTTCGCATATTCCTTCCACGGAGTGAAAGTGAGTATTGCTCCAGCAAGAAGGATGATCAGACCGATAATAAGTAATATCTGTGACTTTTTCTTAGGCATACGATTATTTAGCTTGTTGTTTTCTACGATGAATAAGTACGGCGCCGGCATAAGCAACTGCGGCGATGAGCAAAGCCCACAATCCGTCCCCTAACGGTACAGGATCTTTCATCGGTTCGAGAGGGTTATCATCATCATCTTCACCGTTTAGGCGTCTAATTTTTCCAACATGAGATATTGCATCTGCGCTATTGTCAGCAAGTAATTGTTGCTCTGCGGCCAACGTATTCTTAGCAGACAAGGAACGAGACGAAGTCCATACTGCAGTTGACATCACCATACTAGATGTAGAAGTGCTGAAAGGTACGGAGGAAGAAACATGTACTGTTGTTCCTGATGTTCCTGAACCAGAACTTATTCCTGCACCCAGATTACGCGCTTTTGCCGATGAAGTTGTATAAACTTTAATCGGTTGAGAGTTTGAAGTGTGATTGCCATATTGTGAAGCAGTAGGATTGACCGGTTCTACCTCATGATGGATAAGTCCGGACTGACGATAGTCAGTGTGATATGCGGCAACTATTCTACCTGAAGCATGTTTGGAAGGTAAGGGAGCGACAAAGGCATCCACACGTATTACGCTACCCTCATATTGGTTCACTGCAGCTTGATCGGAGGCATCGCTTGGTTTCAACATATAAGTGGACAAAAGGATAAAGAGATATCCAATGCCAAGGATTATTCCTGCGAAGATAAACCAACGGCGTGTGGAACGTCTTTGCTCCGATTTGATAATAGCCTTCATATTATTTAAAATATCAATACGCATAATAATCAAAATTTAGAGAGTGATTAAACTTGTTCTTTATTTGTATTGATTATTTTACTATTTGTTCAATACGTCCGTGTATATCATAGATTACGCCATCTCGCGCAATGTGTAAATGTCCGTCCGGTGTAACAAACTTTATAACCTTGTTATTCCCTATTGTTTGTTTGCCGAATGAAGTTGTTATACTTGGCTCTTTACGGATAGTGACGCTAACATAGAATCTATCTTTTATTGCTTCAGTAGAAGCTGTTGAATTGAACTCATAGCTATTTTGAGTGATATCCGTATAGATATTTGACTGCGCGTCATATAATATCACAGACTCAACTCGACTCAAATCGTAAGCTTCGTTCAATTTGAAGGAGTATTGCCCATCCATTAATGTATAGCAACTTAATGGTACAGCGTTTGTGCGTGCGGCTTCGGCTTCAGACAAAGCATTAAAGGCCATCTCGCCAGCCTCCGACATAGAGAAGCATACTGGTTTTGTGTATTCAGTAAACTTTGTTCCTTTCCATTTGTAAAGGTCTGCACCTACTTCATATACGCCCTGAGCATATTGGTTATGGATACATAAGCCCGTGTTATCTATTTCGTTTTTAGAATTCGACAATTGTATACCGACGAATACCGGAGCCTCCTCTTTCTCCTCATCATCAGTATAACGTTGTTGAATCATTGTTTTACGACCGCTATTGTTAAACATAACGCTTTTTTCTTCGTTTTTAACAGCTCCCGCAATTTGCACGAAATATGAGGTGAAAGGAGGTAATTCGGTAGCCGTTACCAATTCTTGAGAATATTCCGATTTACCACCATTTTGCGGGATAGTGACATAATACAGAGATGTAGTTTCCGGATCATAATCATAATAAGGTAATCCCTCCGAATCATAGAACACCTCTAGTTTACCTGTTTGAAGCGGAGTAGCGGCATTAAATCCGTTGTAATAGCTCAAATACGGATCGCCGACGAGGTTCCAACCTTTATTGTTTGGTTTCAGCTCAGCATAATCAGAGCCTGCGCCATAAGCTTTAACAGCGACGTTCTTTGGACTTGTTTCATCATATCCGGCCATTGGGAAGCGGAGTGCTTTCCACTGACGTTTACTGCCATTCTTGCCTGTTACGGTTTTCTGGTCAGCGATTGCAACAATATATCCCACACCTGGTAACAACTGCGGAGTTGTTGAAGGATCCAGATGTTTCCAGTTGCGTCCATCTGCTTGTGAAGGATTGTCTGCACGTGCTTCACCATCATACCACTTAATCCAATAGTCGGTACGATAGACGCAAGAAGTATTATCTGTAAATGTAATCTCTGCCACATTCACAGGATAAGGAACGGTTATCCAGTGCCAGTCTTCATCAGAGATATACTTCTCGAAGTACACATTCGGTTGACCGCCATCACCGTTTACATCTGCAAGTTGCGTATTATTTGGTATATAAGCTGATGACACTTCATCTTGTCTAGCACGGAGGGTGAGGGAAGCCGCATTTAATTTCTTATTTGTTAGGTCTAATTTAGAACCTTCATAAATCGTAATATGTCCTAACGAATCAACACCTGCGGTAGCAGAAGATAGTGTTTTGCCATCACGTACAATGACATCACATTCCTTGCACACCTTATTTCCGTGCTTGGTGAAGATAACATCATTTGTATTAGTATTCTTTTCATAGACGATAATAGGTACTGTGTAGATATTTTCAGCGGCAGGTTTCTTATCACCAGAATTTGCAAAGACTTGTACCTTAAGCTTAGAGCATGACATTTTATACAATGTATCTACCGGAATACGGTACGTTCCATCATCGTTGATGCCGACCGTATCTAGTCGTGTAGAGTCAACTTTCAACTCGAAGGCTTTATAGTAATCCGTGTAGTTGTAACTACCTACCCATTCAAAACCGGCACAGGAAGCTGCCACACCATGGTCATCATGTCCTTCTGCATCAACGTTAGGAATTTGCTCCCCGAACCACTCTCCTTCAATACCATCATGATCACCAAGAGTTACAAAGTCAGAAGTATTCAGGTCAACGGCATTGTTCGCACCTTGATTGGTTGAATTATATCCCGAGAAGACTATATTTTTTCGTATTAGAAGACAACGGTTTGTAGATAGAGGATAGTCTTTATTACCCAAAGTATCAGTACCATAATTTGTTCCCCAACCACCTGGCGAATCATTCCACGACATAGATTTTTTAGCAGATCCATTTTTTCCACTCGCATCACCAGCGCCAATTAGGTCAATTATTCTGCTGTCTGCAATACGATACAAAGCAATTGCATCATCGCCATTAAAAGCCAGATTATTTTTAGTTGACCATTCTACACGATAATAATTTGCAAAACCGGATTTAGGGCTCTCCTTAGCACAATTTAATATACTTACATCACCAGCATAATCAGGGCGTTGTTGAGAATAAATTATAAGTTCCTTACCCGGCGCCAACTGCATGGGAAGTTTATCAGTCGGTCCTGACTTCACTATAAGTTGATTGAAATTTTCTTTTTTGGACCAGTCAGCATATGTGGCGTCTCCTGTTGTTGCCCACAATTGATAACCGGATAAGTCTACAGTATCAGGAGTTCCGTTAAAGATACCCAACAATTTTACGTTATAGGAAGCCTCAAAGTACTTTGAGAAGAATATTTCGTCTGCAATTTTACCACTACCTTCATTTCCGTGTTGTACTTCGTCATACAACATAATGACAGGTGTTCCGCTGATATTAACAGCAACATCCACTTGCTGCGGATGCCACGTCATAATTTCCACATTAGGGTTCTTAGTCATAAATTCGCCAATTGCCGAAGGACATCCAGGAGCATCAACACCTGTTTCAGCAGCATACACTCGGTAATAATATTGTTTTGATTCCGTCAAGCCGGTAACCACATGTGGAGATTTGGTTGCAGTAATATCGCTTCCCACCTGAGTTGTACAAGTTTCATCAGAATATAGACGGATGATGAAATTATTGCAAGTGAATCCATCCATAGTCCACGAAATGGTAGCAGTTGTTGAAGATGGATATGGTGTTCCCAAATTAACAACATAATCACATTGTGTTGTTGTCACTTGATATTCTACACCCGGGTTAGGAGCACAAAGGTCTGCATCATCGACAGAAGTATCTGTTCCACGGATGAGAATCGTATTTTGCACGCCACGTGTTAGCCCTGATACAGGCACACGGACTTGTTTGCTTCCAGACGGATTAACGAACTCTATCTCGCTCAATTGCAGCGTTTCCCATGAAGCGGCGTCGTTAACCTTGTATTGGTATTGTTTAGCATAAGGGATGGAATCTAACAAGATTTTGACACTTTCCGATTTAATTGATGCGGCTCCCATATTGACTGGTTGAGCAAAATAGTAACAACGTTCGGTATAAGGGAGAATACGGAATTCCTTATTTCCCGTAGCATATAGACCAATTTGATTAGATGTATTCATGCATAAACTACGGTCGTTGGCGTTATTGTTAGATTTGATAAAATAAGTCTCATTATCATTTGTCAACAGAATCCATTCATAAGGTTGTTTGGCCGTAGATACATTGACACCATTATATATTTGGTTTCCTGATTTTGCACCATATAAGCACTTTCCTTCATCTCCGACGAACCGAACTGTCCAAGGCACTGAATCGTAACGAGAATGGGAAGCTCCCGTAGCGGGTGTTGTGCAGGCAGTAGATAGGGAGTAGTGTGTATTTATAGCTGTTCTGTCTGCGCTTGCAGGATCTGAATCACTATCCACATCCGTCGGGATACCAGTATATGTGCTGGCTTCCGGCATATTAGCCGGAACTGCGCGCCAAGTGTCCGAAGCGTCTTTCGCCACAATAACAAAGGATTCAGGTAGTGAGCGACCATGAACGGTAATTGTTGTGCTTGCCAAATCGCGGTCATCTTTTAGCGTAATGGTCGCCGTTTCATCAGCTACATTTGCTGAATTCGGAGTATATTTGATAGCCAACTTTGTAGTAATCTTACCATCCGTAATGGTGTTACTCTTCAGCGTAGTAGTAAACTTGATATTATCAGAAGTCGCATAAAGAGTACTTGCACCTGTCAGCATAGTACCTTTGACATCAATAGAGTCAACGGCTTGGATAGTTAAACCATTTGCTGAAGTTATATAAGGTTCTCCTTCTGCTTTAATAGTTGGTCCACAAGAAGGTTGTTGGGTATAAGTAGTTGCGTATTTCTCCAACAATATCCAGTTTTGAGTCGCAGAGGCGTTCCTATCATATAACTGCGCCATACCATTATATAATTCAAAATCTAAAGAACTTGTGTATGCAATTTGCATTGTTCCTGACACAGTTGCAGTAGATGTCCGTATGTTCCACATGTCAACCTCATCAGACAAAGTGACTAGCGCATTTTTCGCAACCGAAGCGGCAGATACGTATTGGGATCCATTGTATAGTGCATGAGGATAATCGTCATATCCTGTCAGTTTCACTGTCCATAATTCATCTAAGGGTATTGACGTTAACACCGTTGATGTTGTTATAGTTTCGGTATAAGCTTCTGCTGTTCCACCTGTTTTGAACTTTAACTTGGGATTATTACCATATATGGCGATATGTGCACCTTCTACAAGTAAAGAGGGATCATCAATAGGAGAATATGATTTTGTTTCTTTGTCTTCAAAACTATAAACTGCATAATAGGTGGTAGCTTCTGTTAGCGTTTGTTCACCCTTTACGATTCCCGTTGGTGCAGTTGCTGTTCCATCTGTATAGTTTGATGTTACCCAGCCGAGGAACGTATAATCCGGACAAGAGGATGTTCCGAAAGGTAATGTATAGACCTCGCCTGCAACGCGATTAGTTACATCAGTACTTGTACCATTATCAACCAAAGTGATGGTAAAGGATTGTGGAACGGTGACAGTACAATAGCCAGTTGCGGAAGTACTACCCTGTGTGCCAGTACAACTAATAGTACAAGTACCAGAACCATTATAAGTTACGGTTGCCGAGGCATCATTACCTGAGACGGTAGCCACAGAAGGATCAGAAGTTCCCCAAGTCCAGGAAGCTGGAGTGAACAGATTTGCGGTAGCTATTACGTTTGCAGTTCCTGTATTTGGTCGTTCTGCTGTCAAGGAATTAGGAGTGATAGATACTGATGGTCCGCAGGAGATTGTGTATTCGGAATATGAAACACCGCCTCCCCAGAAAATAATAATTGTATCCAAATATAGTGCCCCACTTGCCGAACGAATTCCGATATATTCATACTCGTCGTCAATAGTTAGTTCCGTAGAAGTTCCTTCCACACAAGTTCCTAACAAAGTGCCTTGTTTAGATGAATTGTACAAATCAGCAGCACTTTCGTATGCGCTATTGCTTCCATAAATATTGGTTGTTCTTTCAGCCGAAGTATTACTATTCCAAACCACCTCAATCTTCGTAGCCTTACCACCAGAAGTCGTAGTAACGATACCGCTATTATTGTTATTCGAGCGCAACTGAATAGCGTTATTCCCCCCCGCTGTCATTCCCGCATATTTTGCATCTGAATGATGAGATTTATTACTCCAATCCACATAAGAGGTTCCAGTAACACCTATCATATCGTATGTCAAAGTGTCACTTACACTCGTTCCTGCACCAGATTCAGCTTTTGCGAAGACGGCGTAGTACGTTGTACCGCCAATAGGAATAGTTTTTCCACTGAAGCTTGTGAATAAATCATCTGGAGCATCGGACGGGTCGGCATATGTACCATCGGCAGTCCATCCTACAAAGACTTTAGAGCCATCACAGATACTCGAAGCGGGAGTTCCAGGATTTGTAAGAGCCGTTCCCGCCACATCTGTTTGTGCAGAGCCGAATTGTGAGCCATTAGCCATCCAAGTTACGGTGTAAGTTGGAGCAGCACTAACAGTAATGGATTGTGTAGTAGACTTACCTCCGTAAGTAATGGTGATAGAAGTATTACTCGTTGTTAGAGGTGTAGAGGTTGAAGGCGAGAAAGAAAAATCGCTTTCATGTCCACCATAGGTATAAGTATCCGGATCTCCAGTATTATAGTTACGTGTAATAACTAATCCTGCAGGGTCAAAGGTTTCGCCTTCAAAATAAGTTACTTTCGTTGGTGCCGTTTGCACAGCAATTGACTCCAAGGTTTTGGTGCTGCCGCCGGAATAGGTGACATCTATTGCACTAATTCGCAAGTGTCCTGATGTTCCATCCTGCGTAAAAACGATAGAAGCGGCATCACCTGTCCAATTAGGAGTACTCCATGTTCCTTCATCTACAGATATGCTATTATCCGTTCGAGTATACGAAATAGTTATAGCAGAAATATTACCAACGGTCGATGTGATTGTTAAAGTTCCTCCTCCATACCACCTTATAGCGGAACCATTAGTGTAGTATTGTGTGGCAGTCCCCCCAGATCGTTTATTAAAAGTTGCCGTTATACCATCGACTATAGTAATAGGAGTCTCATCTACCACTGTATTAGAAGAATATTTTGCACTAAAAGTGATTGAGGCATCTGCTGACCAGAGGGAGGTGGTGAGAGATAAGGAGATAAATAGGAGAAAGGTTTTGTGAAGGGATGAGTTGATAAAAGACTTAAGACCTTCGAGGATAGAAACTTGTTTATTCATGATAATAATTATTTGTTCAAGGTTAACACTGTGCATAAAGACGCAAAATAATTAAGCGTGCAAAGGTACATATTTTTTGGCAAATACGCAAAATAAAAAGGAGAAAAAATGACAAACTATGTTATACAACATAGCAATTTAATAAGTATTAAGAAGAATAGGTTGTGGGAGAGTTTGGGATTAACAATTAGTTAAAGTATCCAAAAATGGGGCACATTACACTTGAGCCTTATTGTAGCGTACCGCGAATCCTGTGTTAATCCTGTGTTAATCCTGTGTTAATGCTATGGATGCATCTGGACGAGTTAGGAGAGGTAGTAGTTAAGGGAGGTAGTAGTTACGGGAGGTAGTAGTTACGGATGGTAGTAGTTACAGGAGGTAGTAGTTACGGGAGGTAGTAGTTACGGATGGTGTCGCAGACGCCGAGGGGGTTGCGGAGAAGAGGTTTGGTGGAATAGAAGCACTCACCCTCTATTTGCGGGATAGTGCGGTTGATTTTCATTTGTCGGTCAATCTCATTGCCGGTACGCCAAGCGGCAGCTTCTTTTTCGCTACCAAGTCTGTAAGGCGCCATGCCGATATAGAGTTTGCAGAATGTTACAGGCACGGGCGAAGGATGAATGATATCGTCGCGCGAAGCAGGCGGAACGATTTCTTCGGTAGTTAGGCGACGGAAAGCTTTTTTTGCGTATTCGAGATTGGCTTCGTCCACCCTCTGTGCCCACCAATGGGCAAGTGTATTATAATCGGCAGCGCGATTGCCTATATGCCAATAGAGTTGCGGGCAGACGTAGTCAATCCATCCTTCTCTAATCCAATAGAGCACATCGGCATAGAGATTGTCGTAGTTGGTCAGTCCGGCTGTGGTAGCGCTACCGAGCGAGTCTCGGGTGTTATTGCGCCAGACGCCAAATGGAGAGATACCGAACTCAACGTCGGGTTTGGTAGCTTTGATGGTTTTGGAGATGTCGCGGATAGCCATATTAACGTTATTTCGTCTCCATTCGCGGATATCGGTAAATCCTCTTGGATGTGCTTCAAAACATGCTTTATCGGGAAGAGGAAGTCGCGGTTTGGGATATGGGTAGAAATAGTCGTCCATGTGTATGGCATCGATGTCGTATCGTGAAACGATGTCTTCAACGACGAGGCAAATCCAGTGGCGTGTTTCGTCAAGTCCGGGTTCGAAATACCATTGTTCTCCGTACTGCCAGAACCAATCGGGATGAAGTCTCATGATATGATTCGCGACAAGTTGTGACGTGTCCATCATGCTGATAGTGACGCGATAAGGATTGAGCCAGGCGTGGACTTGCATATCTCGGTCATGGGCTTCGGATACGATAAATTCGAGCGGGTCGTATTGGTCATCTATTCCGGCAAGCAGGCTGCCGTTATCCTGCCAGTAACCTTGTATGCCAGTAAGCCAATGCGACCATGGTTCGAGTTCAGACCAATAGAGTGCATCTGCAGTTGGGCGGACTTGGAAAATGACGGAATTGATGCCGATGGATTGCAGACTGTCGAGGATATCTGTGAGTTCTTGCTGCTGCGTGGCGGGATAGCCGATAGAGCCAGTTGACGGCCAGTCGATATTGGCAACTGTAGCAATCCACGCGCCGCGGAAGGTTATTTCCGCCCGAGCAGGAGTAATGAATAATGAATAATGAATAATGAATAATACTATTGTGATGTATAACTTGCGCATTTACAATTACTTACGATGGGTTAATAGAAGTAGTAATTACACCATTTTCCACGTAGAAGATTTTGGCGGATTCGTCGGGTTTGAGAATGGTAGTCAAATGCTGGCGATCGGTGTCGGTAATGAAAATCTGGCCGAAGCGATCGGACTGCACGAGATGCACGATACGTTCGACGCGCTCGGAGTCAAGTTTATCGAAGATATCGTCGAGAAGAAGAATGGGATATTCTCCTTTTGTAATTTGTGATTTGTAATTTGTTAAATATAGCGCTTGTGCCAATTTCATAGCGAGGAGGTAGGTTTTTTGCTGTCCTTGGCTGCCGACGCGCTTGAGTGGATAATCGTTTTCTCCATCTGTAATGAGCATCTCGAGTTCGTCCTTATGAATGCCTTGCGAAGTCCATCCGAGGATAAGGTCGCGCTGGCGTGTACGACGGAAAGCCTCTGCCAAGTCACGGTCTTGCATCTGGCTGATATAGAGCAGTTTAACTTGCTCTTTATTCCCACTAATTGCGCTATATACTTCCTGAAAAACGGGCAGGAAATCGTCGATAAATCGGCTTCGTGCAGCGAAGATATATTGTGCGGGTTCGATGAGTTGTTCGTCGAAAATCTCGAGCAAAGAGAAGTCCGGTTGCTCCTGCTCTTCGAGTTGTTTGAGAAGTGCGTTTCGCTGTTTGAGGACGGCATTATATTGAGTCAAGTTCTCGAGATAGCGTTTGTCCTGCTGAGAAATAACGGCATCCAAGAAGCGACGCCTTTCGTCACTTCCTTCTTCGACGAGCTGATTGTCCTGCGGGCAGACCATTACCAAGGGAATAAGGCCGATGTGGTCAATGAGGCGTTTATAGTCTTTTTTTCCGCGTCGGAAGGATTTTTTCACACCCCGTTTGATGCCGCAAGAAAAAGTTTCGTCTCCATAAGTTCCCTGCACCATTGCCATTTCTTCTCCATGCGTAATATTCTGACTATCAGACGATGAGAAGGCTGATTTGGTGAAAGAAAGGAGATAGATAGCGTCAAGCAAATTGGTTTTACCTTGCCCGTTAAGCCCAATAAAACAATTGAGTTTATCCGAGAAGTCCAAGGAAGCCTCGCGGATATTTCGGTAGTTCAATATTTGTAAGTGGTTGAGCACTTTTTCACAAAAAATCGCGCAAAGGTACAACTTTTTTTGCACATATGCAAAATTATTTCTATCTTTGCAGCAAATTTGGAAGAGAGATGGCAAAAATTCTCATAATAGATGACGAACGTGCAATTCGTAACACGCTCAAGGAGATATTAGAGACCGAGGATTACGAGGTCGACGTGGCAGAAACGGGTGATGCAGGTCTGGCTAAAGTGGGCAAGACTTCATATGACCTTGTTTTCACGGATATCAAGATGCCCGGTATGGACGGCATTGAGTTTTTGGAAAAATCCCAGTTGCATTGTCCTGTGATTATGATATCCGGTCACGGCAATATAGAGACGGCAGTTGAAGCGATGAAGAAAGGGGCTTGGGATTTTATGGAGAAGCCACTTGACCTGAACCGTCTGCTTCAAATGACGAAAAATGCTATTGCCTATGGCAGTGTACGCACGGAATTGAAGGAAAAGACAGAGGAATTACAACAAATTCGCAAACAGGTTGGTGCGCGCTACCAGATGGTTGGAGATTCGGCAGCTATCACGCGCGTGCGCGAAATTATAAACAAGGTGGCCGGCACGGAAGCTCGAGTTTTGATTACGGGCGAGAATGGTACAGGTAAAGAA
Source organism: uncultured Bacteroidales bacterium (assembly GCA_902771935.1). Classification (GTDB taxonomy): domain Bacteria; phylum Bacteroidota; class Bacteroidia; order Bacteroidales; family Paludibacteraceae; genus Colicola. Next base: position 22,561 of record CACXYM010000015.1, read on the forward strand.
GTTGTGGCGCATCTGCTTCATGAACAATCGTCTCGCGCGAATGGTCCTATGGTGGAAGTGAACTGTGCAGCCATTCCGTCGGAGTTGATTGAGTCGGAGTTATTCGGTCACATGAAAGGTTCGTTCACCGGAGCAGTAAAAGACAGAGCCGGTAAGTTTGAACAGGCTGACGGCGGTACGCTTTTTCTTGATGAGATAGGCGACTTGAGTTTGGCTGCACAAGCCAAAGTGCTTCGCGCACTTCAGGAAAATGAGATAACGCGTGTTGGTTCTGACAAGACAACGAAAGTGAATGTACGCGTACTAGCAGCTACGAACAAGGATCTTCCGAACGAAATCAAAGCAGGAAATTTCCGCGAGGACCTTTTCCACCGTTTGAACGTTATACCTATCTGCGTACCGGCACTTCGTGAGCGTTTGGAAGATATTCCTTCGTTGACAGAGTACTTTGCCAACCAAATATGCGCCGAACAAGGATGGAAAGAAAAAACTTTTGCTCCTAAGGCTATTGAGGCTTTGCAGCAACACGATTGGCCGGGTAATATCCGTGAATTGAGGAATGTGATAGAACGATTAATTATTCTGGCAGGGGATGAGATCACGGAGGAAGATGTGAAGAATTTTGCATAACGAAAAAGACTATTTATATGTTTGTTATTGGTATTGCCGGCGGAACCGGCTCAGGAAAGACAACTGTTGTTAAGAAACTGATTGAACGCCTTCCAAAAGGCGAAGTGGCTGTATTGCACCAAGACTCTTACTACAAGGATTCGAGTAATGTACCTGTGGAAGAGCGTCAGAACATCAACTTCGACCACCCGGATGCATTTGACTGGAAGTTGCTTGAGGAGCATATCCACAATCTTCGTGAAGGCAAGAGTATAGAAGAGCCTATCTACAGTTATATCACCTGCACACGTTCCAAAGAGACCGTACATATCGAGCCGAAAGAGGTAGTAATATTAGAGGGAATTATGGCACTTCGCGATAGCAAACTGCGCGATGAGATGGATTTGAAAGTGTTCGTAGATGCGGATGCCGATGACCGTTTAGTGCGCGTTATTAAGCGCGATATAGTAGAGCGTGGTCGTACTGTAGAAGCCGTGATGGAACGCTATGTCAGAGTGCTGAAACCGATGCACGAACAATTCATTGAGTCATGTAAGCGCTATGCTGACGTTATTATTCCTCAAGGCGGTCACAATAACCCTGCCATAAACATGATGACCAAGTTCATCAAACAACAACTGCGCGAGCAGCAACAAATGGCTAACGGCGAATATCGAGTAATTTGAGCGATTTTAAGAAGATTTTCGAGCTATTTTGGGTGTATCTGAAAATAGGTACATTCACTATTGGTGGCGGGTACGTGACACTCACCTTAGTTCAGCGTGAGATAGTGGATAAGCTGCACTGGGTTGAAGAAAAAGAGTTCATGAACATGTTGGCTTTGGCCCAAGCTGCACCTGGTCTAATTGCTGTAAATACGGCTATATTTGTAGGCTGGTGCGTAAGCAAGGGCAAACACCGTTGGGCCTATATCATGGCTGCAGTTCTTGGTGCTGTCCTTCCTTCGATTATTTGTATTTTGGCAATTGCCATTTTCTTTACGCAGTACAAGAATCTGCCGGCAGTAGAGAGTGTGTTTAAAGGTGTTCGTCCGGCCGTTGTAGCATTGATAGGGGCAACTGTTATTCGCTTGGCAACGAAAGTATAAAGTTAATGGTTTACTTGGAGTTATTCATATCATTTCTGAAAATAGGGCTGCTCGGCTTTGGCGGCGGCATGTCCATTATCGCCTTGATACAGATAGAGGTGACCAACCACGGTTGGATGACAGAGACCGAGTTTTTGGATATAGTGGGTATAAGTCAAGTTACTCCGGGGCCAATCGGCATGAACTGCGCGACCTACGTAGGTTACACAGCGACAGGCAGCGTGTGGGGCAGCCTTATTGCTTCCGTAGCGATAGTAATTCCGAGTTTGATAATCATGCTTACAGTCTGCACCATTTACATGAAGATACGCGACAAGTGGGCAGACAACAAGGTGTATCAGGCAGTGATGCGATTTATACGTATCGCCGTTGTGTGCTTGATTGCTTTTGCGGCATATCGTCTCTGCAACAAAGAAAGTTTCATTGACACAACGAGTTACGTGCTTTGCGCAGTTGTGGGTATATGCAGTCTGTTGCCTCTGCTGAAAAAGCCACTGCATATTGAGAATCCGCGATGGGTACGGGTAATAGACGTGCTCAGCCACCCTATTCTACTTGTAGTAGTGGCGGGTGTTACAGGAGCGATAATGTATTAGCGATTATTTGTATGCGTCAACGATGTGTTTGACAAGCGGGTGGCGGACGATATCCTTCTGATTAAATTCGACGGTAGCTATACCTTTGATGTTAGCGAGGCGCTCGATAGCGTCGCGCAGTCCTGAGTGCTGCGATGCAGGCAGGTCAATTTGGGTAAGGTCACCTGTGACAATCATTTTACCGTTTATGCCGAGGCGTGTAAGGAACATCTTGAGTTGGGATGCGGTAGTATTCTGCGCTTCGTCAAGAATGACAACGGCGTCAGAGAGTGTACGACCGCGCATAAAAGCAAGAGGTGCAATCTGGATAACGCCTTTTTCCATGTATTCGTTGAGCTTAATACTCGGAATCATATCCTGCAACGCATCGTAAAGTGGCTGTAGATATGGGTCAATCTTCTCCTTCATATCTCCAGGTAAGAATCCGAGTTTTTCGCCTGCTTCGACTGCGGGTCGTGAGAGGATAATGCGCTTTACCTCGCGGTTTTTGAGAGCTCTAACGGCAAGCGCGATGGCTGTGTATGTTTTACCCGAACCTGCAGGGCCAATAGCAAAGAGTAGATCATTATCGTCATACTCGGTAACAAGGCGTTTCTGATTGACTGAACGCGCCAAGATGGGTTTACCATTAACGCCGTGGAGGATTAAGTTATCGTGCTCCACCGCATGAGGACGTTCACCGTGAATAAGTTGGAGGATTTGCTCTTCGTTTAGTGTGTTATGCTGTGCGCAGTAATTCTCAACTGCTCGGAGGTTAGCCGCAAATTTATTAACAGCGGCGTCAGAGCCAGACACCTTTATTTGGTATCCGCGCGCAACGATACGTACGTCCGGATGCTGGTTTTTGAGGCATATAAAGTTCTGATTATTGACGCCATAAAAAGTCGGCGTATCAATATTTTCCTGAAGCGTAAGGATTGTTTCCATGTTATAATTGGTTGTACAGAGGTATTGCGTTTATGTATTTAATGGTATTGTCATCAACAAATGCGATAACCGTTTGCGGCCCATTGTGAAGGAGTAAATATGGCACTCTGAGTTTGCGATTATACGTCGCGGCTTGGTCGAGTGTTTTTTGAGTGAGCGGAACCGACTCCGCTTTGCACTCAATGAGCATAAGAGGTTGCATAGCGTTGTTATAGACAATCGCGTCACAACGTTTTTGCAAGTCTCCGACCTTAATCGGTGCTTCTACGGCAATCAGAGATGCAGGATAACCAAGTTGCTCCACCAAACGGTGAAGCAACTGTTGTCTAACCCACTCTTCGGGTGTGAGGCGCACCCATCGGCGGCGCCATTCGCAAAAGATTTGTTCCTTTCCGTTGAAGATGCGGGTTCTCATACCTTATTTGAGGTAATTGTCTTTAAGCGAACATGTACGGTTAAGTACGAGGTGCTCGGCATTGGTATCCGGATCCACAACGAAGTATCCCTGTTTAAGGAGTTGGTAGTGGTTTTCCTGCTCTATGCCGTTAACGATAACCGGTTCGTGAAGTTCGTTTCGGAGCGAGCCTTCAATCTTGATATTCTTAACGATAAGGCTTTCGGGATTGAGCAGATCACGGAAGTCGCCCTCTTCAGCAGATGGGTTCTCAACAGAGAAGAGCCTGTCGTACAAACGCACTTCGGCATCCAGACATGAGTTGCACTCCACCCAGTTAATGGTGGCCTTTGTTTTGCGGTTACCGCCTTCTGTTCCGGACTTGGACGTTGGATCATAGGTGGCATAAACGGTCGTTATATTGCCTGCCGCATCTTTCTCACAGCCAGTAGCTTGTATGATATAAGCATTTTTGAGTCGCACTTCACGTCCGTTAGGAGAAAGGCGATAGAATTTATTGTCCGCTTCCTCAAGGAAGTCACCACGTTCAATATATAATTCGCGTGCAAAAGGCATCTCCCGAGTTCCAAGTTCAAGATGTCCGTCAATATTTTCACCGATAAGCACTTCGCCGTTGCCTTCGTAGTTGGTAATGACGAGTTTAACGGGATCAAAGATAGCGCAAACACGTGGAGCAGTTTCTTTGAGGTCCTCTCGGATAGTGTGCTCGAGCAAGCCTTGGTCAATCATTCCTTCGACCTTGGTATAACCGATGCGGTCCATGAAGTTACGAATAGCAGATGGTGTATAACCACGGCGTCTCAGTCCACAGACTGTCGGCATTCGCGGATCGTCCCAACCGGCTACGAGTTTTTCCTGTACTAATTGCAACATTTTGCGTTTGGACATAACCGTGTAAGTTATGTTAAGTCGGTTGAACTCGCGCTGTTTAGGTCGATAATCAGGTCCGTAAGGAGATAGTCCGCAGAAGTTCGGACCGGAGAATTGGTCAATAAAATAGTCGTAGAGTGGACGGTGCACTTCGAACTCGAGTGTGCAGATAGAGTGCGTAACTCCTTCGAAGTAGTCGGATTGTCCATGTGCAAAATCATACATAGGATAGACATTCCACTGTCTACCAGTACGATGATGCGGATGCGACGTGATGATGCGGTACATAATCGGATCGCGGAAGTGCATATTAGGATGCGCCATGTCAATCTTTGCGCGTAGCACCATTTTTCCTTCCTCAATTTCTCCGGCTTGCATAGCTTCAAAGAGTCGGAGATTTTCCTCAACAGGACGGTCGCGATACGGCGAAGCTACACCGGGTTCCGTAGGTGTACCTTTTTGTTCGGCAATCTGTTCGGGTGTCTGTTCATCGACATATGCCTTGCCCTCTTTGATGAAGCGAATAGCCAGGTCGTAGAGTTGCTGGAAGTAATCGGAGGCATAGAATATTTGTCCCCATTTGAAACCGAGCCATGCAATATCGCGCTCAATAGTTTCAACGTATTCGGTATCCTCTTTGGCCGGATTTGTATCATCAAAGCGGAGGTTACATATACCATTATATTTCTCAGCGATACCGAAGTCCATGCAAATGGCTTTGACATGTCCGATATGTAGATAACCGTTTGGTTCCGGCGGGAAACGAGTTTGAATACGTCCGTTGTTAACACCTTCAGCAATGTCTTTTTCTACTATTTGTTCAATAAAATTGAGACTACGTTCTTCGTCCATATTAGATACCTTTTATGACGCCACGTGGCGATGATTTAACAAAGTTAACGATATAGTCGCGATCCTCGGATTCGGGGATAGTTTCGTTTATAAGCGCGAGCGCTTGCGATACATTGAGGTCGGACTGGAAGAGGATGCGATAAATGGCATGTATCGCTTCAATACGTTCGTTGGAGAATCCTCGACGATGCAATCCAACAGAGTTGAGACCACAATACATAATCGGATCGCGTCCTGCCGTAACAAACGGAGGAACGTCCTTGAGCACTTTAGTTCCACCCTGTATCATGACATAAGAGCCGATGTGACTGAACTGGTGCGCCAGTGTTCCGCCGCCAATAACGGCGCAATCGTCCACCACCACTTCACCCGCGAGTTGGGTCATATTAGACATAATAATATTATTTCCGAGAACGCAATCGTGCGCCACGTGGCAATATGCCATGATGAGGTTATTGTTACCTATAACTGTTTTCTCCTTAGAGAATGTTCCCCTGTGGATAGTGACGCACTCGCGCAAGACGTTGTTGTCACCGATTATGGTGTAAGTCAGTTCGTCATGGAACTTTAAGTCCTGCGGAATAGCTCCAATAACGGCAGATGGGAAGATGTGACAGTTTTTGCCGATGCGTGTGTGTGCGCAGATAGTTGCGTTGGCATCAACTATGGTGCCAGCACCAATTTCCACGTCGTCATCAATGAAGACGAAAGGTCCTATCTGTGCTGTTTCGTCGATTTTTGCGTTCGCGTGAACGCTGGCTAATGGAGATATCATATTGTTTATGATTTATGATTTCAAATTTATGATTTGTAATATTTGCTTAGCGCAAGCGGTATTGAAGCCATGTCCCGGACAGGTTGCTTCGATACGTCCCCTGATGCGTTTGCCGATAAGAGCCAAGTCCCCAATGACATCAAGCAGTTTGTGTCGCGCCGGTTCATTTTCATACTTAAGGGGACTTAAGTATCCAAGTTTGGATGCATCGATATGCGGCTGGTTGAGTTTATCAGTCATAGAATCGAGCGACCGCTGCGACATTTTCTTATCGTATATTACAAGTGCGTTATTCAAGTCACCGCCTTTGATAAGTCCGAGCCGCAGCAACCATTTTATCTCACGCAGGAAGCAGAAGGTACGCGCCTCCGCCACTTCCTTTTGGAACGAGGAAAGGTCGGTTAGTTCAGCCCGTTGTAGGTGTAAGATTGGCGACGGATAATCAACATCCACGATCACCTCATACCTATCACAAGGTGTGATGGTCATCTTACAGCCTTTGCCGTTATCAAAATACAAGGGCTCGGTTACCACCCACTCGTCTGCTTCTGCCTCTTGGGTAAGGATACCAGCTTGTAGCACGGCATCCACAATCGGTTTGGCACTACCATCAAGGATGGGTACTTCAGGAGCATTCACTTCAATGAGGCAGTTAGTTATATTGAGAGCATAAAGCGCAGAGAGTACATGTTCAACGGTTGACACCTTCCATTTGCCATTCTCGAGCACGGTACCTCTGCTGGTTTGCGTAACGTAAGACGCGAGTGCCGAGTGCGTCGGTTGGTCAGGCAGGTCTACGCGGCAGATACGGATACCGTGATTTTCCGGTGCAGGACAAAAATGCGCCGTGATAACAATACCTGTATGCAGGCCTTTGCCTGAGAGGGTGAAATCCGTTTTAAGGGTCTGCTGCTTCATGTTACTCTTTGTTCTTAAGTTGTTTTTCGAGATCGGATACCCTATGCATGATGTCCGGAAGCTGCTTAAATCCGGCTGTGCATTTACGCCAAGCGAGTGCATCAAAAGCTGGAGCGCCTTGATAGAATCCCGGTTTGCGAGGATTGGAATGCACACCGGCTTTAGCGCCAAATACGCAGTGGTCAGCAATTTCAATATGTCCGTTTACTCCAACTTGTCCAGCAAAGATACAATGGTCCCCAATAGTTGTGGAGCCGGCAATACCTACTTGCGCACAGAGGAAGCAACTCTCGCCAACGATTACATTATGCGCGACTTGGACCAGATTATCAATCTTGGCATTTTTCTTGATGCGTGTTGAGCCCATCATTGCACGGTCAACGGTTGAGTTGGCGCCTATTTCAACATCATCTTCGATAATAACATTACCTATCTGCGGCAGTTTTTGGTTCACTCCATTGGCATCGGGTTCAAAACCGAAACCATCTCCGCCGATTACGACTCCAGCGTGAAGGATGCAATCTTTACCAATTTCGCAGTTATAGTACACTTTGACGCCGGAATAAAGAATGGTGTTATCGCCAATTTTGACATTGTCTCCGATATAACAATTGGGATATATTTGCACGCCTTTTCCGAGTTGCACATTCTTACCGATGTAAGCAAATGCGCCAACATACGCATCCTCAGGAACTATCACTCCCTGAGCGACAAACGACGGTTGTTCCACACCTTGTTTTGCAGGATTGAGCGTTTTGGCTACGAGTTGCAGTAATTGTCCTATTGCGGCACGAGCGTTCTCGACCACGATGATAGTGGAGCGAGTCGGCAGCGTCTCGGCAGCGTCTCGTAAGCCACTCGAAAGAAGTACTACGGATGCATTGGTCGTTTCGAGCTGCGGAAGGTACTTCTCTTCACACAAGAAAGAGAGTTGTCCTTCGTGTGCAGACTCAATCGGTCCCACATCCGACACCTTGCGGTTCGGGTCACCAATGATTGTTCCGCCCAAAAGTGCGGCTATTTGTTGTGCACTGAATTCTATCATGCTCTAAACTGGAATAAATAAAGTTTATGTGGTTTACGCGTAAGCGTTTTGAGGTCAAGTATTTCGCTTGCGGAAGCGATATCTCTCACTGTTCCATCGTTATAGAGGATATCAATTGAGTCATCCTTTTCGGAATAGGTATTGCTGGTCGAAACGTGCTCGGCATAGAAATAATGCGCATCGGCAGGGTCAATACCCAGCACTTGTACATAATGGCGTTCGAGCATTGCCTTCTCACTATCTGTCAGCGGTTCAGCCAAGATGCGTCCACGATAGAGTTGTCTATTGGTGAAAGCAGCAGACAGATAAGCGAGCACTTTGTCGTCACAGGACATCCACGCTTTGATCGCAGACAAGACATCGCTGTCATCAAGGAGCGCATATTGTTTCATTGCCTCGGAACCAAGCGCAAAGTCCTTCTTCGACACATGATTATATAAGAAGTAATGCAAGGCCGGCGCACAGAAGAGGTCAACGCCGCGGTCCGCCAATTCTTTCGCCCTGAGAAGAATTTTAATGAGTAGTTGCTCGGCTGCGACAGAGGTCTTGTGCAGATAGACCTGCCAATACATAAGACGCCGTGCTACGAGGAATTTCTCAACAGAGTAAATACCTTTATATTCCACGACGAGTCGGTCATCCACAACGTTGAGCATTTTGAGCAATCGTTCGCTTGCCACTCTGCCTTCTTGAACGCCAGAGAAGAACGAGTCACGGCAGAGATAATCCATTCTGTCAACGTCCAATTGGCTTGAGATGAGTTGGTGGAAGAAGTGTCGCGGATACTTGTCTTTGAATATTGCTATTGCAAGATCCAATGGTCGTTGGGTCCAGAGTTGTTGCTCAGACTTCGGTGACAAGTCAAAGTTGATTTGCTCCATCATAAGGAGCGAAATCTCCTCGTGCGTAATGCCATCAACCAATGTATGCTCCAGCACATGCGAAAAAGGTCCATGTCCGATGTCGTGCAGTAGAATAGCTGCCATGGCGCCCGTGGACTCTCCGTCGGAAATAACCACACCTTTATTGCGCAAAGAGTTGAGGCCTTCTTGCATGAGATGCATTGCTCCGATAGAGTGCAAGAATCGCGTATGCATTGCTCCTGGATAGACGAAGTTACTCAAGCCAAGTTGTCTAATACGCGACAGACGCTGCACGTACGGGTGCTGCAGGATATCGAAGAGGAGGTCGTTCGGAATAGAAAGGAAACCGAAGACCGGGTCGTTGATTATCTTGTGCTTGTTTACCATTTTGCGATTCGACACACTTCGCAGTTATGCCAGCGATAAGATAATGAAAGACCTATTTGGAAGTAACCATCTCCCCATTGGAAGACCGATGACTTGTCAAGCGGCCAAGCATCCAAGTTTGCATGTCCCATATCCATAAGACCTTGATGGACAGCAACCGAGATGCCGAGAAAGACACTTCTGCCCAAATAGAAGTTATAACCTATTTCGAGAGGCAACATCGGGAGTACGCTGACTGTATTTCCTGCGGGGATGGAAGTTTTATAAAAATCATAAGTAATATAGCTTACCGCCACGCCAAGACCTGCATAGAGATAGAATCCAGCACGCGGGAACGGATAGAACTCAACACCTACGTTGGCTTCTCCGAACACACTACTGAATTTACCCTTTCCGGCAGGAATTTTTATAGCATCTTTGACTGTATAGCGAGAACTATCATTACCATGTAAGTAACCAGCTCCGAGCGTAAAGCGCCAGTTACAGAAGCGTCCTAAAGGCATGAGATAGCCGAAGTGGAGACCACCTCCGACAGAAAGGTTTTGCGGCTGGAATCCATGCACAAAAGCTTGATCAAGCATGTCTATATCTCCGTAATAATACATGGCGTTCAGGTTCAAGCATACGCCGTTTGCAACGGAACGGTTTTGAATGGTATATAGACCCGTTTGGTGACTTGCTTTTTTTCCCCACCGGGGATCAGTGTAATACGCAGTACGATTTTTTTCGTGCTTTGAGGTTTGCGCTTTCGCCTCAGCATAAGACGAATTAGGCATAACGATGCACCCTAGAAGCGCGAGAGAAATAATGATTAAAAAGCGTTGAGTATGTGCCATACGTTTGTTATTATGTGATGTGCGCGTGCGCGATTCTTCCAAATAGGCTTGCAAAGATACACTTTTTTTTTCAAACCGCAAAATTTTAATATAAAATTCTTCTTTTTTTATTTTTTTGCAAAAAAAACAATAATATATTTGGTCGAATGAAAAAATAGCAGTACTTTTGCAGCCGGTTTTACCGATAAGGTTGTTTACGCAACGCCGCGGTGGTGGAATCGGTAGACACGAAGGACTTAAAATCCTTTGGCCAGTGATGGCTGTGCGGGTTCAAGTCCCGCCCGCGGTACTTATCATTAGAACGGATATCCAATAGCGAAATGGAACGTCATGTCGTCATGCCATGACAGTCCGTTTCTTGCAGTCCGCCACACTTTACTACCATTGTCTTCGTACAACCTTGTCGGGTCGTACAATTTTACACCAAAGTCTACGCGGAAGAGCAGGATACTGAAGTCCAGCCGTAGGCCTACTCCATAACTCCAAGCTATTTGTTTGTAGAACTCGTCAAAGTGGAACGTTCCGTGTTCCTGTCCGGTGTAATCACGGATAGTCCATATATTACCCGCATCGGTAAAAGCTGCTAATTCAATAAAGTTCCACACTTTCCATCGATACTCCAGGTTGAGATCCAAACGGATATCTCCCGCTTGCATATCGTAAACGAGTCCACCTCCGGCCCCTTTGAATCCTCCAGGTCCAAGTGTACGTGCCTGCCAGCCACGCACGCTGTTAGAACCTCCTGAGAAATACCGCTTTTCGAACGGCACTGATGAAGCATTTAGAAATGGTACTACTGCACCAACACCAATATGGTACACAAGTCGATGATTAGGCACTAATACCTGATGGAAGGTGAAATTAACATCAGCCTTAGCATACTGTGAGAATGGAATATTCCACAGCACATAGGAACCTGCTTCATTCTGCTCCAGATTGGCCACTTTGCTCACTGCATAAAGGAAGTTACCAGCTGTTTCAATAAGGTACTGAAAGCGAATATAGTTATGGTTTGGTCGCAACTGGAGGCGGCTTGTATAGACACCCATATAACTCCAATCCATGATGAAGTGATCGGTGTAACTATACTTGAGCAAACTTGATTTATTGATAATTTTCTCTTGAAACTCCTTAGATTTCCATGGCAGATAGACATAACTGATATCAATGAGATTGAAGATATGGCGCCAGTGTGAGTTAGGATTACGACGAATAGTATAATACAAGCCAGCCGAAGCGATATCGCGGATGAATTCATCCGGTCGGTTTTGGTATTGGAAGGCCAATTTCAAATTTAAGCTGTTAGGAAAAAGCAATCCAGCCTCACCTTTAGCCTCAATGGCACGTCCTCCATTTTGTCTCCACTCATAACTAAATCGACCATTAAGGGACAATTGTTCTGCACCTCGGAAGATATTACGATTGATATATCCTGCACCTACTGCGATACCCCAGTCTCCAGCGCTATAAGTACCTTCTATTTCGGCTGATACACTATTCAGTTTCGTGCGTGACACAGTCACGTGGCACTCCAATTTGTCTTCGCCTGCCGGTTCAAAACGAATCTCCACATATTTTATCGGTGCCAAAGTATTGAGCAATGCATAAGAACGCTCCACCACCGACTCATCATAATAATCTCCGGGACGGATTTTGCATGTTCGACGTAATACATTATTGCGCAAGAGCGGTTTGTCGATATAAGAATAAATGTAGTCGTTAGCACCACGGGTGACCAATGTAGTATTAACCGGCATATGCTCCGGATCATAGTCTTGGTGGAAAAAGACACGACTGATTCTATAGCGTGTATATACTTTACTACGAACAGAATCCGGCCAATCGGAAGTCAGCTTATTCATTTTAAGTTCCACCGCAACTTCGTGGGCGTTGTAACTACTATCTGCAAGATAGTCTAACATCGACTTATCAAAATAGTAATATCCGTCTCGTCGCATTGCAGAAGTAATACGTTGGCGTTCATTATCCAGAGTTTCGGTATTGAAAATATTACCCTCCTTAACCAAGCAGTTTTTGTCCGTAGCAAAAGCCAACAAGTCCTCCTGCTGCAGGTTAACCTTATATTCACGAATATGATAAGGCTGATTAGCTGTCACATAGTAAGTTATGTTCAGTTTCTGATTTTTCTTAAGTACGGTTTGCGTATCTACTTTAGCATTAAAATAGCCACGGTTAAGCATTGCTTTACTGAGTTGCTGAATTGATGCTTCTGTCAGTAACGGGCTGTAGACGACAGGCGCCTCACCCATCTTATGCGCATTCTCCGCCAAACGTTTCTTGGATTTGGTTGTAGTATCTGCCGGAGCCGTATTGTAAATGTGCAACTGCAGCTTCCAGAAACCCAAAACTTCCGAGTTTTGTTTCTGCTGTAGGTATTTAGCAAGGTCCGTCGTTGACTCTTCATGCGTGTCGGTAACAACAACTTTAGCCTTATTGAGCAGGTATTCATTTTCTGGCACATATTTTGCTGCACGGCAACCGCACAGCAATAACAAAACAACCAAAATCAGTGGTTGCAAAGCGTAATTCAATATGTTATGGGCACAATACCGCATATTAACCGCCGCAAAATTACTACTTTTTTTGCACATATGCAAAATTTTATGTATTTTTGCAGCAAATTTTCACGATATGGCATCAATAAGTAAGTCACAGATAAAACTTATTCGCTCATTACAACATAAAAAATACCGTGATGAACTTGGCTTGTTTGTGGCGGAGGGACAAAAATGTATTGAAGAACTTAAGAAAAGTTTTGACCTTGTGGTAGAGGTGACACCAGCTAATGCTACCGAATCCGAAATTGCTCAAATGTCTGGGCTTAAAACGCCACAAGGGGAGATTGGTGTTTTCAAGAAACGTCCGGAAGGTTACAACAAAGGTCAGATGTCTGATTTAACGCTCGCGATAGACGGCGTCCAAGATCCGGGAAATCTTGGAACGATTATTCGTACGTGTGACTGGTTTGGGGTTCACCAAATCGTTTGTTCTAAAGACACAGCTGATTGCTATAATCCTAAAGTGGTACAAGCAACTATGGGGTCTCTAACCCGCGTGCAACTAATTTACACAGACCTTTCTGACTGGCTTAGAGAGCAAAAAAGGCCCATTTACGGGACTCTCCTTGACGGGAAAAACATGTATGATGTTCTAACAAACGAACGCGTTATAGAATTGAAGGATAAGGGAGCGATTATTGTAATGGGGAATGAAGGTAATGGTATCTCACAAGAGGTACGTAAAGTCATTTCCAACCCTATTCTAATTCCCTCATACCCTTCAGAAACCGAGACATCAGAGAGTCTTAATGTGGCTATTGCCACGGCTATTGTTTTAGCGGAGTTTAGAAGGCTCCGATAACTTAAGGTTGAACGTCATACGGTGATACGGACTTGGGCCGTATTGCTGCAGTGCTATATAGTGGGCTGCCGTCGGGTAGCCCTTATTTTCAGCCCAACCATACTGTGGATATTCGTTGTGCAAACGGAGCATATAATCGTCACGGTAGGTTTTGGCGAGGATACTTGCCGCTGCTATAGACAAATACTTACCATCTCCTTTGACCACGGTGCGTGCAGGCGTTTCAAGCAATCCATCCGGTGCTACATAAGGCTTCCATTTATTGCCATCAACAATAATATGTTCAGGTTGGGGATTCAACTGCGCCAATGCGCGCTGCATGCCTAAAATACTGGCATTCAGTATATTAATTCGGTCTATCTCTTCTGCCGTAACTTCTGCGACTGCCCAAACAAGTGCATATTGTTCGATTATCGGACGCAGTTCGTAGCGGGTGTGTTCGTTGAGCTGTTTGGAGTCATTTAGTTTGTCTAAACCCGTTTGCATCAGCCATTCTTGGTTGGCTGCTTCAGGTGGGAGGATAACAGCAGCCGCGAACACACTCCCTGCGAGTGGTCCACGGCCTGCTTCATCACAACCCGCTTCCAATATTCCTTTAATATAATAAGGAAGCAAAGCCATTCTTCTGTCTCATTTAATACTGTTTCATTTGTTCCTCAACGGTGTTGTTGATAAAGTCAGCAAACTCTTGAATAGTCATTTGACCTTTTTCTTCCGCACCTTGTTGACGAACAGAGACGAGACCTTGTTCTGCCTCTTTTTCACCGACAATCAGCATGTAAGGTATGCGTTTCAGTTCATTGTCGCGAATCTTACGGCCGAGTTTTTCGTTGCGGTCATCAACTACGACACGCACGTCTTGAGCCTCCAGTAGTTCTTTCACTTTCCATGCATAGTCATTGCTCTTCTCTGAGATAGGCAGAACCACTGCTTGATCCGGTGTAAGCCACAATGGGAATTTACCGGCAGTATGCTCGATTAGTACAGCAACGAAACGCTCCATCGAACCAAATGGAGCACGGTGAATCATCACCGGACGATGTTTTTGGTTATCCTCTCCTGTATATTCGAGTTCAAAGCGTTCAGGAAGGTTATAGTCTACTTGGATTGTGCCTAATTGCCAACGACGGCCAATGGCATCTTTTACCATAAAGTCCAACTTAGGACCATAGAATGCAGCTTCGCCTGTCTCTTCACGCGCTGGGAGATTCATCTCTTTACATGCCTCACGGATAGCATTTTCTGCATGTTCCCAAACTTCGTCAGAGCCGACATATTTCTCATGGTTGTTAGGGTCACGCAATGATATCTGAGCTTCATAGTTTTCAAAATTGAGAGCTTTGAAGATTATATTAATAATCTCCATAACACGAATAAACTCTTGCTTAACTTGATCCTGGCGGCAAAATATATGTGCATCATCCTGCGTGAAACTACGCACGCGTGTCAAGCCATGCAGTTCACCACTTTGCTCGTAACGATATACCGTTCCAAACTCAGCACAACGGAAAGGAAGATCTTTATAACTACGTGGGCTGTTTTTGTAAATTGCGCAGTGATGTGGGCAGTTCATCGGTTTAAGTAGGTACACTTCACCCTCCTCTGGAGTAGTAATAGGTTGGAACGAGTCTTTACCATAGTGATCCCAATGCCCGGAAGTCATATATAAGTTCTTCGAACCGATATGAGGAGTAATAACTTGCTGATAACCATAGCGTTTCTGTATCTTCTTCAAGAAGTCTTCGAGACGCAGACGCAACGCCGTGCCCTTTGGCAACCAGATAGGCAGACCTTTACCTACCATATCGCTGAACATAAACAACTCCAACTCTTTGCCAATCTTGCGGTGATCACGTTTTTTCGCTTCTTCAAGCAAAGTCAAATACTCGTCCAACATCGCTTTCTTCGGGAACGAAATTCCATAAATACGCGTCATCATCGGACGTTTCTCGTCACCACGCCAATAAGCGGCTGCACAACTCAGCACCTTTACTGCTTTTATTGGCTCAGTAGTCAATAAATGCGGACCTTTACATAAGTCTGTAAAGTTTCCTTGAGTATAGGTCGATATGTGTCCATCTTCGAGTTCGCTAATCAGCTCGCATTTGTAACTCTGTCCCTTCTCACCAAACGCTTTCAAAGCGTCAGCTTTCGAAATAGACTGTTTTACAACAGACTCCTTCTTTGCGCGCAATTCCATCATTTTGTTCTCAATTGCCACAAAGTCAGAATCCTTAATCACTTGACCTTCTGCCGGCATCACATCGTAATAGAATCCGTTCTCAATAGCGGGACCTATTCCGAATTGAATTCCAGGATACAGTTCCTGCAAGGCTTCAGCCATCAGGTGTGAAGAGGTGTGCCAAAAAGCGTGTTTTGCCTCTGCATCATCCCACTTGTGCAAACGAATGGATGCATCGTTTGTAATGGGCTGATTCAACTCAACTACTTGATCATTAACACTCGCGCATAGAATTTCCTGCGCTAATCGACTGCTGATACTTTCAGCTACTTGAAGCGGAGTTATTCCGCTCTCATACTCACGGACACTCCCGTCCGGGAAGGTAATTTTAATCATCATATAAACCTACAAATGTTTACGGCTCAGAACTCACGAATGCTCTTTTGCCAAAAAATCGCGCAAAGGTACTGCAAAAAAATGGATTATGCAAGTTTTTTGCATTTTTTCCTTGGATAATCAAAAAATAATTGCTAATTTTGCGGACATTTTATAACTATAAGACATATGATTAATCTTGTCATCGACGATCGCATTGCTTGGATTACCATGCAAGATGCAGACCACTTCAACTGTTTGAGCGAAACAATGTGCGCAGCACTCATTGACGCTATCGACAAAGCCTATGCCAACGAATGCGTAGGTATTATCCTTACTGCAGAGTGTAAACATGGTGTATGGTCTGCAGGACATAATATTCACGAACTGCCGACAGATGGTTCCGACCCATTAGCCTACGAAGTACCAATGGAACAATTGTTGCGTAAGGTACAAGATATTCCTATTCCTGTTATAGCATGCGCTAATGGTACCGTTTGGGGTGGTGCTTGTGACTTATGCCTCAGTTGCGATATGATTATTGCTGCTGATACTGCCACTTTTGCTATTACGCCCGCGAAGATTGGCATTCCTTATAATGCGTCTGGCATCATGCACTTCATCAATCAACTTGGTATCAATAAAGCACGAGAGATGTTCTTTACGGCTAATCCTATCACGGCGCAGGATGCGCTAAATGTAGGCCTTGTCAATCACATAGCGCCTATAGACAAACTGAATGATCTACTTGAGGAAAAATTCTGCGCGCCGCTTAGACGCAATTCTATCCTTAGTATTTCTGCTATTAAACGACAGTTCCGCATTCTCAGTAAGGCTGCGGCAACTATGTCTTCCGAAAGTTTCGAGCGCATCAACACCTATCGAACCAAAGTATATCGAGGAGAAGATTATAAAGAAGGTATCAATGCTTTCTTCGAGAAACGTCCTCCGCAGTACAAGGGTAAAGCGGCCGACTTAGATGATTGATAATTCGCAAAACCTTTTCCGCAACATACGATTAAATAAACAAAGCAACCTCAGGGAATGAATCCTCGAGGTTTTTCCAATAGAATAATAGGGAGTAGGTAGCAGCACAAAAAACAAGAGAGCCCGTGGATTACTCCTCGAGCTCTCGAAAGTGGCGGCTACCTACTCTCCCACAATTGCAGTACCATCGGCGTTGCTGAGCTTAATGACCCTGTTCGGAATGGGAAGGGATGGGACCTCAGCGCTATAACCACCTAAATATGGGGTTGACGTTTGATGTAAAAGCTGAGCGAACGATAGTTCGCAGTACTAGGAGAACTAGAAAACCTAGGAGACCTAGGAAAACTAATCATTCTAGTTAATAGTCTTTTTAGAAAAAGATCTCGGGCAATTAGTACTGCTCGGCTTTATGTCACCATTGTACACCTGCAGCCTATCAACGTCGTAGTCTACAACGACCCT
>CACXYM010000016.1 GCA_902771935.1 uncultured Bacteroidales bacterium
AGAATGAGGGACTCTGTATGTTGTCCGTCTTCCCAAGGGATATTATGTTGGTTGAGCAAGGCGCGATATGGTTCTTTGATAGTTCCCATATCGGAGACAAAGACATCAAAGCCTTTTTCTTTCGCCAAGATAGCAGCTCCGCTGCCACTTTCTCCTGCGCCTAAAATAACTATTCTTTTCATCGTATCTTGAGTGTTAGAATGGTGAAAGCCGCCAAAATAAGTGTTACGAGACAGAATCGCAAAACGATTTTCTGTTCGTGGTCGAGTTTGGTTCTGCCTTTGAAGATGATTTGGCAAGTTGGGTCAATATTAAGCACCTGCTCTACGGAAGTACGGAAGTGGTCGTGCAAAGGTGTTCTTTTCCAAATGCGAACGTGTCGGTTGCGCTTTTTATAGAATTTGTACACTTGCGTTTGCAGAATAACCGAGACGCTCTCCATGAGAAATACTCCGCAAAGAATAGGAATAAGTAACTCTTTGTGAATTATGATAGCAGAAACGGCAATTATACCGCCGATGGTAAGACTTCCGGTATCTCCCATGAATACTTGCGCCGGGAATCCGTTCCACCAGAGGAAGCCAAGTAGCGCACCGACGAATGCAGCGAGGAAAACGACCAGTTCTTCGCTACCAGGGATGTACATGACATCGAAATAATCCGCCCAAACAGTTGAGCCGCTAACGTAAGCAAGAACAATCAGAGCTATGCCAATAATTGCAGAGTTGCCGGCACACATACCATCCATACCATCGTTGAGATTGGCACCATTGCTGACCGCTGCTACAACAAAGATAGTGAGCAAGACAAAGAAAATCCATCCTGCACGGTACATGTTTTCCTCCCCGAGGAAACGGAACATATCCGCATAGTTTGCGTTGTGATTCTTAATAAAGGGGATAGTGGTCCGTGTGGATTTGACATCGGGCGTTTTGTACACCACTTCAACATTGTTTTCGATACGTGTTTCCACCACCTCGTTCATCGTTGTGACTGGGCTGTAACGTAGCGTAAGACCAATGATTAGTCCGAGTAGGACTTGTCCGGCAATCTTAATCCATCCGTTTAGACCATCTTTGTTGTGCCGGAACGTCTTTATGTAGTCGTCTGCAAAGCCGAGTGTACCGAGGATAAGCGTTGTGGCAAGCATCAAGATCATGTAGATATTGGTGAGATTGCCGAGCAGCAGAACAGCAATCAGCATGGATGCGATAATGACAATACCACCCATAGTTGGTACGCCCTTTTTAGCCACGTTGAACGGATCGAGCTTTTCGTCACGCTGCGTTTCGGATATGTTTCTGCGTTTGAGCAGGTTGATGAAGTAATCACCAAAAAAGACACTGACAAGCAGGGCAATCACTCCTGCAAGAATGGCTCTGAACGAGATGTACGTGAAGAGTCGTGCTCCGAGTACATCATTAAAATGATTGAAGAGTGAATATATCATAATCTCTGTTGTTTATAGGCTTTCGGTTATCTTTAGATTGGCTTAATGTTTCGTGTATCTATCGTATATCTATCGTATATCTATCGTAGTTATCGGGAGACTATATGCATTTTCGAACGATTTCGTGGTCATCAAAGTGGTGCTTGACGCCTTTGATGATTTGGTAGTCTTCATGTCCTTTTCCTGCTACGAGTATGACATCTTCGGCTTGAGCCAGTGTGCATGCGGTTTTAATAGCGGACTCACGGTCGGTAATGATAAGTGTTGAGCGGAGTTCATCTTCGGTGAGACCTGCAGCCATGTCGCGCAAGATATCTTCCGGCTCCTCGTCTCGCGGGTTGTCGGACGTGAGGATGAGTTGGTCTGAACCGTGTTTCGCTATTTGGGCCATCATAGGACGTTTGCCTTTATCGCGGTTTCCACCACATCCGACAACAGTAATGAGTTTGCCTTTCCTTATTTCGTTGATGGTTTGAATTACATTATCTACTGCATCAGGTGTGTGCGCATAATCGATGATGGCCGTCCAACCTTTGGGTGAATGAATGGTCTCAAATCGTCCGTTAACAGGCTTGAGCGTGGAGAGAACTCGGAGCACTTCCATCTTATCAAAGCCAAGATTAATAGCTGCGCCATAGATGCAGAGGAGGTTGCTTACATTGAATCGGCCTACCAATGGAACAAAAACCTCTTGTCCATCGAGTTGCAAGAGCATGCCATCAAAGCCTTCTTCGAGTATCTGAGCACGATAATCAGCCATCATCCGCACCGAATAAGAATAGACTTTCGCCTTCGTATTTTGCGTCATTACGAGCCCGTTCTTGTCATCCTTATTCGTTACGGCAAAGGCTTCTTTCTTTAGATTGTCGAAGAGTTGTTTTTTCGTATCACGGTAGTTGTCAAAGGTCTTGTGATAGTCAATATGGTCGCGCGTAAGATTGGTGAAGAGTGCGCCATCAAAGTCAAGTCCTGCAATGCGCTTTTGTGCGATAGCGTGGCTGCTGACTTCCATGAAAGCGTGAGAACAACCGGCATCCACCATTCGTTTGAGCAGACCATTCAATTCCAGAGCATCCGGTGTGGTGTGCGTAGCGGGAATAGATTCCTCATCGATGTAATTGACAACGGTGGATAGTAAGCCGGTTTTGTGTCCTAAGGCGCGCGCGAGTTTATATAATAAGGTGGCGATAGTGGTTTTTCCGTTCGTGCCGGTTACGCCGACCAGCGTCAGTTTCTTGCTCGGTTCTTCAAACCATTTGCTTGCCATGCGACCTAATGCCTCATCCGTATTTTCAACCAAGATATAGGTCACGTTATTGCTTCCGGAAGGCAAATAGTCCGGATTAGACAGAACAACCGCCTTTGCACCTTTTTGGATGCAAGATGCGATGTATTCGTGTCCATCCACAGCCGTTCCTACTTGGGCCACAAAGAGGTTCCCTTCGTTCACCTTGCGAGAGTCGAACTGAATAGCTGTGATGTCGATATCCGTGCAACCGATGATTTGTTTCGGCGTGATGACGGAGAGTAATTCGTTGAGTATCATAATATTACCGTTTTTCTAAAAACAAGTTGCCTTCCACTATATCGTAGCAATCGCTATATGCGATGGTTTTTTCGGCTATCTGTCTAACCACATTACCGCAATCAAATCCGGCATCATAGAGAGGGTAGTTCTTCGGATTTTCAATCATGCAGAGGCAGGTGTACTGAGGATTTTCTTCTGGGAAGTATCCCACGAAAGTCATGCGGTGGTTTTTGCCTGAATAGCCACGCCGCGGGATGAACATCTGTGCCGTTCCTGTCTTGCCGGCTATGTGTACGAGATCTGATTGCGCTTTGTAGGCAACAATTGTATTTCCCCATTTGCGCACAGAAGCCGTACCGAGTTTGTTGTCCCAAACGACATCGTGCAAGCACAGTTTTATGTCGTTAAGGGTAGATTTTTTGCACATGGACGATTTGATGGTTTCTGTTCTGAACTCCTTCACGGTCATGCCGTCTTTGCGCAATTCGGTCACTAACATCGGACGGACCATCTTGCCGTTGTTGGCAATACCATTATAGAAGGCGATGATCTGCATTGGACTCAGTTCCACAGAGTAACCGTAAGCCATCTTACTTATAGTAACGGCATCTTCTGGAATCTGTATTCTCGGACCATCTGCGCCAGGAATCTCGCTGTAGAAACTGTCACGCAGATTCATTTTCTCCAACTTGCGGACGAACTTCTCTGCATTGCCGTCATAGGCTTTGGTGATAATCTTAGCCAGTGCGATATTCGAACTGATAGCCAGCGCTGAACGCACGGTGTAGATGGTATCTTTTGGGTGCGAATCCGTGTGCTTGGACTTGCCGAGGTACATCCATCCGTCGCGGTACACTTTGATCGTGTCGTCCAACTTGATTTTGTTGTCATCAAGCGCTGCCATTAGTGCTATGGTCTTGAAAGTGGACCCGGGCTCAACGCGTGTGACTGCATGGTTCATCATCTCTGCATACGTGCCATCTTTGCATCGGTCAAGGTTCGAAATGGCTTTGATATGGCCATTCTGCGTTTCCATCAAAATGCAACATCCCCAGTCACCCTGCACCATTTCCAGTCGCTCACGTAGTGCGGTCTCCACAATATCTTGCAGGTCGGTATTGATAGTTGTTACCACATCGATACCATCTTCTTCCTCTTTAACAGTGATATTTTCCCAACGCCCACCGACGCGTTGACGAGTGCTTATTCCGTTGTGTCCCGCTAGTTCTTTGTCAAACTGTTTCTCCAAGCCGGCATTACCGTAACCTCCATCACCATAGATACTTCCAATAGTACGTGAAGCGAGACTACCAAACGGCTTGACTCTGCGGTGTTGGTTGTCAAACGTTACACCAGATTTGTATACACCCCGTTTAATAAGCGGCAGTTGTTGGATCTCTTTCATCTCCGTATAGGTGATGCGGCGTTTGGTCAGTTTATGGATAATCTTTCCCTTGCCTTTATTCGCGCGAAAAGCAGTCATCATTACTTGCTTGTATTCAGCCGCACTGCGGTCGCCAACGATGCGTGCCAAACCGCGAGCAATGGTGTCCACGTTATTGTAGAAAAGCGTGTCTTTCCCCTGATGCAGCGCTTCTACGCGAGTGTCCATCGAAACATAATACTGCGGCATACTTGATGCGAGCAATCGCCCTGCGCTGTCTAATATATTGCCACGGGTCGCCGTAATAAGCTGGTTCGTCTGTATCTGCCCTTTGGCAATTGCCAACCACTGTTCCCGCTCGCGGGTTTGAATAATTGCAATCTTGACAATAACGGCAACGAATCCTGCTGCAATCAGTAGGAAAATAATTGCAAATCGAAGAATTGTATGTCGCTGGTTGTCACTCATTTACTCGTATTGCTGGTATGGTGCTCTCTTGCAACAGGCTGCCTTGCTCTTTGAGCGATTTGACTATCTGTGATTGCCGCGTTTCGCGCACCAATTGGGATGAAATGGTTAAGTATTCAAACTTCTTATCACGCACTTCTTTGCGCAGGTCGGAGAGCTTATGTTGCTGTTGCATAGAATGATAGCCGGCAAGAATGTACACGAAGATGCATCCGCAAATTAAGGCAATCAGCCTATATTGCTTGCGGAGAAATTCGCTTCGCAGTTTCTCACCATTAAGCCAACCTTGTAAATCTGCTATCGTCATACTATATCTTTTCCGCTACGCGTAATTTGGCGCTGCGGGCACGCGGGTTACGCTCTATTTCTTCTTCTGTGGCTGTACGCCCTTTTTCAATGAGACGGAAAGGTGCGAGTATGTTGCCGTAGAAGTCTTTTTCTATAATGCCTTCGAGGTTGCCGCTTCGCAGGAAATTCTTCACAATCCGATCCTCTAACGAATGGTACGTCAAAATAACTATTCGCCCGCCGGGACGAAGTAATTCTTTGGCAGCCACCAACATATCCCGTAAAGCACCTAATTCATCATTTACATCTATACGCAAGGCTTGAAACGCACATGTAACTTCTTTCTTTTTGCGCGGGTCGATGTCAACCGAAGTGGAGCCGGTTAATGCGCGCAGCAAATCCCATGTCGTCGCAATTGGTCGCGCAGCCTGAATTCGACGTGCCAACTGCTTAGCATTAGGTAACTCACCATATAAGTGCAACACACGCGCCAGTGCTTCTTCCGAATAATTATTCACTATATCCGCTGCCGTTTGACCGCCTTGCCGGTTCATGCGCATATCCAAAGGCCCGTCAAAACGGAAACTGAATCCACGCTCAGCTTCGTCAAAATGGTGGAAACTAACACCTAAGTCGGCCAGCACCCCGTCTATCTGTTTCACACCATAATAATCCATGAAATTCGCTAAGTAGCGGAAATTACTATGTATTATCTGCCAATTCTCCGGCACATCTTGCTGGCGCGAAATAGCCTCTAGGTCTTGGTCTAGCGAATATAGTTTGCCTTTTTTATTGAGATGCTTTAGAATCTCGCGACTATGTCCGCCTCCACCGAGCGTCACATCCACATACACTCCCTCAGACTTGATAGCCAAGCCTTCTATTGTCTCTGTGAGCATTGCCGGTATGTGGTATACATTTTCCATTAACCCCTCTTCATTCGCGCACGAATACGATCAGACAAATCGCGCGATTCCAGTTTCTTTTCTTCAAACTTATCAGGACTCCACAATGCAAAACGGTCGAAAAGACCGACAAACACGATGTCTTGCCCGATACCGATTGCTTCCAAGTCGCGTTTTTGAATTAGAATACGACCCTGATTATCCATTTCCAAGAATTCGGCGGCAGACATAAACTGCATCAGCAGCATCTGATCTTCCGGCTCCCAGTCGTCTAACGCATTGCGCAGTACCGTCACTTTCTCGTCCCATATATGTTCTGGGTAAAAAATAATGCACTCATTATCCATGTCGCGATGCATCACAATGCGTTTGGAATCCAAACCGGACAATAACTTGCGGTAGGTTGCAGGCACAAAAATGCGCCCTTTTTCATCAACACGACCCGCAATATGACCTATAAATGTACTCATTTTTTTGCGTTCTTCAGACCTTGTTTCTGAAAAACGCCGCAAAGGTACAAAAAATATTTGATATTTCACCACTTTTCACCACAAAAAAATAATAAACATGCTTTTTAACATGTTTTCGACAATTCTAAAAGCCGTGTAAGTGTGTAATGTACAGTGATTTACGCAGGTTTTCAACAAAGTGGTGAAAAATGGAGAAAAAATGCGACTTTTAGTTGTTTTGAATGAAAAATGCTATTCGTGGTGGTAAGATTCGCCCCGAAGAATAGTGCAAGCACGATACAATTGCTCAACAAAAAAGAGTCGGACCATCTGGTGCGAAAATGTCATTTTGGACAAACTGATCATACCATTGGCTCGGTCATATACTTCTTTTGAGAAACCGTAGGGCCCACCGACGACAAAAATAATATCCCGTCCCGAACTCATCTGTTTTTGTAAATAATTGGCAAACTCCAAAGAGCGGAACTGTTCGCCGCGTTCGTCTAAGAGAATAAGTGCAGCCGAAGGAGAAATAGCCTTTAAAATCAGTTCTCCTTCTTGCTTTTTTTGCACATCTTGAGAAACTTTCCCCTTGCCATTAAGTTCCGGAATAACGCGCAGCTCAAATGGTGCATAGTGTGTTAGACGTCCGCAATAGTCGCCTATAAGCGTATCTAAATGCTTGTCTGCGGTTTTGCCTACCACTAAAAGGGTTATCTTCATGCTATAATGGTGATTTTTGCAGCGCACGACGTCTCGCCGTTAGCGTTTTTCTGTTGGTATTGGATGCCATCGGGTAGTTCTAAATAGAGTGTATCAATCTGTTCGCCAAGACGCGCTTCACGTTGGTAGTTGATGTCTAAACGTACGCGTTTGCCCAAATAGTCCGGCTTGGCGGCATTAACCATCGCTGCGAGATATTTGCAGGAATTACAATGGTCATTGTAATCCACGTCCGTATATTGTACGATATGAGAAACCAAGCCCGTCGGCTCTGTAATCGGCAGCAAGCGCGGAGCGCGGGGAATATCTAATTTTTCGCCATCAATAGCACCCTCGAACATCGGGCGGTCGAAGATATTAACGATTTCACGCTTGTCCATATCCAGAACTGCCCACTGACTGGTACATTCGCCGATTTGACGCCGCACACCATCTTTATCTGTGATATAAATGCGGAAGTCACGCGTGGACAACATATGTGCCTGCGACTCAATCCATGTCTCAATAGTCATCTTTTCCAAATACGAAGGCATGTAATCCATGATTAGCGACAGCCGTGTCAATACCCACGTCTTGCGCTCCGGATGCAAGCGAATAATACCGTAACCGAGTTGGTCTGCCACTGTTCCTGCTACTTCTAACAGGTAATTTTCCATATCCGGCAGACGCAGACGTTTCGCTGCATCTACTTCTTGATATTTAATCTCGTAGTCGAAATAATACTTCATTATGCTTAATTATCTACTCTTTCAGCCACTTATCTAGCCATTCTCTAAACGTTCGTTGCCATAATATACCGTTTTGCGGTTTCAGCACCCAGTGATTCTCATCAGGATAGATGAGCAACTCTGCCGGTACACCTCTCATGATAGCCGCATCGAAAGCTGCCATGCCTTGATTAGCCAAAATGCGGTAGTCTTTTTCACCATGGATACAGAGTATCGGTGCATCCCATTTGTCCACGAACTTGTGCGGACTATTGGCAAAAGTGCGTTGTGCGATGGTGTTGTTTTTCTCCCAATATGCACCTCCCATATCCCAGTTGGCGAACCATTTCTCCTCGGTCTCAAGATATTGCATTTCCATGTTAAAGATTCCGTCATGCGCAATAAAGGCCTTAAATCGACCGTTATGATGTCCTGCTAACCAATAGACGCTGAATCCACCAAACGAAGCGCCCACACAACCAAGATGTTTTTTATCTACGTATGGTTCGGTGCAGAATTCATCAATAGCGGTCAAATAGTCGCGCATGCATTGGCCACCATAGTCGCCGGAAATTTCTTCGTTCCATGCTTTGCCGAAACCGGGCAAACCGCGTCTGTTTGGCGCAACAATGATATAATCACCGGCACTCATCATCATGAAGTTCCAGCGGAATGACCAGAACTGACTTACAGGACTTTGCGGGCCGCCTTCGCAATATAAAATAGTCGGATATTTCTTTTTGGGATCGAAATGCGGCGGATAGATAATCCAAGTCAGCATATCTTTTCCGTCCGTTGTCTTTTGCCAGCGCGGCACTACTTTCGAACGTTCAATCTGGTTATAGATGTTATCGTTCTCATGCGTCAGTTGATCCATCGCTACCTCGAGTGCCGTGTGTGGTTGGTCCCATTCAAGACCTCGTGGTCCATATTCGCGACTCGGGTCTTTGAGATATTGTTCTACATCCATCCGGTAAATCTCATTTGCTTGACGCATTGAGTGTCCCAACAGATATGCATAATGGTCGCATATATCACCTAAACCTAAATCATATTGGCCTTCAGTCATCCGTTCAGCCCAACCTTCGAGCGTTATGAGATACAGGTTAATTGTTCCCGACCAGCAGGCCGTATAGAGAATGGTTGTGTCATTGTACCACGCGAACTCTTCCACAGGATCTTCGATGCGTTTCGTCAGCCAGTCCGTTTTGCCCGTCTGAAGATCCATCACCATCAGCCTGTTCAGATCACTCTCATACCCGTCACGCTCCATCGATTGCCAAGCAATCCGCTTGCCGTCAGGCGAATACGCGGGATTCGTGTCGTAGCCCTTATTACCTTCCGTTATGTTTTTATGTGTTTGTTTTTCCACGTCATACAAGAAGATATCGCTATTGGTCGAAACGGCATACTCTATGCCGATTTTTTTACGGCATGTATACGCTAATTCCTTATTATTCGGATTCCATGCCAACTGCTCCATGCCGCCAAACGGACGCATCGGGCACTCGTAAGCTGTTCCTTCTAAAATGTTTACACCATCGCTTACTTGTGCAGACTTGATGCGCAGGCCTTCTCCTATATAGTCGACTGATAATTGATACACAAACGGCTGCGGCACTTCATCAACCCATTCGTCCCAATGTTTGTACATTAAGTCAGTCACTATACGACCTGTCGCCAATGGCAAGTCCGGATATTTGTCAGCCGTAGTAGGGTGCGCTTTAACAGGCTTAACCAGTACGACCTTATCACGCATCGGTGAAAGTAAGAATCCTTCGATGTCATCTGCACCTTCAACGGCAACATCTTTGCCATCAAAACGCAAATACAGTTTACCTCCTTTTAGATATGCCAATGTCCCGCTGTTGCCAAACCACGCTGGGTCAGAACCCACAAACTCGTCCAGCACGGTCATCTCACCGCATGGCTTTCCGTCTCCGGCGACTCGCCGGTCGAACGGATTGCAGATACGTATCCAACTTGTCGAGCGGTTCTCCTCTACGCTATAATAACTGACAGTATAGGCAACCCAACCTGTCTCGATATCGCTCACCACGCTGCCGATACGGCCCATTGCCCACAATCCTTCCGGAGTCAGACGACCGCCTTCTATTTTGATTGTAGGTTTACTAATCGGCGCTTTGTCCGGCTCTGTAGAACCGCAACCGCCGTTACCCTTTGTTCCGCAACTTGCTAATAATAAGCCTACTGCAGCCATAATAACATATCTAAGTTTCATACCAACATATATTTTCTCAAGAAATTATTTCACTTCCTGTCCGGTTATCGTATAGAGTTTTTCGCCTCGTTGGATAAGTAGCACGCCGTTGCGCAACACTTTGGTGCCGCTTACTTTCTCTGCCGCTACATTGTCCACACCTGTACGGACTTTGGTGAAGTACCCCTTAATGGACGCACTTTGTTCCGGACGAGCGTACGAGATATCTACGTGCTCTGCGTCGTATTTGCTGCGGCTGCCGCCAACAAGCAACTTGGAATCGAGGAACATATTTGCTGATTTTGGTATGCCCAAAGTTGTCCAGTCGTTGTTGCAATAGATGGTTCGGAGGTTGTCGCAGAAAGCGAACATCCGCGTCGTCGTTTCAATCGCATTCACAGCCTCGTCCGAAAAGTCAAAGAAATTATTGACATTAATGTTTCTCAGTGCTTTGCATCCCATAAACATCGCATCCATCGATTTCACTTTGCTGGTCTGGAAATTCGTTACGTCCAGTTTTTCCAGAGCATAGCAGTTGGCGAAGGTCTCGGTCATATCGGTTACTTGGTCTGTGTGCAAGTTCTTCATACCCGAGATTTCTGTCAGTACAGTATAGTCGGAGAACCAGCGTGCTATAGATGTCGGGTGGTAGTTATCTATACTTGCGTCAAACATGACTATAAGCACTTTGTCTCTATACTTGCCGGCGTTTTTGGTGTTCCAATAGATATCACCATCGGATATGTCGCATTTATCATCATAATAAAGAATAAGCACAGTGGTGTCCGAACTGCATCTAGAGTACAACTCTTTCAGTTTACCGGTGAAGTATCCCGGAGCAATCGTTCCACCATCCGGACGGGCGTACGAAGCATCGGTATGAGACGAATTATACGTCGTGCCTCGATTACCCTGTAACGAACTACAGCCGTAAAACATCTGTGTTGACGACGCGAGGGTAGAAGTGTAGTCCTCGTCGCAATAGATAGTCTTGAGGGAAGAGCAATTCTGGAACATGTGCTCACACTTCTTGCCGGTAAGGTTGACATCGCGTAAATCTATTGACTGCAGTTTGACATCATCGGCAAACATGTAGGAAGCGTCTGTGACGTTGCTCCAGTTAATATATCCCAAACCTTCTATAGTTGTCAGCTTCGGCATGGAACAGAACCACATATAAGTTGAATTTATTGTAGCATTCTTAACTGCCGATTCTATTTTAACGGAGGTTATTTTTTCAGCATCATCGTAGCTCAAGTCTGTGATTTTTGTTAAGCCGCCTCGGATGGTACATTCTTTGTCATAGCGGATATTGAATGTTGTACCAATGACTGTACCGTAGAGTTTGTCCCACGAGTCCATATCTCCGGTAAAGAAACCCGGAACACCGGCGTTATCGGGATGGGCCATAGCCAGACCGGTCGAACTGGCAGAACTATAAGTAGTGCCTTGTCCGCCCTTCAAACTCGTGCAGCCATCAAACATTGAATTGCCACTCGTAATAGCTTTCTTGCTCCAGTCGTCATTGCGGTAGATAGTGGTCAAGTTGGAGCAGTTTTGGAACATGCAATAAGTCTTGGTCACTTTGCTCATGTCCCAATTTTTCAAATTAAGGCTTTTGAGCGCTTTGCAATTGTAGAACATATGCTCCATATCCGTTACTAATCCGGTGCTGAAGTCCTCAGCCAATGCCGACATGTCCCATTTCTCGCAACCATAGAACATATACGCTAAATTGGTTGCTGAGGAGGTGGAGAGTCTACCTCTGTTTTTGATGGTTGTCAGTGCCTTGCAGGAATAGAACATACTATTCAAGTCGGTTACATCCATCGTATTGAAATTAGGACCGAACTCAATACTCGTCAGAGCCCAACACTCTTGGAACATACCCGCCATAGATTTGACCTTGTAGGTATTAAAAAAAGTCAAATCCAAGGAAGTGAGATGTTGACAGCCGTAGAACATATCTTCCATAGTAGTCATCTCGGAGGTATTGAGATTACTCAATTCTTCAATGTCTGTAATATATAGGAAACCCTTAAAGAAATCTTTACCGGAGGTGAGTTTTACATTCTTCACTGACGAATGGATGGCAATCTTAGTAGGATAAGATCGGTAGGCGTATGTTTCCCGCCACGTGGTTGTACCGCCACGGCTGGACATGTTGTCGTCGTAGTAAATAGTTAGTTTTGATTTATCGCTGCTTAACACGCCATACAAGGTGGCAGCTGACAGTTTCTGTACTCCTGCATAGCCGAATACAACGGCGAATACCAATGCTAAAAACTTTCTCATATCTCTTATTTGTTTAATTTAATCACTATTGCAGAAAGCGGTTTAACGGTCACGTCTGTGCGGGACAAGTCATACTTCTCGCCCGACAGAATATCCTTGCCTGTCTTTTGGTATTTATCAAGAATCTCTGCATAGTGGGTAGTAGGAATCGTTCGTGGTTGGTCGGCTGCATTGAGGAAGACAAAGACTGCGCCTTCGTCCGTGTAGCGGAAATACGAATAAGTATTATCGCGCGAGAAGAAATGCATCGTCTTGCCGTTGTGGATAATCGGCTCTGTCTTGCGGAACTGGAATAGTTTAGATTGGAAGTCAAACATATCTTTTTCCTCTGCTGTCAGTTCGTTTGCTTGTGGCAGCGGACGACGTAGCGTCGAGTGACCGAGTGACATATCGGTTGATTTCATAGCGTACTCGTCGCCTGCGAAAATCTGCGGAATACCGCGCATCGTAGCCATCATCACATTGCCCAGTTTCACGCGACGTAAATCTTTGTCTTTCACCACATCGGCTAAGCGGTCCATATCATGGTTGCCGACAAAGATGAGCAGTTTATTCACATCGGCATAGAGATAGTCCATCGCTAATGCATCATAAACACGTGTCAAACCATTGCCCCAACCTGAACCATCATTCTCCAACGCTTGACGAATAGCCTCTTCTAAAGGAAAGTCCATCACAGTCGGCAGATGGCTGTCAAAACCGTCGTAGTTCATCGCGCCCGATTGCCAGTAAGCTACTGCCGAAGCCGGACGAGTCCAGCATTCGCCAACGATATTGATATTCGGATACTCTTCGCGAATAGCTTTCAGCCACTCTGCACCCGGCAGACGCTCAATATACGGATAAGTATCCACGCGCAAACCGTCTAAGTCCGCATACTCAATCCACCAGATCGCCCATTGTTGGAAATACTTGAGCAAGTCTTTGTTCTCAAGATTCATATCCGGCATCGGTTTGTCGAACCAGCCGCGATTACTCATCAAACGGTCGTATTCGGATGCATTGATATCGTAGTTGGCAGAGAACACGTTCGGCGTATTCGTGAATTCGTCAAACTGATTAATCCAGTCATGATAAGGCAGATCTTTCATCCACCAGTGCTGGCTGCCACAGTGGTTGGGCACCATGTCCATCAATATCTTCAGACCTTTTTTGTGCGCTTTCTGCACCATCTCGCAGTATAGTTCATTCGTGCCAAAGCGCGGATCCATGTGGTAGTAGTCTGAGCATGCATAGCCGTGATATGACCACGCTGCCTCGTTATCTTCTAACATCGGAGTCGGCCAAATGGCTGTCGCACCGAGTTTCGTAATATGGTCGAACGAGTTGATGATGCCTTGAATATCACCTCCCCAGCGGCCGTGAACATTGTTCTTGTCGGCTTTTTCTTTGGTGTTTTTGGTGGAGTTATTACTTGGGTCACCATCTACAAAGCGGTCACTCATAATCAGATAAATAACATCCGCCGAAGTAAACGATTGGCGGTCTCTGCTGCCTTCCCGACGAGTGTTGATTACATAGTCATAAACAGCGCGTTTACCATTTTTCTGAATCAGAAAACGATAATTCCCCGGCTCGTTAACTTCCATATCCACAAACAGATAGTTCGGTGACTCGGCATTGTGCTGCCCTTTAACGATTAAACCTTTGGTGGTAGTGTCCCACTTACCTTTCGCGGTCATTTTACTTACGGTTACTTGTGCGTCGGCAAGATCTTCGCCATTAAACATCAGCGTCAGCGGACAATTCATGTTCGTCCACCAACTCAGCGGTTCAACACGCTTAACTGCCGGAGCAGCTTTCAAACTCGAGATAGCGAAAGCTACGGAACAAACGGCCGAAAGGGCCAAGATAAAAATGCGTTTCATGTTATAGTTCGTTTACAAGTATATCGTTAACATTACGTTCGTTTTTGCGCAGTTCGAGGAAATGTTGCCACATCGCCTGTTGATGCTTGGTGCTGGCGTCCAAGAAGTCTTCTGTGCCTTGGGCATCGATACGCTCAAAGACTTTACCAATAGTGATAATATGCGTATCCATAGCGGGCTGGAAGGTCTTGTCTTCTTTTCCTTCCACGTACACCTCGCGCACAAAACCGACCTCCACAAGTCGCGAGAGCAGAAGCGTTGCCTGACGGACTGGAATACCGTTATGCAAAGCCAATTCTCGCGCAGTAAGAGGCTTCTCGTCATTCTCAAAACGCTTAATCACATCGTACAACAACGCAAGCGTCAGAAAATCCTTATACCGGCGAGACATAGTCTCGAGGTCATGTTCAAATGCAAACATCTCATTGTTCTGAATCGCATAAGCCAACTCCGCGCCAATCAGGATAATCAAACTGATCCACTTCACAATAATCAGTAGCAACGGAATAAACGCAAACGCGCCGTAAACCAGACTCGTGCGAGACAAAAAGGCTACAACAAAGACGGACAATGCCTCAATAGCCATCAATAAAGCGGCTGTGATAATTCCGGGTATCAAAGCCGGAAGAAAACGCACTTTCGTGTTCGGAATGGCAATGTACATCCACGTAAACACAAACGTGATAACCAGGAACTGGAAGAAGTTCAGAAATCCATCGCGATACTGCGTCAGAAAACTGAAAAACTGCAAGTGATCTGCTGCTGTGTGCAGGTAGATATTCAAACCGGTCGTCACAATAATCATCACCGGAATAAGGAACAATATCGCAATATAAGTCACCGATTGACGCATCAGCGAGCGGCTCTGTTGCACGTTCCAAATCTCATTGAATGATGTTTCTACACTCCGGAAAAATGTATATACAGCCGAGATAAGAATAATGATTCCCACGCCGATAAAAACGCCTCCGGTACTGGTGTCCAGGTAACGATGCACAACTTCCATAACAGTTGGCATAAACTCCGACTGTCCGACAGGTGTTTTAAGTAACTGCTGCTCAATCAGTTCCGAGAAACCAAATCCTTTCGCTACGGCCAAAACCATAGCCAATAACGGCACAATGGCAAAAAGAAGAGAGTAGGTGAGATGGTCCGCTCGAACACTCAAGGCCTTGCTGCCAAATGAACGGATAACCAGCACTATCGTGCGCATCAATTTTACGCCAAAACGGTGCATCTTGCCCATTTCAGCCGCATTCTTACGCCATAAATCGTAATCAATATACTCTTGAATCCTTTGCCTCTTTGCCATATAAAAGCTTTCGACTTTCGACTTTTGACTTTCGACTAAAAAAAATAGCAGGCCTATAAGCCGGGTTCTGTACGCTCGCGCGCGTTAGCCATTAATCTCGAGGAGTAAATTGTACAATATACACTTTACATTTTACACTTTGCAGTGTCCTTCTCTCGCTTCCTACCCTCCAACTCAGCCGAGTAAGCCTCAAACGTCGGTATACTTGGAATTGCAGCCCACAGTGTAGTCGTTTCACCTCGCGTCAACCTTTCCCATAAGAACGGCGAACGCGATCTCGTCTCTGTACCAGTGACCAAACATTACTGCCTGACGGCCATTAACCGCTGTGGTACTCTATGCTGCCCGGACTTTCCTCTACCGCGGGGGAACAAAATAAATCTTGCCCTGCCCAACCGTAGCGACTAACCGGCCTACTATTATATCTTTTTTCCTCTTTCCTTTCCCCTCGCAATCTCGTTGCCCGTTTTTCGGGGTCCCCGGAAAATTGTATTTTCTGGGGAGAGGAGGAAGTGCAAGCCGCCCAATTTCGACGGGGTCGAAATTCTTTTAGGCGAGCCACTTCCGACGACTGAGCGGCTTACGGGAGTCGAACCCGCCTCCTCAGCTTGGGAAGCTGATGCACTACCGATGTGCTAAAGCCGCATTTCTAAAAAGCCGCGCAAAATTACTACATTTTTTGCATGTATGCAAATATTTTTATATATTTCGTGAAAAAAATATCGTTTTTCTTGCGATATTAAGAAATTTGATGTACCTTTGCAGCGTGAAATGATTAAAAGGAGAAAATTATGGAACCAACATTAAGGACATTACAAGTTACATTGCCTATAGCTGACGCTTCATTTCTGCGTCGCCTGTCGGGTAATATGGGCTGGCAAGTAAGGACGCAACGTGCGTCCCGCCGCTACTATGAAAGCCCCGCGTTTTATCGTGACTTGAAGGCCGCGGAGAAAGATATTGCTGATGGCAAGGGACTACGCGTGGACAGTAAAGAGGCTTTAGATGCAATGTTCTCATGATGTACACGCTTATTTTTGCACCTCGCGCATTAGAGGACTTTGAGAAAATTAAGAAGTCTGGTGACCAAGCCAGACTTAAGAAGTTACGTGCTATTCTAGAGGAGTTGCGTGAGCATCCTTTAACAGGAATCGGTAATCCGGAGCGTTTAAGATATAAGGAAAATACGTATTCTCGTCGCTTATCAGGCAGAGATCGTGTCGTTTATTCTGTTCATGAAATGGTCGTAGAAGTCAATATACTTCAGATGCTTGGCCATTACGACGATAAATAACCCGCCGCGAGGTTTTTGCGACCGTCAGATCTTAGACGTAAAATGGGATGACATAGTAAAATTTGGCGTTTGCTATATTTGAGGATTCATTCAATCTACCACAATTTGAACCATCTTTCCGAAAATATTGCACGACGCTTACGTTATACGCGTGAGTCGTCTGCAAATTGGAAGATGGAGGTGTGGTAGCCCGAATGAACCAATAGCAGTTGGCTCACGTTTTTTTGTGAGTATCCGAAAATAATAAATATCATAATAAATATCAAGTAATAAAAAAATAGGAGTATGCCGAAAATCCGATAAAGAGTAGGCACTAAAAGAATTACAACATGAAAAAACTTTTTACCCTTTTCCTCGCGCTGGTAGCAAGCATAGGAACCCTATTCGCTGAGAGTGGCACTTGTGGTGATAATCTTACATGGGATTTAACTGATGGTGTTCTTACCATTAGTGGCGAAGGTGAAATGACGGATTGGGCATATGATGCGTTTGCCCCATGGTATTCGTATAGAAAAGAAATTGCTAATGTGACTATCGGCAATGGTGTCACAAACATTGGGGATTATGCCTTCTATGATTGCAGTTATCTCCTAACAAATATGACCATCCCTAACAGCGTCACAAGCATTGGAAAGTGGGCTTTCTCGAATTGCAGCAGTTTGACCTCTGTGACGATTCCCAATAGCGTCACAAGCATTGGATGGGAGGCTTTCTCTGGCTGCAGCGGTTTGACATCTATAGTAATTCCAAACAGCGTTACAAACTTTGGAGATTATGCTTTCGCTGGTTGCACCGGTTTGACCTCTCCGGTTTATAATGCGCATCTATTTGCGAAGATGCCCACCTCTTATTCCGGAGCATATACGATACCAGACGGAATAGAGTCCATAGCAGGTGGTGCTTTCTATAATTGCACCGGTTTGACCTCTATAACCATTGGTAATAGCGTCACAAGCATTGGAGAAGGAGCTTTTCAGGATTGTGTAGGTCTTAAAAGTATAATTATCCCAAGTAACGTCACACGTATTGCTCCAGACGCCTTCAGTGGCTGTTCACATCTAACGAGTATAGTCGTACTGAAAGGGAATTCTGTGTACGATAGTCGCAATAATTGTAATGCCATAATAAAAACGGCATCCAATACTCTCATGATAGGTTGTAACAGCACTATTATTCCTAACAGCGTCACGTGCATTGGAGATGGTGCTTTTGCACGTTGCGAAAATCTTACGAGTATCACCATCCCCAACAGCGTCGATAGCATCGGATTAAGAGTTTTCTCAGGATGCTCTGGTCTAACAAGTATTACATGTGAGGCTGTTACACCTCCCACGTGTAGAGGGAGAGTGTCCGATGATTTAGATAAAACAATTCCTCTTTACGTCCCCGTTGGCAGTATTGATGCATACAAAGCTGCTGAACAATGGAAAGACTTTGGTGAAAATATCAAGCCCATTCAAGCCACCCCGATTGACGTCACTACAATTGTTGCGATTCCTACAGACAACAGTGTCGAGATTAAGTGGCCAGCGATAACAAATGCGACTACCTATACGATTAAAATATGGAAGGGTAGTGAGCTAATTTGCACAATAATCTTTAATGAGCAAGGACAACTAACTATCGTTTTCAATGCTCCGACGCGTACTAATGAAACAGAACAAACACAAATCGCGGGATTTGCCTTTACGGTAAAAGGACTTGAGTCAGGTACTATGTATTCATATACTGTGACTGCAGAAGATTCTTCTGGCAATGTAATCAATGAGGAAAAAGGTGATTTTACAACTAAGATGTTTGATGACGTAAGCATTGTGCAAAGCGAAAAGATGCCAAGTGTAAAATACATCCGTAACGGCCAACTCTTCATCCAGCGTGGCAACGAAGTGTTTAATGCACAAGGAGCGAGAGTAAGGTAGGGTGAAGAGCGAATACAATTCGCCGGTAATAGACGAAGGGATTAAAGAAAGCAAGCGTAGGTTTGAGAGACCTGCGCTTGTTTTGTGGTAACGACATTATTGTTGGTGGCGGGCTTTGAGTTGGGCGCGGAGGGCAGCGGCTTGGGCTTCGAGGATTTCGGCTTGGTGGCGGAGCATATAGTCTGACGTGTCTTCGGAAGCGGTTTTCTCTGCGGCTTTCTGCGAGATTTCGGCGAGGTATTGCTCGTACCATGCTTCGAAAGGATTATCGAGCTTCCATTGCTTTTGCAACATGGCGAGCTTCCAGCCTTTGGCGGTTGGGTAGGATCGGTTGTTTGGTCCGATACGCATGGCATCTTTCCACTCTTGGACGATGAGAGCTGCCTGTTGTTCGTTGTTCCAGAGGGGAGTTAGTTGTTTTTGGGCTGCAGCAAAGGAGAGAGAGTTCCATTTCTGTTTTGGGGATTGGTTCTTCTGATAGTCTTCGCGTCTTGTTCGGAAGAGTTGTTGTCCTTGTGGGCCTTCGTAGTAATAGCCCCTGCTGTGTTTGCCATCTTTGCCGTGCTTAACAATGATGGAGGTTTCATTCGTTACTTTCATATTGCTATCAATTAGGTTGTTTTTATTTGTCGAGTATTTGTAGAGTATTCTGTGATCACGGTGTGATCAGGCATGACCGCTGTTTCACTGCCGTTTGAGTGTTGTCTATTTTTCGCTCGACTGTCGTTCGACCGTCGTTCGACCGTCGTTCCACCGTCGTTATCGACGGGTAACGAATTGGAGTTGTGAAGTGGATGGATACCATCCTGGGCGGAAGCTACTCTTTCCGGAAGCTACTCCTTCCGAAAGCTACTCCTTCAGAAAGCGGAAGGACGTTCCGGATGCAAAAGTAGTGCAAAAAAATGGATTGTGCAAATATTTTGCAATTTTTTTGGAAGAAAAGTGCAATTTATTTGTGTATGTCGGAAAAAAGCAGTACTTTTGCAGCCGCTTTTGAAAAAAGTGAATGATCGTGGATTGATTTGGACTGCTTGCAACCACGTAAAAATAAAGGCTAAAAAGCGGCCTAACTAATTAATTAACATTAAGTTATGGCTTATTTATTTACTTCTGAATCGGTGTCGGAAGGACACCCTGACAAGGTCGCAGATCAGATTAGCGACGCAGTATTAGACAATTTTCTGGCGCAGGACGCAAATGCGCATGTGGCGTGCGAAACATTAGTTACCACCGGACAAGTCGTGATTGCCGGCGAGGTAACCGCTTCGGGTTATGTGGATGTGCAACAAGTGGCACGTGAGACGATTCGTAAAATCGGCTATACCAAGTCCGAGTACAAGTTTGAGGCGGACAGTTGCGGTATCTTAACCGCTTTGCATGAGCAGAGTGCCGATATCGCCCGCGGTGTTGTTCGCAAGGAGGAAGAGCAAGGCGCCGGAGATCAAGGAATCATGTTCGGTTACGCCACCAACGAGACGGATAACTTCATGCCGCTCACACTTGACCTTGCGCATACCTTAGTATTTACGCTTGCGCGTATACGCAAAGAAGGTAAGAAAATGCGTTATCTTCGTCCGGATGCGAAGAGCCAAGTGACAATAGAGTATTCCGACAACGGAGAACCGCTCCGTATCGATACCATTGTCGTTTCCACGCAGCATGATCCCGATGTGACGCAAGCGCAGATTACGGAAGATATACGGACTATTCTTCTTCCGCAAGTTGCCAAACGCGACAAACGGTATGGCAAACTGCTGCAAGGCGATTATCGCCTGTTAGTCAATCCTACAGGACAGTTCGTTATCGGTGGTCCTCATGGCGACACAGGTCTTACAGGCCGTAAAATCATTGTCGATACCTACGGCGGTCGCGGCGCTCACGGCGGTGGAGCGTTCTCAGGCAAGGATCCGTCGAAAGTGGATCGCTCGGCTGCGTATATGGCTCGCTATATCGCCAAAAATATGGTTGCGGCAGGAGTGGCGCGCGAATTACTCCTGCAACTCAGTTACGCTATCGGCGTAGCTGAACCCGTGTCGGTCTATGTAACCGGAAGTGGCCTAAGAGTGGCGCAAGATACGCTGACGGATTATATCCGCAAACACTTCGATTTGACGCCTGCCGGAATAACTAAAGCACTCAAACTCAAGGAGCCAATTTACGAAGAGACAGCCCGTTACGGCCATGTGGGACGTACAAACGAAGTGGTGACAAAAACCTTCCACGACGAGAATGGCAATGCTTTCACTCGCGAAGTGGAACTGTTCACATGGGAAAAACTGGATTGCGTTGACAAAATCCGGCAAGAGCTAATGAATAATAATTAATGAAAATGAATATTTCGAAGGAAGTTAAGCAAAGCATATTAGTGCCGGCAATCATTGTTGTAGCGTTGGTCTTGGATCAATGGCTAAAGCTCTATGTAGCAACGCATTTCGAGCTTGGAGAGTCTGTACCGGTTACCTCTTGGTTCTGGCTCTGTTTCGTCGAAAATAACGGCATGGCTTTTGGTATAGAGTGGTTCTCTAAGTTCGTGCTTACTTCCTTCCGAATTATTGCAGTCGGCGTGCTTTGCTGGTACATGTGGCGCCTTATTCATGTGAACAATGTTCGGACGTCGTATCTTACTATGGTTGCGTTAGTTACGGCCGGAGCAATAGGCAATATCATCGATTGCGTTTTTTATGGCAAACTGTTCGGTTATGCCGATTGGTTTTATGGCAAAGTGGTAGATATGCTCTACTTCCCATTGATTACCAATTCAGCAGGTGAGTGCATCTTCTTTAGACCCGTCTTTAACCTTGCCGATTCGTGTATTACAGTTGCCGTAATAGCCATACTTCTTTTCTTCAGAAAAGATTTGGACGATAGCTTGAAGAAAATTGAACCATCTGCAACCGAGACAGACAAATAATCGTGAAAAAATCGTGGCTCATACTATTCGTAGTGTTGATAGCCTTTGTAGGCTGTCGTCCGAAGGGCATTTTGTCCTCTCGGCAGATGCAGGATGTCCTCTACGATCTGCATCGTGCGGATGCTATCTTACGTCAGTATAATTTGGAGTTGGGGCACGATGAAGCTCTTGCTAAGTACTACGAAGTAGTATTGGAGAAACATGGCATCACCCAAGCGCAGTTTGATTCCTCCCTTGTTTGGTACACGGACCATCCGTCTCGTTTTGACAAAATCTACCCGAAAATAGAGAAACGTTGCAAGCAAGAACTTGACGAAATCATGAAAACGCTTGAAACAGAAGAGGTACCTGATCAACCTGAACGTGAACTGCCGCCGTTTGAAGACGTTGTGCAACGCAATCTGTATGGCCTTCCGACGGACTTGTGGCAGGAGCCGAAATTAGCGGTGGAAGTGCCTTATTCTGTGGAAAAAGACTAAAAAAGTCTTAAATATTGCATTTTTATTCGAAAAAATTTGCACAATCCAAAAAAAAGCAGTACCTTTGCGCGCTCTTTTAAAAAAGAGCACGAATTAACTTATATTTAACCGTCAAGCTGGGCAGTGGACTTTAAGTCGTAAATGATGTCTGTCGGCTTGGCCCAAAACAAACTAATTTTAATGGATACTTTATCTTACAAAACTGTATCAGCTAACAAAGCGACCGTTACTAAAGACTGGGTCGTTGTTGATGCTGATGGCCAAATCTTAGGCCGTATGTGCACGAAGGTAGCAAAGCTCCTCCGCGGCAAGTACAAACCCAATTTCACTCCGAACGTGGATTGTGGTGACAATGTAATTATCGTAAAC
The DNA here is from genome assembly GCA_902771935.1 of uncultured Bacteroidales bacterium. GTDB lineage: Bacteria > Bacteroidota > Bacteroidia > Bacteroidales > Paludibacteraceae > Colicola. The sequence goes on from CACXYM010000016.1 coordinate 22,571, forward strand.
GCTGAGAAGGTTCAGCTTACAGGTAACAAATGGGAAGGACGTGAGTATGTTCGCTACACAGGCTATCCTGGTGGACAACGCTTTACCACGCCGAAAGCTATGTTGGAAGAGAAAGGCGCTGAGCGTCTCATCCGCAAAGTCGTTAAAGGCATGTTGCCTAAGAATCGTCTTGGCAGCCAGCTCATCAACAACCTTCACGTCTTCGAAGGTCCGGAGCATAACATGCAAGCACAAAAACCGAAAACTATTGACATCAACACCCTTAAATAATTGAAGAAGTATGGAAACTATTAATGCATTAGGTCGTCGTAAAGCTGCTGTTGCACGCGTTTACGTTAAAGAAGGTGCTGGTCAAATCGTTATCAACGATCGTCCGCTCGACGTATATTTCGCAAGCCCGATTCTTCAATACATCGTTAAGCAACCGCTTGCTAAACTTGGTGTTGAAGAGAAATATGATATCAAGGTTAACCTTGATGGTGGCGGTTTCAAAGGACAAGCTGAGGCTCTCCGTCTCGCTATTGCCCGCGCTCTCGTAAAAATCAATCCGGAAGACAAAGCAGCTCTTAAGGCTGAAGGCTTCATGACTCGTGACGCACGTGAGGTAGAGCGTAAGAAACCAGGTCAACCCAAAGCACGTAAACACTTCCAATTCAGTAAACGTTAATGGCGCGTTCGGCAACAAGATCGCAAGGGTTTGTACCACTACGTTAAACAAACAGGCGACTTGTGCCTCCGCTCTCCCCATGCGAAACACTACGCTGGTTTCTGTGGGGGCCCCATTGACAAAAACTGAATCTCTTGTGCCGCGACTCTCTGCGGCATAAGGGCACGGAATAATTATTGAAAGAATAATTCAAACTAAACAAAACAAAATGAGAACATCTTTTGAACAATTACTCGAGGCTGGCTGCCACTTCGGCCACCTCAAACGTAAATGGAATCCCGCAATGGCTCCGTACATCTTCATGGAGCGTAACGGTATCCACATCATCGACCTCAACAAAACGGCCCTCAAAATCGACGAGGCTGCTGAGGCACTTAAAAACATTGCTAAATCCGGCCGTAAAATTTTGTTCGTGGGAACAAAGAAACAAGCACAAGAAGTTGTTGCTGCAAAGGCTCAAGAGGTCGCAATGCCTTATATCACAGAGCGTTGGGCTGGTGGTATGCTCACCAACTTCCCTACCATTCGTAAGGCTGTGAAGAAAATGTCGAACATCGACAAAATGATGACCGACGGTACATTTGACAACATCTCCAAACGTGAGAAACTGCAAATTACCCGCCAACGTGAGAAACTCGAGAAGAACCTCGGTTCTATCGCTGACCTCACACGTCTGCCGAGCGCTATCTTCGTTGTGGACGTAATGAAAGAGCATATCGCAGTGGCAGAAGCTAACCGTCTGGGTATTCCGGTATTTGGTATTGTTGATACCAACTCCAACCCGAACAATATTGACTTCGTTATCCCTGCTAACGACGATGCTACCAAGTCTATCGACGTAATCCTTGCCGCTGTGTGCGAGGCTATCAAGGAAGGTCTTGAAGAGCGCAAAGTAGAAAAGGCTGACGAAGAAGCTGCTGCTCAACAACAGGCCGAAGAGGCTAAAGAAGGCGAAGCTGCTCCTGCTACTAAAGAGCGCCGCACTCGCGTTCGTAAAGCCGCCCCAAAAGCAGAGGCTGAGAAAGTTGCTGAAGTAAAAGAAGAAGCTCCTGCAGAGGAGACAAAAGAGGAGGCATAATTATGGCTGTAACACTTGCTGATATTAAGAAACTGCGCGATTTGACCGGCGCAGGTATGATGGATGTTAAAAAAGCGCTCGAAGAAGCAAATGGCGACTTCGAAGTAGCTAAAGACTTACTCCGTAAACGTGGACAAGCAATTGCTGCAAAACGTAGTGACCGTGAGGCTTCTGAAGGTTGCGTGCTCGCTAAAGCAGTAGATGGCTTTGGTGCTATCGTAGCTGTTAAATGCGAAACCGACTTCGTGGCTAAGAACGAGGACTTTGTTGCTATGGTTAAGCTGTTGCTTGATGCTGCTATCGACAACCGTCCTGCAGACCTTGCTGCTCTTAAGGCTCTCAAGATCGGTAACTTTACCGCAGAGGAAATTGTTACAGAGCGTAGTGGTGTAACCGGTGAGAAGATGGAATTGAGCGATTACGCTTTCCTCGCAGCTCCGAAAGTAGATGCTTACAACCACCTTGGAAATAAACTCTCTTCGTTGGTTGCTGCCGATGACGCTAACGCTGACCAAGAGACCGTTCACGGCATGAACATGCAAGTGGCTTCCATGGCTCCTGTGGCGCTCGACGCTGATCATGTAGCCCAAGAGATTAAAGACCGCGAGCTCGCTGTGGCTATCGACAAAACCAAACAGGACGAAATCAACAAGGCTGTTGAGAACGCGCTGCGCAAAGCCGGTATCAACCCTGCACATGCTGACAGCGACGACCATATCGCTTCCAACACGGCAAAGGGCTGGCTGACAGAAGAACAAGCACAACTCGCTCGTGACATCCGCGCTAATGTGCCTGCTGAAGCTGAGGCTAACATGAACATGAAGAAAGTCGAGATGATTGCTCAAGGTCGTCTGCAGAAGTTCCTCAAAGAGTCCACGCTCGTTGAGCAACAATATATCCTCTCAGACACGAAAGAGCTGGTTAAAGACGTACTCAAAAAACAAAACGTCCGTATCATCGACTTCAAACGTGTAACACTTAATCAAGAATAAAACTAATGATACCGGTGGGCTTGCCTGCCGGTATCAGTAGTTAATAATAACAACATTTATTAATTATTTAAAACTACAAAACAATGAAAAAAACTTTCATTATGGCTGCCGCTCTTGCAATCGCAGCAACATTCGCTTCTTGCGAAAAAGAACCCACGGCTCTCCAGCCTGAAAACTTGAATGGTAAAGCTACCATTTGCGGTTTCGTGCAAATTCAAACTTACAAAGAGGACGGCGGAGCCCTCGTAGGTAATGATTTGCAACCTATGTCTGACCAACAGATTACTGTTCTCTATGGTACAGATGACGGTACAGGTAACATCACTTATATAGAGTACAATGCTACCACCAACAGAGACGGTTACTATACCATCGACCTGCCAGTTGCAATCGGCAAAACTATTGATGACGTAAAAGTACAACTGAAGCTCTTTAAAGAGAATGCTACAGCCGCTTATTACAAAAATAGTAAGGGTGAAGATGTATTCATCACGACCGACGCTTGGTTTGAGGCTGTTAAAAATGCTGCAGCACCTGCTGGTCAGACCACCGTTCTTGACCTCACTCTGGAACCTGTTGAAGGAACCTCTCACGCTGACCTCACTGTTAAGTAATTAGAGGGTAAGTATTTGACAATTAATTATTTAAGCAACTTAATTAGAATTAATTAGTATGAAACGTTTAATGATAGTTTTAGGTGCATTGGTACTTTCTACTAGTGTACTTATGGCTGAAAGAGAGTGGACGAACAAAGTTCCTGAAGTTGGTACCGTTGGTGTAGGTATCACCTTCAACGTTGCTTCGATGGCCACTCAAATGCAATCTCAGCCTAATGCAAATACGCACCTCGGCCCGTTCTTATTTGACGCTACTGATGGTTTGTTCAACACTCCTGCCAGCATGTATATCCTGTCGCAAGACCCGGTTGCTGCTCTCCGTATTAAATATCGTATGACTGAGCACTGGAACATCCGCGCTTCTATCGGTTTCAACGGTAGCCACCTTGACTACTCCGAGTATGTACGCGATGACCTTGCTTTTGCTCTGGATCCTAACTCTGAGAACAAAGTGGTTGACCATATCAAAGCTGACCTCAACTCATCTAACTTCGCTGTTGGTGCTGAGTTCACAGCTGGTCCGCGTAACCTCAAATTCGTTGCTGGTGTAAACTTGCTCTACGCTTTTGCAGGTGGTAAAATGAACTTCTCTTATGGTAACGAAATTACCGCTGCTAACCAAACTCCGACTTCTCGGATTACTGGTACCGGTTATGATGATTTCCCTGGTGGAATGGGTATCGCTTGGGGTCGTCCATTAGAGCGCAAAAACGCTGGTTTCACACACGGTATCGGTATCCAAGCTGACCTGGGTATTGAGTGGTTCTTCGTTCAGAACCTCTCTCTCGGTGCAGTGGCTACCTTCACTCCGATTATGTTCATGAAACAATGCCAAACCTACACAACCTACGAAGGCTTCTCAGCTAAGACTGGTCAAGTAGAACAATACAACAAGCTGGTTTCTCCGGGTTCATGGGCTTGCCTCTATGGCATCCGCAACCTTGGTCTCCAACTCTCGTTGAACTACTACTTCTAATCGCGTAGAGTCGGTTTGACCGATTAAATAGTGCAGCTTTCAAAAAAAGTTGCACTTTTTTTTATATTTATTTGCGTATATGCAAAAATAGTTGTAATTTTGCAGCGTAAATCAAAGATGCTGAATAATTCTTCGGAAAGTGTTCAATGCGAATCAATATAATTAAAACTAATACAATATGTGGTTAAAAGATTCATCTATTGGCCGTAAGTTCATCATGAGTATTACCGGCCTATTCTTAGTCCTTTTCCTGCTGTTCCACGGTTCGATGAACCTATGTCTGGTTATTGACGACATCTTTGGAACACAGGCTTACAACTGGATCTGCGCTATGTTGGGTGCTAACTGGTATGCTATCATTGGCACACTCGTTCTTGCCCTTGGCGTGTTGGTGCATTTCAGCTATGCTATCTATCTCACCATCCAGAACCGTGCAGCTCGCGGCAAAGACCGTTATGCTATTGAAGCACGTCAGGAAGGTGTTGATTGGGAGAGCAAGAACATGCTCGTTCTCGGTATCATCGTTATTGGTTTCCTGTGCTTGCACCTTGCCAACTTCTGGTACAAGATGCAGTGGGCGGAGCTCACGGGCATTGAGACTTCGATGTTCGACCCGCAAGACGGTTCGGCTATTGTGAAAGGTCTGTTCACCAACGGCTGGTGCGGTATCATTTACTGCCTGTTGTACATCGTTTGGCTTGTAGCACTGTGGTTCCACCTCAATCACGGAATCTGGTCAGCTCTGCAGACTATGGGCTGGAGCAACCTGATTTGGCTGAAACGTATCCGCGTGATTGGTACAATCTTTGCTACTATCGCTGTCGGACTCTTCATGATAGTGATTCTTTACTTCCTTGGTGTTAACATCGGTATGATGTGCGCCGCGTAATTGTTTAACTGACTAAATCGTTACATAATATGGCTAAGAAAGAAGAATTATTGGAAGCTGCTAAGCAGGCTGCGAAAAAAGTAGCCGCTAAAGCTGCTGAGGCTGCAGAGGAAATCAAAGCTCGTGCAGAGAAAGTAGCAGACCGCGCTGAAGTAAAAGAGGCTGTCGCTGCTGCTTCTGAAACCGCTAAGAAAGCTGCGAAAGCTGCAAAGGCTGCCGCTGAGACAATGGCTACTCCGTCGGGCAAGACGACTAAGATCATCACTCCGGAGATGGCTAAGATTCCTGCTGGTCCGCTCGCAGAGAAATGGACGAACTACAAGGATCACCAGAAACTCGTTAACCCTGCTAACAAACGTCGTCTCGACATCATCGTTGTTGGTACTGGTTTGGCTGGTGCTTCCGCTGCTGCTACTTTGGCTGAACTCGGATTTAACGTGCTCAACTTCTGCATTCAAGATAGTCCGCGTCGTGCGCACTCTATCGCTGCACAAGGTGGTATCAATGCCGCTAAGAACTATCAAAACGATGGCGACTCTGTTTATCGTCTCTACTACGATACGATTAAAGGTGGCGACTATCGTGCTCGCGAAGCCAATGTTTACCGCTTGGCTGAAGTAAGTAATAACATCATCGACCAATGCGTAGCACAAGGTGTTCCTTTCGCTCGCGAATATGGTGGATTGCTCGACAACCGTTCTTTTGGTGGTGCGCAAGTTAGCCGTACTTTCTATGCAAAAGGACAAACAGGACAACAGCTCCTCCTCGGCGCTTATTCAGCACTCAGCCGCCAAATCGGTAAAGGCAAAGTGAAGATGTACACCCGCTATGAGATGTTGGATATCGTTCTTATTAAGGATGAGAATGGCGAACCACGTGCGCGTGGTATCATCGCTCGTAACCTTGTTACCGGTCGCATTGAGCGCTTCTTCGCTCACGCAGTCGTTGTAGGTTCAGGTGGTTACGGAAATACCTTCTTCCTGTCAACTAACGCTATGGCTTCTAACGGTTCTGCTGCAATGCAGATGTACCGTCATGGCGCATACTTCGCTAACCCATGCTACGCACAGATTCACCCGACTTGTATTCCTAAGCACGGTGACTTCCAGTCCAAATTGACACTTATGTCCGAGTCTCTCCGTAACGACGGACGTATCTGGGTGCCGAAGAAACTTGAAGATGCTAAACGCCTCCAAGCTGGTGAAATCAAAGGACGTGATATCCCTGAAGAAGACCGCGATTACTATCTGGAGCGTCGCTATCCGGCTTTCGGTAACCTCGTTCCCCGTGACGTTGCTTCTCGCGCTGCTAAAGAGCGTTGCGACAAAGGATATGGCGTAAACAATACCGGTCTGGCTGTGTTCCTTGACTTCAGCGATGCTATTCAACGCCTTGGTAAAGATGTTGTGGCTCAGAAATATGGTAACCTGTTCCAAATGTACGAGAAAATCGTTGACGAGAACCCGTATGAGAACCCGATGATGATCTTCCCGGCTATCCACTACACAATGGGTGGTATTTGGGTTGACTATGAGCTGCAAACATCTGTTAAGGGTCTGTTCTGTATCGGTGAGGCTAACTTCTCCGACCACGGAGCTAACCGTCTCGGCGCTTCTGCTTTGATGCAAGGTCTTGCTGATGGTTACTTCGTACTTCCTTATACCATTCAAAACTACCTCAGCGATCAAATCGGCGTACCACGTATGTCCACCGATCTGCCTGAGTTCGCTGAAGCAGAGAAGAAAGTACAAGAGAAGATAGACCGCTTGATGAAGATTCAAGGTAAACGCTCTGTGGATAGCATCCACAAAGAGTTGGGTCTTATCATGTGGGACTTCGTTGGTATGGGACGTACAGCTGAAGGACTCAAAACAGCTATCGCTAAGATTGATGCTATCAAGAAAGAATTCTGGACCAACGTCTATATCCCGGGCGAAGCTGGTGCTCTCAATAACGAATTGGAGAAAGCTCTCCGTCTGGCAGACTTCATCGAGATTGGTCGTCTGATGGCTGTGGATGCACTTAACCGCGAAGAGTCTTGCGGTGGTCACTTCCGCGAGGAGTATCAGACCGAAGAAGGTGAAGCACTCCGTCAGGATGATAAGTTCAGTTATGTCGCTTGCTGGAAATACACAGGCGAAGATAGCGAACCTGAACTCATCAAGGAGCCGCTCGATTATGAATTCACGGAACGTAAAACTCGTAACTACAAAGCATAAGTGAAATCAGAATCCAATTCTGAATTCATCTGCTTAAAACAGAAAGTTTAAGTATTATGGATAGCTATATTAATATTAAGGTGCGCGTTTGGCGTCAAGCCGGCCCTAAAGCGCAAGGTCATTTTGAGACCTATGAACTCAATCACATTTTCCAAGGGGCATCGTTCCTTGAAATGATTGATATCCTCAACGAACAACTTATCGCTGAGCATAAAGACCCGATAGCTTTCGACCACGATTGCCGTGAAGGTATATGCGGTATGTGCTCCATGTACGTGAATGGTCATCCACACGGACCAGACAGCGCTATTACAACTTGTCAGCTCCACATGCGTAAGTTCAAAGATGGTGAGACGATTACCGTTGAGCCGTGGCGTAGCCGTGCTTTCCCTGTAATCAAAGACTTGATGGTTGACCGTCAGGCTTACGACAAGATTATGCAAGCCGGCGGTTTCGTAAGCGTTAATACCGGTGGCGTACCGGATGCCAACGCAATCGCTATACCGAAGCCTGTAGCAGACGAGGCTATGGATGCTGCATCATGTATTGGTTGCGGCGCTTGTGCTGCGGCTTGTAAGAATGGTTCCGCTATGCTCTTTGTGGCTGCTAAAGTGAGTCAGCTTGCTCTCTTGCCACAAGGTAAAGTGGAAGCTGCTCAACGTGCGAAAAACATGTTGGCTAAGATGGACGAACTCGGATTTGGTAACTGCACCAACACCGGTGCTTGTGCTGCCGAGTGCCCGAAGTCGGTAAGTTTGGCTAATATTGCACGCTTGAACCGTGAGTTCATCTGTGCTAAATTCAAAGACTAAGATGAGACTATATTCCGAATATCGTGCCATGGCACGTGAGACCTTGGAAGGTCGCTGGAGTGAAGGTGTGCTGATGAGCCTGGTGATTCTGGCTATCGCTGTCGTATCCGCAGCTCCGTCGGTTATTTATCCGTTCATTGGACTGAATGATGCGGTGGCTATCTGGTTAAGTCCTTCAACGGACAGTTTGACGACACTGATTTCGTTATTGATTCTTTCTCCGCTGGAGTTTGCTATGTACAATGCCTTTATGGGTATGGTTCGTGGCTCACTTGGAGAGAAAACTCCGATTGCAGCGATGTTCAGTTTCTTCTCTATGGATTGGGTGCGTTATGTAAAAGCAATCCTTTTGGAGATGGTGATTATTATTCCTGTATCGCTCGTTACATTGGGTATCGGAGGTATTATCTTGTCCTATGCTTATCAAATGGTTCCTTTCCTAATGCGTGACTATCCTGAATTAGGCGCTCGCGAAGCTCTGAAACTGAGTCGTGAACTGATGAAAGGTCATAAGTGGGACTTGTTTGTACTTCAATTAACTTTCCTTGGCTGGATAATCCTTTCTGTTTTGACAGCAGGATTAGGTTTCCTTTGGTTATTACCTTATATGACCACAGCAGAGGCACATTTCTATCAGGACTTGAAGGATTCGCTCATCGAAGAAGAGTGATGCTTAAAACACCGAATTAGGGTGCAAAATAGATGAAAAAAGTGCAAAAGTGAACATTTTTGCACTTTTTTTATAGAAAAATTTGGTCAGTTCAAAAAAAAGCAGTACTTTTGCACCCGCTTTGGTCCATTAGCTCAACTGAATAGAGTACCACACTACGGATGTGGGGGTTGCAGGTTTGAATCCTGCATGGATCACTAAACGATAGAAAATGCGTCTGAGGGTTGTTCTCATGCGCATTTTTTGCTAAAAAACAGTTGTACCATGAAAAAATCTATCTTTTTACTATCCCTTATTGCTTTTAGTTTACAACTCTTTGCGGAGACATCTGCCGAATTGGCGTATCCAAGTCTTCCTTCTAACACCCGTCTTCGCGTAGTGGCATCGAACGTGCTGAACTATCTCTCTGATTTTGAAGCAAGCAATGCCTCATGTAAAACGCAAGGAGCTTTTGATACTAAGACCGACGAAATGGCTACAGTCTTTACCGGTTTGCAGGCTGATATCGTGGCCTTGTGCGAAGTGCAACAGGACGATGAGATATTGCGTTATATCGTCGATGCGATGAACAAGAAAATGGGTAAAAACGTTTATGACTATGTGCTTGATGGCTCACACTATAACAATCCTTCTCCGGGCAGTTATGGAAGTATCAAGTGTGGATATATCTACCGTTTCGATAAATTTTCAGAAGGCAACCGCTCCAGCACCAACCCAAATGATGCCACTTTCAAACTGAGAATGCAAGTTATATCCTTCACGGAGAAATCTACCAAAGAAAAATTCGTCCTTTCGCTCAATCACTTCCAAGCAAAGACCAGCGATCCGAACGGCAGCAAGCGTCAGGAGCAGGCGAACACATTAGTCAAAGCACTTAAGACGAACTACGGCGACCCGGATATTCTGATTGTTGGTGACCTTAATGCTGACATAAGGGACGCAGAGACTACCATTCGCACCATCGTTGACGGCGGTTACGAAGAACAGTTGCTCAAATATGATGCCAATGCTTATTCCTATACCTATTATGGACAGCGTCAGCTTATTGACCACGCTATGGCGAATAGTACAATGGCTAATCAAATTACGGGTGCTTATGTGTACCACCTGACTAATTATGACAACTTCTCGGACCATGATGTGGTTTTGGTGGGTTTGGATCTCAACAATAAATCGGCAATCGATTACGTTATGCCGGATGGTGACACCACCACACGTCATAAATTCTATCGCAACGGTCAGTTGTTCATCCAAGTGGGTGAACACCTCTTCGATGTAATGGGTAGAAAAGTAGAGTAAGACTTCACTCTCTTGAGTGACCCGAATAATGCATAAAAACTGAAAAAGGACGCTTCGCAGCGTCCTTTTTTCCATGGTATTAGTCTGTTAAATTTTAAGGTACAAAAAAGATTGTGTTGTCTTGATTTCTCTTTTCGGGTGCAAAATTACTGCTTTGTCACCCCACCAAATTTTTTTATATGTTATACAACATGTTTTGGTAAAAAATGCATTTTTTTATCGTTTTTGTCCCAATTCGACAACTTCTAAGTCCTTAATTTGGTCCTTATCGATAGCAAAACGCAGCAATGTTTGCACCGTTTGCCATCCTTGCAGTCCTGCTGCTCCCGGGTTCATGGTGAGCATTTTCCACGTGTCATCATACATGACTTTAAGGATGTGACTATGTCCGCAAACGAATAAGTCAATTCGTTGATTGGGGTCGTCTGAATGGGCTTTTGCTTTTTGGAACATTGGGATCAGCCACGGGTTATAATGTCCCGGGTAACCTCCGATATGTGTCATCAGCACATTGATATCCTCCACACGGAAGCGGTAGAATTCGCTAAGACTGTAACGTACGTCGCCTCCGTCCATATTACCGAAGACCGCACGGGTGGGTTTAAATTCGCGCAAGGTTTGTAGCACTTCATAACTACCGATATCGCCTGCGTGCCAAATCTCGTCCACGTCGCGGAAATGTTCCTTAACTCGCGGGTCTAAGTATCCGTGTGTGTCTGATAGTACGCCTATACGCGTCATATGCGAGAAATCTTATTAAGAATAACAACTGTTAGCGCTAAGCAGATAAGACCTACGCCAACGAAAACGAGTAAGTCCACGAGATCAATCACGCCACGAGAGACAGCGGAATAGTGATTCTGGAGCAGTACCCAATAGAGTACAAAGCAGCATAGCGCACCTAAGACGTACGCAACGATTTGGCTTTTAGTGAATGAGCCTGCGAACATGCCAATAGCGAGGAAGGTGCCGCTCATCATTATCAGTCCGATAAACGAACCGGCAAATTGTCCTCCGTCGATATTGCCCACCGGTTCAGCAATCGTATAAACGATAAAGTAGTGGACGATATTAGGTAGAAGTGCTATCAGCATCAATGTCCATGCGGCAAGGAATTTACCGGCTACGATGCGCACCATAGAAACAGGTTGCACGATGAGCATGTCCCATGTGCCGCTTTGCCGTTCTTCGGCGAACAGACGCATCGTCAGGGCAGGGCAGAGTAGCATCAGCAGCCACGGGCTGAGTTGAAAGAGTCCGTCCGTTTGGGCATATCCCGAATCAATGATATTCCATTGACCCGGGATAACCCATAGGAACAAACTTACTGCCAATAGGTATAGCCCAATGACAATATACGCTATCGGCGTCGAGAAGTAATATGAGAGTTCCTTGCGGAACATGGTTTAACGTTTAGCGATTAACGTTTAGCGTTGAGCGTTTAGTGCTTGACCTCGATATTTTTGTTAACCGGAGTCTTCGGGAAGAAGATCCAGAATGCGACAGCCACGATGAGTGCGTAAGCGGCGAAGGTGAACCATGACATTTTCCAGCCTGCCCATACTTGCATGAACTCAGTTGTTTCGCTCAGCGAATAAACGTTGTGGTTCACTACTGCTTGTGCGGCAAGTGTACCTATTGTAGCGCCGACACCATTGGTCATAACCATGAACAGACCTTGAGCGCTGGAACGCATCGAGTCATCAGTCTCTTGGTCCACATAGAGGGCTCCGGAGATATTGAAGAAGTCGAACGCGAAGCCGTAAACGATGCAGCTCAGAACGAAGAGCAGTACGCCCGGCATTCCCGGATTACCCAAACCGAAGAAGGCGAAACGAAGTACCCAAGCGAACATTGCGAGCAGCATCACATTCTTGATACCGAACTTCTTAAGGAAGAACGGAATGAGCAGGATACAGCATGCTTCGCAAATCTGCGAGATGGAAACAAGCATCGTGCTGTGTTTAACGGCAAAGGTCTCAGCGAATAACTCGTGTGCGGCAAAGCTTCCGAGGAACGGTGTTGCAAAGCCGTTCGTGATCTGCAGGCTAACGCCGAGGAACATACAGAAGATGAAGAAGAGCGCCATCTTTTTCTGTTTGAACAGAGCGAATGCGCGCAGACCGAGTGCATCCACGAGATCCACTTTGCCTTCCACTTTCTTGATTTCGCAGTTCGGCAATGTGAGCGAGTAAGCGGCGAGCAAGAGGCTCAGACCACCACTGATAACAAACTGATGAGCTGTTGCTTGGAAGCCCATTAAGTCTATGGCCCACTCCATAGCGATGAAACCTACCGTACCAAATACACGGATAGGCGGGAAGTCCTTAACGGTATCCATTCCAGCTTTAACGAGTGCGTTGAATGCTACGGAGTTAGTGAGCGCAATCGTCGGCATATAGAACGCTACCGATATCGCATACAAGGAGAACAACGGACCAAATTGAACCATGTCGCCGGCACTAAGACCATAGATACCTGCTGCTCCCATGAATAAACCGGCCATCAAGTGGCACAGACTAAGACATTTCTGTGCAGGAATCCAGCGGTCGGCTACTATACCCATCAAAGCGGGCATAAAGATAGACACGATACCCTGAATAGAGTAGAAAATTCCAATGTGCGTACCCATACCATGTTCGGCGAGGTAACGACCCATACAAATCAAATACGCGCCCCAAACGGCGAACTCCAGGAAGTTCATCACAATGAGGCGGAACTGAAGAGATTTTTTGTTCATAATCAATATATTTTGTTTATTACCTAATTACGTTATTATGAGCTAAAACTCACTTGTAAAGTGGAACTTGATATGTTTGTAGTCATTCTGTGCCATGCTCAGTATATACGCACTATCTGCCATGAACACGTCGCGGCCTTCTTTGTCGGTAGCCATGTACTGAGCCTTGCGCGACTTAAAAGTGCGCAGTTCTTCCTCGTCGTCGGACTCTATCCAGCAGGCTTTGAACATCGCCATATTCTCCCAGCGGCATTTGGCGTTATACTCATGCTCAAGGCGGTATTGTATCACTTCGAACTGCAGTTGTCCGACGGTGCCGATAATCTTACGGCCGTTGAGTTGGCTGATAAAGAGTTGCGCCACACCTTCGTCCATAAGTTGGTGCACGCCCTTATCCAACTGTTTCTGTTTCATCGGGTCAGCGTTCTCGATGTACTTGAACATCTCCGGCGAGAAGGACGGCAGTCCTTTGAAGTGCAGTTCTTCTCCTGCGGTAAGGGTGTCTCCGATTTTGAAGTTACCTGTATCCGGAAGTCCGACGATATCGCCGGCAAAGGCTTCGTCCACGGTCTCTTTCTTCTGTGCCATGAAACAAGTCGGGGCAGAGAAACGCATCTGTCTATTCTCGCGCACGTGCTTATAATATACGTTACGTTCAAAGCGTCCGGAGCATATCTTAAAGAACGCAATACAACTGCGGTGGTTCGGGTCCATGTTCGCGTGTATCTTAAAGCAGAAACCCGTGAAGTTGTCTTCCATTGGATCTACCTTACGTTCCACGGCTTCGACGGGGCGTGGCGACGGAGCGTTCTTAACGAAGAAGTCCAGCAGTTCCTGCACGCCGATGGTCTTGTAGGCAGAGCCAAAGAAGACCGGAGCCAAGTCGCCCGCCAAGTATTTCTCGCGGTCAAAGAGCGGATAAACACCGTCAATCAGTTCCATGTCCGCTTCCAGTTTCTCACTCAGTTTGACGGGGCGGTCAGCAAGGCTGAATACGCTTTCGAACTTGAGTCCTTGTCCGTTAGCCCAAGTCACCGGCGTCACGGTAATGCCGAGTTCGCTCTCTACGTCATCCATCAAATCGAACGGGTCTTTACCTTCGCGGTCCATCTTGTTCATAAACACCATCACCGGTGTTTTGCGCATGCGGCACACTTCCATCAAGCGGCGTGTCTGCGTCTCCACACCTTTGGCGCTGTCGATAACGATAATCACACTATCCACAGCCGTCAGTGTGCGGAAGGTGTCTTCTGCAAAGTCCTGGTGACCGGGAGTGTCCAGGATGTTAATGTGATACGTTACGTCCTGCTGTGAATTTACGGGTCCGGAGCCGCTCCGGTAATCAAAACCCATTACAGAGGTCGCAACCGATATACCACGTTGTTTCTCTATCTCCATCCAATCGGACGTAGCGGTCTTACGGATTTTGTTCGACTTGACAGCTCCTGCCACGTGAATAGCGCCTCCGTAGAGTAGGAGTTTCTCTGTCAGTGTGGTCTTACCTGCGTCCGGGTGCGAGATAATCGCAAACGTGCGGCGGCGCAATATCTCATCAACGTAACTTGGCATTAAATTTCTCCTCGAAGGTCTTTTGCAGGCGACCCATTATGTTTTCGATTTGTTTGTCTTTGAGTGTGTTCTCTGCGTCTTGCAGGATGAAGGACAGGGCATATGATTTCTTGCCTTCTTCGAGGTTCTTGCCCTCATAGACGTCAAACAGATAGACATTCTTCAGAAGCTTGCCTCCGGTCTCAAACGCAGCGCGTGCGAGGTCAGCGAATTGCACGCCTTTGTCCACGAGTAAAGCGAAGTCACGTTTTACTTCCGGATACTTAGGCAGGTCGCTGATAACCGGTTTGTATTGTTTATTCTGTTTGAGCAGTTCTTTCCAGTACAGGTCTGCGTAGTAAACAGGGTTATCAATATCGAACTGCTTGATCAGGTCTTTGGCTACTACTGCCATGTATCCTAACACTTTACCGTTGGCAGCTTTGATAACGAGTCCGTCGCTGAAGCATTGTGCTATTCCGCAGCAGCAATCTTTAGTCGGGTCAATCGCCGGTTCGAGCACCAGCTTGTCCATGTTCACACCCAGACGGCGCAGGATATTATTCACGTACGCGTGCAATTGGTAGAAGGTGGTTTTCTCGTCCTTCATTACCCAGCTCTGGAGAGTCTTATTACCGGTTATCCACAGACCGAGATGCGGTTCTTCCGTATATGCCTCTATGCCGCATGGCGAACCGTCTCCGGAGACTCTCCGGTGGTAGCAGTTACCGAACTCGTAGAACTTGAGGTCGGCATTCTTGCGGTTGGCATTGCGTTGAATAGACTCCAGTCCGCCGAAAAGCAGCGTTTGTCTCATTACGCCTAAGTCTTGCGAGAGCGGATTCATTATCTTCACGCAGGTCTCGAGCCATGTACCGTTTTGGTAGTAGGATGTCTTGGTCAGACTATTGTTCATGATCTCGTTGAAGCCTTGTGCGGTCAGCTGTTCAGAGATACGTTTTTGTAGTGCTTCAGGATTGGGTTTGGGGTTATAGGAAAGACTGGTGTTCAGTTTCTCGGGGAACTCGACGTTATCGTAGCCGTAGATACGGAGGATATCTTCCACCACGTCGCACTCGCGCTGTACATCTACGCGGTAACGAGGAACGGCGAGTAACCACTCGTTGCCTTTCTTCTCGATAATTTCTATCTCCAAGGCACGCAGAATCGTCGTAACTGTCTCTTCGCCGATTTCCTTACCAATAAGTTTATATGCCCTGTCGAGGTTGAATGCTACTTCCCATGGTTTAAACTCTCCGTTCTTCACATCAACGATGTCCATCGCGATCTCTCCGCCTGCCAGTTCTTGGATCAGCATTGCGCAGCGTTTGAGGTTGTAGATAACGGCATTCGGGTCGCAGCCACGCTCGTATCGGAAGGAAGCGTCAGTGCTGAGTTGGTGACGACGAGCGGTCTTGCGGATAGACACAGGGTCGAAGTACGCGCTCTCGAGGAACACGTTCTTGGTCTCGTTGGTTACGCCGGAGTCGAGTCCGCCGAATACGCCGGCAATACACATCGGTTCTTCGGCATTGCATATCATCAGGTCGGCAGCCGACAACGTATGTTCTGCGCCATCAAGGGTGACGAATTTAGTACCTTCGGCTACGTTCTTAACGATAATCTGTTGACCTTTGATTTTGTCTGCATCGAACGCGTGCAGGGCTTGTCCCATCTCGTGAAGCACGAAGTTCGTGGCGTCCACGACGTTATTGATTGGACGCAGCCCAATCGTTGTGAGTGCTTTCTTGAGCCAGTCGGGTGACTCAGCCACTTGAACACCCTTGATGCTTACGCCTGAATAGCGCGGGCAAGCGTCGCTGTTCTCCACCGTCACCTTAATCGGCAGGGCGTTACTCTGCACTTTGAAGGCTTCCACATTCGGTTTTGTCAGCGCAATATTCTGTCCATGCGCTTGGTAGTAAGCGTATAGGTCGCGCGCTACGCCATAGTGCGAGGCTCCGTCGTTGCGGTTAGGCGTGATATCCACTTCGATGACATAGTCATCCTCTAAGTGGAAGTACTCTTTAGCAGGTAGTCCGACCGGCGTGTCAGCAGGCAGCACCATGATTCCGTCGTGCGATGAACCAACGCCAATCTCGTCCTCTGCGCAGATCATACCTAATGACTCCTCGCCGCGGATCTTTCCGCGTTTGATGGTGATTTTACCGCTGTCGGGCGTTCCCGACTCTCCGCTGTAGAGAACCGTTCCGATTGTTGCCACAATCACTTTCTGTCCTGCGGCAACGTTGGGCGCACCGCAGACTATCTGTATCGGCTCTTCGTTAGGCGCGATACGGGTGGTGGTGATGTGTAAATGGTCGGAATTAGGGTGCTCCACGCAAGTCACCACTTCGCCGACTACCAGACCTTCGAGTCCGCCTTTGATAGATTGTACTTTCTCAACAGTACCGACTTCCAATCCGATGGAAGTCAGAATCTTTGCTACTTGTTCTGCATCGTCCTGCAGAGCGATGTAACGCTTTAACCAGTTGTACGATATATTCATTGTTTTACGTATTTGCGCATATTAGCGTGCAAAGGTACTACTTTTTTCTCATCTATGCAAATATTTTGCATAAAAAGTGCAGAATTAGTTAAAATCCTGCACTTTTCCCGCTAAACGCTAAACGCTAAACGTTAAACGTTCCAGGGCGCTATCCCTGATAATTTTCCCACTCACGGTGCCAAACGTAGTTGCGCAGTTTCTTGTAGGTCGTCTGAGCGTTGAACTCAGTCTGAGCCGTTGCAAGGCTTGCGGGGTTCTTCATTACAGCAGCGGTAGAGCGTGCGACAGCAGCGAACTTGTCGAAGCGTGCCAACTCAGCAGCGGTGTACGGAGTAGAACGTTTGCCACGGATCTGTGTGTACTTGCGGTCTTCGCCAGCCTCGTTCGAGTTCGAACGGTAGCAGTACGTTACGCGGGATTTCTTGCTCAACTTACCACTCACGTGGTCAATCGGGTCTAAAAATACAACTTTTGACATAATAGTTAAGGTTTTTTACTCGGCAGAGCCGGATGTCATCGCCCCTTAGACTGCGTCGGACAATACTCCTCGGCGAGCGTGGCCACCGGCCACTCGGGTTCGGGTTTCCCCAAAACCCTGCACATGTCGCTACGGAGTATATGTCCATCTCTACGAGGGGGCTTGACATCAAGCATCAACCAAATGAAAGTTAAACAATAAGGTTAAAGATTTAGGGTTTAGACGAGTTTTGCGAACTCCTTGTGCATGATGAATGCAGAGAGGAATTGGTACTTGTCTTGTGCAAGCCACTCAGCTTTGTAAGCGGCTTTTTGCTCGGAGGTGAGAGCTTTGACAGCAGCTGCAGCTTGTGCGAACTTCGCTTGGCGAGCTAACTCGTCAGCGTCGTACGGGTTGGTCTCCAGGTTGCGCGGGTTGCACATCTTACCGGTGCAGAGGACTTTTTTGTCTTTACCGCGGCGTTGGAAGTACGTGTCCGAGTGCATGCAGATTTTGCCTTGGTAGTTCTTCACCATCTCAATTGGAGTGTACTTTGCCATTCGTGTGCGGCTATCCTCGTACATGTACCAAAACTCCGTTTTAGTAGGGAGTACTCGGATGCGCCCACTCTTCGGTCCGCAAACACTGCGTTGGTTTACGTCCCGAGGTAGACGCCCTCTAAGCCGCTCGAGAGGTTTTAAGGTTTAGGGTTAATACTTTTTTTATTCTTACCATCCATGTGGGATAGTGTCTTGTGTTTGTAGTGATAGTCTACACCGATAACCGCACCGGCGAAAGTGAGTGCTTCTCCGAACGCGACCAATACGGTAGGGTCAATCACTCCTTCGGGGTCGATGTATAGAGAGCACATCACCATCACGATACCGCCAATGACGGTTAGTCCAGCCAATATCACCTGTGCAAATTTCACTTCTTTACAGCGTTATAAGACTCGATGGTTTTGGTTTGGATGGTGCAGGTGGTGTCACCTCGTTGCATGTACTGCGATTGTGTCGTCACCGTACGTGTAACATTACAGCTTGTGAGCGTGGCAGAAGCTGCGATTATGCTTACCCAAAAGAGTAAGACAAATAGAAAGGAGTTGCAGAATTTTTTCATAATGGTTGTATGTCTATTAGGTTAGTTTCTTTGTTTTGTTCGGCTTGGAGTAGTAGTTGAATGAGTTTGTCTGTGTAGCCCGGCGGCAGAAGGATGCATCCTTGCGAGTGGCTTGGGCGTGTTCCTCCGTGGATGCGTATTCCTTCTCTGCCCGGAACGCACTTTAAGATAGGCAGCAGCCGGTTGAATTTCGGTGAGTGTGTGACGCCTACTCTATAGATGAGAGCCGGAATTGCTTTGGACGCTCTTTCGATGGTCGAGCAAAAGGGCTTGCCGTCAACTAATAGGTTGCCATAGATTCCGTCGCCGGACTGCGTATTTCTCTTAAGTGTGATGTACATTTAATTATGGCTCAATTCAAAACACGATGCAAAGATAATAAAGGGAATTAGCGATTTGCAAATTTTTGTGGATTAAAATGCTTTTGGGTGTCGTTTTCATCCATTTTCTGTATTATGATCACCACGTTGCTTTCACTTTTCCGCGCATCGACTTAACAATGTTTATATCTTTCGGTACGCCGTCCGGACTGATGACGCAGATTTTCCACGCGAGCATCCATCGGGCTGCGTTAGGGTACATTTTTTCCGTTTCCGGAGTTTTATACAAAAATATTCTTGGTGGGTTGCAGTTCTTAAACATGCACCGAGTTCCAGACTGCGCGAGTAGTTGTCGTGTTCTCTTTTGGTCGAATGTCCAACCGGGTTTTAATTCTAAAGGCATATTTTTTGTGATTTGTTATTAGGTTAGTTTGTTCTTTATTTGTAGCCCAAGCTTATTCGCTTGGTCGAGTGTTACGACGCCGTATTTCTTAGCGTCGGGATTCCAACATACTGCGAGTGGGATGTGCGCCTGTAGGCAGTTCGTTTGTTCGTCGCCATTGAGCCAATCCGGTTTGTCGCTCACCAGCTCGGCATCCATCACGCAGCCGTTATTGAGGAAGTCGTAGTCGTGTAGGAACCAATAGGGATTTCGGTCTGGGAGGTGGTTTTTAGCTTTTTCGGCGGCGCGGGTTCTCCAATCCTTTGTCATGTCCTTGGAGTTCCAGAATTTGCGACAAGCAGTTTTGTATTTTCTAAACGGCGCCGTAGGCGCAAAATTAGCCCAAAAGATATCAAAGTCCGTCTGTCCGTCTGTTCTATCAGTTTCTTTAGAAACGGACAGACTTTGACTATTATTTATTATATTTTTCTCTGTTACTCTCTTTGGATTTGGCACATTTTGTGCCGTTTGTGGCTCATTTTGTGCCAACGATGGCTCATTTTGTGCCAAAGTTAAGCCGTTCACCGTTCTAAAAACTAACCCTCTTTCGATAAGTCTCTCCAACGCTCTGCCCGCCGTCATTCTATTCCCGCATCGGCTGAGTTTGGCGAGTTGGTAGGTAGAACCTTTCCACGCGCTGTGTTTAGTGAGATAAACCAGTGCGGAATAGACGAGTAGCTCGGAGCCTGTAAGGTCGAGTTGTTGGGCGGAATTGATATCTACAAGGAAGTAGTTCACGATTGGATGGTATAACCGCTATTGATTGACTTTGTTAGCCCCCCAAATGCCTTGTAGCAGTTTGTCAACTGACTCCGGCAGAAGGTGTACGCAGTGGTTGATTTCTTGGTTTTTGGGCATGAACTTTTTCATCACGCGGCAGTACAGGCAGACTTTATCGTTGCCAAATCTTTTCTTGCCGCCGGTGGTAGCAGTAGTAGCCACATAAACGGAGTTATGACATTGAGAGCAATATATTTTTTCAGTCATAGTAAAATGGATTAAAATGCGTTATGATATGGTCGGTGCAAAATCTCGCAATAATCTCGCAATAATCAGGCAGTTAAAAGGATTGTATTTGGAATGCAATATGACTAAAAATGCAACTTCATTTCACATTCCTACGGAGTCCAGAAAAGCGGTTATTTCATCGGGTGAGTGGAAGCAATAATCCACACCGCAGAGCCTGCCAGTTATGCACCGAATGGGAGCGGAGCGCCACGCGTCACGAATGGCGCGCAGGCTCTTGATCTCCTGAAGGTCGCGTTTACTTAACATTGGGTTTTACTCCAAAGAGGTTCATCAACTTGAAAGTCACACTTTTGATTTCAATTTTCATGTTCGGATGTGCTTCCCAGATTTTGATTTTGATGTCCTTGAGTTCTTTCTTGGCATCCTTCAAATCGGCATTACATTTGTCCATCTTTGCGACTGCACCTTTGTAGTCGAGTTTGACGCCATTTTTGTCGGTGTCATTGTCTGCATAATTAGGCTCAGTCCATGCGAATTGGCGGTTGAACCAGTAGCCTTTGTGGTAGAAGTCTTTGCCATCCCATCCGAGGTCATGTTTCTCGCAGAAGGAATTGGCGGCTGTACCGGCTTGGTCAGTGCCGTATTCAAAGGCATCGAAGAGAGCATGAGCAGCCACATAACGGAGCAGTGGGTCTTTCTCGGCTTTTAATTGGTTGTTGACTTGTGCTTTGAGTTTCTCAAGCACGGCGGGGGTGATGCATTTAGCATCGATTTGTAAATTAATTTGTAACATAACGTTTAATGTTTAATGAATTAAGAAATTAAAGAATAAGTTAGTTAGTTGCGATTGGGAGAGGTTGGAAGGTTTGATGTCGTCCCTCTCGAGTTGTCGGAAGATGGTGAACCAACGGTCCATCTGGGAGCCGGTGTAGGTAGTGGGGTCCATGTTTTTGGCCCGGAGTACTTTCAGGACGTGTATGGAGCGCCAACTATTTTCAGGGGGAGTTACCTCTTCGAGGTTATCCACGCTGTAGTCGAGGACGTCGCCGTTTTTGTGGTCGATTTCCTTGAGGGGGTAATGCCTTTCGCCAATCCACGCTTCGTAAACGAGGATGTGGCAGTTGATTTTAGAAAAATGGCGCATTTGAGGATAACAGCAGCCACGTTTGCCGTTGTGACAGTGCCTTCCAGGAATACGCAAAGCAGGGCTAAATAGATGTCTGATTTCGGTTAGTTTACCGTTAGACTTTAGATGGAACCATCGTTTGTTCCGCGAACAGAAGAGTTGACCTTTGCCGTTAGTGTCGGATTTGGCTCGTTGGCAGCGGTGTAGTTCGAGATCACCGTCTTGGAGGAAGATGACGTCCGTGCCTGTTACGGGGTCGGTGAGTTTGTCCGGATTACGGTAGTACTCAAAGAATTTACGCTTACTCATGGCCGTCCTCCTTCCAATCTTCTAAACGCAGTTCCAGGCGTGCTTTAATAGGTTCGTCATGATAGCCCAACTTGCGCAGAATGTGAGTTGGTAGGTCGCACTTGAAGCCTTCCGCGTACCATTTTTGTTCGCGGTCGCTATCTGAGCGATGCGGTTTGTTAATAAAAAATCGGAGCTTGCGGTCTAACGGCATAGTGTAGAAGCCGTCCCGCGCTATCCAGCCTTCGAGTGAGAAGACTGCTCTGTTTTGTTGTTCGGAATTGTTTTGCATAGGCGTAATAATTTTGAATTACGCCGCAAAAGTAGAGGTAATTTTCGGGGTAATAGGCAGATTTTGAGAGGCCTCCTAAAGCTATCTAAAGATTGCTAAAGCTATCTAAAGATTGCTAAAAGAGACAAAAAAAAATAGCACCCCAAAAGATGCTATTTAGTAGAATTGTAGAAGATGTATTTAGTCCGGTTTTGGGACCTTATAATAGTACTGGAAATTTTTATTTGAAAAGCCCTCTTGGTCTTCAGACGGAAGCCCTAACCGGCGCAATTCTTTCAACATGGCATCCGGATTGATAGAGCACAGAACTTTGTGGTTTTTCATGAGTTTGTATAACTCGTCACATATTTGCGGCATTTTGGGCAAGA
Source organism: uncultured Bacteroidales bacterium (assembly GCA_902771935.1). Lineage (GTDB taxonomy): Bacteria > Bacteroidota > Bacteroidia > Bacteroidales > Paludibacteraceae > Colicola. The sequence goes on from CACXYM010000016.1 coordinate 44,968, forward strand.
GGACAATATTGCAGATTGTTTTGTGGATCTGCTCCCGTTCCTTTTCATTGGTTACGGCCACGTGAATATATTTGAAGAGTTGGTCTGCCGGAATAGGTTCGTCCTGTACCGGTTCAACATCTTCAGCCATGAAGTTGCGGACGATTTCAGCGGCATTGGTAACGCCGTTGATAGTCATTTCTTTGTGATGGTCGTTGAACGTGTCAATTTTAATAAAAGTATTACCCATAATAGTTGCTAAAAAAGCATGAATAAGTGAGATAACAAACCAGTCTGCAAACTCGTAACGATATCCCACCTACCCATGCAAACGGATATATGGGACATATTTCTTTTCGTTACTATTAGTTTTGCAGACTGGTTTGTAAAGGAATATGCCTTACGATAATTATGTCCTTCTTTTTAACGTCAGTAAGTGACGAAAGCGGGTGCAAAAGTACAACAATAAATTGGATTGTACAAATTTAATTTGCGTTTTACCTATTTCAAGGTCAAATATCGGCTATTATCGTTGTAGTTTTCTATATTGATATTCAATGAGACACCAGATTTTGCTCCAAATGGTTTATACAATTCCCGTTGAAACTCGAGGTAGGAGTTTTGTATTTGCGGGATAGTCATATGAAGCTGATTCATGGCATCAACCGGACTTCCGTATTTCATGTTCAATAAGGTAGCGAGGTTGTCTTGAGCAATTTCTTTGTAGCCATTTCGCACGTACTGAGACATAAGGAAGTCAACTAGCTGTTGGAGTTGGCCATCCAGACGAGGATAATAGTCGCGTCGTACTAACTCAACACGTTTCGCGCGTTCGAGCGGAGTGGTCTCATACGCGAGGAAAGCGAGGATATCATACAGGTCGCAGTTCTCGCAACCCATCAGACGGCGCACCATATTGAGTTTTTCTTCCACGAAGCCTTCTCGAGCGAGGTGGTCGAGGAGTTCCTGGCGTGTGGTCGGATTTTGCCACTGAGTGCGCAAATCCTCCGGACTATTAAAGAATTTAGGCAGTTGACCGAATAGACGTTTAACGAATTCCTCGAGTGTAATTAGTTCGTCACCAAAATAGAATTTCTCCAACCACTCGGTATGAAGTGCCAATTCTCTTTTAGGCGATAGTTTGACGCGGATTTTGTTTTTAGTTTTACCTTCACAGGTGCATGGAAGATGTCCACAGACCGGACAAGGCTTGGGCGGTTCCGGCGGAGGTGTCTCGCAAACACAAGGATATTGACCGCATTTGGGGCAAGGTTTGTGTTTATTGCAGGTACACGGGTAGTTGCCACAAATAGGGCAGAAGGGATCACCGTCCCACTCAGCATCTTTGAAGTTCTTATTTGCTCCTACAAAATCGTAGATGGTAAAGTAATACTTATCATCAAAGAGGCGTGTACCTCGTCCGATAATCTGTTTGAACTCCACCATATTATTGATAGGACGCATCAGGACTATGTTGCGAACGTTACGCGCGTCAACTCCGGTAGAAAGTTTCTGCGAAGTGGTTAAGATTGTAGGCAGTGCACGTTCGTTGTTTTGGAACAGCTTGAGCATTTCGTCACCCTCTTTACCATCGTCAGCGGTAACACGTCTGCAGTAGAAAGGCGACGGGTTAGTCTTGAGTTGATTAACAAAACTGCAGATGATTGCAGCGTGTGGTTGGCTGCAACAGAAAATTATAGTTTTGTCGTTGGGATTTATTTGTGAAAGCAATTCTTGTACACGATGTTTATCGCGCTGCTTGAGTTCTATGTCTCCATTGTAGAAATCTTTCTCCGTATAGGTTTTATTCGGGTCGATATCACCTTCCACATCGTCGTCTGGGTCATACTTGTACGTATCGATATTACTATCGGAAATGCACACGCGGAAAGGTGTGAGATAACCGTCTTCAATACCCTGTTTGAGGGAATAGGAGTAAACCGGTTCGCCGAAATACTTGTAGGTATTGGCGTTCTCTGTACGTTTAGGTGTAGCAGTCATACCAAGTTGATACGAGTCCGAGAAATACTCCATTAACTCCCGCCACTGACTTTCATCGTTAGCACCGCCACGGTGGCACTCGTCGATGATAATAAAGTCGAAGAAATTAGCCGGATATTGTTTATAGTACGATTGTCCTTTCTCGTCCACCGACATAAAGGTCTGGAAGATAGTAAAGTAAATATGCCGAGACATAGGGACTTCTCTTCCGTGCTTACGCAGGTATTCGGGAGTTATACGCACCATGGCATCGTCATTGAACTGCTCGAAATCATTAGTGGCTTGATTGGCCAAGATGTTACGGTCGGAAATAAAGAGAATGCGAGGTTTTTTGCCGTCATGCCGTTTGTTCCAGTTTGTTTGGAAGAGCTTCCAGCATATTTGGAAAGCGACGTAGGTTTTACCTGTGCCGGTTGCCATGGTGAGAAGGATACGGTTCCGCTCTTTAGCGACCGCATTGAGGACGTTATTGATGGCATTGACCTGGTAGTAACGCGGCTCGCGTCCTCCACCACGATTGAACGGCTCGAGATTAAACTTATCACGCCACTCGTCTTTTACGGGGAAGGTCATTTGCCATAACTCTTGCGGAGAGGGGAAATGATCTACGTAACCCTCGGTGGACGGAATAAGATATTCACCCACTTCGTCGCGGACACCCATATCGATGAAGTATATCTCGTCGCCGTTGGTAGAGTACGCGTAACGGATTTGCAGCATCTCGGCATACTGTTTGGCTTGTTTAATGCCGATAGTTACATCTATCTCGTCAGATTTAGCTTCTATGACGGCGAGTTTGATACCCTTGTATTCAAGGATATAGTCCACTTTCTTCGGGTGGCGGTTCTCTTTGGCTTTCTCTACTCGACCAGGAGCAATGAGGTAGGCTCGTTGTTCGTTCAGTATTTCGCTACCTGGCACAGACTCCCAACCGACCTCATAGAGGGCAGGGTCAATTTTCTTTCGACGTGTTGTTGATTCGTCCATTAGTCAAATATAGATTTTAGCAAAGCCTGTTTAAGGTCATTGCATAGTGTTAGCGTTTGGTTATAGTTGGATTGGAGAGCTTTGACGCGGTCAGAGAGAGCGTCGAGATGTGCTACGATTGATTGTTGCTGTGAGAGAGGAGGTAGTGGGATGGGAATAGATAAAAACTTATCATATTCAATATTGTGAATGCCAGTAGTAGCCTTCTGCATTAATCGAGTTACGCCTTCTCCATAAATAAACAAAAGATATTTATACAAAAACTCAGGGGACAAACACTCTTTATTATTTACGCGCAATATAGATGTAAAGTTACTAACCGAGAACTCACCTACCGCATCAAAAAGAACCGTTCTTCCGACGGGTTGTTTTTCACTACCACCGGACTTTTCTACAATCAAATCACCTTTTTGTAGTTTACGGGTTCTATATTGCTTTTCCTCAACATCTAAATATTCTATGTTAGAATAATTCAATGTGAAATCTTTGGTGAAGTTAGCATTCCTAATAACGCCGACATGCACGAACGGCTCTTTCTTACCTTTCCAAAGACCATTTATTGAAGTAGTCAAATCACCCAATGTTTTATAAATCCAGCCAACTTTTGAACCGAATGTTTCTTTTAAGCAGAAATGAAATAGTTCTTTTGCCGCTTGGACTTGATTTTCCGCGTTTCGTTTGAGGGTGTCTATTTTGGCGAACTCCACATCTAATAAATCAACGATGCGTTGCTGTTCGGAATCTTCGCGAGGATAAGCAAACTTGATAGCCTTAAACTCATCAATACGCAAATTACGTTGTGCAGAACCCCGACCACATTTATAAATATCATCGTTGAGAGCTAAGATAAGTTTATCCAAAAGTATTTGAGATAAATGGGAGCCTTCCTTGGGAGTAAGGGTGAGACCACTATCGTTCAAATAGAATTTACCATTTACATATCTCGTGCAGAGTTTAGACATTGCAAAGCGTGCTATTACAACACAACTCTCCCTATTATATGAGTCCATTTTAAAAGTCGCACCACCACCTCCATAAACATCGTATATGGACCCACCATCTCGAGCTCGAACGACACGAGTGCCATAGATTATGTCACAACAGTCTCCTATATTTGTGTAAATCCATCCCTCTTTCATAGCAGTTCGCGGATTTCAGAGATTAAACGTGCAGAGTCTTCGTTGAGGTCAGAGAGTGCTGCAAGGATATCGGCAGGTGTGCGGTCATCAACCACTTCCGGCTTGTTCGGGTTCTTAACTGAGAGGTCGCAGTCCTCGCCGAGGGAGTCCACATCAATAGACCAAGAGTTCACGGACTCAGCTTTAGTCTTTTGGAGTTTGATAAAGTCCGCCAAATCATCTTCGGAGAGAGGACTGGTTTTGCCCAACGTACGACCGAGGTTCAATTGGTAGTACCATATCTTGCGAGTGGGTTCACCTTTGGTGAAGAATAGCACAACGGTTTTGACACCAGCACCAGTGAATACTCCGGAAGGCAGGTCTAATATAGTATGCAGGTTGCACTCCTCGAGCAGTTTGCGTCTTACACCTGCTGCGTCACCGTTACTGAGGAAAGTATTCTTAATAACGATACCAGCGCGACCGTTGACCTTGAGCATCTTGATGAAGTGCTGCATGAACATATATGCAGTTTCGGAAGTCTTGATATCGAAGTTCTGTTGTACCTCAGCACGCTCACTACCGCCGAAAGGTGGATTGGCAAGGATAACGTTCTTGCGGTCTTTCTCCATGATACCAGTAAGGTTCTCCGCGAGCGTGTTACCGCGCACAATATTAGGAGCAGCTACGCCATGGAAAATCATATTCATAGTAGCGATGATATACGGCAGACCTTTTTTCTCCTTACCGAAGTACGTAGATTTCTGCAATTTGTCGGCATCAGCAACGGATTTAACCTGTTCGGACATATAGTTGAACGCCTCACAGAGGAAGCCGGCAGAACCGCAAGCAGGGTCATAGACAGTTTCACCGATACGCGGATTGACTACTTGCACGATAGAGCGAATAAGTGGACGAGGGGTATAATACTCGCCACCATTACGCCCCGCGTTACCCATACGACGGATTTTGTCTTCATAGAGGACAGTCATTTCGTGCTTATCGTCGGCCGATTGGAATTGTAAGGTATCAATTTTATTGATAATCTCGCGCATATTGTAACCGCTGTTGATCTTATTGCGGAGCTCGGAGAATATCTCACCGATCTTATACTCGAGCGTATCGGCAGAAGGAGCAGAGTTTTTGAACTGCTTGAGAGCAGGGAAGAGTTTCGTATTGACAAAATCCACGAGGTCGTCGCCTGTCATTGCATTGATAACGTCTAACTCGCCTTTGTCATTCTTAGGCGCAGCCCACGCAGACCAGCGGTTGAAGCCGGTAACTAAACGCTTATACTCTTTGCCGTTTAATTGTGCTTCCATTTCGCGCTCAGTCTCAAGGTCGTCTAAGTACTTGAGAAAAAGCAGCCAAGAGGTTTGTTCGATGTAGTCTAGCTCATTACTGCAGCCCGCTTCGTTGCGGAGAATGCCGTCGATGGCATTAAATGTGGATTCGTATTTCATATCCTATTCTCTATCCAAAAACTTACTATATAAAAACGCATCGGTGACTTTGCCGTTGGTCAGGTCGCAGACCACCTCGGCGGGAACAAGTCCATCGTCATAGGGCTCGGACGCT
>CACXYM010000017.1 GCA_902771935.1 uncultured Bacteroidales bacterium
CGCGAAGCGTATGTGTCCGTTCAAAAGCCCATTTGAGCACGCTATCCCATATACCATGCACGTCCGGCCAACTCGCCAAACGATGAATGACATAGTACGGTTCGTCATTCAACCATGCGCCTTCATAAATCTGTGCATAAGTCGGTTCCGGCGCAGGCAGGAAAGCAAAGTACGCCACAATCCGTCCGTCATCTGTGACCACAAAGCCACCGTCACGAGCGATGTCTGCTTGGATAACTTCCTCCGACGGATAACCGTTGATCCATTGGTTCACATTACCCGAAGCGTGCATCATTTCCCGCGCCGCATCAATCACCGGCATGATTGCAGGAATGTCCTCATATGTTGCAAGTCGGATGGTCATGCTTATTTCAATAGTTTGCTTATTTGTTTGTCGGTAGCGTGCGGAAGAATGGTGCGCAAGTGCTTGGCCATCAACTGATACGATTCCTCCGGCGAGCAATCAACAAAACACGAGTCCTTGCCATATAGCCGTTCGGGAGTGGTGAGTAACGACCATCCCCAGCCATATTCGCGATTATGCTTGTCACGCGGATAGACGAAATCTTCCGTCACCACCCGCGTTGCCATCTGAAGACGCGTCACATAGCCGTCGAACTTGCTCCGCATCTTCGGACCGGAGAAGCCACATGCCGCACGCAAGTCGCGGTTGATGATACTATCCTGTTCGCAGAGTGTCTGGTAGATGATGCCTTCTATACTGCCGTTCTCCGGCATGGGATAGAGACTGCGGCGCCAGTTGCAGAAATGCGGCCACCACGAGCGACTGATAAAGCCGGCCTTGCCGTTGAAGAACTTGCCATAGACGCAATCACTCTCGTTGATGATAATGCCTTTCCATTTCCATAACGGCCAGTCCCATCCGCCGTCCGGAAAGACGACGTAACGACATTCCTCGTCCGCCATCTCTTCCGCTGAATAGCCGGATATACCGCTCACCAAAAGCGGTAGAAATCCGAGCTGTTGGATGAGTTCTATCATCTGCTCGCAACTATGTATCTCGTAGCGAAGCATGACTGCTTATCGTTTCCATGCGCCGACCACTTTGCCAAAATAGGCGGTGTGGATGCCTGCGCCGAAGTTCTCATAAAAATCATGCATGTGCTGCGAACGGAAATCGTCTGCCGTCTGATGGAACACCGTCATTATCTCGCATTCGATAACCGTCTTGGCTTCCTCATAGTACGGCGTGCCGTTCTCTGTATAAGCGATATGCAGTCCAAGCGCTTCCGTCTTATTGCCGTCACGACCGCTATGCGTGCCAAGATAGCGAGGTATATCCGGATCGTCAAACTCCATGAGCGTGAAACGCGGATACTTCTCCAAGTACCCGTGCGTATAACGAGCCGGAGCGACAAAGACCGTCACGATCGGACACTCGTAGCCAGTATAGTTACCGAGCGTACCCCAGCCAATCGTCATCGCATTGGCATTCTCGCTATCGCCGGACATAATCACCTTTGCGCCCGTGAAGAACGTAAAGGCATTGCCCGTAAACTCCTGTTGAACATTAAACGGTTTCAACTCATTATTCGTGTCGGCTTTCTGACAGCTAACCATTATCATCGCTACTGCGAACAAGAGAAATAAATACTTATTCATATCGTTACAATTTGATTTCCATTCCTATTTTCTGTGGGTGCATACCCATGTTTTGATAGAAGCGAATCGCTGAGTCATTCCCTTCCCACACATTGAGCGTGATAGCATGGCACCCTATCGACTTGGCATAGTCGCGCACGAACTCAAACAAGGCGCTACCAATATGCTTACCGCGCGCCGCTTCGTCCACGCACAAGTCATCAATATACAAAGTCTTGCGGTCTTGCAACAAACGGTCCTCTTTCACTTCCGTTATCTGACAGAACGTATAACCAAGCACTTCACCATCATCATACACAAAGATAGGTTTAGTCTTGTCTTCGAGCATCACAGCTAACTCCTGTTCGTCATACTTGGTAGTGTCCGGTTTGAATAGAACCGGTCGCAGACGATGATGCACCATATCCACCTGATGCAGCAGGTCAATAATACGCGGAATATCCGCCACGGATGCTTGTCTGATAGTATTTGTGTGTGTCATATCAAATCGCTTACTTCTAATGGTACATAGTTAATCAAGTCCTGCGGAGCGAGGCGGAGTTGCATGCCGCGCTGACCCGCAGAGACATATATCTTCTCATGCAGCAGACAAGTCTCGTCAATGTACGACGGGAATGGTTTCTTCATGCCTATCGGGCAACAACCGCCACGGATATAACCGGTGAGCGGCAGCAGTTCTTTCTGCGGAATCGGTTTACAGGACTTATTGCCGCTGGCGCGAGCTGCTTTCTTTAAGTCCACCTCACACGCACCCGGCACGACACATACAAAATGCTTGGTCTTATCGCCCTCCAGCACGATGGTCTTGAATACGGCATCCACATCCTCGCCTAACTGTTCCGCCACGTGCATTGCGCTCAAGTCCGACTCATCCACGGCATACTCAATCAGTTCGTACGCAATCCCTGCTGCATCCAGCAACCGACACACATTTGTTTTTTGTATCTTCTGCGCCATGTTAATGTCATAACATTACACAAATCCGTCCGGCTTCCTTGGTGAAGATTGAGGGATAGCGGCAAATGCAGGCATAGACCTGCGCGGAGGTAACCGGTTTGCCGTCCTTGCGCAAGTGCCATCCATTGCGGTTGATAGCGGCGGCTATCTGGTCAGTCGTCTTTCCATGACCATCCGACATGATGGCATACGTTATAGCTTCCTCAAGTTTCATCAGTCTATCTTTAACACTTGCATTGCATCAGCCAAAATCTTGTCATGGTCGAAAGCCAACTTAGGCAGCGCATTTATCGGCCACCATTGTGCAGCAGCGGCATCGTCTGCGGCAGTCGCCTCCGGCATGGTGGTCATAGCAGCATAAGCCGCTGTGATGACGCGTCCGCGCGGATCACGCTCAACGTCAGAATAGACACCCACCAACTGCATGCCGGTCAACACAATACCGGTCTCTTCCTCCAGTTCACGCTCGGCACAACGAGCCACCGTTTCATCCATCTCCAGAAACCCGCCGGGAAAAGCCCAACAACCTTTGTATGGCTCGTTGCCACGCTGAATGAGCAGCACGTATGTCTGTCCGTCCTTCTTGGCAAAGAGCACAGCATCTGCCGTCACACTCGCCCGTGGCCAACGATATGCATATAGCCCGTCCTCCGTCTTCTTATAGTCAATCATCATTCGTTCACTTTAGCCAGTTTCTCCATCACTTCCCAAAATTCTTTCGGCAGACGCATACGCATCTGTTCGATGATCTCATCCGGGATTTCTTTGTAGTACGCTTGTGCAATACCTCCGGTAATGCAAGCCAGCGTATCGGAGTCACCTCCAAGCGAAACAGCCAAACGGATAGATTCTTCAAAGTCGTGACTGTCAAAGAAAGCCAAGAGTGCAGGTGGCACGGTGCCTTGACAAGATGAATCCCAGTCGTAGTATGGCCGGATTTCCTCGCAAGTGTGCTGCAACTCATAACCAAACGTCTTCTCTATGTACTCACGGATGGCCTCTTTGGTCGCACCTTGACGTGCCATGAAAATAGCAGCTGCTGTTGCTTGCGCACCCTTGATACCTTCCAGATGATTGTGCGTTATCTCTGCCGAACGTTTACCCAAGTCAAGTGCTTCTTCGATAGAGTTAGCTGCCCAACCGCAAGCGGATGCACGCATAGCCGAGCCGTTACCGAACGAGTTGTATGGATGACGCTTGCCATCCTCAAACGCATTGCCCTTGAAGTCGTGCAGACGTTCCGGACTGAACAACCATGTGCGGAACCCGCCGCCGTAGCCTCCCATCGGACATGGGAAATGTTTTGCCCAGAAAACAAGTCGGTTCTCCAACATCTCCTGTGAGCGGTCGGAACTGAAAAGCCAATCGGCTACAGCAATCGTCATGATGCTGTCGTCTGTGTACTCCGCGCGCTTGTCAAAGAGCGGTTGGAAGTCGGTCGTTTTGATGTTGTCAAACTCATATACCGAGCCCACGGTGTCACCGATAAGGGCTCCTAAACAAGGGAATTGATATGTATCCATTGCATTATAAGAAATCTTTGAGAGACATTGTTTTGATGCCTAATCCTTTTGATTTAATCTGCAAACCATTGTCAGAGGTTAACATAATCGGATTTTGTCCCTTGAATTTCATAGCGACAGACAGGATCATGTTATCCGGAGATTTTCCGAAGTCCGCAGGGAGTAATGACAGGTCAGCACAGACCATTTCTATCTTACGCGGTTTAAGAAGGGAGTTGATAAGTCTTAATGCGCGAGCAGCGTTCTGTTTTCCTTCCTCATCGAGACGTACTTTGGCTGCGTCCAGTTCATCCACGACTTTAGCAGATAGTACTATCTTGTCCGAACGTGAAATCTTATTGATAATATCCGGACAGTCGATAAAGACATTAGTATCAATGATATAACATTTTCTACGAGAAGGGAATTGACTTAAGTCAATCGTTCCTACAATTTTAGGTCCTTCCAATTGCGGCACTGTAGTTTCAATAAACTCCGATTCTTCGGGATTCCCAGTCGGAATGGTTTCTTGTACTTCTTGTGCGGGAGCCGGTGCCGGAGCTGGAGCGGCAATCTCTTCTTTTACACCTAAGATGGTGAGGAAGGACTGCGGTAACCAAATGTTGGGCATATTGACGGCATCTACAAAGAGCGGTGCGATCTCTTCCTCTTTGAATCCAGCGCGTCCGCAACCAATTTTCGTTACATAAAATTTCCACTGCGGGTTCGCAGCAGCGAATTGTAGGAATTTGGTTACGTGCGGTCGGATTCCTTCGACTGTCTTCAGCATAGACGGGATAGCATAGGATTGACCTTGCAGTCCTTCACCTTGTCCCATGACGGCACCAAATTTCTCCACAGCCAGTTTCGCGGCACCACCACGATGTGCTCCGCCTTTCGTACTACCAAATACAAAGATTTCATTCGCCTCCAAAGAGGTTACTCGTTCCGGTGTATATCTCATAACTCAAAAAGATTTTGAGGTTTAACATAATTCATTACTACATCAAAGCAACAAGCCATTGTTTTATACCCTACGCCATCGATATTCAGCAATTGCATCATGGATTTTGTTTCCGGATTGTTGATTTGTTCATCAAGCGCTTGTAGTTGTTTTTTTGTTCGAATGCCTGTTATCTTCTTTCTATCCGCAGGATCAATGCTATTCCATTTAGCTTTGAATGATTCAAACAGGTCATCGGGAGCAGACGGGTCATAGTCATATATCTCGACAGGAATATCACAGGATTCAAGATAGGTCATCATCATACGCAAAACGACATCTTTGTCTAATCCGCCATTGTTGGTTCCCAACAGCGGGAAAGCGATAGATAAAATACCTTTCTCTTTATAGGTATCCACGAATTTCTTTAGTCCGGCTTCCACATAAGAATACTCACTGGGTAATTTCCAATGTGTTTTTGTCGGGAAGTTAAGTACCCAAGGCTGCAGCGTATTCTCCGATTTGTACAGCCAAAGCTTACCTATCTCTATCAGACCACGGTTGCAGTAGTCTTGATAAATAGGAAACATGTCCGGGTATCGCAGTTTAAAGACAAGCGCGATACCTTTTCCCATAACGCCGACGCAGTTTACTGTATTGACGATAGTTTGGCAATGGGTATTGAATATGTTTCCTTTAATAACCGATATGTGTCCCATATTAGTTGTTATTGTATATTAGCCATTTCTTTCCGTACGATTCAAAATAGATCTTGTAAGGGCTACTAAGGCTGATACTTACTCCATCTTTGAAGCGAATTTCATTATGTCCTTCCCACACGATATTGCCTGGGTTAAGCACCTCCGGTATCGTATCTTCGTAGATTACTTTGTATACGTATTCATCTTGAGAATCGGTAGTTATCTCAACGTGCGTACTATCCACATTGAATGTCAGTTCGCGGTTCTTGCGAATATAGAGTGATTCGTCCACCTCAACACGATCAACGAGCGGGGAATCTTTGATCGCTTCACAAAGCATATCTCGTTGGAACTCATCGTAACAACAGATACGGAGTGAATTTAAGCGACTAAGGTCCACTTCGTCTTCGACGAGAAATTCTTGTTGCCTTCCATTCTTATCTCCTTGATAAATGCTGGACACATTTAACATTTTAGGATTTTCTGATACTTTATAGAAAGAGCTATCTCTCGATTGCATGTTTCCATTGCTATAATAACACCTATTCGGCATGGTAGTTAGCAATTCTTCTATATCTATCACAAAGAATACCGGTAGCGGGCATTTGGGGTGTCCAAGGTCGCAATATTTCTTATAATAGCTCATATCTTTATCGCGTCCCAAGCATTCGTTGTGGAATTGCGTAGGAGACTGAGGCCGGAAATAGAAACGCGCAAATCCGTGAGCATGATCCGTTCTGAATACATTTCTACCCGCGCTATCTTCAAATTTACCATAGGCCGCATTACGACTTTTCAGTTTCATTTCGTTAATAATGCGGACAGCATTGCTCATATGCGCGAAGTGGTAGGCACGCGGTTTGCCGGATTTGAATCTGTCAAGGAACGCAATGATATTCTGTCGCGCGATTGGTTCTTTGCCAAATATATCTTCGTTATTGTAGTAAGCGCGGTTACGTTTCAGTGCCGCCCAGTTCCAACGTTCGTTGAATCGCTCGATGATATGTTTTGTGAACGGATAATCCTTCTGAGATAGGATATTCCAATCTACATATTCTTCACATTGCGCGAGGAATTGTTCGTCCATAATCGACCAGCAGCAGTCAGTGATGAAAGACCAATCAATGAGATCCCGATAGGTTAATAATCTTTCTTTTGTGCTTTTAATTTGCGCCGAGTCCTCTATTTTATGGAACCATTTCGCATGCGAGACAACGCGCCAGTTTACTTTATCTCCGCACAGATGTAACAGATATTGAAGTTCATAGCGCTTAGACAGCACCTGCCAGTTTAAGTTTTCATCGTGCAGATAAGAGATAATAGTTTGGTTTATCGGGAAATTCTCCACGGATGAAACGGTAGCCCAATCAACAGCATTTCTCAATCTTCTGTTGGTAGCCAGTTTCTCAATGAGTTTGGAGGATGTCCAGGCAGGCAGGTTCTTGTAGGAAAGACTCCACCAGTCGATAGGTGCTTCGATGAAGTCCAAAAGGAATTGTTCGCTTGGATTGAAGGTGTCGCATTGACATACCAGCTCCCAGTTCCAATCGTAATACGGATGAGCCGCAACAGATTCTTCCGTAGCCGACCACTTACCGGATTGTAGTAATGCATTATAGTCATACTTCACATCCGGGAAGAGTTTCATTATTTGTATCGTATCCACATCTTCGCGATTTGCTAAAGAAGGAATATCGATATGTGTTTTGAACTTTGTCAGCAGTTCATTGAGTTTCTGTTTGTCACGTATAGCAAACAATGCACTTTTTGCACAGACGTAGTTCCAGTCGATGGCAGTAGAATATTTCTCTAAGAACCATTGTTGCTCATTGAGGCATCCAAAATGCGATAAGAGATAGTAGTTCCAATGATACTCTGAGTTGTCGAGATAACTTCTTATTTGATCCCACCATGCTTTGGGCTTCAAACCACAATTCCTGTTGTATTTAAATTGCGCTTCTATGTTAGGTGAAGAAGACAGCGTATCCCAATCCAGACAATCGGCGCATTCATTCAGGTCGTCCGGGATTTTGAATTCCGGTTGCGAACAGAAGTACGCCATATCCCAAGCGTATATGCTGTTACCTCTTGTACGGAGCATCAAAGATTTGAGTTCATCGAATGAGTAGGATGAGGTAAATGCCAACCAAGCCGCATTTTTCTTATCTTCTTGCGATATAGCATTGATGGATGGAATGATGGTGTCGATATAGTCGATATGCAGTTTCAATCCTTTCTCGACAAGCAGTCGTCGGCATAAGACATCCCAGTCCCAATGGTCGCAGAAACGCTTGAGATTCTCATTAATAAAAGCATCGCTCAAGTTTTCGGAGAGATATGTCCAATTCCATTTATTGATGTATGCCGGGTGACTTAATCCTGCCAATTTAAGGCTAGGGAACATACGTTCCGTAAGCACTTGCCAATCCCAAGGATAGTCACGGTGCGCTTGGATATAATTCGGCACCGTTACTATTTCTGATAACGATGTCCATGCAGCAGGATTATCTTGGAGATACTTATCAATATCGGGTATTTGCTCGATAAGCGGTGTGTTATCAATTGAGCGAAGTAGAATATTCCAATTCAGTTTATCGCTACAATGCGTATATAATTCCGTTTGATTGATCAGACTGGGATTACAGGAGATAGCATCCCAGTTCCAAGCAAAGGATGGGTTGTCTATTAGAATAGAAATATCTTCGAGCGCAGCGGATACTGACTCAAAGCCATCGGTGGTGGCAATATTAGAAGCAAAAGCATCAAAGAAAGTACGATCCCATATGAGGCTTGGGTTGCATTCAAATCCCATCATAAGTGGCGTCGATGCCCATGTGATTAGATTCGCTTCGGTGAGGAAACGGATATTATCAACGGACCAGCGATACTCTTTCTGGTTGAGATTAAGATATGCCAATTTGCTATATTCATCATGCTGCACGATAGTTTGATAGAATGTGGAATCATTGAGGTATTTATCCGTACCCGTTTCCGGATCAAACATTCTATCGAACAATATTTCAAAGTTGAGGAACGGAGTAATTTGTTGTATAGCAGAAACGAGGAAATCCAAGGAGAACACCGTTTCGATTTTCCACCAATCCCACATACGTTCCGGGTATTGTGTAATGGCCTTCCGGCATTTAGCCGTATCTTTTGTGAACCGACGGAGATCTACATCGACTATATCAAGATGCAGCCAAATGAAATCTTCTTCGAGTCTACTACTCAATTCCTCCCAAGCCCAAGATTCTTCTGTCGGCTTTTGAAGTAAGATGAGTTGCTGTATTGTTTTGACAGAACGCTCCTTATCCGATGAAATGGTCTCCAAACTCCACGGATAATCCATGAAGTGCTCAATTAAGAAAGCATCGTCCACACGCACGGAAAGCACATCCCAATCCAACACGTCTTGATATTGCGACAGTTTGGTTTCGAGGATATCCAAGTCGCAATGGAGCGAGATATTTCTCCAGCATTCTGCCGTAGCATTCTCCGCAATGAGGTTGAATAATTGCTCATCCGTCCAATCGGTACGTTTATCGGCTGACAGTTGTTCGAAGTCAATAAAACGCAGATATGGACTAATTGTGAAATAATCGAGGACAGCCTCGGGATCATTCCATAACTTCCAGAAAAGACATTCAAGTACCACAAACTTTTTGATGTCCGAGTTGGCTTTCAAATTGAGTAATGCAGTAGCTGCAGGCGCAATGTTGTCGTTTTGGTTATGAACAACAGGCAGGTAACCGGATTTATCTTTGTAGAGAGATATTTTGACTTGGCGACTATCCCACTCGAAGTATTCAAGTCTCTCCACGTCATACAAATGGGCAGGTTGCTCCAATTGATCACTCAGGTATTGACAAGTAATATTGGGTTTATCGTAAATTATCCTTTCGACATCGCTATCTTCCGGCCATGTCATTCTCCCAACGAGTAAAGAAGACATAATGCCCATATCTTCTTTGAAGGGGAACAACTCGATTGGTTCCAGACTATCAGATAGCATTTTTGCATGCTCGTAGGAGAAGATAGCAGCCTGATAAAATTTGAATAATTTATTCTCTTTGACAGCAATGCGTCCTAGTTTGGTTAATCGAACGACTTCTTTGTCAAAGCGGATGAGATGTAGTTTCTCAACTATCGATAGAATGTCTTTGAATAAGTTGATTTCATTTACATCTCTATAAACTAACATCAAGTCACCTTGTTGTACATCTCTCATTGCGAAACCGAGCATCTCGCCAAGTTCTGTTCGGCCAATAGCTCCGCCAACCGTATTGAGAATGCCGCACACGACAGCGCATTCGTCCGGTAACTCTTCCGTTTTCCAGCAGCAGAGTTGATACTTATATCGTTTCAGTTCCCAAACTGTAGGATGGGAATATATCAATTCCGCAGAATTCAGTTGTTGTTCAATAGTTTTCATAGTTTATAGGCTTCTATTACGTGGTTGTTCGGGTTATTACGAATTGTTTGGAAAAGATTCTTGTAGATGTCTTTTTGCATAAACAGCCGTTCATTTCCAACAATTACAAGGAGTCTGCGAGCACGTGAAAGTGCTACGTTCAGACGATTCGGAGATTGGGCGAAACCGAGTGACTTTTGTCTCGGATAGCCACCTGTTTCCGGATATTTTTGCTTATTAGGCAGTTGATTTCTTGATGTTTGGATTCTATCGCTACGTACCATGGATACAATAACGATATTTCGTTCCATACCTTGGAATCGGTCTACTGTGCTGACACGAGAGGGCACCGAGTGACTATGTTTGCGAGCTACTGTTTGCAGCTGGCGTACTTGTTTTCCGTAGAAACTGATGATACCAATTTGCTTCTCCTCGTCGGAAGTAAAGTGTGAGAGATATTGCTTATACGATTCGCTTTGTTCAAAACGAGATAATAATTTATCGACAGCCTCTATCTCTCCGTAGTTAACACGCGATGTGCCATCCATCATTTCCGGTGTTTCGGTATTTACGAACAGCACATGGGTATTCTCGTCGAGGAGATCTTCGATGTTGATACCATGATAGCGTGACGCCGGATTACTCATATCCGGATCATTGACGCCTTGGTCTTTAGGAGTAGTCCAACCACATTTGAGTCCGCCATCATTGACGTAGAATTGCTCAATGACTTCATTGATATCCGGGTGCATACGATATTGCATATTGAATGTGCCCTTGAGCGAAGCATCGATATTCTCATACAGGCGTTGGAAGTGCGAAATCTCCAGTTCTTTGAAATTATTGTGCACCAAATCCTGTAAATGTTTGATGGTCTTTGTTTCTTCTTGTGTTTGTGCTTTCTCCAAAGCTATTTTAAGCGACTCCTCTATTTCTTCCTGATCGAGCATAGGAGGCAACTGTCGGTGGTCTCCGATAACTATTGCGCGTTTGCCGTAAATGAACGGTTGAATCAGTTCTGCAGGAGTTGCTTTAGACGACTCATCTTGAATGACGGTAGTAAATGTTACCGGATCATATAGGTTCATTTTTCCTTTAAAAACACCGCTATAGGTTCTATAGAAGGATGTGATACCATCATTGTCTGCGCGATTGATACCAATCGAACTACAGGTTGCACCGATAACATTACAGCCAGCTTCGTAATTTTTGAGAACTATACGGCGAATCTCTTGTGAGGGATGGGTTAACACATGTCGCCATCTCTCCGCAATATCAGTGCCGTCCAAAGTCATTCCACCGAAAGAACGGCGGGCGATATTTCCCAACCAATTTTTGAGGATAAGATTTGATTTCTCTTGATCATTACCGGTTTCTTCGTCGGCACCGATGTTCTCCAATGCTATATCGCCCTCTTCTACCCATTCCTGCATCAGTCTGAGAGAGAACTGCAGTCCTTCGGAAGCTAATTTCTCATCGTCACCAAAACGGATTGGTTTGATGAGGTTGGTTTTATTATTAACCGTTCGCGCAATGGCATTGTCCACGGCGAGGTTTGTTTCGGACGTCAGCAAGATACGCTCGGGAGCATTCCCTTGTTTTTCTCCACGACGAATCAGTTGCCAAATCAACTCGGATATGGCAGTTGATTTTCCCGTACCCGGAGGACCTTGGATAACCGCCAAGTCTCGTGCGTTCATCGCTTTGATGATCGCTACCATCTGGGATTTGTTGATATGCGCATTCAGTTGGTTGCGCTTCATCTCCTGATAGTTGGCACCATCTGCTTTGGTAAAGTATTCAATATCCGGAGTAACAGTAGCAAGAGAAGAATCAAACATGAACTTGCTTAGATTGTCGTTCTGTAGTCCTTCTCCATTCATCGCCTTACTATATGTCGTTTGCAGACGTGCCAGTTTTTCTCTATCGCCGGTCAATATGGGGATAACAGTATTTGCTTTCTGCGATAAGAGAATATCGTCAATTTTTAATTTCTGGGTCTCTTTGGGATAAGTAACATCAAAGAAGAGCGTCGGATAGTCAACGCGAAGCAGACGCCCGAACGGGATGGAGCCATCTCGAGTATCAAAGGCGAAGTCTGTCAGACGCAGTTCCTCCAAAGTGTCTTCAATCTCTTTGATGCGTTCCTCGTCGTTATAAGAGAATGAAAGTCGGACTTTACCGGATTCATTCTCGGATACCTCCATTTGCGATTTATCGTAGCCTAAAAGTTCCAGTTTGAGAACAAGCATCTTTCTCAAATTGGCGTAAAAGTCATACTCATACTCCAAGTTGATGCGGATAGTCTGGGTAAGTTCATCGTTTGTGATACGGATGTTTTCAAAGGTAGAAGATAGCACTTGCTTCAACTCTTCAAAACCGACATAGCTATTTTGGACGCGGCATTTGAACCGATGTCCTTCTTGCAAGTCGAGAATAATACCCGGCATTAAGGATTTAACCTGATCTATTTTCTCTTGAATCGAATCCTCTCGCCAATTGAAGTCAATACCGATGTTTTTCGATTTTGAGTTCAGTGTTACACCAGAAAGGTCTGAAGCAGCGATATGGTCATATAATTGACGGCAGAGGTATTCCTCCAGCATGTCGCAGGGGAATGTATAATTGAATTCGCAATCAATCTCGACGTTCGAGCCAGTATAGTAGGCACCCAATCCTTTGAGGAAGATATTGATATTGCTTTGTATCTCTTTCTCAATGATATCCTTATATCTATCCCTTCTGGCGACACTTCTTTCAAAGACAAAAGCCTTGTATTTTTTGCTATAGGCAACTGAATTCTCGGTGAGTTTGTCGTAAACCTCGTAGTGGTCCCTTAAGAACGACAAGGCTTCATTATCCTTGATTCTGAATATCAAACGATAATTTGTACAAACTAAACCGATATTATGGCCATACTCTTTAAATGCCGCATCCTGTATGTAAGCATTGGTGTAACGAAGATCCCAATAGTATCGGTTTCCAACCGGATGTTTATAAGGAAGCGCGTTATCGCCAAAGAGGTAGTGGACGTGATAGTCCAGATCAAATTTTAGTTTTGATATAAAGGCAACCGTATCATCAATATGTCCACGTATTTTGGAGCCATCTTGCATGGCTTGATCTAATTGGCGAATATCCTCCAAGGTCATTTGGTCCACTCGTTCGATATTCTGACCATATTTGAGGAGGACTTCGATGGAAGGCACGATCTCAAGGTCTGCACTCAGTTCGCTGAGGTTATATTGCAAAGCTTCCTTATCGTCTTGCGACATAGATTGCCAGAGCACATTATCCACCTGAATGCAGTTGGTGTGCGGGTCAAAGTTGTCAATTCCAAGTTCGTCAGCGACGATGTGTTGAAGTTTTGTTTCATTAATATCGTCTACCTCAACGTAGAACTTACCTTCTGATTCGCGGAAATCAATCGTCTCCGGTTTAATGCTAATCGGAAGCGATTTCTGATCCAGCAAATATTTTTGGATTTCGATATAGTATTTCCACAGATTCTGAATATCATCGGAAGTAGCCGGAGCAACAGGTTGACTGGGTTTCGGCTCTTGTTTCGGCGTTTCTTGAGAAGAGACATCAGAGGTTCTTTTTTTAGACAGTCTCTCGATTTGTCTTTGAGCTTGTTTTAAACTCAGAGACATGCGATTTTTAGCCTGATCAATACCAATGATTTTAACATACACCGTTTGTCCTTCCTGCACGACGGTATGTGGATCTTCCACTCGATGTTCAGCCAATTGTGAAATATGGATTAAGCCATCCACGAAGCCACAATCAACGAACGCGCCAAAATCAACGATTTTCTTAATCTTACCTTGGATGATATCACCTACATTAGGTAGAGAAGCACGTGCAGCGGCTTGTGCTTTCCGTTTTGCTTCCGCTGCGGCTTTTGCTCTAGCACTTTCCGCAGCCTCTCTCTCTTCTTTTTCCTGATTAATGCGCGTTATCTCCGTTTCATTATTTGTACTCATGGCCTCCAGTAATGCAGCTTGTTCTCTTTTGTAATGCTCATATGCCTGACGGTCTGCCACAATCTTTATTGCCTTGTCTTGATTGAATTGTTTGGCGAGTAGCAAATATAGGTCATCGTCGATGCGGAAGTTAGGATCCGACTCGACGGGATAGCCATTCTTCTCGCACCATGCGGTGAGAGTAGCCATGCCTATATTCAGTTCTTTACACGCTTTTATCAGTTTGATAGCCATAGTATTGGATTAGGGTTTAAATCTCAAACCCGCCGTCTTCGATGAATTGGCGGAGGAGGGCGTCAATACGGATATTGATACGGAAGGTGGGGATGGAGACGGCTTCGTGCTGCTCGAACCAAGCCTTGGCAAGGGATTTATCGACGGACTCTTTGAGTTGGTCGAGTGGTCCTTGTGGGATAATATCCCCCTGCATGTAATTATTCATTATCTCGCGGAGCAGGTTCTCGTTGAGACCGAAAGCCTGTGCGAAACGATGAATACGATCGTTCTTTTCCCGTGCCATGTATTCGGTGATATAGTCGCGGAGCGGTTTGGCTTCATCGACTTGCACAGTGCCTCGTTGCACGTCCCGCAAGAAACGCCCTGCCACGTCCTGTTCCTCTTGGGTGAGGGTGGCAAAAGAGCGGTGCAGCTCTTCGAGAGCCTGCGCTTGCTCTTGCTCGGAGGAGTTGAGTGTGCGCAGGTACTTACGGAAACGAGCGTTCATGTAATCGGTATCAATCGCACCGGTGTTGATAGATATGATATAGGGATCAATGTCAAAGGTGACCTCATCGGAGGGTGTGCCTTTGGGACCACGCTCGATCTCTTTGTAACGTTGCAGGAGTGCACCATAGGTGGTCTCATCGATAGTGAGCGCACTCATCGCCAGCGTCACCTCTTCCGCTTCTTCGGTATCGTCGGTTGGCAGGGTTGGTTCTTGCAGTTTGTTCCACTGGAAGCCCTGCACACGCGCCGCGTTGAGAAGGCGGTTGAGTTCGCGGAAATGCTTGGCGAACTGCGCACGGAGATCTTTATCTTCAGGCAGTTTGGAGAAGTCCTCAACTCCTGCTATCTGGAAAAGATATTGTATCTGCGCATAAGCTGCTTCAATCGCGCGGATATGCACATCCAGTTTGTCGGCTTTGATACCGAGCGGTTGCTGTCCCGAATAGAGGCGGATCGCACTCTCTATGTTCCGCTTCATGGTGTGCGGATAGCGGTAGTAACAGATTGTGCCGTGCGGTTTGTCGGGTCCGTTGAGACGGTTGGTACGCGAGAAGGCTTGGATGAGGTTCTCGTTGTACAGCACTTTGTCGAGATAGAGGGTGTTCACCCAATGGGAGTCGAAACCGGTAAGCATCTGATTGACGACGATAAGTACGTCCAGACACTGCGCAGGGTTGGACTCGATACCTTTGTAGATATCCTTGTGTGCCAAACGGAGCGCCACATCTTTCTTAAAGAGGGCATATTTGGGCAGTGTGAAGTTCGTGCCGTATTGGTCATTGTAGTCACCGACAATCTTGATAAGCAGGTCTTCTTTGATCTCACCTTTGCCTTCATTGTCGATGGAAGGATCCACGAGACAGGTCACTTTGAGTTCCGGCGCAAACGCACGCATATAGACGTAGTACTCGAACGCCTCTTGGATGGACGAAGTAGCAAAGATCGCGTGATATTTGTTAGCGAGACTCAATGCCGGGAAAGAAGCCTTGATGTCGTTAACGACCGCACGCTGATACTCGCCCGATTCGAATTGTGCTTTCGGGATATAATCCTCGATGCCTTCGTCTTCGGCGGTCTTACCTGCCATCGGTACGTCGTTCATATAATGGAAATAGACCTCTTTCTTCTTCTCGTCAGTAAGAGCTTCTTCCATGGTCTTGGCTTTTGCCTTGAAGAGCGCCACTTCCTGTTTGAGTTTCTGATCGGGGAAGACAATCTTCATTACCGGGTCGAACTTCAGCACGTTTTCGTCGCGGATACCATCGGCGATGCTGTAACGGTGCAGCTCATTGCCGAAGACGTTGGTAGTCGTCTGGAGCAGCTTGCGGTTCTCCTCTTGGATCGGAGTGCCGGTGAAGCCGAAGAAGATCGCACGTTTGAAGGTGGCGCGAATCGTTGCCAGCATATCTCCGAACACGTCTCGGTGGCACTCGTCGATGATAATGACGAGCCGCTTCTGGTTGATTCGGTTGAGCTGGTGACGGTTGCTTGATTCGGGCACAATACGGCTCATCTTCTGAATAGAGGTGACGATGAGGGTATCGCGTGTGTCGGTACTATCGAGTTTGGAGATCAGATCATCTGTGTTGTCGGTCTCTTGTACTTCCTCTATCTCGTTCTTGAAGCCACGATATTCGAGTGCAGTCTGCGTACCGAGTTCGATTCGGTCCATTAGGAAGACCACCTTGTCCGCTTTGCCGGAATCGGCTATCAGTTGCGCCGACTTAAAGGAAGTCATCGTCTTACCTGAGCCGGTAGTATGCCAGATGTAACCGCCGAACAGATCGTGTTCATCCCAACGACAGGTGGCTACACGGTCGGCAATCGCTGACGCGGCATAGTACTGATAACTGCGCATAACCTTGAGGTTGCCAGCGAGTTTGTCTGCCACGGTGTAGAAGCCTATCATCTGGTGCGCCATGGGGATGGAGAGCAGATGAGTAGCAATGGATTTCCAGTCGTTAATAGGCTCGTTGTTAAAGTCCGCCCAATGGAACTGGTATTGCGGAGAGAAGGCTTCGTAATTGCCCGGGTTCGCAAAATAAATCGTCTCGTCGGGGTTCATGGCTACGAACACTTGCACGAGCGAGAAGATACCTTGCGAGAAGATTCCTTCGTGGTAGTATTTGCGTATTTGGTTAACGGCTTGCGAAACAGCTACGTGCGAGCGTTTAAGTTCGATATGGATAACGGGCATGCCGTTGATAAGCAGCATCAAGTCGCCTCGTCTGTCGGAGGCAAGAGGATGAGCGGTAGGGAACTTCGGTTGCTCGGCAATCTGATAGACACTACTGCCGGAAGCTATCTGACTGCGGTCATAGATCGAAAGGGAGACGGTCTGCCCATAGTGCAGTTTGTCAGCCTCGTTGTCGCGACGGATATTGACGGTCTTACCGTTGATGAAGCCATTGAGCGCAAGAGGCGTGTGCAACGCGTTCACTTGGTGAACTATCTGCTGCATCTCCGAAGCGGTCAGCGGCACTCCGTTGAGTTGGTCGATACCGGAATTGTTCTGATAGAGGATGTGTGCCCAGTTATCGAGCAGGTCTTGCTCGGTGCAGTTCTTGAGGACACCGCTGTTCCAACCTTTGGTGGTCAGAAAGGCTATCAGATCGCGTTCAAATGTCAGTTCGCTATCGTAATCCATAGTGTTAGTTATTTACAAACATTTGCTCCAAGAGGGCTTGTTTGGAGTGTTTCAGAAGGGAGAATTGTTTCTCTCTAAGAGTTATTAAGTTGCTAAGAATTATGAAGAACTTAGCTATTTTCGTTTGCTCACTTTTTGAAGGAATTATAAACGGTAACTGCAAAAACTCCGCGTAACTAACATTTCGTCCATCGCGAATACCATAAGTTACCTTAACCAGCCGCTTAATGAATACTGCAGAACTAAATATGTATTTCCAGAAATAATCATCGTGTTTTTCTGGATTCTTAAATCCGAAGACATCGTAAGCTGGCGATGTTATTCCTTCTACATTGGAATGGGCAAAACCACCTTGGAAAGAACGGAGATGTATTACGTATTGTCCCGGAAGGACTCTTTTGTATGTTACTTCGTTACTCCTATTGTGAGCGATGTTATAGCCTATCTCATCTCTAATTACCATTCCTTTATCTTGTGTAGCAGCAAGAACAGGTAATTCTGGATGATTTCTTTCATCAAAAGTCGTAAATATATCTCCGGCTACCATTTCTTCCCATTCTCCTTCAAATCCCTTAAATCGGATTGCGGGCACTTTACTGCCCTTCTGCGGGAATAATTTCTCTGCGACGGCTAATCCTCTATTGAGCGTTGACATCTCTCGTATAGCTTGCATATCTGCCTCGTCACCGGTCAGTTCGCCTAAGAGGTTAGCGAGTTCGGATTCGGCTTTGTCGATCTCGTTGCCTACGTTCAGAAGCGTATCGGCATAACGCTTGATGAGTCGGTTGACATCGGTCTCGATGGTGTTGAGAAGTTCGGTAGGCAGCGAGTGGATTTTCGCGCAGAGCGGCATAATCCATTTCTCGCGCAAGAGCGTATAGGCATCATCGTCGGTAAGATGCTCTATTGTGTAGCAAGTCTTGTCGATGAGTGCTGCTTCGAGGGCTTTGAGTTCTTTGTTAATCTCTTTCTGCTTAATGAGGAGCCGTTGCAGTTCCATCAGTTCCGGGTCTTTGAGATCCGGGTCTTTCTGCATGGCTTTGACATCGGCAGCGAGTTGCTTAGTGTCGAGTTTCTCGGACTCAGCATCGATATATTTCTCGCGGTTCTCGTCAGCGAGTTCACGTATCTTATCGTCGATCTCGTTGGCACAGCCTTCGGCTTCTGCTTGTAGGTTAGCACGATGATCGAGCATATCGCGGAGGAAGAGTTCTTGTACCAGTTCAAACGGCATAATACGTCCTCTCCAGCCTTCCTGCACTTCGATCTCCGTCTCCACACCGGAATCTTTGTCTTTCTTCTTCTTGAGCACCATGTTCGGTTCTACCTCACGCACCTTGTCCCATCCTTCGGTCTGTAGGATTTCAAGATCGGTTGCGATGACCTGCCACGAGTCGTCCAACAGTTGATAGACATCGTAGGGGTTAAAGATAGGATGTTTGCCGAGACGGGCGAACAGTTCATCGGAGATGATATCTTCCTCGCGATTAACCGGAACGGTGTTGATCGACGAGAGGAGTTGCTGATGCAAGAAAGCATCGATACCGTCCATGGTGCGGGTATAGTCGTCACGCAGGTTACAATAACTACGGTCGGCGTTGATGAGATAGCGGATCTCGTCGTCCTTACGCGGCGTGCTATGCGTGCTGCTGATCGGTTGGAAGAGCGACTGACGAAGCGTAGGCAGGAAAGACCAATAGGGCAACGCGTCTATCTCACGATTAGGGATAGCGCCGTACATGGTGGCATAGAGGTCCCAAGTCTCTGCGGCATCGGACGAATCGACATAACGCGGGATATTGAGGTTATAGCCGTTTGCGCGTATCTCCTCACGGCTGACGCGGCGTGCGTACTTGTCGGTGTCCTGACGCGACTCGTAGGTATCGACAATACGGCGAATATCGGAGGCACGCAGTTTGTTCTTCTTGCCCGACTTGATGAAGCCTTTGCTGGCATCGATAAAGAGGACATCATCGCGGTCACGTTTTTGGCGGAGAACCATAATGATTGTGGCAATACCTGTGCCGAAGAAGATGTCTGCAGGCAGACCGATGATTGCGTCGATATGGTTATTCTCAATGAGGTTCTTACGGATCACACCTTCTGCTTCCTCTTTGGCAGGGTCACCACGGAAGAGAACACCGTGCGGCAGGACGATGGTCATTATGCCGTCTGGTTTGAGGTGATAGAGGTCATGGAGCAGGAAAGCGTAGTCGGCTTTGCCTTTGGGTGCTACGCCGTAACGGTAACGCGGGTCAAGTTCCTTTCCGGCAGGACTCCACGGCTGAGAGTACGGCGGATTGCTGACCACGGCATCGAGATAGAGCGTAGGCGCATTGGTGCGTTCGTCTTTCGGCCAGTCTTGCTCCAGCGTATCCGCGTTGCGCACCTCGATATTACTCGGTTTGATGCCTCGCATAACGAGGTTCATTCGGGTGAGGTTGAACGTAGCCGATTTGAGTTCCTGAGCGAAATAATGGACGCTGTCTTTGTTGTTGGTGTGCTTGCTGATGGCACGACCGATATTGAGCAGCAACGAGCCGGATCCGCTGGTCGGGTCGTAAATAGAGATAGTCTTGCGGTCGTGCAGATAACCGGCGACAATCTCGGACATCAGAACGGACACTTCGTGCGGGGTGTAGAACTCACCTACTTTCTTACCGGCGTTAGCAGCAAACTGACCGATAAGGTACTCGTAGATGAAACCGAGCACGTCGTAACCCTGACGGTCATCGGTGGGGATGTCCTTGATGAGCGAGAGCAGATCGAGGATGGCTTTCGATTGCTGAGCGGCTGTCGAACCGAGTTTGTCGATTCCGGAACTGAGGGCAGAGAAGATTTTCTCGAAGAGCTTCTTGTAGTCCTCGTTGATGAGTCGCTCAAACGCAGAGAGGGCGATAGTGACGTTCTGGACGCTGAAATCGTTGCCCATCTTGAGCCACGTGGAGAAGAGGTTGTCGTACGCAATGAAATAGCCGATGTTCGTCTGGCAGAAACGTACGATCTCGTCGTCTTGCTCCTGTAGTTGGGGCAACTCATCTTGCGTCATCCCGCCGTCGCGGAGCATAAACGCTTCCTCTTTGTCGGAGAGGTATTTGTAGAAAATGAAGCCGAGGATGTAATCCTTGTACTCGCTAGCCTCTATCTTCGACCGCATTTTATTGGCCGACGCCCAAATGCGTGCTGCTAATTGTTGTTTATTCATTGTTGGGTTGTTATTTGCAAGGTTAGAGAAGCAGATCGTTTGCGCCTACATAGTCGATGAAAGCATCGATGATTTGCGTATAACGCTTGTCGATATCGGCTTCCTGATAGTCGTTGTGTGTCTTGATGAGCGTGTGCAGCTCATGGATACACGTCGGGTCTTTCTGCACGTTCTTGCTGGTGACGAAACCTTCATAGTACTGCTTCTTATCGGCGAAGCGATAATCAGAGGCGCGAATGTTGATTCGGCTCTCCAACAGCACTTTGTTTCCGAGGGATTCGAGTTTGGCATCGCTGGACAGCGATTTCTCGTTCTCTTGACGCTTGCGTGCATAGATATGCTCAATCTCAAAGACAGTCTCCAAGGACGGCATCTTCTGTTCGGGGTCGTGCATAGCCCACCAAGCCAACATAGAGCGCGTGATAGGACGACCGTTGTTGAAAGCATAGGTGTCGATGATTGTGCGCAGTTTGTCCTTGTCGAAACGGAAATCGGAGAAAGTGACTTCCTTATGGTTGATCATATTGACCATCTCCGCATAGACAGGCGTACGGAGTGCGTTCACACCAGGGTTGGTGACTGCGTACGACCAGACGAAAGCAATCATTCGGTCGAGGAAGGTATTGAGCGCGTTCTCTTCGAGCAGACCATCTTTGTCTTTCTCCACCATGAAATAGACGGAGAGGGCATAAGTCCACATGCTGTTCGGCGCATAGTTGAGCACGAAGAGCCGACGAAGCGTCTCCGGCGAGAAGCGTGACGGACTCTGCATATAGACATCGTTCCAGAAGTTAGCGAGACACTCCAAGTTGTCGAAGGTCTGCTCGTTCTTCAAAAGCGCATAAGCGTCACGTTCGTAGAACTTACGCAATGCCTCGGTGGTCGTTTGCTTGTTGCCGAGTTTAGCACGCTCATAGTACATATAGCGCGTGAACATCTCGTCCATCGGTGTGCCGGAGATAGGATGGAAGATCTTCTCACAGAGAGCCTCCAAATCGCGCCAGCGTTCAATGAACTGCGGTTTCTTGCCGAGCGACGAGTAGAACTTATAGAACTGCGCCTTGAAGATGTCTGCATCAGAAAGCGGTTTGCCTCGGTCGTTGAGGGTCGAGAAGATACGCAAAGCGGTGTCCTGCGACTCAGCTTCGATCGGGAGCAAGATGCAGTTATTGAGGATACGCACCGGAAGGTACGAGAAGTAATTCGGGAAGGTGTTGAGGAAAGTGTTGATCTTATCTTGGAAGAAACGGAAGTTCTGCGCATAGACGCTCTTGTCGTTCTTGCGCACTTCACCGGTTCGTAAGATAGAGAGGAACTCTTCCTTGTCGTTGTCCGTGGCTACCTCTGAGTCGATCTTGAGCGCCGACATGTCGGGGTTGCCAAACTCGTCGGTCTTCCAGATACACTTGGCGATCAACTCACGCGTCTTGATAGACTGCTGGTCTTGCATGTGGGTGTACTTGGTGTAGAACGCACGGAGCAACAACATCAAGGTTGTCAAACGTTGCTGACCATCGATGATCTCCTGTTTGTTATTGTCGTTCTTAAACGTCACAATCGGACCCAAGAAATACTCGTCGGTGTTGGCGTTGAATTTCGAGTAATCGTTATCGGGGATAGCAAACGAGAAGATATCATCCCAAAGGGTCTGACACTCTTTGTCGCCCCAAGCGTAGGGACGTTGGTAATCAGGGATGAGGAAGTCTGCTTTCGAATCGCTAAACAGATCCTTAATCGATTTTTGGTCAATATTCAGTTTTGACATAATATAGATGTTTACTTGTTAATTTTCAATTCTTGCAAAGGACGCCAGTAGTCGAACTCGTGTTCTTTGCCGTTAACAACACTGCACCAACTATCGCCATCGTGGAAATAGATTAAATAGGTGCGGCTATTCTCATCTTCCGGGTCGTCTAAGTAAGACACCTCAATGTATTTATATTCGCCTGCAATAGGCATGCGCTCTTTTGAACTTATCCACCGACCTTGCTCTTTGCCAGGCATAGGACGCCATTCAATGACGGTGTCGTCATGTTGGTCGTCATAGCGCGTGAGGAACTCGTTGAAGCCGTTACGGTCTTTGCCAATTCCAAAGGTGTACCATCCGTGGCGGTCATAGTCATACCAAGCGCCTACAATGGTTCCATCAGCCGTACGGACAAGTACATCCTCACTCAATCCAATGTTTCCATCTTCATCCACTCCACACTCCGGCGCGGGGAGTCCATCTTCTACCTTACGCCATCCGGCATGTTTATCAACTTCGGCTACTTTGGTGTAGTCTTGCCGTTCGGTTTGCTGCATGCGTTGCACGAAATATTTACCCACAGCTTCGCCGGCTCCAGTTTGGAAGGTAGCCATACCAAGAGCATCACCAGTCGGGGAGACTTGTTTAAACCACACGTCTCTACTATCGGTCATTTGAATGTAACTTGTAGTGCCAAGATCACTGACAAATGAAATGTACGGTCCGTAAGCTGAATCCGGTTTCTCAGCACCTGTTTTTACGTAAGGAGGATTCTCTCTCATAACTAATTCTAATTGTTTTTCGTTCGGTTAAACATGCTCCACGCACAAAAAAGTGCGCAAAGTTACTAAAAATTTCTGATATATACAAGTTTTTTTGATAAAGTTATCAAAACAAACTGCATTTTATAGGCAATTTGGGTCATTTGGAGGAAGTTAAGCATTCATAAACATCTCAATCAAGAACCATAACGCTAAACCTACTTCCAATAAACTCAACAAAAGTTCAAATAGTGCTTCCATAATCCTAATTTTTTAAAATTTGCCGCAAAAGTACTATAAGAAAGTGCCACTTGACGTCCGAAGCTACAAAAAAATTTAAAAAAATGCATTTTTTGTTATTTTTCTTCAACTAGGTCTAATGTTGATACTAATTTTTCAAGCATTATCGTATTGTTATATGTTTTATCAATGACCAGATCTTCTACATCTTCTACGAGCACTTCGTATTCATCCGTATCATAGAGATATTGATAGTTAACCCATTCCAAGATGTCTGTCATCTTTTGAAATTCATTATTTTCAACCGGATTCAATTGCATATATACATCGGCTCCAATTTCCTCGACCAGCAAGCGTTTGTCTTGGTATTGAGTAGGGAGAATATCATAAGCGTTGCATAGCAGAAAACCTTGGATGGATTCGTACAGGAACTGCATGGAAACGAGACCATTGTGCAAGGATTCGGGGTCTTGCAATTCATCGGAATAGTCATCGTCGACCACTCGTTCCACAAAGAGACTCTCCGGTTCATCTTTGTCATATCGTTCTTCAAGTAGCATAGATTCCGAGACAATATAGCGCGTCAATTCGTACTGGATCCACATGTCTTTAAGGGCTGGAATATCGCAGAAATGAAAGTCTCTTACTTGCTCCTTCATCTTCTTTAATAACGCTGTTGTTTGCTGCACTTTACGGTGCAACTCTTCCTCGGAATATATGCGAACGAATTCAGTTTTCATCGTTAGAATGGGGAGTTTGGGTCGTTGCTCAAAGTAAAATTACTGAAATCGAGATCATCCGGCAATGCCTTTAATTCCATTTCCTCAGCCGTGCGATTCATTTCAATCACTCTTTGCTCATATCCTATCACAGCCTCGTCATATGGGGTATAGTCAAAGTCGAAGCCGAGTTTGCCAAATTCAGAACGCAACTCATCCCACTTAGCCTGCATGATAAGCGGATAGACTTTCTCATGGAATTCGATGAACCGAACAAGGATGTCGGACTTTTCGAGTTTCCCGAGTGACCAAATCATGGAACTGATAACGGAGATATCGCACAAGGATTTTCCATTATTAAAATAGTCCTCTGCTGTCCATTTTGGGTTAACATGCCATGGGGCTTTGATATAGAACCAACCAATTGCTTTTAGCAAATTTCGGTATAGAAGGGATTCCGCAGTTTGATCGTCTATCTCAATAGACTGACGAGCACAGAGATAGAGATAGGCACTATCGGATAGCCGCTCTTTGTCAATAGTAAAGGTAGCAGGCAGACGAAGGCGGACTTGCAGGTAGTTATACGCATCGGCAAGTTCTGACTGATGGGCGAGAATGAACTCTTGTGGGAAGTGGTGCACAATGAGTACTGCGGCTTCTTTATGGCGATATTGTAGCCACACTTTTTCCACATCGGGCATATAGAACTCGTCCCAATGTTCGTCAAGGTATTTGAGCGCAAATTTTCGGTCCACGGCATTGTTGCTTAAGAAGGCACAAAGCACTTGTTTTTGCTCGTCGAATGGGATATGTTCGACACGCTTCTTCAGTTCAACACGAGCCGGTATTTTTGTGCCTTTCGTGCCATATTCCTGCATCAATTCTGCGATGGTTTTGTTGCGAGGTACAGGGTCGTATTGATGGGCAAAACGTTCATTCGCCTTGAGCATGTTTTGTGTCTCATAATGCATCCAGTAAGGAATGCATGAGGTTTGTTCAGCCAGCGATGGATCGTTCAAGGAAAGTACGAGGGCATAACGCATCTTACTTGGGATAACATATTTCCCTTTTGTCTCAGACAGATCTCCAGTCCAATTGTGTTGGACGAGTTGCTCGTTTAATTCATGTGCTGTCATAGGGCTTATTTCTTAGTGGTTATTTTGAGGACTTTACGTTCGTTGTCGATCTCGATTTTGCCGAGACGTTGGAGGACGGTTTGACCAAGGAGCAACGGGGCCTTCTGGTTGGCTACGACAGAAGCGCGAACGCTGTTGAGTTCAAGTCCTCCAAAGTTGATCTTATTGAGGATGAAGACCGAGCCGACATGGACACTTCCGTCAGCCGTGCCGTAACGCTGCTTGCCGACAATATCCTTTTGTGCAAGGTAGCCGTTCTTGAACATGAAGTTGGCTTCTGTTTGTGAGATAGTGACATCACTAGCGCCGGTATCGAAGACGAAATTAAGTGGCAGACCGTTAATGGTGCAGTCCACTTTGGTTACACCATTGGCAGCAGTGAATGGCACTTCGTAGGTGACCTCTTCGAGTTCATCGACCGTCTCGTTGTTTTGCTGCTTCAACTCTTCCTGGTATTTCTGCCAGAACTCCTCATAGAGGGCTTTGTAACCGACAGTAGCACAGACGTTCTTCATGTCATCATCCTTGCGAAGATGGGCGAAACGACGGAATCCGTTCTCGAAGAGTTGACGGAGATACGAGAGTGCGGTGGTAGTGTCGCCGATAAGGGAATAGATGCAGGCTGCGTCATATAGTTCTTCCGGGAACTTGGCGAGGATGCTATCTGTGAATTCGATGGCTTTAGCCGTGTCGCCAAGATAGAAATAGGCATATTGTGCGCAGGCGTTGTCGTTCGGTGTCGGCTCTACAGAAATGGTTTTCTCGAAGTCCTTGCGAGCAAGATCTTCCTTGCCTTGGAAGTGGTAGAGTTGACCACGGCAAAGGAGTGCGTAGGCATAACGAGGATTGATGGTAATAGCCATAGTGTAATCCTCGATGGCCTCATCCCGACGCCCGGATTTGTCGGCATACCAACCGCGGCGGTAGTACCAAGTCGGTTGATCCGGATGGAGTGTGAGTGCTTTGGTAGCCCAACTGATGGCGAGGTTCACAGAGTCCATCTCGTTGTAGATATCGGCGATTTGCATCATTGCGTTGGCGTCGGTAGTGTCGGCATCGTAGATGTAATGCTGGTGGCGCAGCGCATTGACGTAGTCACCCATTTCACGATAGCAGTCGGATATCTCGGAATCATACCAAGGGTCAGCATCGAGTGTTTTGACTTTTTCATAAAAGGCGATGGCTTTTTTGAAGCTGCGTTGCTGCTCGTATATCATACCGGCAAAAACGTACCATGAGGGAGTGCTCGGGTTTTTAGCCATCTGGATCTTGAGTTGCGGCATGACATAGTCCACTCCTTCTTTGTCGATATAGACCAATTCGTAAATCGCTTTGCGATTCTCGTCTAACTCGATGGCAGCAATCATATCTGCAACCGCTTCTTCGTACTTGTGCTGTTTGGCGTAGCACTCAGCACGGAAAGCAAGTGATTGGGAGAATCTAGAGTCCAGTTTGAAGGCATAAGAGAACTGCTCGATGGCTTCGTCAAGTTTGTTTTGGTCGCGCAAATTGCGTCCATAGCCCATGTACCCGTCCGTATTCCCAGGTTCCAGTTTGATCATCTGAAGATAGTCAGCATTGGAGAGATCATACTGCTTGAGTTCATAATAAATATCTGCGCGAGCATTATAGTAGTCATACATGTCCGGGCGGATTTTGATGGCTTGGGTGTAGTCGGCAATAGCGGCTGTGGTGTCTTCGAGACTGAGGTACACCATTGCGCGAATTCTGTATGCCCAAGCCGTGTTCTCCTTGTCCTTTTTGGGCAGGTACTTGAGGGCATAGTTGACGGCAGTCATAGCTTTTCCGAACTCGGAACGGTTGCCTTCACCAGCGGCGATCCACAGGTAAGCATAGCCGCACTTTGGGTGGTCCTTGAGTTCCCGATTGAGCATTTCGAGACCTTTTTCGGTCTCTCCATCGCGGAGTGCTTCCACGCCACGGCGATAGTTGTAGGTGTCCGGTTCTTTAACTTCTGCTTTGCAGAGGATGCAACTCATAATGGCGGCTGCGACCAAGAAGATTCTTTTCATAGTTGTAAATGTTTAGAGATTGTTATTTATGAGTAACAAAAAATTGTTTGCTAAGATCGGCGAAGAAATCATGCTGCATGGCGGTTGATATACGCACAAGTTGATCTACATGGAGCGATTGCGCACGAAGAAAACGATAGCAGTTAGTACGCTCAATACCAAGCTGTTCTGCTAACCAAGTTACTGACTGATCTTGTCGGGATAATTCGGCTCTAATAAGAGAGCCAACATGGATTGGATAAGGCTTCATAGTTAAAAAATGTTAGGTTTGTTAGGTAAATTTCAGCAACTCGTACTGAAATCGAGTGCAAAGGTACTACAAATTTTTGACATATGCAAATTTCTGTATCATTTTTACAAAAATTGATACACTTTGAAAACAAAAGAACTTACTCTGTAATCTCCTGCACCCCCTCCAAAGAAAGAATTAGGAGTGATTTTTAAGTCACCCCTAAAATAAGTTTGCAAATGTGCGCTCATCAAATATGACGAAAACGTTCTTGGAGTTCGGCTATGCGTTCCATCAGTTTGTCGAATTTTGGTGCTTCCTTAAAAATAAATGCACTAATCATATTGGCATAGTCAGCACGGAAAGCGTCCAATAACTCTGCCGGAGGACAGAATTGAATATTTTTCGAACGATTCTTTTCGTAATCCACATAGTGCAGATTATAGAACTGTTGCCGATGTTCGATGATATGATTATAGAGCGTGCTATTTGCTAATGCCTTCTGACCAAACTCCGTATCCATCAATTTCTCCAGATCGTAGTAGTGACGACTCATGCGACGTGTGCGAGGTTTGGCTTTCTGGAATTCCTCGTTGAGCAGGAATGCCTTTTCTAGGAATGTGCGCTCGGGCGATACGGTATTGATGGTACAACTGATCTCATTATCCAAATCATCAAAGACATCGTGTAAAAGCGATGATATAGGTCTTGGCGCAAAGGGTTCGGTAAGCGACAGACAACTCACCTCGATCTTAACAATCGGCAAAATATAATCAGGATGATAATCTTCTATGACGCTGTGATATTTGACATGCAATACTGTCGGATCTTTGTCGCTATCAATCGGTTCTGCAACACCATTACGGATCTGCGTCGTAATCGGGACTACCTCGCAATCGGTAATTCCCAGTATGTTCAGTTGTTGCTTTAATTCGTCCAATAGGAGGGTATGAACCACATGGCGTGATAGTTTACGAAGACGCTCACGCTGCGACTTGTTCTCGCCTGCTGCGAAACTATATCCTTTCTGAGCAAACCAATCGCGACTTAGAGAAATATCGATATCCTCACTAAACCGATGAATCAGCTGCCATCCTTTGCTCAACGAAGTTCCTCCTTTGAACAGCAAATAAGGCGCAAAAGAGGTCTGGAACAATGCGCGCAAAACAGCCGTTACCCACCAATCTTTTTCAACAGAAGGTGTGTCAATCTCATAACGTGCTGCTACCGTGTTCAATGCCGCTTCTCGGTCAATGGGGGATAAATCAAGCCATTTCATTGTTTCTCAATATCTTTAAGTACTTTTAATAATAATCGGCGTATCCATATCGGCATAAGAAGGATGTCCGCGCGTGCTTCTGCATTTGATGTATAATGCTTCATAATATCATACACGATACTCATCTGCTCCTCTGTAAGGTTCCCATCACCGATGCTTTTGAGAGCCTGACAGAAAGCGGCAAGATTTTTATCTTTATACGCAAAGTTTCGGGGGACACCGCGTTTGAATTGCAGCATACGACCGTTAATGTTTATGGTACGTGCCGAACCGCTGGTCAGAAACATTGTTTTCATTGGAACTTGTTCGCTTAGCCCAAACATATTCTCGGCTGTCTCGCCGACAGGCAAAATCTGTACATGATCGCGTTCGGCTATAGCTTCTGCTACCTGCATCATACTTGGCATAGCCATCCCATACGTAGAATTGGCCGGTTTCATAAAGATACCGCCGGATAACCTGACCAACCTACCTTCGTCGGCTGCAGATGATAGCAATTTCGAAATATAACTTGGGTCATATTCGGGGAAATCAGCAATCATTACAAGCGACTTGGGAGTAGCCTTATTGATAGCATTGTTCACTATATTTCCGATAAAATCGTCTTTCATTTTTATGAAAATTTTTGCAAAATTATAGGAATTTTTTGAATTGTGCAAATATTTTGACCCAAAAATTCAAATTATTTTTCATTTTAACGAATTTGAAGGAAAATCTTGGAAATAATGATATTTTTTCAAAGGTTTTTGCGGTCGGAATGAAGCGATAGGTGATCTTACCAAAACATCCGGAAATTTTGCAAAAAAACGGATATTTTCCTGCGGATGTTTTCCTAAAATATTTGCAAAATTATAGGAATTTTATAGGTCAAAAAAGAGTCAAAGAGCAGCTTGCGCTGCCCTTGCTCAATTCCGGAAGATGTGCCCATCGACCTCGGTATAATCGCCACCCGTATCAAGGTTCCGCCATACTGCCGAATAATCAATGCAGCATTGGAGCCACTGCGGTAAGTTCTTGAAGTAGCCGCACTCCTCGCAAAGGTACTCGGCGAAATCTTCGGGGCTATTGTATTTGCCCTCGTAGCGCTCCTCGAAATCTTCGAGCGTGCCCTCATCC
>CACXYM010000018.1 GCA_902771935.1 uncultured Bacteroidales bacterium
CGATACACATCTTTCAGCGCTTCGTAGTCCTCCGGACGAGCGTTCGTGTTCCGGATAATGAAAGCAATCGGACTTCCTAATGTCACACCATCCAATAAACCGCTCAGCCACTCAATCTCATCCTTTTCGCCTTGCGCACGCTTGGACACTGGAAGGCATTCTCCGCTGTCGGGCGTTCCAGACTCGACCACGCGACCAGCACGACGATCCAAATCATGTTGGATAGCTGCAAAGTCGATCTTTAACTGAGAGGGAACACCATCTAACACGCCGCCGACAGCCACTCCATGCGACTCCCCAAAGTCCGTAAAACGTACTATTTGACCAATCGTATTCATTTCAGCGTGCAAAGGTAATATATTTTTTGCAAATAGACAAAAAAAATAAATTTTTTCTTGCACAATCCATTTTTTTTTACTACCTTTGCACGCAGAAAATAATAACTTACTATACTATGGCAAATTACAAATGGACGTTTTCAAACGTCGGTGGCGCAACGCGCGTGCGTATTCAATCAGCCGATGACCTTCGTCATCTTGGCGAGTTAGACAAGAAAATGTGGACGGTTTTGTCCTGCCCGGTTAATGGTCTGGAGATAAGTTCAGAGTCGCTTACTCTTGTAGACCTGGACGGTGACGGCAAACTGCGTATTAAGGAAGTGGTGGCAACTGCAGATTGGCTATGTGCTGCATTGGTTGATCCGAACACCCTCTTTGCGCAAGAAGACCGTGTGATGGTTGACAATATAGCCAATGCTGATATTCAGGCAGTTGCAAAACAAGTGGCAGGTAAAAACAAAGAGGTCTCTTTGGCGGAAGTGAATGCGGTTATTGACGCGGTGGCTATTACGCCTGCGGCTGTGCCCGCTGCTCCCTATGATGCAGATGTGATTGCAACCTATAAGGCTAAACACGACGAGATCGCTGCTTATTTCGAGGCTCTCAAGATGCAGAAACTCGGCCTCCTCACTATCCCGGCTGAGACAGTAGCTCCAACAGTTAAGGAAAAAGACTTTATCGAGATGGGGACTAAAATTGCCGAATACGAAGCGGGAGTGGCTGCGGCTGCTGCAGCAGATGCAGAGGCACTTGCTGCTGGTAAAGCTGTATTTGCTGACTTGCGCAAACTCATTCTTCTGCACCGTGATTTCGTGCGTCTGCTTCGTAACTTCGTAACATTTGAGGACTTCTACGATACAAAGCAAAGTGTTGTTGCTTCTTTCCAAGCCGGTACACTCGTAATCGACCAACGTATATGCCGCTTGTGCATCCGCGTAAACGATATGGTAAAACACGATATGCAGGCACCTCTTTCCGGTATCTATCTGCTTTATTGCGACTGCGAGAGCAAGAAACTTGGTAAGAAAATGCAAATAGTTGCCGCTATGACCCAAGGCGAAATAAAGAACCTGAGTGTTGGCAAAAACGCTGTCTTCTACGATAACGCTGGTAACGACTACGATGCAACCATAACAAAGATTATCGACAACCCGATTTCTATCCGTCAAGCTTTCTGGACACCTTATCGCAAGTTCGGTAACTGGATTCAGGAAAAGATTAACAAATCCGCTGCCGAAAAAGATGCGAAAGCATTTGACGATATGAAAACACAAGCCGATTCTGCCGCTGATCCTAATGCACCCAAGAAACAAGCATTCGATATTGCTAAGTTCGCCGGTATCTTTGCTGCCATCGGTATGGCGGTCGGCATGATTGGTACGGCTCTTGTAGCGCTCTTTAGTGGATTAGCAGAGTTAAAGTGGTGGCAACTGATTGTTGTCTTTGTCTGCATCCTCTTGGTTATTAGTGGACCGAGTATGATTATGGCTTGGATGAAGCTGCGTCGTCGTAACTTGGCTCCTGTGCTGAATGCGAATGGATGGGCTGTCAATGCCGATACCATTATCTCTGTTCCGTTTGGCGTAACACTCACCGAGCAAGTGCAGTTCCCGCTTATCAAACTGAGCGACCCGTTCGCTAAGAAGGGCATGCCGACTTGGAAGAAAGCACTCATCTGGATAGCTGTGCTCATCGTCGTTTGCGCCGCTACTGCCGCATGCCTCTACTACTTCGGTATTTGGCCGTTTGAACAAGTAGCTGACCCTCAATCAGTTGAGGTGGCCGAAGAAGCTGTTGAACAAGTCGTTGAAGAGTCAGCTGCACTATGAGAAAACTCTTAGTCTTATTCGTTCTGACACTTACCGTTGCGGCGCAAGCCGTGACGAAAGTGTCGTTCGAACAACTCCAACAAAACGGGTGGGCTTCCTATCAGGGACAACGTATTCGTATCTCTACGCCGCTAATCGTTTGCGGTACCTTCCGCGATACGATTATCCTTGCGCCGGAGCGTCTTTACGTGCCCGAAGAACGCGCTGTCGGACTTAGTACCGGAGATAGCACTCGCTATTGGCAGATAGTGAAAGACAATGCTTCAAAGCAAATTAAACTCGTCTGCCGTAAGCCCTATGACCTCAATCTCGGGGCTACCATTCGTGGCTTGGAAGGTAATGTAACCGGAAACCAAACTATTCAAACAGGGCAGCAACCACGATTTAAGAACTATAAACCCTCGAAGAAAATACCATCTGTTGGAAATGCTGATGTTCTCATCTGCGCTACGAATATTCAGAACTATTTTGTGCATGTAGGCGGTTATGCTACCAAACGTAATACCCCCGGTCAACATGCTTTTCAGTGCTATAAGACTGCTTCGGCTTTGTGCCAAATCAATGCTGACCTTTACGCACTCTGCGAGATAGAGAAAGGACCTTCTGCGCCCGCGGAACTCACCGACAAAATGAATGAACTGGCGAAGAACGATATCTATGCTTTCGTGCGTACTGCCGAAGACGATGGCGATACTATTTCAGTTGGATTTATTTACCGCAAGGACCGTGTTCGTCCTGTAGGAGAGCTTCGCCGTGCTTATGCCGAACGC
Source organism: uncultured Bacteroidales bacterium (assembly GCA_902771935.1). Classification (GTDB taxonomy): domain Bacteria; phylum Bacteroidota; class Bacteroidia; order Bacteroidales; family Paludibacteraceae; genus Colicola. The sequence continues at coordinate 2,938 of CACXYM010000018.1, forward strand.
AAGAATATCTACTCCAACCGCTTTATGTTGCAGGGCTTTGAGCATATCGCTTCCGGCGAACAGTTCGTGCTCTCGCTCAACCATCCGCGTAGTAAACGGGGTACGCCGCAGTTGTCGAATGCCAAACGAATGGACAATATCAACCATATCTTAAGTTGTATCAATGCTGCTTATGCCGATAGTACTTATACGGACCCCGATATCTTACTGCTCGGTGATTATAACTGCTATCGCTATGAGGAACCGATACAGACTATTGTCAAAGCCGGTTATGCCGACATGCTAACTGATAGTTTGGAGTATTCTTATTCTTACCACAGTCTATGCGGTAGCCTTGACCGCGTGTTTGCATCGCCAACCATGGCGGAACAAATCACAGGAGTAGCACCTATTCACTGGAATACGGATTACTATTACTCAGCGGCTTATTACAGCAAGTATAACTTCATCAATAACACTATACCAAAAGAAGCACCTGCGGATATCCGCAAGTGCCTGTCTAAAGCGGCTAAACGCAATTTGCTCTTCCGCTATTCGGACCACGACCCGGTTATCGTTGGGCTGAAGTTCAAATAAAGATTAGTAGCTTTCCTCCGCTGAAGGGAAGCTACTTTCTTTAACAGCGGTGTTATAGTTACCAACTGCATTCTTCACTTCGTCTGCAAGATGTGCAAAATGACGCAGGAACTTAGGCTTGAAACCTTGGTTCAGACCAAGCATGTCGTGTAACACTAATACCTGACCATCCGTACCATTACCGGCTCCGATACCTATAGTAGGGCAGGAAACAGCCTCTGTCACTTGTTTGGCGAGGTCAGCCGGAATCTTCTCCAATACGATTGCAAAACAGCCCGCTTCCTCCAACAACTTAGCGTCATGCAGTAACTTGGCTGCTTCGGCATTCTCTTTGGCGCGCACACCGTAACCGCCGAATTGGTTGACGGACTGAGGCGTCAGACCGAGATGACCGCAGACAGGAACACCAGCTTGGATAATGTGGCGCACGGTTGGCAGAACCTCTTCTCCTCCTTCCAGTTTCACAGCATCGCAGCCGCTCTCTTTCATGATGCGAATGGCATTACGCACACCGTCTTCTTCGCTGACTTGGTAGCTGCCGAAAGGCATGTCGCATACCACCAAAGCATGTTGAGCTGCGCGAACTACCCCCTTGGTGAGAAAAATCATCTCGTCTACTGTGATAGGCAGCGTGGTTTGGTTGCCGCAAACGATATTGCTGGCACTGTCGCCCACAAGAAGTATATCTACACCGGCTTCGTCCACTAAGGAAGCAAGCGTAAAATCATAACTTGTCAACATCGTGATTTTCTCATTGTTGGCTTTCATCTGACGAATCTTAGCGGTCGTCATTCTGGATATTTGTGTGTGTACCGACATATTAGTGTATTTGTCTTGCGTTTAGTTCTTGTTGGTATGCTTTTGCTGCTTCTGCGTGCACAGAGTACTTAGCAGAGAAAATATGAGTGCCAGACCAATCAGGATTGGCGCACATATAGAGATAATCTGTCTCCGGTGCATTCAACACGGCATCTATAGTCGAACCCATCGCACAGCGAATCGGTCCGGGAGGTAAGCCGCGGTTGATATACGTATTATACGGAGAATCAATTTTCAAATGACGCTTGAGTACGCGACGCATTTTCAAATCACCTGTAGCAAAAATAACTGTCGGACAAGCCTGCAGCGGCATTCCTTTACGCAAACGGTTGAGGTAGAGGGACGCAATAATAGGATATTCCTTCTCATTGTGCGTCTCACTCTCTACGATGGAAGCGAGAGTGGCTACTTCGATTGGCGTCAATCCCAAAGAATCGGCTTTACGCAGACGCTCTTTAGTCCAGAAAGCCTTATATTCGCGATACATTCGATCAAACAACTGATCCGGCGTCAGCGTCCAATACACCTCGTAAGTGTTGGGGATGAACATGCAGACGGCAGTCTCTTTGTTGAAGCCATATCGCTGCAGATACTCGTTGCTATCCAAGCGAGCAATAATATCCGCAGAATCGAGTAGGAGGGCTTTGCCCATGCGACTTGCCAGCTGTTCACGTGTACGGATAGTGTTCGTAAAAGTGAGATTGATAGGCGTCTGTTGGCCCAACTGCAAACGAACAATCAGGTGCTTGTCGCCTATACGGGCAGGGAACTTATAATAACCCGTTTGTGGCTCGCTCAGTACATATTGACGACTATGAATACGCCAATCTGTGTACGAACCGATAGAGTAGTCCGTTAACATCAAGCAGATAAGACTATCCACTGTCATATCTGGATAAACGTAGTAACCATGACTTTCGCCGTCATTAGAGGAGAAGTTACATACCTCCAAACGGTAGTACTGCTCGATGGCAAATGCTCCGGCTGCCAAAGCAGCTATCGCAAACATAATCACCATCAACAGGATATTTCTTTTCTTTCTTTTCATAGTACCTTATAAATTTGAGTTATAATACCGTGGATTGCCCGTCACTTCGTCACCGATAAAATCGGGCTTGATAAAACGTTGTTTCTCGTCATCCAATTCTATTTCAGCAATAATCATGCCATTCAAGCGTCCGTGGAACTCATCTACTTCCCAAAAAAGCTCCCTTTCACCTTTCACCTCTAACCTTTCACCTTTACATGGAATAATCCACCGTGTCTTGACTATTTCTCCCGGCAAAGCCAGTTTCAGCAAGGCTTTTGCATCCTCTACGTCGATGGCTTTTTCCCATTCAAAACGGCTAAGACCGTTGTTAATCGATGGCCCTTTGATGGTGATAAATGCTTCGTTGTCGCGGATGCGGATACGGATTGTGCGTCCGTGCTCCTTGCTCAGATAACCTTGACGAATCTCGTAGTGGCGAATGGATAGTGCTTTGTAGCTATCATCCTTAACGAGAAACTTGCGTTCTATTTCGGTATTTTTATTCATAAATCCGGCGGCAAAAGTACTGCTTTTTCCCCATTTGAGCAAAAAAAAACACTTTTTGCAATTTTTATTTGCCAAAAATTTGTGTATGTCAAAAATAAGCAGTACTTTTGCAGCCGCTTTTGAAAAAAAGCACATTTCAGATGCAATCGCATTCGATATCCCTTAACGGGAAGGAGAGATGGGTGAGTGGCTGAAACCAACAGTTTGCTAAACTGTCGTACTCGTAAGGGTACCGGGGGTTCGAATCCCCCTTTCTCCGCAGAAAAAGATTAGGGACATCCATAGAGGGTGTCCCTAACTCTTTTTTGAGAAGGCAGGGAGCCTTCTCAACCCCCGTTTGGGAGTTCTTATCTCGTACTTTGTACTCGAACGATTATTGCTGTGCAATTTTCGAATCCCCCTTCTCAACCCCCGGTCGGGAGTTCTTATCATTAAAAATATATGACCGTTCCGATGGGTTGGTCTAGAAGTTTGATAGCGTCGCGTTCCGCAATCGCACGCGCCACGCTGTCGGGCTCTGACCAAGCGTGGGTAGAAAGAGCAAACTTATCGTGATGCACTGTAATAACCTGTTCGGGTTGCATATCTATGATAGCTTGCTCCAAGTCTTGTGGGAGCATGTGGATATATGCCCAGTTGGGATTATATTGACCATTCTCCATGATTGCCAAATCGATGTGTCCAAACTGCTCGTTTGCCTGTTGGAAGCGGTTGTCATAGCCACCGTCGCCGCCAATATACACTTTGCGACCACCTAATTCCACCATAAACGCTGCCCAAAGTGTCTGATTGCGCCCGTGCAGAAAACGGTTGGAGAAATGGCGAGAAGGCAAACAAGTCACTTTAAGACTACGATCGCTCAAAGTAGAAAGACTTTCTCCCCAATCCATTTCGGTTATAATTGATTGGTCGTATTTCCAATATTCAAGATATTCTGCAACGCCGAGAGGGCAGACTGCATGGCGTACTTTTGGACGCAGATCGCGCAGGGTTGCATAGTCCAGGTGATCCCAGTGTTCGTGCGTTATAATCAAATAATCTATCTCGGGTAAATCATCCGGTGTGTAGATATTCGTGCCTTTGAATGGTTTCAACATCAGCGTCGTCGGAAATTCCATCTTCAGCAGCGGGTCTACCAAAAAACGCTTGCCGCCTAACTGAAACAGGTACGACGAATGGCCAAACCACACGAACCAATCCTTATCTGTAGGCAGACTACGCAGGTCTGTTTTTACTGTATTCAACGGTTCGATAGGTACACGGTTGCTGTCCCGTCGGGTAAGCATTGTCCACATCGCTTTAAGCGTATTTTGGTTACCTGTGAACTGCGGCGTAGGGATTTGGTTCTGAAACATCCCGTCTCGGTAATTGGGAGACGCCTCTATGCGTGCCTTACGTTCCGCTGAAACGCGCCTACCAAAAGCAGGATGCTGCAGCACAATCACTGCCGCTACAACCAATAATAATAGTGTTCCTACAATGATTATCGTCGCCTTCATTTTCATAGGGTTTAGCGTAAAAGCAGATCCTTTAGCTTGATTTGCGGATTGCGGTATTGGCGCTCCTTGCGCACCTCCTGACCATTCGTGCGCATAGCCTGTTGCGCGCAAGCGTGAACGCAGGCAAAGCATACGGTACAATTGTCTCCGATAATGGCTTTCCCGTCCACTAACCGTATATTCTCCATCGGGCAGACGCGTACACAGGTGTTGCAGCCGATACACTTGTCGGCGATAACTTTCGGTCCCAAGCAATGAATCATACCTTTCTCCACTGCCGGGCGGCCGAGAAGCCATGAGAGAACACTGAACCAACTATAGTGCAGCGTGTGGCTTTCGGCTTGCAGTTCGCGAATAATTTGCTCCATGCGAGCCGGCACACGTTCGAACTTACCCAACTGCTTATTCGGATTACGCCCGAAAGCCAGGGCACTGTTATCGGGTACACTCACCTTATGGCTATACGCCAGTTCGATGCCTTTCTCGTGCAGTATGCAGCGCAATACCCAGATGCAGTTGCCTGCCATGCTGCCGCACGTGACAACCGTAAATACATAGGACTTGGAGCTGATGTTCAATCGCGATATCATTTCAGGCAAAGCGGGTGGCAGATTGAAATCATAGGTAGGAAAGACTATTCCGATACGTTTCTCGTTGGTCAAATCTACATCTGTCGCTTCTACGATTGGCATCAGCGGTTCGTTCAGTTTTTCAGCCAATTGTCGTGCAACGGCGAGACTATTACCTGTTCCTGAAAAATATAGAATCATAGTTATTTACTTTGCGAAAGTCCTTCAATGAGTTGGTCAAGTGCCGGAATGGCGGCTATCAGACAATTAATGTTTTCCATTTTGTCAGACAATTTTTGTGCCAAACCCCCAGGAATTTCCTTTGCCTTTTCCTCTAACTCTTTTCCATGCTTCGTCAGGGAGACAATACGCTGACGCGAGTCTTCTTTGCCGCGTTTGCGGGTGAGCAGACCTTGTTTCTCCATGCGTTGGAGTAGGGGAGTGACGGTGTTGGTCTCCAAATGCAGCCGATGCGCAATATCGTTCACCGGCTGATGGTCTTTTTCCCACAGCACAAGCAGCACCAGATACTGCGGATAAGTGATGCCAATCTTCTCAAAATATGGGAAATAAGCCTGCATAGTCAACCGTGCTGCCGTATAGAGACGGAAGCACAGTTGATTATCCAGTTTCAGTTGTTCATACATGATGGCACCTTAGGTTACTTATAGTAAGTCTACTATATCTTGTTCAAAATCTTTCGGCTCTGCGGTTGGAGCGAAACGCTTAATGGTCTTGCCGTCCTTGGAGATAAGGAATTTGGTGAAGTTCCACTGAATATCGCTCTCGCTCTTTGCACTGTCGCTAATGCGCTTAAACAATGCCTTTGCAGCCTTAGCCTTAAATCCCTTGTATTCTTCCGCGGGTGCCTGTTCCTTAAGATAAATAAAAATTGGGTCTGCGTTTTCGCCGTTGACATCAATCTTCTTCATAATCTGGAAGGTCACGCCATAGTTCAGTTGGCAGAATTCTTCAATCTGCCCGTCGCTACCTGGATCTTGTTCTTTAAACTGATTGCAGGGGAAGCCGATTATAACCAACCCCTGGTCTTTGTATTTCCGGTTCAGTTCTTCCAAACCTTTGAATTGCGGAGTAAAACCGCACTTACTTGCTGTGTTAACAATCAGCAACACTTTACCTTCGAATTGTGCAAAATCAAGTTCTTTTCCACGGCTCGTCAGAGCCTTAAAATCATAGATTTTCATATCGCTTTTTAATTATAATTTTTATCTTTTGGGGTCTCCGTCGTAAACCAAGCTCTTGGCTGTTTGCGATGGGGAGAGCGTGTTCATCCGAGTACCTTTCGCCAAGACTATGTTTTGGCGCGTGTATCGAGGATAGAATGCGCGTTATATCGTTCACGATGCAAAAGTACAACAAATATTTTATATCGCAAGCGATTTATCTAAAAAAATGACGAAAATCTTCATTTTGCTACTTGGAGATTACAATTGGTTATTGGAGGTTGTTCTCTGTCGTGGTAATATATTCCACTTGGTTGCCAACGCTTGCGAGGTATTGTTGGAAAGCGTCTTGGCTGATGACCACGGTACCACGGCAGTCATTGGGATGAAAACTGAGCGAGGGGGCATCTTTCAGGCGGCGGTCTAAGAATAAAATCACATGGTGTTCCGTATCGTTAATCAGACCAAAAGGGCTCACGCTTCCGGGTTCCAGGCCGAGGTACTTCATCATCCGTTCCGGTGAAGCGAATGACAGTTTGCCGGGAGAATTTTGTCCTTGCGCCATGAGCACCTCTTTGAGCCAGTGTTCGATATCGTGGATAGCCAAATCGTCGTCGCAGGGGAAACAAATCAGATAATGCTGATTACCTTTGTGATTGCGCATGAAGATGTTTTTGCAGTGTAGGCTTCCGTCGTTGTGCCACCATCGTTTGGCGTCCTCGATGGTTTTGCCTTCGGGGTGGTTGTAGGTGGTGAAGGGAATGCCGTGCTCCTCCAGATAGTGCAGCACTTTCTCCTGCCGTTCAGATATAATCTCGTAGTTACTCATGGATTATTGTTTATTGGCTTGTCGGGCAAAAGAGAAGAGGGCTTTAGGCAGATGGCAGTAACCGTCAGGATGTTTGTCGAGGTAATCCTGATGATATTCGTCTGCGGGATAGAAAGCCTTTAGCGGTTCGCACTCCACAACCAGCGGCTCGGAGTACTTAGATTCTTCTTCGGCAAAGACTTTTTCTATCATGGAGCGGTCGCCAGCATCCGTATAATAGATACCTGTCCGGTAGCGTGTGCCTTCGTCATGCCCTTGTTTATTGAGACTAGTCGGGTCGATAGCGATGAAGAACATCTGTAGCAGAAATTCCAGACTCACTCGTGCTGGGTCATAAACAACGTGTACTGTCTCGGCGTAGCCTGTTGTATCGGTATAGACTTGCTCATAGGTAGGATTATCGGTATGCCCATTGGCAAAACCGACTTCGGTCGAAACAACACCGGCTATTTGCTTGAAGAAATGTTCTGTTCCCCAGAAGCAGCCTCCTGCTAAATATATCTCTTTAGTTGCCATATTAGATCAGCATGCGTGTTTGTTTGCGATACTCGGCATAGCCCGGTTTGTTTTGAAGTTGTCGTTTCTCCATGAGAGGGATACTGATTCCTACAAAGAGTGCTGTCATGGCAATCGGTCCGCCGATAAACCAGTCGATACCGCCAAACGCAGCATACATAATCCATATGCCCCACCAGAACTGAATCTCGCCGAAATAGTTCGGATGGCGACCGTGTTTCCATAATCCTACGTTGCAGTATTTACCGGGGTTAGCAGCGCGAAAATCGTGTATCTGTTTATCTGCAATCAGCTGTATGGTTGCCGAAGCAAGACATGCAATAAAGCCAAACACAAGAATAGTCAAACACAGTGGATTGTTGGTTTCCAATCCCATACTGAGTTGGTATAATTGCAGTCCCGGCAACATGGCGCCAAAGACTACCAGTGTCGGCATCATGTTGAGCCCAAAGAGATTAATCGTTTGGAAAATCAGAGGGTGTAGGCTGCGATATTTGGTATAGCGCCAGTCCTCGTGCGCGATACCTTTGAAAGTGATTACCCAGTTGCGCGTCAACCGCCAGCCCCAATACCAAGACGCAACGAGCAGTAAGATAACCGGTAGTATCCACATGTCGGTATAGAATGCCCAAATAAGGAATGCAACAGGCGGGAAAACACTCCAATATGGGTCATAGACTGACACATTTTCGTAAATCAGTCCAAACAGCCACACCACGATAGTAGCCAGCACGTCTGCGCAAAAGAGCGCAACGACAGGTTGTATGGCCATAGTCGTCAGGTATTTGAACAGCAGCACGCCTGCCACTCCTGCTAACACGTAGATGGCCACTATCAGCGCCACGCTACACCATTTAGAGTAAGTGCGTTTCATCGTCAATTGTGTCTTCTCGTTTTAGCGTTTGTTCATCAGCAATCCCTTTTGCCATTTGAGGGAAGGGTATGTTTTTTTCAGATAAGCCTCTGCTTCGGCGATACCGCTTGAGCCGCTTGTGGCGAACGGAATGAGTGTTTTGCCCTGCAGTTGCGGTTCGTTGTTGTCCAGCCACGAGTTGATTATTCGCGGGCAGATTCCCCACCAGATTGGGAAGCCGACATAAATAGTGTCGTAGGGTGTTATATCGGTACATTGTTTAATCGTCGGTCGTTCTGCGGGATCTTTCATCTCGAGTGACGAGCGTGATTGTTCATTGCGCCAATCAAGGTCGGCTGCCGTGTAGGGTTCAGCCGGTTCGATTTCCCATAGGCGTGCGTCATGTTGTTTGGCGAGTTTTGCTGCTGCGGCTTTGGTTGTGCCGGTGGCGGAGAAATAGGCCACTAAGGTTTTAGCATTCATAGGAATCATCATTGCGGCACATATCAGTGCCAAAATCATTCGTTTCATAGGGTTATATTTTATTTTCGGGTGCAAAATTACAACAAAAATTATATATATGCAAATTTTTGAGTAAAAATGAAGTTGCATCCATATCATTAACACAATTTTAACACAGGATTAACACAGGATTAACACAGGATTTGTATACTCCTACAATAAGGCTCTCGTCCACAAAAACGTATTTTTTGGCTAAAATCTTGTGCATTTCAAAAATTTGTAGTACTTTTGCAGCGGAATGAAGAAGTACAAAGTTATATTGCTGGACTGGGACGATACGATTGGGGACTGGTCGAACGCTGCGTGGAAGGCTCTGCAGGATGTGTATGAGCAATATCACCTCAATGAGTTATACGATACGGTATCCGAGTACTTTAATACCTATGAGCCGTATAATCTGGAACTGTGGGGCAAGTACGGTCGTGGCGAAGTGAGCAAGGAGCAGTTGCATTTTGAACGGTTTTATTATCCGCTGATGGTGAATAACTATCCTGAGTTTCGTGGTCGTTCGAAAGTCGAACTGGCACATGAGATAGGGGATACGTTCCTAAACCTGACGAATAAGTATTTCTCGGTATTGCCGGGGGCAGTCGAAACTGTGCGCGCCCTTGCTGCGAAGTATCCGCTAACGATTGTGAGTAACGGCTTCAAGGAAGTGCAGTACTATAAGTTTGCACACTCAGGACTCGCAGACTGCTTGACGCACACCATCATCAGCGAAGAGGTGGGTATCAACAAGCCCCAGCCGGAGATATTCCGTATTGCTTTGGAGTTGAACGGCGTCACAGCTGACGAAGCCGTGATGATTGGCGACAGTTACACCTCCGATATCGCAGGTGCTAAAGCGGCAGGAATCGACCAGATATGGCTGCACGATGGCCCGACAAGCGAAACCGCCACGTACATTGTGCCAAAACTAAAGGATGTGTTACCTATCCTGTTATAGGTTCATTCTATCGGGAAATCAAAGTACGTGTTCGGATAGGGTTCGTCAGTTAGTGTGAAGTGCCACCACTCGCTGTCAAGACCTTGGAATCCGTGTCGTGTCATTGCATTGTGGAGGATCAGTCGGTTCTCGCTTTGCCGGTATAGCTTGCATCGATAGTCCGGATGGCTCTCAATGCCGAACCAATCAAAGGGTGAGCCCATATCAAGTTCCTTGCCGGTGGCAGCATCTATAAGTGTCAGATCCACTGTCGAACCGCGGCTGTGACTTGAACGAGCATAGATGTATCCTTCTTCGAACAAACGGCTTTTATCTACCATCGGGTAGAAGACGGCTTTCATAGCGGTATCCTGAATGTTCTCAGCCCAGCGAATAAAATGGTTGACAGCTCGTTGTGGACGGTAAGTGTCCCAAATCTTGAGACGATAACCCCGTGCTTTGAGTTCGTCGTTCACAGCTTTAAGCGAATCAGCAGCTTGGCGTGTCAAAAGAGCAAGTGGCCTTTCGTAACCGTCAATGCGCGCACCAACGAAATTATAAGTGCTGTAATACCGAATCTCAAGTATGACATCCGGTATCACTTCCGTTACTTCCACAAAGTCGGAACGGTCGTAGATAGGGTCGCAAGTCATGTGCGCCTGCCGTTGACAGGCTGCTAAAACGAAAGCTACGACGATAAAGAGGATAATCTTTCTCATATCAATATCGGGTTAATATTCCGTTACTTTGTTATTTAGTAGCTCCTCCGAGTGCGATGTAGAGCGCGATGAGTGCTTGTGCGCCGTCATAGATATTCTCCGCCTCGTTGAGTTGTGCAGAAAGGAGTGACTCTTGCGCAGTGAGGACTTCTAAGTAGTTGGCTTTGCCGGCATTCATGAGCTCGTGCGTGCCGTTATAAGCGTCATGAAGTACTTCAACTTGACGCTTGTAGTAGAAGTCTTTCTCTTTGGCTGCCTGACAATCTGCGAGCGCCTCGTTGACTTCATTACCTGCATCGATAACGGTTTGTACGTACTGCTGCTGCATGTCTTCCGCGTTCAGCTTACTGATTTTCAACTGTGCGACGAGTTTGCCGTTCTGGAAGATAGGTTGTGTGAGCGAGGCAATCGCATTGAACAGTAGTGCGCCCGGATTAGCGATTGTACCGCTGTTATTGCCCCATCCGAGAATACCTCTCAAGGATATCTTCGGGAAGAAAGCGGACCGTGCGGCATTGGTGTTATAGAACGCTTCTGCTAGTGCCTGGTCGGCCAATTGGATATCCGGACGAAGTTCCAACATCTGCGCAGGAACACCGGTAGAGATGCGCTCCGGCAGTTCATATGCATCCCAAGCGTTACGATCAATATGTCTTGGTGTGATAGCCAGCAGGCTGCATATGGTATTCTCAGTACTGCGTATTTCTCGCTTGATATCGATAATCTGCGTCTTCACACCCAGCGATGAGTTCTCCATCTGGTTGACGGCGGTAGAGTAGGCTTGTCCGTTCTCAAACAGCGCACGTTCCGTCTCAAGAGACTTCTCCCAAAGGCTGTCGGTGTTGATAAGAATTTCCAATTCGCGATCCAGCAACTGTAGCATGAGGTATAGTTGCGCCACGGTAGAGATGACATTGGCCTGGGTGGCAAGTTTATAGTACTCAGCCTGTTGTACCACCGCTTTGGACTTACGTACGGCATTGAGATTGGCACCAAACAAATCCAGGTCCCAATTCATTTGCAGGTCAGCCGAATAGGAGTGCGCCCAAGCCTTGCCGCTGTTATTCCAACTCCACCCACCTTGTGGTGCAAGACTGAAGGATGGTAGAAATCCCAGTTTGGCTGCTTTGAGTGAAGCCTGCGCTTGCTCGACGGCGATGCGTGCCGAATTGAGGTCGGTATTGTGCGCCAAAGCCGAGTCAATAAGCTGCTGCATGAGCGGATCCGTGAAGAACTCGCGCCAAGAGATGGCAGCAATCTGTACCGAATCGGTAGGAATAGTGTCGCCAAAGAGAGTAGGCGTGATTTGGTCTGTTCGTTGATTGAGCTCGTCGGAATGCTTATATTTACCATAGATGCCGCAGGAAGAGAAGGTGAGCGTACCTATTAAAATAAGCACTGTCAGACCTGCTTTCGACTTGTTAGACCGCTTACGGCTTTTAGGCTGCTCCTCTGTTTGCTCCTCTTTGACGGGAGAACCATTGATTTTCTCCTCCAGCGTCTGGAAGATGATAAAGAACGCCGGAACAACGAACACGAGCGCCAGTGTTCCGACACTCATACCACCTACTACGCCAAGTGCGAGGGCACGGTTACCATTGGCTCCGGCACCGCCTGAGAATACAAGCGGCAACATACCAACTATCATCGTAATGACAGTCATCAAGATAGGACGAAGACGTTCACGCGATGCCTCCATTGCTGCATCGACAATAGACAAACCTTGTGCACGACGCTCCGAAGCAAACTCAGTAATAAGAATGGCAGTCTTGGCAAGCAAACCGATAAGCATGATTACACCCGTCTGCAGGTAGATATTGTTCTCCATACCCGGTAACCCCATCTTGTAGCCAATCCACGAGAAGAGGAACGAACCCATCAGTCCAAACGGCACGGACAACAGCACCGCAAACGGAGTAATCCAGCTGTTATAAAGCGAACCGAGGATGAGGTAAATAAGGATGACGCAGATGCCGTAGATAAGCACGGTCATGTTACTTTGCGAACTCTCTGCCACCTCACGCGACATGCCGCCGTACTCGTAGGTGCAATAGGTAGGCATCGTCTCCTTGAACACCTCTGCTATCGCCTGTTGCGCCTGACTCTCCGAGTACCCGTTGGCTGCTGTGACAGAGCAAGAGATTGATTGGAAAAGGTTAAAGTGCTTGAGCGACGATGAACCGACTATCTCTTTGAGAGTTACGAACTGTGAGAGTGGAGCCATCTTGCCGTCCTTCACTTTGATGTACATGTTATTGAGCGAACTCGGGTCAAGTCGATACTCAGGCGCAGCACCCACCATGATGCGGTATATCTTACTGAACTGGTTGAAATTACCTACGTATGAGCCCTCACAGTAAGCACCGAGCGTTGTGAGCACCGCTCTTGCCGACGTGCCGGCACGGTCGCATTGTACAGGATCCACCTCCACCTTGAATTTAGGATAGCGCTCCGAGAAGGTGGACATAGCGCTCGATATTTCCGGACGCTCCTGCAACTTAACCAGGAACGCATTTGTCTTGTTTCCGAAGTCAGACACGTCTCCATCACTTTTATCCTGAACCTGAAGATCTATACTGTTCGACGTACCATAGCCCGGAATCTGCGGCATCTGGAATGGTAATACTTTGGCATTACGGATACTTTGGCAGTCCAGATAGAACTTAGAGATAACTACATCTATATAGTGCTCGAAGCCGGGACGATCGTCCCAATTCTTGAGACGAATAATCAGCGTGGCGAAGCTCGAACCATTGGACGAAATCAGACCGTAACCATTACAGATAGCATAACTCTCCATCTCAGGAATAGCTTTTACTTTCTCTTCTACCTGTTTCATGATTTCGCTGGTTTCATGGAGTGTGGCTCCTTCCGGCGCACGCACCTCACACATGATTACTCCTTGGTCTTCCTGTGGCACAAGACCCGAAGGCATCACACGCATAAAGATAATAAACAACGCAGCGGCGCAGGCGAGTAACGCGAACGATACCCACGGGCGTTTGATATATTTAGCGACAGCACCTTTGTATTTACCAAGAATGGCGTTGTAGGCTGCATCATAGGCTACCTTTGTATAATAATCAATGCCTTTCCATTTCTTACCTTGTGTCTGAGCCTCATCATTAGGACGCATAAGCAGTACACAAAGTGCGGGACAGAGAACGAGCGCGCTGACGCATGACAAACCTACTGACCCGGCAATCGTGATACCGAACTGCGTGAAGAACGTACCTGACGTTCCGCTCATAAAGGTAACGGGAATGAACACCGCCATAAAGACGAGCGTACACGAAATAACGGCAACGGACACCTCGCTCATAGCTTCTCGTGTTGCTTGAACGGCTTTCTCTTTCGGGCTGCCTTGCATCTTGCCGCTCTCAAGTTTCGCCATTACCGCTTCGACAACCACGATCGCATCATCGACGACGGTACCGATAGCCAGCACTAAAGCAAAGAGTGTCAATATATTCAGCGAGAAGCCTGCGACTTTGACTATCGCAAATGTACCTAACAAGGACACGATGATTGAGATCGACGGAATCAGCGTCGCTTTCCAGTTCTGCAGGAAGAAATACACCACAATGATCACAAGCAGGATGGCAATAATCAAAGTCTCCACTACATTGTAAATTGCGGCATTGAGGAAGTCGTTTGAGGTCTCTAAAACCACGAACTCCAAACCGGCAGGCAATGTCGGCGTGATTTGCTCGTACAGCTTGTCAATCTTATTATTCACTTCTGTAGCATTGGCTCCCGGAGCCTGGTTGATGATATAGAACACACCCGGCATTCCATCAATCGAGGAAGTCATCGTGTAACTCTTAGCACCAATCTCCACGTCAGCCACATCTTCCAGATACAGCAGGTTACCTCCCTCTCCGGAACGAAGAACGATATGATTAAATTCCTCTATTGATTTGAGTGTTCCCTTGTACTCCATCGGGTACTGATAGGCATTCTCCGACTGTTGGCCAAGCGTACCGGTAGATGATACAAAACTCTGTGTGCTGATGGCGGAAGATATATCTTCAGGAGTCAGTCCGTACTGCGCCATGACGTCAGGCTTCATCCACACGCGTAAGGCGTAGGTGTTACCTAAGTTCTGCACATCACCCACACCCGTGATGCGCATGATACGCGGCTTGACGTTGATGTCGATATAATTCGAGATGAAGTTGTCGTCGTACTTGCCGTCGGTAGATTTCAGGCCGGCAATCTGCAAGATACTGTTCTGCATCTTACTAACAGTCACACCCACCTGTGTCACATCGCTCGGGAGCAAGGCCAACGCTTGTGATACACGGTTCTGCACGTTTACGGTTGCCATATCCGGATCTGATCCTTGCTTGAAATAGACCATGATGCTCACGTCACCCGTAGAGGAGGCTGTGGCAGTCATATAGGTCATATCTTGCACACCGTTGATTTGTTCTTCCAACGGTTGGATGACGGATTTCATGACGGTATTGGCATCGGCACCACTATAGGATGTTGCTACCTGCACGCTCGGAGGCGCAATATTCGGGTACTGCTCAACCGAAAGACTCTTCAAACAGATGAATCCCACGAGCAAGATGACGATAGCTATCGCACACGCCATTACATGTTTCGAAATAAAGATATTGCCTTTCATAATCAGAAAATTACCCGTTGTCCTTCGATTAAGTTATTGACACCTTCGATGACAATGACGTCACCTACTTCCAGTCCGTTTGTTACGACCAGATCACGTTCACTGTTGAAACCTACTGTCTCCACAATTGCACTATACGCACAGCTATCTGTTCCCACTTTGTACACCAGGCTCTTATCCTGCAATCGTACAACTGCATTCTGCGGTATGACCATCACATCTTGTGCATGAAAAGGAATAACGACTGTTCCTTGAATACCCGAATAGAGGATGCCGTCGGGGTTAGGGAAAGTGGCTTTGCAGGAAAGTGCACCCGTAGTGCGATCAACGGTACCGGTGATACTGGTGATACGACCTTTCTTGGAGTACTCTGTGCCGTTCTTAAATAGGAAAGTTACATCGGGGAAATTAGCCAGCGAAGCTTGGCCATCCTTGCTATTCGCGCGCTCTTCTAATACCGACTCGCTCACGGAGAACTCTGCGTACATTTTTGCATTGCCGCTGACCATAGTCAGGTATGTGCCGGTGTTCACTTGGTCTCCGGCAAAGACGGGAATAGAACCGATAACGCCAGCTACCGGAGAAGTAATCGTGCAATAACTGAGATTTACACGTGCACGATTGGCAATTGCCTGATATTGTGCGACCGAAGCTTGAGCTTGCTTGTATGTGTTTTCTGAGTTATCCATCACATACTTGCTCACGATCCCCTTTTCATACAGGTTTTTATTACTCTCGTACTCCAATTTGGCGCTGCTTTCTGCGGCCTTGGCGGATAGTAAGTTAGCTTCCGCGGCCTCTAATTCTAACTTCGCGTCCCGGTCATCTATGCGAAAAAGAACGTCCCCTTTTTTGACCTGCTGACCTTCGGTGATGTGTATCCCCATCAGTTGTCCGTTTATCTGTGGTTTGATGGTTACATCATTAATTCCCTTCAGCGTCGCGCTGTATTTCAGCGGAACGGTGATGTTCGATTTAGCGATTGTAAGGGTTTGATAGGACGTAGGCGTTGTTTGTGGTACTTGTTTAGCGCAACTGACTGACAGCATAGCTGTCAACGCCATGAAACATAGTTTGATAGTTGTTCTCATACGAATAGTTTGTTTTTGGTTAGTCAATTTTGCGTGCAAAATTACAGCTTTTTTTTTATATTTGCAAATTGAGAGGTGCTTTTTTGAAGAAAAGTGGCGAAAAAGGTGCAATTTTTGCAAAGTGGAAGTTGCAACATGAATTTTTTGAGTGTTAATCTTAAAAAATGGCACTTTTGTAAGGTGTTGAATTATAAGCATTTACGAGGAGCCTTAAAAAATGATACTTTTTTAGTAATTATTGCTATTGTGTACGTGCGCGTAAACAACTAATTTTGCGCCGTTTTTTGGGCAATCCGAAATTGAAAGGTGCTAAAATGCCCCAAAAATATACAAGATTTTAAGAATATGAAAAAAATGAATAAATATTTTGGAATGGTGCTGATGAGTGCAGGACTGGTGTTAGGAACCGGACTTGCGGAGGCACAGCAATTGCCAGACAATCATTTTGAAGATTGGTCGGCAGAGTTCAACAAAGACAAGCAGCTGAAAGATTGGCACGGAAGCAACGTGTCGCAGATTGGCTTGAAGTTCACGTTCATGTATCAAGAGCAAGGTCGTACGGGTTACTGCGCTTTCGTTCAGGACAAAGAAGTGGGAGCGTTAGGTATTACGGCCGTTGGTCCTGGTTATATCACGTTAGGTACTCCTTGGCAGTTTTTGAAAGGCTTAAGCGTTAAGTCGGCTACGGCAGGAACGTACGGTGGTATCAAGTGGAGCCATCGCCCGGATACGATGAGCGTTTGGGTTAAACGTTTAGGCCCGGAAACAAGTAAGGAAGATTTTCATTTGCTGTACTATTCCTGGACAGGCACAGCAGAGGGTACATCTTACAAAAACAAAGTAGGAGAGTGCACAGAAGTGACTCAAGTAAATGAGGAGTCGGATATTCGTCAAGCGACGGACGGAAACGAGTGCGTGACAAGTAAAAAAGCGTCTCAAGTGGCAGAGGGTTGGTATCGTGCACGGGCCAAATATGATAAGTGGACGCAGATTAAAGTGCCTATTTACTACAAGTCGAACAATGCACCAACGATGTGCAACGTTATTTTCTCGGCAGGAAATTATCCTGCTTTCCGTGCAAATGATGGTTTGTATAACGGCAACTGCTTGTATGTAGATGATGTAGAGTTGATTTATGCTTCGACCATTCAGAAACTGTTGATTGGTGGCGTTGAGTGGAAAGAGTTTAATCCAAATACGTCTAATGTGCAGACGTATAAGCTGCCTGCTGATGCAAAAGAGATCCCTGCTATTACGGCCATTCGTGGTGCAGGTTCTTTGAAGAATATCAAAGGTCAGACGGCTAAATTCGGTGGCCGCAAGCTGACGGACAAAGAGATGAGTATTATTCCGGGTACAATTAACGGTGCTCCGACGATTATAGCTGTAGAGGCTGCTGATGGCTCCTCATCGCACGTGTACAAGATTAAATTTATAAAATAAGTGATATGAAGAAAATTTTTACTCAATTCACGGCGTTGTGTATGTTATTGTTTGCCACAACGCTATCTGCTCAACAATTGCCAGACCCTCATTTTGAGGACTGGTCTGATTCGTTTAACGGCGATGCTCAACCGAAGAACTGGCACGGTTCTAACGTGGAGCAGGTCGGTTTTAAGTTTACATTCTTGTATCAGAAAGACGGTCGCAGCGGTAAATGTGCGTACGTAGCTGATAAGGAAGTAGGTGCGTTCGGTATCACGGAAATTGGTCCGGGTTATTTTGGTTTGGGAACTGCTTGGCAGAAGATAGAGGGTGTTAATACCGGTTCAGCTACTGCGGGTACATATGGCGGTATCAGTTTCAAGTATCGTCCGGACTCTATGGTTGTATGGATTAAACGTACAGGTGATAATACCGGCAGCGAAGATTTCCATTTATTGTTCTATTCATGGACAGGCACAGCAAAAGGTACGGATTATAAGAACAAGAATAACAAGTGTACCGAAGTGTCGATGACGGATGAAGAGTCGGATGTACGTATTACGATGGACGGAAACGAGTGTACGACTTCCTCTGAGTCCACGGCTAAACAGGTAGCAGAAGGATGGTATCGCGCTCGCGCTAAGTATAATAATTGGACGCGCATGTCCGTACCTATTTACTATATGAGCGATGATGCGCCGACTAAATGTAACGTTATTTTCTCGGCAGGTAACTATCCTAACTTCCGTGCTAACAGCGGTCTGTACAAAGATAATGGTCTGTGGGTAGATGATGTAGAGTTGATTTATTCGAATAAGATTCAGCGTCTGTACATTGACAATGTGCTTTGGGGTAGCTTTAACCCGAACAGCAGCGAGGAGCAAGTGTATTCTCTTGGTGACGATGCAACATCTGTTCCGAGTAATATCGTAGCGATGCGTGGTGCAGGAACGCTGACGAACACAAAGAATAAGACTGCCAATTTCCCCGGTCGTCGTCTTGGAAGTGACGAGTTGACGATTAAGAAAGGTGGTCTGGGCGAGGTTACGACCTTGACGGTAAAAGATATCAATGGTAATAGTCGCGTGTATAAGATAAAGTTCGTTAAAGAGGCATCTAAGAACTCGAAGTTATCAGCTATCAATCTGAATGGTATTGCGATGTCTTCGTTTAACGCGAACACGTTTGACTATACGGTAACGCTTCCTTACGACACGGCGGCTGTGCCTGCAGTACCTGTTGTAACGTATGAGAAAGGTGATGCCGGTCAGACGGTGGAGATTACACAAGCGTCGGGTATCAATGGAACGGCAACGATTAAAGTGACGGCTGCTAATAAGGACTATAAGTCCACTTATACGGTAACGTTCAAGATGGCTAATCTGGACGATAACACGCTGAAAGATATCTTGATCGACGGCGTAAGTCTTCCGGGCTTTATTCCGTCGCAATTGACGTATCGTGTATCCATGCCGTTGGATGCTGAGAATGTGCCTGAAGTAACGGCTGTATCCGCATACGACAAAGGAACGCAACATCAAACGATTAAATATACGAAGCCTGCAGACTTGAGCGGCAAGTATCTGATAGATGTTACGACTCCGGGCAATCCTGTGCCGAAGACCTATACGTTGAGTTTTAAGAAAGAGGCTTCAACCTATTGTAAGTTGAAAGAGTTGCACATGATCGCTTCTGTTAATCCGTTATCAACGGTTCAGCGTGACTCGGACTATATCTATAACTTCAGTCCGGATAATGTGAACTACTTCGTCTATCTGCCATTAGGAACAAGTCAGTTGCCTGAGATTACGTATGAAAAGGGTGATAAATATCAGGAAGTAGCTATTGAGTATGGTGGACTGAATGGTGAGTCAAATGTAGTAGTAACAGCAGCCAGTGGTGCGAAGATGGTTTATCGTATTCACGTAACGACGATGCTGTCCGACTATTCGTATTTAGAGTCATTGACTATAGATGGTGATGGCGAACTGACTCCTGCTTTTGCGCCGAATGTATTTAAATATACGTATGTAGTCAGTGACCGTGAAGCGGGTCTTCCGAATATCAGTTGGGTGCCCGGTGACCAGTTCCAGACGGTCGAGATGGTGAAGGGCGGCTTGAACGAGACGACTCGTATCAATGTGACAGCCGGTGACGGAAGTACAAGTACGTATCAGATTCTGTTCACTGTTCCTAAATCCAATATCGACTACCTGAATGGTATCTTCCTGAATGGACAGTTGATAGCCGGTTGGGACAAAGACCAACTTGAATATACAGTTGTATTGGAGAAGACGGATGCGTTCCCCGTTGTGACGTTTGAGCGTGGCGAGACCGCTAAAGATCCATCCGGCGAGTATATTCAGATTGTTAACGAGCGTAAGATTACCGCTGCTCCTGGTGAGTATAAGTTCACCGTTATCGCAGAGAATGGTTCGAAGCGCACGTATGTGATTAAGTTCAAATTGAACTTGTCATCTGATGCAACATTGCAGACTATCAAAGTTGCCGGTGTTCCTTTGGCTGATTTCGCACCGACAAAGACAGAGTATGAAGTTATTCTTCCTCCGGGCAGCTCGATGCCGAAAGTGGAGGTAGAGAAACGCGCCGGTCAAACGGTTGTTCCTGCTAAGAATAATGGTGTTTACACCTTTACTGTGACGGCTGAAGACAAAGAGACGACTCTTGTTTACACCATAACGGT
The DNA here is from genome assembly GCA_902771935.1 of uncultured Bacteroidales bacterium. Taxonomy (GTDB): domain Bacteria; phylum Bacteroidota; class Bacteroidia; order Bacteroidales; family Paludibacteraceae; genus Colicola. Next base: position 23,342 of record CACXYM010000018.1, read on the forward strand.
AACGATTCAGAAGTCGGACAATGCGTACTTGCAGAATATTCGTCTGGTATTAGCGTCGGGTGACACTATTAATTTGCCGGGCTTCGTGCGTAATCAGTTTGAATATACATACGTATTTGATTCTGAGTCAGCGCCTGCTATTATCGCTGATAAGGAGAACGAAGCACAGCAAGTATCCATTTCGTCTCCGTTAGGTGCCGGTATTGCACAAATTATTGTAGCGCCGGATGCAAGTTCGAATGAGACGAACCAATATCAAATTACGTTCAAGTCCTCGTCATCTGTAGCGCTGACGCTGAAGTATATCTATGCTGATGGCGACTCAATTACCGATTGGGATCCTGATGTGAATGACTACACCGTAACTTATTCCGGTAGTCTGCCGGTCATCACCTATGAGCAGTTAGAGGGTCAGAAAGTGAGCCAATTAGAGGCTAAGGACAAAGTGACGCTGATGGTTGAATACGCAGGTGAGTCCAATACCTATGTAATTAAGTTTAAGGAGGTGAAGAGTGGCAATGCGCTGCTGAGCGGCATCTTGCTTGATGGCAAATTGGTTGACGGCTGGGATGCGCATACGTATCATTATAGTAAGACTATTGAGGCAGGTGAACAGATTGTTGTTTTGGCTGCTGATGGTCAAACCCAACAAGTTTACACGGTATCTATCCAAAATAAGAAGTTTGCTGATGCAACTTTGGCACATATCTACAAAGATGGCGTAGAGATTACCGACCAGTTTGTTAATGGTGTTTTCGACGGCGGTATGGTATCAGATGGTCAGATTCTGCCGACTATCACCTATGAAAAGAAAGAAGGTCAGAATGTTGTACTGAGCGACGTGAGCGCAACGCAACAACGCATTTTAGTTGTAGCCGAGAGCGGCGCAGAGCAAGTCTATGTAATCAACTACAAGCTGACTAATGGTGATGATGTTCAACTGAGCGGTATTCTTGTTGACGGTGTTGCCATTAAGGGCTTTGATCCGGCTGTATCGACTTACACCGTTAAGTTGGATGAGCGTACGGCACAAGTTCCGGCAATCACTCCTCAAAGTAATATTATCGGACAGACCTATATAATAACGTACGGGCGCGTGAACGCACGCACGAGTATTGAGGTTATATCTAAAGATAAATCGACTAAAGGTCACTACTATATCGACTTTGAGGTTCGTCCTCTGACGAATACTGCCTTGAAGAGACTTCGTGTATATAGCAGTGCCGAAGATGAGGATTTGGATGTCAACCAACTCGAGCACACGTTTGTTTATGACCCGACAGCAGGTGTGCCTCAAGTATTATATGAGGCAGCTGAGCCTGAGCAACGTATCGAATATACACGCAAGAGCGGCGGAGATACGGAGATTAAAGTGATTGCTCAATCCGGCCAGAGTCAGACGTATAAAGTACACTTTACGACGACAAGACCGACGGTGGCTAATGTGCTTAAATCACTGAAGGTCAATAATGTAGATATGGATTTGACAGCAGGTGACGTATTTGACGTGACCTTGCCGTATGGAACCGCTACATTGCCGGTTGTATATGAAAAGAACTTCCAAGAGCAAGCGGTAATCGTTTACAACGGTGGTGTGAATAAGCCAACGACGATTGTCGTTAGTGCAAACCATCCGGATGTGGCTGACAAGGTATATACTATCAATCCGACAGTTGAGAGATACTCCATGACTGGTAAGTTGACAGACTTGCAGTTCAAAGGCGCTACTGTTCCAAACTTCCAGCCGGATGTATATAACTACGTGGTTAATGTAACTGCTCAGCCGAGTGCAGACGACTTTGTCGGAACAGCCTTTGGTGGTGCTACTGTAACCAAGTCTTCTATCAATGCAAAGAACAAGAAGATTACTCTAACCGTTGCAAGTGGTAAAGTTTATACAGTTTCGTGGTACTACGAAAACGATAAATCTCCGTTTGACTTCTCTGGCGACTGGGTTCAAACAACCAATAATGTTTATTTCTATTCTCAGGTTGCTGCTGGTAGTATTAGTCACACATCTATTGCTTCTACAGGTTATAAGCCGGCGTCTTATTGGCATGTTCCTGCAGATTATTTTGGAGGTTTTAAATGGCAGTTGACAACTTGGCCGGAATCGATGTCCTTCCCGATGATTTCCTATACGGGTAAAGAAGTTATGGCGTCAGGCGTTAATGGTGTGTTGTTGTCCACTATTCGTAGCTCGTCTATGGCAACTTCCGTAATTGGCATCATGACTACGGGTGATCTTGCATATGGCATCAGTAGTAATAACGGATCTACGTCTTCAGTGTCAGAAACGAAAGATAATTACTATTCTTTTAGAAATACACCGGACTCCATCGCAGTTACATGTAAAGAGTTATCTGCCACCTCAAACATTACCGGTTGGAGATTGCGTTTCTATACGATGGACGGAACATCTGCTCCGAGTGATGCAACAAAGACAATTATTACCGGCGATTATACTCACAAAAATAAGCTTGTTTATTACACGGCTCCATTGAAATATTCCTCCAACCCAATGAAGGGAATTCACGCAACATTGAATTCTACACTGGAAGAAAATGTAAAAAAAGTCGGTGGCGCAAGCGATGTCTATACCTCTGACTTACAATTGGAAAACCTCCACTTCGTTTATAACTCTACCGTTGCTTCAGCGAAGATTAATGGCAAGAACGCAACGGTGAATAACACCAACAAGACTATCTCTATTACGCTCGATCAAGAGGAAACAGCTTATCCTATTTTGGAAGTTGATGGCCAAGTAAGTGACCAAGAGCAAGTAGTAGAGTGGGGCGAAGAGAAGTTAGTTGGTAATAATATGGTTCGCACGGGTACACTCCGTAACTATGGTGAGGACCACTCTTATACCGATTATACGCTGACGACTACTCGTCCGGCTGTAACGGATGCAACGCTCAAGTCTGTAACTTGGGGTGGAACGGAAGTAGTATTTTCTGACAATGCGTGCGTGAAAGAGAAAACGGCTCCGTTTATGCCTATCTCTGATATCGTTATTACGCCGAATAGCGTACACCAAAATGTGGCAGTAGCTCACCGTAACGATAGTGTGATTATTACTGTTACACCGGAAAAGGGTGATGCACAGAAATATGTTATCTGCTACAATGTGTCTATCAACAAGAACGCTTATATCTCTGTTACGACCGATGTTACGCTGACTCCTGATTGGAATCAGAATGATACCGAATATAGCGTTTCAACGATGCCGGCTAACTTCATAATTAAAAATGAACTCTTCCAAAACGTGAAGATGATTTATGCAGAGGATACCACTCGCTTTGTGGTTTTGGCTTCCGATAAGTCGACCACGAAGATTTACACCGTGGCACGTAAAGAAGTAAGCGTTGAGCCTAACTTGGTTAATGTGAAACTCGATGGTACAACAAAGACGCTCTCACCAAGTGCTCCGACCGAAGTAGAGTTGATGCCAGATGTTGTTACCTTTGATCGTCAAAGTGCTTTGGCTAATGTAACGGAAACGATTACTATTGATTCAATCATTTTGGCTGTTGAAGGTACGTCAAAAACCAATACCTATAAGATTGTCGCTAAGAACGAGGCGGATAAGAACGCTTACTTAGCCGGTGTACTTATTGGCGGTAAAGAATACGAAGAGTTTGACTATTCGAAGATGGACAACAATATTCCGGTTGATTCAATGGTTGACCTGCAGTTCCTTGCTGCTAACCAAGCGCAAACTCTGGAAATCTCCGTTTCAACCAAACCGAATCCATCCACTTCGGCAAGACCAATTCGTCGTTCAGCGGTTGCACAACCGGGAATTGTATTCTCTGTTAAGGTTACGCCTAAAGTGGGTGAGCCGAACATATACACCTTCGCGCTTGAAGCTCCGAAGAACAGCGATGCTACGCTCAAGGGAATTGTTGTCGGCAATGATACTATTAAAGAGTTCTATGCTGATAAGACGAACTATGAGTTCGTATTGCCGGTAGCAATGCCGAAGGTTAATCAACCTGAGATTCCGGCTATTAAGTACATCACCTCTGACCCGCAAGCAACAGTAGATGTTGAACCGCATGTACTCGAAGAAGCAAATGAGATCCAGGTGCACTCGGCGGATGGAAGCGAGACGAAGTTCTACAACCTCACGCTCGTTCCGCAGAAATCTACTTATGCTGAGTTAGACGGAATCCTTGTTGACGGTGTGCTCGTTCCAGGATTTGCTGCGGACAGATACTTCTACTCCGTACAGATTGAGCCGGCTACAACCCATGTGGTCGAAGTAAGCTCACCGGATAAGTTCATCGACACCACGATTGTTTATTCCGAAAATACCGTTATCATCAATGTAACGGCAGAGGATGGTATCCATAGCCAACGCTACTTCGTTGAGCTGTACGAGGTTCAGAAGTCCAACAATGCAACATTGTCTAACCTGCTTGTGGCTGATGCGAATACGATGAAGCCAATTGAGAACTTCGACCCGATGAACAATGTTTACAATATTGAGTTGTCGAAGAATGTTGCAAACTTGCCGGACGTTCAGGCTGTGCCGATGGTTAGCGGCCAAACGATTACTCCGCGTAAGGATGGTTGGAAAGTGCTGATTGATGTTGTCGCTCCGAATAGCGAAACCAAGAATACTTACACCATTAACTTTATCCGTCCGCTCTCTGACAATACCGACTTGGAGATGATTCAGCTCGATGGACGTGATATCGAAGGCTTCGACCCGAAGACCTACGTTTACTTACAAAATCTGCCGATTGGACAGGAAGTTGTTCCGGAAGTATTTGCAATCTCTGCTGAGAGCTTGCAAGACCAAAAAGAACCGGTTGTAGTGGTAGATAACGTTCGTCTGCGCGCTGAAGTAATTAGCTATGCACAGAATGGTGATTCAGTTATTTATACGATTGTGTTCAACAAGACCTATTCTGCTGCTGATACGCTACTGGATATCCGATACAACAACAAGTCTATCGAAGGATTCGAACCCAAGAAATTCGACTACACTGTGGGTGTTCCGGCTGGACAAAACTTGCCGACTCTGGAGGATGTATCGGTTGAGAAAGCTGATGAGTTCCAAGTTGTTTACACTACTAAAGTAAGTTCCGACGAACGTACGTGTCTCTATCGTATCGAGGTACTTGCTCATAACGGACACAAGAACGTTTATACCGTCTCATTCGAGAAAGAGCTGCTCAATATCGCTAAACTCGATATGATTAAGATTAACGGTAAACCGCTGGAAACATTCAAGGCTGACCAATATGAGTATAGCGTTGAATTGCCTGCCGGTACAACCGATCTGCCTGCCGTAACCTATGATTACGAGGATTCGTATCACCAGACCATTGTTAAGGAAACGCAAGCCGATACAATCGTTGGTAAGTCGCTTAATGACAAAGTCGTTATTACCGTTACCGCTGAAAACGGACGTGACTTCAAGATTTACACGATTCACTTCCCGGTTGCTTTGTCCAAAGATGCTACCTTGAGTGGTATTATCTACGGCCGTGATAATCCTGTTCCTAACTTCAACCCAATGGTTAATGAATATACGATTGAGTTGCCGCTCGGAACGACGAACGTACCGCA
>CACXYM010000019.1 GCA_902771935.1 uncultured Bacteroidales bacterium
TTGGGTCAACGCCTGCTTCAGCCAGGATTTTCTTTGCGCTTGAACGACCTAATCCGTAGATGTAAGTCAAACCGACTTCGCCAGCTTTGTTTTGTGGCAGATCTACACCGACAATTCTTATAGCCATAATTTTTTACTTTGGGATGTTGTTTAAATGTTACCAAGATGAGGAGCTTATCCCTGACGCATCTTCATTTTGGGTTCTTTTTTGTTAATTACATAAAGCTTACCTTTGCGGCGCACGATTTTGCAGTCCGCATTGCGCTTTTTAATAGATGCTCTAACTTTCATTTTTGTTGAGTTTTAGAGTTGTTTATTTATAGCGGAAAGATATTCTTCCACGAGTCAGGTCATAAGGGCTCATTTCCACTTTTACGCGGTCTCCGGGCAGGATTTTGATATAATGCATTCGCATTTTGCCGGAGATATTGGCGATAATGACATGACCACTTTCTAATTGGACGCGGAACATCGCGTTGGACAATGCCTCGGTGATGGTTCCATCTACTTCAATTGCATCTTGTTTTGCCATAGTTTTAAATAAATCTGTCTCCTAAGACTTGTTGAATATAGTCAAATGTTGATAGTATATCCGCTTTACCGTTTCTAACGCACACGGATAGTTCATAGTGTGCAGCGGGTTTGCGGTCGCAGGTGCGTGCTGTCCATCCGTCGTCTTCGATGAGGATGTTTCGTCTGCCCATGAGTATCATCGGCTCAATAGCCAATGTCATTCCGGACTTAAGGACGATACCGTTTCCTCTTCGTCCGTAGTTGCAGACCTCGGGATCTTCGTGCATTTCGCGTCCGATACCGTGTCCGACGTACTCGCGACAAACGGAATAGCCAGCTTTCTCTGCGTGTTGTTGGATAGCGTAACCCAAATCGCCAAGTCGTTTACCTGTGACAGCTTGTTCGATACCGAGGTAAAGGCACTCTTTGGTTGTTTTCATCAGTTGCAGCACTTCGGGTTTCACTTCTCCTACGGGGAAAGTGTAGGCCGAGTCTGAGATGTAACCATTGAGATTAATGCAGCTGTCCACGGAGATGATATCTCCCTCTTTGAGCACGACGTCTTTGCTTGGAATACCGTGTACCACTTGCTCGTTGACCGAAGTGCAGAGTGTGGCGGGGTAGCCCTCGTAACCCAAGCAGGCAGGTATGCCTCCGTGGTCACAGATGTAGTCGTGCGCTATCTTGTCCAATTGGGCGGTAGTCACCCCCGGGGCTATGACTTTGGCCAATTCGCCGTAAGTCATGCCCAGGAGTTGATTACTCTTACGCATCAATTCAACTTCTTCGTCAGTCTTCAGGAACACCATAATTAATAAGCCATGGCACCCGAGCGGCCTTTAATGCGCATACCGGACTCAAAGAATCCGTCGTAGTGACGCATCAAGAGGTGACTCTCGATTTGTTGAAGCGTATCCAAAATTACACCAACCATGATAAGCAAGGACGTACCTCCGAAGAACTGTGCGAATCCCATGCTGACATTAAACAAGCGTGCGAACGCCGGCAGTACAGCGATGATAGCGAGCAGGATACTTCCGGGTAGTGTAATGCGGCTCATGATTGTGTCGATATACTCTGCGGTTTTCTTACCAGGTTTAACGCCCGGGATGAAACCGTTGTTGAGTTTGAGGTTTTCAGCCATCTGCACTGGGTTAATGATAACCGCCGTGTAGAAGTAGGTGAATGCGATGATGAGGATAGCGAACACGAGGTTGTAACCGAAGCTATTGTTATCCATAAACGTACGAACCCACCAGGAAGAGCCATCAGCACGGAAGCCGGCGATAGCGATAGGGATGAACATGATAGCCTGTGCAAAGATGATAGGCATCACGTTAGCTGCGTTCACTTTGAGCGGGATATATTGGCGTACGCCACCGTATTGCTTATTGCCCACGATGCGTTTTGCATATTGTACAGGGAGTTTGCGTGTACCTTGTACCAACATAATAGCAAAAGCGAAGACGAGGAGCAAGAGAATAATCTCAATAAAGAATACGATAAGACCGCCACCCGCGTCGTTCAAACGACTGGAGAACTCTTGTACCACAGCACCCGGGAGACGAGCGATGATACCGATTAAGATGATGAAGGAAATACCGTTTCCTACGCCTCTGTCGGTAATGCGCTCACCGAGCCACATAACGAACATAGAACCAGCGCAAAGGATGATGGTTGACGAAATGGTAAACCAGTTGAATCCGACTGCGAGCGGTTGTCCTGCCTGCGCCATCTGCACGGAAAGGTTAACGAGGTAACTCGGGCCTTGGAAGAGCAGAATGATAACAGTAAGATAGCGCGTGATTTGGTTCATTTTCTGACGTCCGGACTCACCCTCTTTCTGCATTTTCTGGAAGTAAGGCACGGCGATAGTCAAAAGTTGGACTACGATAGATGCCGAGATGTAAGGCATGATACCGAGTGCGAAGATCGAAGCATTCGAGAACGCACCACCGGAGAACATGTCTAACAACGCCATCAAGCCGCCAGCTGTTTGAGCGTGCAGGGATGTCAGTGCTGTTGTATCAATACCGGGAAGGACAACGAAGCTACCGAAGCGATAGATGAGCACGAAGAGTAACGTGGTCAGCAGTCGATTGCGGAGGTCTTCAATCTTCCAGATATTTGCTACTGTTTCAATAAATTTACGCATAACTTAGATTTTTTCGATAGTACCACCAGCGGCTGTAATAGCGGCTTCAGCAGATTTGCTGAATGCGTTGGCCTTCACTGTCAGTTTAGCGGTAAGGGTACCGTTTCCGAGGATTTTCACCAATGCGGACTTGTTGATGAAGCCAGCTTCGAAGAGCTCGGGCAAACCGATTACTTCGAGCTTGCGCTCGTCAGCAAGTTGTTGGAGGATATTGAGGTTAATAGCCTTATACTCCACGCGGTTGATGTTTTTGAATCCGAATTTCGGCAAACGACGTTGCATAGGCATTTGACCACCTTCGAAACCAATCTTTTTAGAATAGCCAGAACGTGATTGTGCACCCTTATGACCACGGGTAGAAGTTCCACCGAGTCCCGAGCCGGCACCACGGCCGACGCGTTTTGCGGTCTTAACTGAACCAGCAGCCGGAGTTAAATTATTTAATTCCATAATGCTTAGTTGTTTTTACGATTAATCAATAACTTTAACGAGGTGTTTAACCTTCTCGACCATACCGAGGATGGCGGGAGTAGCTTCGTGTTCTACGACAGCGTTGATTTTGCGCAGACCGAGAGCAACCATAGTTTCCTTTTGTACTTTCGGGCATTTAATAGTACTGCGTACTTTTTGAATTTTAATCTTTGCCATAGTCTTACACAATTTTATCCGTTAAACACTACATCGAGGCTTACGCCACGGTTCTGAGCTACTTGACGTGCGTCGCGCATTTGAGCCAGAGCTTCGATAGTTGCCTTCACGAGGTTGTGAGGATTAGACGAACCTTTGGATTTAGCGAGGACGTCGCGAACGCCTGCTGATTCGAGCACGGCACGCATAGCACCACCGGCTTTTACTCCTGTACCGTGAGTAGCGGGTTGGAGGTAAACGCGTGCTCCGCCGAACTTAGCATACTGCTCGTGAGGAACAGTACCCTTGAGAACAGGCACTTGAATGAGGTTCTTTTTGGCAGCTTCGGTTCCTTTAGCAATTGCGGCGGTAACTTCGCCTGCTTTACCAAGGCCATAACCAACTACACCGTTACCGTTTCCAACAACAACGATGGCTGCGAATGTCATAGTACGTCCACCTTTTGTAACTTTAGTTACGCGGTTGACTGCAACGAGGCGCTCCTGGAGCTCCAAGTCTTGTGTTGTTTTTACTCTATTCATAACTATCAGTTGTTTTTAGAATTTGAGACCGGCTTCGCGGGCAGCGTCAGCCAAAGCTTGTACACGACCGTGATAGAGGTAGCCGTTACGATCGAAGACGACTTGTTCAACGCCTGCTTTCTTAGCAGCAGCGGCGATGAGAGCGCCTACTTTCTTAGCTTTCTCTGTCTTGGTCATTTTATCTTTAACAGCGAGTGATGAGGCAGCAGCGAGTGTAACGCCTTTTACGTCATCAATCACTTGAGCATAAATCTGGCAGTTCGAACGGAATACAGTCAGACGAGGTTGCTCAGCGGTACCACTTACTTTGGTACGGATAGTAGCTTTAATCTTAGCTCTACGTGCAATTTTCTTATCCATAACTTACTCCTTTCTTATTATTTACCAGCAGATTTACCAGCTTTACGACGAACAACTTCACCTTGGAAGCGAATACCTTTACCTTTGTAAGGTTCGGGTTTGCGGAAGGAACGAATCTTAGCGCAAATTTGTCCAAGTAATTGTTTGTCAGCGCATTCTAACATTACCAACGGGTTTTGGTTACGTTCGGTTTTGGTTTCCACTTTCACCTCTTTCGGCAGGCCGAGATAGATGGGGTGAGTATAACCAAGCGAGAAGTTGAGTACTTGGGGTTGAGCGAGCTCTACGCGGTAGCCGACACCGACTAACTCGAGAGTAGCTTTATAACCTTCACTTACACCATAAACCATGTTGTGGATTAAAGCACGATACAGTCCGTGTTTAGCACGGCTCTCTTTTTCGTCATTAGGACGAGTAACGTGGCAAACGCCGTCTTCTACGGTTACAGTGATGATAGGATCAACTGCTTGAACGAGTTCGCCTTTAGGACCTTTAACGGTCACTACATTTTCGGGGCTAACTGCTACGGTAACTCCGGCAGGAATAGCGATGGGTAATTTACCAATTCTTGACATAACTTTCCTCCTTCATTAATATACGTAACAAATAACCTCACCACCCAACTTCTGGCCGATAGCCTCTTTGTTGGTCATCACACCCTTGGAGGTGCTCAAGATGGCGATACCCAGTCCGTTCAGCACGCGCGGCATCTCGCGATAGCCTACGTATTGGCGCAAACCCGGGGTTGAAACACGTTGTAAACTCTTGATGGCGTTAACTTTGTTAACCGGATCATACTTCAAGGCGATTTTGATAGTTCCTTGAGGTCCATCTTCCACGAACTTATAGGAAAGGATGTAACCTTTCTCAAACAAGATACGTGTGATCTCTTTTTTCAGATTCGAAGCAGGCACTTCCACTACGCGGTGGCCGGCTTTGATTGCATTTCTGAGTCGAGTCAGATAATCTGCGATTGGATCTGTCATTTGTTTGTTGTTTTTAAAATTATCAGGACTCCCCTGACATTGTTTAATACTTTTGTTAATTTATTACCAGCTAGCTTTCTTCACGCCCGGGATGAGGCCTTTGGAGGCCATCTCACGGAATTGAATACGGCTGAGACCGAATGCACGCATGTAACCTTTCGGACGTCCGGTGATGCTGCAGCGGTTGTGCAAGCGAACCGGGCTGGCGTTCTTCGGAAGTGCTTGGAGACCTTCGTAGTCACCATCCTTGAGGAGTTGAGCACGTTTAGCAGCGTATTTAGCTACGAGCTTTGCGCGTTTTACCTCGCGGGCTTTCATTGATTCTTTTGCCATAGTTGATTACGTTTAAAAGGTTACTTTTTGAACGGAAGACCAAACTCACGGAGGAGAGCGAAGCCCTCTTCGTCGGTATTAGCTGTAGTAACGAACGTGATGTTCATACCAAGCAGTTTGGTGATGTTATCGATGTTAATCTCAGGGAAGATAATCTGCTCTGTGATTCCGAGGGTATAGTTACCACGGCCATCCATCTTGTTGTTGATACCTTTGAAGTCACGGATACGTGGCAAGGCAACGCGAACGAGACGCTCCAAGAACTCGTACATACGATCACCGCGAAGAGTTACGCGCACGCCGATAGGCATTTTTTTACGAACCTTGAAGTTAGCGATATCTTTCTTCGAAACAGTAGCAACGGCTTTTTGACCAGCGATAAGAGTCATCTCTTGTTGAGCGACCTCGATGATCTTTTTGTCAGCTACAGCTTCGCCGAGGCCCTGATTGAGGACAATTTTTTGGAGTTTAGGGCACTGCATAACAGTAGTGTAGTTAAACTCTTTCATCAAGATAGGAACGATGCGCTCCTGATAATCTTGTTTAAGACTTGCTGTATTCATTGCTTAGAGTTCTTTACCTGATTTTTTACTTACGCGGACGAGTTTACCATCCTTCTTAACGCGACCTACGCGAACGGGTTTACCGTCCTCTACGGGGTTGAGGTTAGAGATATGGATAGGGCTCTCCTGTTTAACTATTCCACCTTGTGGGTTCTTTGCATTAGGTTTGGTACTCTTAGATACCATATTGACACCTTCTACAATTGCACGTTGTTTCTCTACGAGCACTTCCAGTACGCGACCGGTTTTGCCCTTCGAAGCACCTGCATTCACGTAGACGATATCACCTTTCTTAATATGTAATTTTGCCATTACTGTAAAAATTTAGATGATTAAAGCACTTCAGGTGCCAGAGAAATAATTTTCATATTCGTTTGACGGAGCTCACGAGCTACCGGGCCAAAGATACGGCTACCGCGGAGTTCACCAGCGTTAGAGATGAGAACGCAAGCGTTATCATCAAAGCGGATGTAACTACCATCGGCGCGACGTACTTCTTTCTTCACGCGAACAACGATTGCACGGCTAACCGTACCGTCCTTGATTTCGCTGGAAGGGATGACGCCCTTAACGGCTACTACAACGGTGTCTCCAAGGGAAGCATAGCGTTTGCGTGTGCCTCCGAGTACGCGGATTACGAGTGCCTCTTTTGCACCTGAGTTGTCCGCAACTGTAAGTCTTGATTCTTGTTGTACCATATTACTTAGCCCTTTCAATAATTTGAGTTAGACGCCAACGAACAGTTTTGCTCAGCGGACGAGTTTCCATGATACGAACGGTATCACCGATACCTGCTTCATTCTTCTCGTCATGAACATGGAACTTGCGAGTTTTATTGACAAACTTGCCATAAATAGGGTGTTTCTCTTTCCACTTAACGGCTACGACGATTGTCTTATCCATTTTGTTGGAAACGACTTCTCCCTGACGCTCTTTTCTAAGATTTCTTGTTTCCATTTTCGTTCGATTTTACTTTGTTAATTCTCTCTTACGAAGTTCAGTTGCAAGGCGAGCGATTGTCTTACGAGCAACCTTAATCTGCAACGGATTGTCGAGCGGAGAAATACTGTGATTCAGTTTCATGCGTACGAGAGCCTCTTTCTCAGCTGCCAAACGCTCTTGAATCTCAGCGGTTGTTAATTCTTTAATTTCAGCGGTTTTCATAATCCTTTAATTATACAAGTTGGGTTGCGTCGTAATCACGTCTTACGACAAATTTGGTTGTAATCGGAAGTTTCTGAGCTGCCAGGCGCAATGCCTCTTTCGCTACCTCGTAAGGTACACCATCCACTTCGAAGATGATACGTCCGGGTTCCAATGGAACGACGAATCCTTCGGGGGCACCTTTACCTTTACCCATACGAACATCCAAAGGCTTCTTGGTGATTGGTTTATCCGGGAAAACGCGGATCCAAACTTGACCTTGACGTTGCATATAACGGGTTACGGCTACACGGGCTGCTTCGATTTGACGACCTGTCAACCAGATGGTACCAAGACTCTTGATACCGAATGAGCCAAATGCAAGCTCATTACCGCGCTGCGCATTACCTTTAATGCGGCCTTTTTGTGAGCGGCGGAATTTAGTTTTCTTAGGTTGTAACATAACTGTAATCTACAAATCGTTTAACATTATTATTTGTTGTTTCTGCGGAAATCACCACGACGTCCACGACGCTCACCACCGCGACGATCATCACGACGGTCACCACCGCGGCCTTGTTGTTGTGTGAAGTTAGGAGCGAGATCCTTCTTGCCATACACTTCGCCGCGCATAATCCATACTTTCACGCCAAGGATACCCACTTTCGTGAGAGCACCTACGTGGCAGTAATCAATGTCAGCACGAAGAGTGTGCAGAGGAGTACGACCCTCTTTGTACATCTCAGAGCGAGCGATTTCGGCACCGTTCAAACGACCGCTGATTTGGATTTTGATACCCTCAGCGCCCATACGCATGGTAGATGCGATTGCCATCTTAACGGCACGGCGATAAGCCACTTTACCTTCGAGTTGTTTAGCAACCTTTTGAGCTACGATAGTAGCATCGAGTTCCGGACGCTTAATCTCGAAGATGTTGATTTGTACATCTTGTTTGGTGATTTTCTTCAGTTCCTCTTTCAATTTGTCAACTTCTTGTCCACCCTTACCGATGATATAACCGGGGCGAGCAGTGCAGACAGTTACAGTTACAAGTTTCAGAGTTCTCTCAATGACGATACGGCTAATGCTAGCCTCAGCAAGACGTGCGTTCAGGTAGTCACGGATCTTTTGGTCCTCGAGGATCGTTTGACCGTAGTTTTTACCACCGAACCAGTTGCTATCCCAACCACGGACGATACCCAGACGGTTGGCAATTGGATTAATTTTCTGTCCCATAGTCTTACTCAGCTTTATTAGTTTTAGTATCAACAAAGATAGTTACATGGTTAGAACGTTTACGGATACGATATCCACGACCTTGAGGAGCGGTCAGCAGACGTTTGAGCATCATACCGCCATCTACCATGATATTAGTTACATACAGAGTTTCAGAATCAGCTTTCTTACCGGTTTTTACTTCCCAGTTAGCAACAGCTGATTTGAGCAATTTCTCGAGTGCGCGGCTTGCTTCTTTTGTGGAGAAGTGCAATGCACCGAGGGCACGGTTTACTTCCATACCACGAATCATGTCAGCAACAAGGCGCATTTTTCGCGGGGAGGTAGGAACGTTGTTCAGCTTAGCGAAGTACTGGCTCTTGCGAGCTTCCTTCATAGCTTCAGCACTATTATGTTTTCTAGCACCCATTGTCTAAAATTGTTTAAATTTGTTGTGAATGATTAGTGGATTATTTCTTTCCTGCGTGTCCACGGAAAATACGGGTCGGAGCGAACTCACCGAGTTTGTGACCTACCATATTCTCAGTTACGTAAACAGGAATGAATTTATTTCCGTTATGAACGGCGATTGTGTGACCTACGAAATCAGGAGAGATCATACTTGCGCGTGACCAGGTCTTAACAACTTCTTTCTTGTTAGCCTCATTCATAGCAAGCACTTTTTTCTCCAACTTAACGTTGATAAACGGTCCTTTTTTCAATGAACGACTCATAATTCTCTTCTGTTTAATAGGTTACTTTTTACGTCTTTCAATAATGTATTGGTTAGACTGATTCTTCGGATGGCGAGTCTTATAACCCTTAGCCAACAAGCCCTTGCGGCTTCTCGGATGTCCACCAGATGCGCGGCCTTCACCACCACCCATTGGGTGATCTACCGGGTTCATAACAACACCACGGTTGTGAGGACGACGACCTAACCAGCGGCTACGACCAGCTTTACCAGATTTCTCGAGCGCGTGATCGCTGTTACCTACGACACCTACGGTAGCGCGGCATGCTGCCAGCACTTTACGGAGTTCGCCGGAAGGCAACTTAATCATTGCATACTTGTCCTCACGACCTGCGAGTTGTGCGAACACACCTGCAGAACGTACCATTTGGGCACCTTGGCCCGGACGAAGCTCGATGTTATGCACCAATGTTCCCAGAGGAATCTCTGAGAGCGGAAGTGCATTACCTACTTCAGGAGCGATACCGCTACCTGACAGAACAGTTTGACCTACTTGCAATCCGTTAGGAGCAAGCATATAACGCTTCTCACCGTCAGCGTAGAACAAAAGGGCGATACGAGCCGAACGGTTCGGATCATACTCAATTGTCTTAACAACTGCGGGTACACCGTCTTTGTTGCGTTTGAAGTCAATTACGCGGAACTTCTGTTTGTGTCCACCGCCGATATAACGCATGGTCATTTTACCAACATTGTTGCGACCACCCGTTTTCAGCTTACCGAACACAAGCGATTTCTCTGGTGCGCTTGCGGTAATTGTCTCAAACGCGCCAATAACTTTGTGTCTTTGCCCCGGTGTAGTGGGTTTTAATTTACGTACAGCCATTTTTAAATATTGCTATAAAAATCAATTGTTTCACCTTCTTTCAATGTAACGATGGCTTTCTTGTACGCTTGTTGTGCACCGCGAAGCAAACCGGACTTCGTCCAGCGTTGTTTGTTCTTCGGAGCTACTACAAGGGTGTTTACATCTTCCACCTGTACATTGTACATTTCTTCTACTGCCTTCTTGATTTGCACTTTATTGGCAGTACGCTCTACGCGGAAACCATAACGGTTGAACTTCTCGCCGGCGGCGGTCATCTTTTCAGTGACGATAGGTTTAATAATAATTGCCATAATCTTGCCTCCTTATGCTAAAGTTTCTTCGATAGCTTTCACGCTGTCTTTCAACAGTACGAGAGCGTTCGAGTTCATGATTGCGTATGTATTGAGTTCATCAGCTTGCCGAGCACTTCAACCATAGCTTTCGTCTTAGGAGCCTCAAATGCGAGAGTATCCAACACGATGAGCTGGTCTTGTTTAGCGCGCAGACTGAGAGCAGAGCGGCGAGCGAGTTGTTTTACTTTGTGGTTCAGTTTGAAGCTATAGTCACGAGGTACAGGACCAAAAATGGTACCACCACCAACGCGAACCGGCGATTTCAAATCACCCGGACGTGCACCACCTCCACCTTTCTGGCGGCCGAGCTTACGTGTTGAGTGAGCGTTTTCGCTACGTTGTTTAGCTTTTGCTGTTCCCTGACGGTTGTTTGCTAAGAATTGCTTAACGTCCAAGTAAATAGCGTGGTCGTTAGGCTCGATTCCGAAGACCTCATCATTGAGTTTGATCTTCTTTCCGGTTTTCTCACCGGCTTGATTCAAAATACTAATTTCCATACTGATTACTTGTTAATAGTTACAATACTGTTCTTTGCACCCGGAATAGAGCCCTTCACCATGATGAGGTTGTACTCAGGGATAACTTTCAAAACTACAAGGTTTTGTACGGTTACGCGGTCTTGACCCATGTGGCCTGCCATACGTGTACCCGGGAAGATGCGGCTAGGATAAGCGCAAGCACCTACTGAACCCGGTGCGCGAAGACGGTCGTCCTGACCGTGAGTAGATTGACCTACTCCACCGAAACCATGGCGTTTCACAACACCTTGGAAACCTTTACCTTTGCTGGTGCCCACTACGTCAACATAAGTACCTTCTTCGAAGATGTTTACATTGATTTCGTCACCCAGCTTTAACTCCTGGTCAAATCCGTCAAACTCTGCGAGATAACGCATTGGATTGACGCCAGCGGCTTTGAAATGACCGGCTTCAGCCTTGTTCGTGTGCTTCTCGCTCTTCTGCTTGAAACCTACTTGAACAGCCTGATAACCGTCTTTCTCCACTGTCTTAAGTTGCGTAACTACGCAAGGACCAGCTTCAATAACGGTGCATGGTACATTCTTACCATCGGCACCGAAAACGGATGTCATTCCGATTTTTTTACCTAATAATCCTGGCATTTTTGCTAGATTAAATAATTAATAATTGTTGTTAATTAACTTCCACTCTCGCCGACGGGGTTCGTTGTGTTGTCACACTGTTGCTATCCGTCGGATGTGGCCTGTTGGTTGTGTAATTAAACCTTAATCTCCACTTCCACACCGCTGGCAAGCTCGAGTTTCATCAAAGCTTCAACGGTTTTGTTGTTACTGTTGTAGATGTCGATGAGTCGCTTGTAGTTAGCGAGCTCGAATTGCTCACGGCTCTTCTTGTTAACGAAGGTTGAGCGGTTTACGGTGAAGATACGTTTGTGTGTCGGCAGTGGAATAGGACCGCTTACAACTGCACCCGTAGCTTTAACCGTCTTTACGATCTTCTCAGCAGACTTGTCAGCCAAGTTGTGGTCGAAAGATTTCAGTTTAATACGAATTTTTTGACTCATTTTAACTTTTAATTAAATTGTTTGTTTTCGTTTTCGCACGCGCAGACCCCTAAAGAGTCATTCGCTTAGATGACCCGCGTGTACGTATTAATTATAAGTACGTGCGCGCTCGCACGTGATTTATTTTTATACAAGGTCAGCTCTACCGCCGCATTCCGTCAAAACGGTTTTGGCAATAGTGCTGCTTACTGGCGCGTAATGGCTGAACTCCATACTGCTTGTAGCGCGGCCGCTAGTGATAGTACGAAGCGCTGTCACATAGCCGAACATCTCGGACAATGGAACATGTGCTTTGACTATACGAGCGCCGGTACGAGCGGTGTCCATGCCTTCTACTTGTCCACGACGTTTGTTCAAGTCGCCGATAACATCACCCATGCTCTCTTCAGGAGTAACAACCTCGATCTTCATGATCGGCTCCATAAGAACGGGTTTAGCTTTCACGCAAGCGTTCTTGAACGCAATCTGTGCACAAATCTCATAAGATAATTGGTCGGAGTCTACCGGGTGGAAGCTACCGTCGATAACGGTCACTTTCAACTTATCCACCGGGAAACCAGCCAATACACCATTCTTCATCGCGGTCTGGAAGCCCTTCTCGATAGCAGGGATATACTCCTTAGGAATATTACCACCCTTCACCTCGTTAATGAATTGCAAGCTTCCTTCGAAGTCGTCGTCAGCAGGCTCGACACGAACAATCATGTCAGCAAACTTACCACGACCACCGGATTGTTTCTTGTACGTCTCGCGCAGCTCAACCGGAGCGCTGATAGCCTCACGGTAAGCTACTTGCGGACGACCTTGGTTGCACTCTACCTTGAACTCACGTTTCAAACGGTCGATAATAATCTCCAGGTGAAGCTCACCCATTCCGGAGATTACTGTTTGACCGGTCTGCTCGTCGGTTTTAACGGTGAAGGTTGGATCTTCTTCCGCAAGCTTAGCCAGACCAACACCAAGTTTGTCGATGTCAGCTTGACTCTTCGGCTCAACAGAGATACCGATAACCGGTGCCGGGAACTCGATTGACTCGAGTACGATTGGCTTATCCTCATCGCAGAGGGTATCACCGGTACGGATATCTTTGAAACCTACACCTGCACCTATATCACCTGCAGCAATGAAGTCCACAGGATTCTGGTGATTCGAGTGCATCTGGAAGATACGGCTAATACGTTCTTTCTTGCCCGAACGTGGGTTATAAACGTACGAACCGGCTTCCAGTTTACCTGAATAGACTCTGAAATAACACAGACGGCCTACATACGGGTCGGTTGCAATCTTAAAGGCCAAAGCGCAAAGCGGTTGGTCATCACTCGGTTGACGCGAAATCTCTTTCTCGTTACGCGGGTCAACACCATCAATTTGTGGTGTATCCAGCGGACTCGGCAGATAAGCACAAACGGCGTCAAGCATCGTTTGAACACCTTTGTTCTTAAAGGAGCTACCACAGATTACCGGGAAGATCTTCATTGCGCAGGTTCCCTTGCGGATTGCAACGCGAATCTCATCCTCAGTAATGGTAGATGGGTCGTCGAAGTATTTCTCCATCAGCGTGTCGTCGAACTCAGATACTGTCTCCAGCATCTTATCGCGCCACTCTTCGGCTTCAGCTACGAGTCCGGCAGGAATCTCTTCCTCCACATACTCTGCACCCATTGTCTCATCATGCCAGATGATTGCCTTCATCTTAACGAGGTCAACGACACCTTTGAATGTCTCTTCTGCGCCAATAGGAATCTGAATTGGACACGGCGTAGCACCAAGCACTTCTTTAATCTGTCTAACCACATCAAAGAAGTTAGCACCGGAACGGTCCATCTTATTCACGTAGCACAGACGCGGCACATTATACTTATCTGCCTGACGCCATACGGTCTCAGACTGTGGTTGTACACCGCCGACAGAGCACAGTGCCATCACGGCACCATCAAGGATACGGAGCGAGCGCTCTACTTCAACTGTAAAGTCCACGTGACCCGGAGTGTCTATAAGATTGATCTTGTATTTCTCATTCTTATAGTTCCAGTAAGTGGTCGTTGCAGCGGAAGTGATAGTAATACCACGTTCTTGCTCTTGCTCCATCCAGTCCATTGTTGCAGCACCGTCATGCACCTCACCAATCTTGTGAGTCAAGCCGGTGTAGAACAATATACGCTCAGAAGTCGTTGTCTTACCAGCATCAATGTGTGCCATGATGCCGATGTTTCTGTTATATTTCAGGTCGTGTTTTGCCATCTAATTTAATTAATTAGAAACGGAAATGTGCAAATGCACGGTTAGCCTCTGCCATACGGTGCATATCTTCTTTACGCTTGAAGGCACCACCCTGGCTATTAAGGGCATCCATGATTTCTGCAGCAAGCTTCTCAGCCATCGAATGACCTCCGCGTTTGCGTGCGAACGAAATCATGTTCTTCATTGCAATACTCTCTTTGCGGTCTGCACGAATCTCAGTAGGAACCTGGAATGTTGCACCACCGATACGCTTGGACTTAACCTCTACCAACGGAGTAATGTTGTCCAATGCGGCTTTCCAAATGTCAAGAGCAGACTTCTCTGCCTCTTTGTTCTTTTGTTCAACCAAGTCAAGAGCGGTATAGAATACGCCATAAGCAATATTCTTCTTACCATCCAACATGAGGTGGTTCACAAATTTAGCGACCATCACTTCACCGAACTTAGGATCCGGCAGAATGATACGTTTCTTTGGTTTTGCTTTTCTCATTGTTTTGTTTGTTTTTTAAGAGGAATCAGCGATTCCTTTTGGTTGTCTGATCGCTTCAGCCCTAACTCGTAAGGCTTACTCAACCTTCAACCCATGTTAATCTGTCCCATCGTATGGAACTTTTAGTTAGTTTCTTTGTTTTGCAGAATTGTTGTCTGTCTCAGTTGCTCGTCGAATCTTTCGACTTTCGACTTTCAACTTTTGACTTATTTCTTAGCTTTCGGGCGTTTTGCACCGTACTTACTACGACGTTGCAAGCGGTTAGCTACACCGGCGGTATCCAACGTACCACGAACTACGTGGTAACGTACACCTGGCAGGTCTTTTACACGACCACCACGTACCATCACGATGCTGTGCTCCTGCAAGTTGTGACCTTCACCCGGAATGTAAGCGTTAACTTCCTTCTGGTTGGTAAGACGAACACGTGCCACCTTACGCATTGCGGAATTAGGCTTTTTAGGAGTGGTTGTGTAAACACGTACACAAACGCCACGACGTTGTGGGCAGCTGTCCAATGCAGGGCTCTTGCTCTTGTCGATAAGTTCTGCTCTTCCTTTTCTAACTAATTGTTGAATTGTAGGCATTGTAACTTGTTTTGGTTAATAATTGTTGTTAATTTGTTAATTTATTTATTGCTTCTTTATTAGGGTCCCCGAAAATTTCGCGAATTTTTGGGGAGAGCGAGCGCCCCCGAGTACCTTCCGTTAAAACTTTATTTTAGGTTTTAACGCGCGTACGAGGGGAGCGTGCGCGAAAAAAGCGTGCAAAATTACTGCTTTTTTTTCATTCCCACAAATATTTTTGCACTTTTTTGTAAAAAAACGTCACTTTTGTCATATTAAAGTAGCATTTTCTTCAAATTAGGCCCGATATATCTACTTTTTTCTCCAGAATAAGACACATTATTGTTTTTATTCTCATTTTCATTCCTGTTCGCATTTTCATTCCTGTTCTCATTCTCATTTTCATTCCTATTCCTATTCCTATTCTCATTCTCATTTTCATTCCTACTCTCATTTTCATTCTCATTCCCCTCCACCAACCACCCCAAAAAACTCAAAATGACATAAGGTGATTATAAGGTGATTAAAGGGTGATTAAAAGGTTATTAAAAGGTGATTAAGCTTATCCTAAGCCGCTATTACAGAAATCTTAACAAACTTTAACCCCTACTTTTTACATTTTTTCGCCACATTTTGTGAAAAAAATTTGGCAGTTCCAAAAAAAAGCCGTACCTTTGTCGGCCAAATTATGAGTGCGCACATACGTACGACGCATGAGAATTATAAAGTACATACTGTCACTTTTGCTCTTAATCCTAGCAATCCTTCCCGCAAACGCACGGTATTTTCGTCGGGCAGGAAACGTGTCCGGATTAGGCGGCGACAATTACCACTTCGGTTATATCTCCGGCGGTTTGGGCTATACGAGCCTTCAAGAACGAGTGCCCGACTTTACTCCGTCAGGCGACTTAGGCGGCCTGGTGGGATTCGGTTACGAATTCCGCAATAACGGGTTGTGGGTGAATGCCGGCCTGCAACTCAGTTTCCATCGTTCCAACGCAACACTCGAAGCGTACAAATACAACTGCCCGGGTTATGATACACAAGGCAAGGAAGTAACGCTCCATTATACGGTCAGCGAAAAAGACCGCCAGAAGTGGCAATTTATCGAGATTCCTATTTTGGTCGGATGGTATTCCCACGGCTTTTATGTCGGCGCCGGTCTGAAAGTGGGATATTCGCTCAACTCGAGTATCGTGTCAAGCGGCACGTATGAGCTGAGTGCTACAAACGAGTTATACAACATCGAATTCAAAAACATGCCGGAACATGGGTACACTACCTACGAGTTTGAAGGCGAACACACCGCCTCTCTCAAACCAATGGTTAGTCTGATCGGCGAAATAGGTTACGACGTACTATCGGAAGTGCCAACCCGCAGCCAGTTGTGCCATGTGCTCAAAATAGGCTTTTACTTCGAATACGGACTGAACAGCATGGTTGAGCCCGTGTCCACCAATGCGCGCCTCAGCATCGACGCAAAGGATGCCACCAAAGCAGTTATCAATCCGTATTTGGCTTCCGGAATGACAGAAAAATACCGCGTTGTACCTTTCTACACTGGTGTAAAGATAACATACCTGGTCGGTGGCAGCCGTACGGCTCGTGCAAGTGGCTATCACAAAGGATGTAACTGCTATTACTAAAGGGGAACGGTTAAAGGTTAAGAAACATGAAGAAATTGCAAACCATATTGATAACTCTGCTTTTTGGCGCATTACCACTCTTTGCGTCGGGAGGCATTATCAAAACCGATTATATCGACCGATGCACAGGTGACACGGTTTATTTGTCGCTTTTACGCGGCGAAGAAAAAGTGTTCACGAACACTACCGTTCGCGACACTATTCATGGCCTCGAACCTACCGAAGACAGCATCAATGTGTATGTAGTCACTTTCCATCCCTCAATGATTTTCCGCGAGGAAAGGCAATTGCTCAACGGCCAAAGTTTCGTTTGGCATGAACAGACCATTACCGAACAAGGAACGTACCGCGCAGCATACAAATCACAATATGGCTGTGACAGCATCTACTACTTAACCGTAACAGCCGTTTCTACCATTATCGAATCACGCGATACAACCGTAACTATCTGTGACGGCCAATCCTACACATGGAACGGTATTACAGCACACACAACAGGCGATTACTCCAAAACAGTCATCTTGCCCGGAGGCACGCAAATGACATACACCTTGCACCTGATTGCTAAGATTGTGGATGTCACGAAGATTAACAAGGCCATCTGTTACGGCAGCAGCTATACTTTCGGCGGTAAGGAACTGACTGAACCAGCTTTATACCGCGACACGCTTCTGGCAGTTGACGGCTGCGACTCAATCGTAGAACTCACACTTAATGTGCTTTATCCCGACACCACAGTAGTATATCTCGAAGCCGACGAAAACGATGCAGCAGTATGGAACGGCGTAACTTACAAGGGACTCGGTGAACATGTCATCCGCACGCAAAACGAAGGAGGATGCTATTCTATAACACGACTAATTCTACTAGAGCATCGCATTGAACATGTGGATACAACCGCTACTATCTGCGAAGGAGATTTCATTGAGTGGAAAGGAATAACCGCGTACACCGATGGCGATTATAAACGCACGGTGGTAGAAAACGGAATAACGATACTATATGGCTTACATCTACACGTTAAGAGTACTCCTGTCACCAAGTTAAGCAAGCAGATTTGCGAAGGAGACCAGGAGTATTGGCACGGAAAGCTAATTACTCAATCCGGTATCTATCGCGACACCCTACAAGCAGTAGGAGCTTGCGACTCCATCGTAGAATGGACTATCAACATCATGCAACCTGATTTGGTGATTGTCACGCACGAATTGGAAGATGGTGAAACCTACCGATGGAACGGAAAAGAGTACAAACAAGCCGGCGTTTATACGTACCAGACCAAGAACCACTTCGGCTGCGATTCTATTACACGACTGGTACTCACCTCACACAGTGTGGATCGTATCAGTAGATACGACACCATCTGTTCCGGCGATTCAGTTAAGTGGAACGGCATAGTCGGCCGCGACACACATATTTACTCTCGCATTGATACACTTCCTTCAGGAGATGTGATTATCTACACCCTGAATCTGGTTGTTAAACAACCTGTTCATGTGACCAAGCCGCTGAGTATATGTACCGGCGATGTACAGTTCTTTAACGGCAAGTATTATGATACTCCCGGCACGTTCTACGACAGCATCAGTTGCGACACTATCTACAAAGTGATTGTAACACGTCTGCCAAGTAGCGAAACCGTAACAAAAGCTGTGTTTGACGGAATAACACCATATATTTGGCATTACGCCAATAAGAATGTTTCTGTCTCGCAGGAAGGCGTAAGAGATGAGAATGTGTATAATCCGGAAACAGGTTGTACGGACCATTATCATCTGGAACTGCATAAACAAGTGGCAGCTACACCACGCACCATCCATTTCTGCGATCCGATTACTTTCAAAGGCAAAGTATATAACTCCGCCACCACGGTTTATGACACGCTCTATATGCCGAATTATGTGGATTCAATCATTGCCTACCGACTCATCAAAGGCGAACCATTCCGTTCGGTTGAGTCCATGACCATACGCGAAGGCGAAACACTCTACTGGCACGGACAGTTGGTATCCAACGAAAATACGTATTACGATGTCAATCAGTCTATTGCAGGTTGCGATAGTACCTACGAATTGCATGTAACACTCGTTCCTGTTGTTCAGCCGAGACCAATCTTCACAGAAGTGGCAGAGATTTGTGCCGGTGACACGTATCCCTGGCGCGGACGCGAATATAGTAGAACGGATATCTACAAAGAGATTGTTCCGGCTGTGCTTCCTGACACGATGGATACAACGTATATGCTCAATCTGACCGTTCATCCTGCTTACGACACGGCTTATGTGCATTTGTACAATTGTAGCGGAGAAAAGATTACATACGAAGGACAAGATTACTACTCCGATGCAACGGTTATTACAACTTATCCTTCGCAGCACGGTTGCGATAGTGTCACCAAAGCATTCTTACATTTCAATACCGCATCGTTCCTTTCGGACACTATGCGTTTGGCGGATACTGACACTTCACGCGTTTGGCACGGACAGAAAATCAATCACTCCGGAACATATTACTTTGAAGAAAAACTGCCCGGCGGATGTTATCGCCGCGAAGAACTGCACGTGTTCTTGTATCCGACTTTCCTGCTCGTGAAAGATACGGCTATCTGCCAGAATGAAGCTCCGTATATTTGGCCGGACGCTGCTCCTGCAGAATGGTATAACAAAGAATTCAGTTGCAATCCGGGTGAAACAATATCCAAAGAATGGCGCGCCACTACGGTTTATGGAGTGGACAGCATCTATCGCCTAAACCTGACCGTTTATCCGAGTTACATTAAACGCGAGCGAATTACTATTTGCGAGGGCGAGAAAGTGCAAGTGAACGGAAAAACGTACTTCAATCTCGTGCCGAATAAGATTTATCGCGACACCGTCATTCTACGCACGCTTAATGATTGCGACAGTGTCATCTACTATGAGATCTCACAGAATTCGACAAAGCATATCACAGAGACAAAGATTCTTCACACAGGAGATACCATTTTCTGGCAAGGAGACACCATTACTACAGCCGGCCAATACTCTCGCCTTGAGCAGCAAGTAGTAAGCGGCTGCGACAGTATTATCGAACTTATCGTTATTGCGGAAACAGAAAACACGCAACATCTCTGCGCCCTGGATACACCATTTGTATGGCAAGGAAAGAATTACTCGACTTCAGGTAATTACGTGGATACGGTCTTCGACAAAACTACGGGAGCAATCCTCGAATTCCGCACGCTACATCTCTTTGTGCAACATCCTGTTGATACAACCGTCGAACTGCGTGGTTGTCAGCCCGAAGGCGTTACATTCAATGGTAAGACCTACACCGAATCGGCACGAAACGTACTGGATACTTTAGGTTGCGACACACTCTATCACCTTAATATAAAGATAGACCCGAAGATATCTATCTCTTATTTCGACACTATTTGCGAGACCGACCTGCCGTATATCATCGGTAGTCAGAAACCGGATACCATTTGGGAAGAAGGCACATTCACGCACAAAGATATCACAGCCTGCGGCTGCGATAGTATAGTTACTGTCCACTTGACCATTACTCCGGACTTCAACCGTAACGATTCTGTCTTCCTCTGTGCTTGTGATATCAGTAAGCAGAAACCGTATATCTTAGGCGAACTCAACAATCCTAAGTTCGCCGAGAAAGAAGGCGGAAAATATGCTAATGCATGGCAAGGCAATTGGAAAGGTATCAAATATACAGAAGATACCATTATCTGGAACTGTGCAAAGACCCATTACTTCCACATTATCGTTCGTCCACAGGCCATAATAGACTCAACTTATTACTTGTGCGAACTGGATACCTTGCATTTCGGCTACTTCTCCAACGGACAGCGCCAACTCATCACCAAAGAAGGTATATACTACGATACTGTTCGGGCCGAATCAGGTTGGATAGATCCGCAATCGCACGGAGGATATCATTATTCCGATACACTCAACTGTGATAGTATCATCAAGCTGACCGTGTACATGCGGCCTGCTTATCGCGACACGATTGAGAAACATATTCCGCAAGGTGATTCTATCCTTTGGGGTGGCACATATAAACATTATTCCGGCCTGTATTCGGATTCTATTACTAACTTACCTGACAAAGATTCACAAGGCGAATATTGCCACGCCGTACATACCTTGCGCCTGTTCGTGGATTCCGTCTATCTACTGCGCGATACGATTGATGTCTGCAATGTGCCGAGTAAGACATTGACACATGTTTGGGCAGACGGCTACAGACAAAAGTTCACCACACCGCTGACAGCTCAATCGAAACACTATTACGATTCGCTTGAGACGAAAGTGCATCACTTCGATAGCATCTACGATTTGTACGTTAACTTCAATATCACGCCAATAACATATATTGATAGCGCAATCTGTTCTGGAGATTCCATTGTCTTCGGTATTGATGGAGCATCCAAACCGCGTTATCTCAAGTCCACCGGTGTTTATCAGGATACGCTCAAGGCGGTTAACGGTTGCGACTCCATTATCAAACTGACGCTTAATGTCTATCCGCTGTTCAGCAGGAACTACTTCGTAGATATCGCAGACACAGATACACCTTATATCTGGGAACACAAAAAACAAGGTGTGCTCATATCCAAAGATACACTCCGCGCTAGTGGAACCTATTCATATCATTGGGAGTCTGTCTTCGGTTGTGATAGTGTGGATAACTTAATCTTCGAGATACATAACACCTACAACTATCACGATACGGTGACTCTCTGTCGTTCCGAACTGCCGTACACATGGCGCGATAGTTTGGGCCATATCTTCCGCGAAAATATCGAGTTAGAAGGAACATATATCAAACGCTTCCTGACGAAAGATCACTATGACAGCGTTTACAACTTGACCGTTATCGTTAAACCTATTTTCGAACGGGATACCTTTATTTGGAACTGCGCGGGCGATTCGATACAGTTCAACCATAAGAAATATACCAAACCCGGTATCTATCGCGATACCATGCGTACCATTGACGATTGCGATTCCGTAATCATCATCCACTACGCATGGTACGAGAAATACTATATTCGCAAAACTGCACAAACAGATGACAAGGCACCATATCTGTGGCTGCAAGGAGACGGAACAACACGTACTCTAACAAAATCCGGTGTATACTTCGACTCGCTTACGACAGTCAATGGGTGTGACTCTATTATTGAACTCACACTTAACGTCTATCCTACTTATCGTTTCGAGGAGAACCAGACCATCTGCGAATCGGAAACACCGTACTTATGGCGTGGCAGACAATACTGGACATCCGGCGTTTACACGGATAGCATGCAGACTAAGATGCATTACGACTCTATCTTCGTGCTGAATCTCAACGTGCGTGATACAACTTACGTGAACATGCATTTCAAGATATGCCGCGGCGAGAGCTTTGAATATAATGGCAAAACATACTCACACGGAGGCGTATGGACCGATACCTTGTCTGCAGTTAACGGCTGCGACTCGATTGTTGTTATTCGCGTTCAAGAACTGCCAAACTATCTCTTCTCCGATACAGCTGCTGTAGCAAATCGTCAGCCGTATATATGGAGAGGCAAAACACTTACACATACCGGTATTTATCGCGACACACTCGATTCTTCTACCGGTTGCGACTCTATCTATCAGTTGGTATTGACCGTATATGACAAAGAACAATTGCGCGATACTGTTATTACCGTATGTGAAAACGATTTGCCTGTCCGCTGGAAAAATCGCTGGTTGTCTGAGCAGAAACTCTTCTACGACACTATTACTACGGGCGATGTAGATACTATCTGGCGCGTTGATTTTCGCGTCGTACGGATGGAATATCAGACAATAGAGCAAACGTTGTGCGAAGGTGATGTTTGCCACTTCAACGGCAAGGAATACCGAAGGGATACGCTACTACATGAAGTCGTTTATTCCGGTTATGGTTGCGGAACGGAGTACACACTCTATCTGCGTTTCCGCAAACCGCATATCATCCAACTCGAGGCTAAGACCAGTAGCGACAAACCATATCGTTGGAACGTAGAAGATACGACGTATACATTTGGCTTCGGCGGCAACTATGAACATATAGTGCGCACCAAAGATAACCAATGTGACTCTATTATCTACAAACTCCATTTGACTGTCGGATCGGTTTATCTGTTTAAAGACTCTACTATCCTTTGCCAATCAGACTTGCCGTATAGATGGCACAACCAGCTCATTTACAACACCGGTTTATACTACGACTCGTTGCAGTCGCAAATGGGTTACGACTCCGTTTACATACTGAAAGTACTGCAAATTATGCCTTCGTATTATGAAGAGCAAATTATCAATCTCTGCGAAGGAGCCGGCGCATTCTATTACAGAGGTAAAGCATACAGTCAGAAGGGCATCTTCTACGACACAATTCCTTCTATCAACGGCTGCGACTCTATCTTTAAGATTACGGTGCGCGTAATGCCTACTTACGAGATTTATGACACAGTGCATATTTCCGATCGCCAGACCCACTATTTCCATGGGCGCGAGCTTTCTGTGCCCGGACCGTATATCTACTATGGCAAAACGAAAGCCGGATGCGACTCCATTGAGCACCTGCAGTTGTATGTTCATCCGTCGTACCTGTTTGTAGAAGAGAATGAGTTATGTAACAAGGACACCTTGATATGGCATAATCGAGTACTCTATGAGAGTGGCGTTTACTACGATTCGCTGCTATCCGTACAAGGCTATGACTCTGTATATAAACTGAAACTCACCGTCTACCCGACTTACTATAAGGAAGAGTCTATCGAGATTTGTCCGAATACCTCCACCTGGCTGCACGAGATGAATATCTCCGAACCCGGTGTATATTACGACACGCTCTACTCCGTTCATGGTTGCGATTCTATCTTCAAGATTACAGTCAATCTCAAACGCTCGTTCCGACAAGAGTTCACCACCGAGATTTGTCAAGGCGAAGAATACATGTTCTTCGGTGTGCCGTACACTAAGAGTGGTACCTATAAATATGAAATAGGTTGTGATTCTATCATCACTATGCACCTTATCGTTCATCCGAGAGACATCACCGAAAAGCGTGTTGTCATATGCGACGAAGACTTGCCTTATCGCTATAACGGCGAAGAATACTGGGAAACCAAAGTATATGTAGATACATTCAAGAACGTTCATGCGTGTGACAGTATCTTCAAGCTCAACTTGATTGTCTCCACACATGTTTCCGACTGGGATCAGATTCCGCTTTGCCCGGGTGCCGATATACGCATTGATGGTCAAGTCATTACGGAACCGGGACAATACACTTTCCTCAAACGCTCAAAGGTATCCGGTCTGTTGGATAGCCTCTATCGGGTAGAAGTATACAACGCTCCCGCTTACGAGACTTGGGATACACTTGCCGTCTGCCAAGGTGACACAGTTATCTTCGACGGCAAACAGCTCACGCGAGGCGGAGCATATACGGAAACGAAGAAGACAGTCAACAACTGCGATAGTATCCGTCACTTGTATCTCATTATTAACCCGACCTATACTTACACTACACCTGCCGCCATCACAGATTACCAAACGTATATATGGCGAGGCAAAGAGTATAAAGAGGCCGGAACGTACTACCAGTCCTACCCGACCATCGATTACTGCGATAGTACCTATGTGCTCGAACTCACTGTGGTCAATACACGGCGCGTGGTAGATAGCACGGCTATCTGTTCCGGCAGTTCCGCTATCTGGCGCGGACGCGAATTGAGTGCCCCTGGTATCTACAACGATACCGTTTGCAACTTGGCAAGCCTGACCTCAATTATCTACTCGCTCAAGTTAACCGTCGTTACGCCGACTGTCATCACCGAAGCATCTATCGCAGATGTTTCAGCCGATGCAGAGTCGTTTAACATTGATTTCACCTACTCCGGTCTGCGTCCGGAGCGTTATAGCATCACCTTTGACGACTTGGCGCACCAACAAGGCTTTGCCGACATTATTGACGAGCCGTTTGGACCGGAAGTAATAGCGGTTGTGCCGATACCGCATAAGGATAAAATCATTTATCAAGACCACACGGTTTATGTTAGACCGAATCGCTATACGATGCGATTAGCTTTAGACAATGGTGTCTGCGGTGTATCTCGCTCTGATAGTCTCACGCTGCTCATTCGTTACCCGAACTGGGTTCTTGAGCAGAACTGGGATAATGTTGTCGTTCCACTCCGCAAAGAATACAATGGCGGCTACGAGTTCGGCAATTACGCGTGGTACATCAACAACGTACTCTTCGACAATAACGGTAGCCCATATCTATACACCAACACGCTCAAACGAGGTGATCAAGTAGTCCTTTACGCAACCCGCGTTGGAGAAAGTTATGCTATTCCTACCGCACCATTGGAGATAAAAGCTCCTGAACCTAACGTTTTCGACAAACCGGTATTGGTTGCCCCAACATCCACGCCGAAGACACAAGCACGTGTAAAACTGAAAGCCGAAACTGATGGTACATATAAGGTATATAACGCTACCGGACAACTATTCTCCACCGGCAACTTCACGTATGGAGAACAAATCATCGATGTACCGGCTACATCCGGATGCTGCTTCGTGCAGACAACCACTGTTGATGGAGACATTACAACAACAAAAATTATTGTATATTAACATATTAACAACAACTTAAAAAACAACAAAACATTATGTCAAAAGTAACTGTAGTAGGCGCAGGTAACGTAGGTGCTACCACCGCAAATGTACTGGCAGTAAAAAACATCGCCAGTGAAGTAGTATTAATTGATATCAAAGAGGGCGTTGCCGAAGGTAAAGCCATGGATATCATGCAAACGGCTCAACTCTTAGGTTTCAACACTGTCGTTAAGGGTGTAACCAATGACTATGAACAAACCGCCAACTCCGACGTATGTGTTATCACCAGTGGTATTCCTCGTAAACCGGGTATGACTCGTGAGGAACTCATCGGTGTAAACGCAGGTATCGTGAAGAGCGTTGCAGAGCAACTGCTTAAGTACTCACCAAATGCTATCCTCGTAGTTGTTTCCAACCCGATGGATACCATGGCTTATCTCACCCTCAAAGCAACGGGTCTGCCAAAGAACCGCGTTATCGGTATGGGTGGTCAGCTCGACAGCAGTCGCTTCAAATATTTCTTGAGCCAGAAACTCAAATGTAATGCCAATGAAGTGGACGGTTTCGTTATCGGCGGACACGGTGACACAACCATGATCCCGATGGCTCGTTTCGCTTCCTATAAGGGCATTCCTGCTAATGAACTCCTGGAAGAAGATGAAATGAACGAAGTAGTTCATAACACCATGGTTGGTGGCGCAACTCTCACCGGCCTGCTGGGTACCAGCGCATGGATGGCTCCGGGTGCGAGTGTAGCAACTCTCGTAGACGCTATCATCAACAACCAGATGCGCATGATTCCTTGCTCTGCTTATCTGGAAGGTGAATATGGTTGTGAAGACATCTTTATCGGCGTTCCGTGTATCATCGGTCGCAATGGTATTGAGGGCGTTCTCGAACTCCACCTTGATGAAAAAGAGCAGGAACTCTTCGCAGCAAGCTATGCTGCTGTGGCTAAAACAACAGGTATTCTTAAAGAAATTAACGCACTGTAATGGATCTCTTTCAAAAATGCATATCTGACCCCAACGCGGAGCGTCTACACATGGCTCGGGAACTGAATGTCTACCCGTATTTCCATGTGCTGGAGTCACGTCAGGCGCCGGTCGTTCAGATGGAAGGGCATCGCGTCATCATGTTGGGTAGCAATAACTATCTCGGCTTCACCGAAGACCAGGAGGTTATTGCCGCCGGACATGCGGCTTTGGATAAGTATGGAACAGGTGTCAGCGGCAGCCGTTTCCTAAATGGTACGCTCGACTTGCACCTGCAACTGGAGAAAGAACTCGCTGCCTTCACAGGGTACGAGGACTGTATGACCTGCTCAACAGGTTTCCAGACTAACTTAGCCATCATCTCTGCCATCTGCGGCAAAGATGACTATATCCTCAATGACCGCGAGAACCACGCTTCTATCTACGACGCATGCCGACTCAGCTTTGCTAAAGTCATGCGATATCGCCACTCCAACATGGAGGACCTCGAGCGTATTCTGCAATCTATCCCGCGTACTGCCGGAAAACTCATCGTCACAGACGGTGTCTTTTCCATGCGTGGTGATATTTGCAAACTGCCCGAGATAGTAGCACTCGCACAAAAATACGGAGCACGCGTCATGGTGGACGATGCACACGGCTTCGGTGTCCTTGGCCCTGGCGGTCGCGGTACAGCGGCGCATTTCGGCCTAACCGACAAAGTGGATATCACCATGCTCACTTTCTCCAAGTCTCTCGCCAGCATAGGCGGTTGTATGCTGACCTCACACAAGGTAGCGGACTGGTTACGCCATGTTTCTCGTCCGTTTATCTTCTCGGCCAGTATGACACCTTCCAGCGCTGCTACGGCACTCGCTGCTTTGCACCGCCTTATCGAAGACCCGGAACGTCCAACACGACTCATGAATATAGCCAAGTACTTCCAACAAGGTCTGCTCAACGCTGGTATTCGTATCATCGAAGCACCTACACCTATTGTGCCCATCTTCACCTACGAAACGATGGATACTCTTTGGTATGGCAAAAAGATGTTCGAAGAGGGCGTGTATGTCAATCCCGTTATTACGCCGGCCTGCGTAGAGGGAGAGTGCTTGCTTCGTACTACCCTGATGGCTACCCATACCGAACCGATTATCGACGAGGCTGTGGGTATCATCGCCCGCGTACTGCGTGAAAAACCCGACCACAAAGGTTAAGATAATGCGAACATTGCTCATTACCGGAGGTTCGTCCGGAATAGGCTTGGCGACCGTGCAACTCTTTGCCGGCCGAGGATGGAATGTGATTGAGCTGAGTCGGCATGGACTCAGCCAATCCAATGTCCATCACATTGACTGTGACGTCACCGACGAAGATAACGTCCGCTTGGCGGTGCGCAAAGCACTCGAACTGACGGATCACATCGATGTTGTTATAGCTAATGCCGGATATGGTATCTCCGGAACAGTGGAGTTTACTTCTACGGAAGATGTACGCCGTCAGTTCGATGTCAATTTCTTCGGTGCATTGCATCTGGCGCAAGCTATCCTGCCGCAACTTCGCAAGCAGAAAAGCGGCATGATTATCTTTACCAGCAGCGTAGCCGCCATACTCAGCGTACCATATCAGGCTTTCTACTCGGCCACCAAAGCGGCAATCAACGCTATGGCACTGGCCTTGCAGAACGAGGTGCGCGATTTCGGCATCCATGTCTCAGTGCTGATGCCGGGAGATGTGGCAACAGGCTTCACCGCCGCACGCACCAAGGATGAAACGGGTGAAGACATCTATCCGCTTGCTCACAAAGCTGTGGCAACCATGGAGCAGGATGAGCAAAACGGCATGTCGCCCGAGCAGATGGCTCGTGATTACTGGTGCATTGCCAATAAGCGCAACCCCGCACCACAATACGTAGGCGGAGTTTCGTATAAGACGCTATGTTTCCTTGACCGGATCCTGCCCAAACGACTGGTTAACTGGATTGAATGGAAAGTATACTCATAATATCACCTTCAGGAACAATCAACCCTGACTATATCGAAGGCGCTGCAAAGCGTCTTCGCTCGTGGGGGTATAAAGTGAATGTCTCACCACATGCGCGCGGAGAATACGGACGCTTCAGTGGAACAGACGAAGAGCGTCTGGCGGACTTACAGGCTGCCCTGCAAGACCCGTCTGTGGATGCCATCCTCTGTGCACGAGGTGGTTACGGCCTCCAGCGTATTCTCGACAAAGTTGACCTTTCATCGTTAAACGCAACGTTAATCGGCTTCTCCGATATCACCGCCCTGCACCAATTGTATGCCCTTTCATCGTTAAACGTTAATCGTTCAACGTTACACGGCCTCATGTGCAAGCACATCGCCACCTTGCCCGAAGACAGCCGTGCACTACAGCTCTTCCGTCGCGCGCTCGCGGGCGAACCTATTACATATAAACTCCCTGCCCATCCGCTAAATCGTTGCGGAGAAGCGCAAGGCACACTGGTCGGAGGTAACCTCAGTGTCCTATATGGCCTGCAAGGAACACCGTACGACCTTAATCATGTCATTGACGTACATCCTGAAGGAGTAATACTCTTCATTGAAGATATCGGGGAACGCCATTATCATATAGACCGTATGATGAACAATCTCCGCATGTCAGGCGTCCTTGCCCGCATCAAAGGTCTTATCGTCGGTCAGTTCACCGATTGTGAAGACGACCCGCTGATGGGTTGCACTATTAGTCAGACCATCGCGCAAGCCGCCGAATCCTATACATTCCCTATGCTCTTCGATTTCCCCGCAGGGCATGTCGAAGACAACTGCCCATTGTGGCTCAATACAACACATCAAATGTCTATTACTGAGAAGTTTAGCACACTTACATCCAATGAATAAGAAAGAAAAAATAATCTTCTCCTGCCTCCTGATTTTTCTGCTGCTACCCAATATCATAGGGACCTTTATTGCGACCGACTTACTTACGATGGGGCAGCGCTTTTTATATTTCATCACATCCGTTTGTATCTATGCGTTCGGCCTTTGTATTTTCAAGCGCCGCACCTTCTTTTATATCTTTTCAGCATGGTTTTTGCTCAGCGCTATTGAGATAGTGCATCTCATTATCAATCAGGCAACTACGTCCATGCTCTTTATCTTCACTTGTATCAAATCGGAGAAAGGTGAGTTCTTTGAACTCCTATCCACGTATTGGCCTGTGGTCATACTCTTCTTTGCGCTTTGGGGAGTCTATTATTACCTCAACCACCGCTTTATTCAAAACGAGTATATTGCACCGCGCGTATGGCGTATGCCGATTATGGCGACTATCATTGCCTTCTTCGTTATCGCCATAATCATGTTGGGTTTGAGGCCTAAGTTCCGCAAT
This sequence comes from uncultured Bacteroidales bacterium, assembly GCA_902771935.1. Classification (GTDB taxonomy): domain Bacteria; phylum Bacteroidota; class Bacteroidia; order Bacteroidales; family Paludibacteraceae; genus Colicola. Next base: position 29,829 of record CACXYM010000019.1, read on the forward strand.
ATCTTCAACTTCCGGGAGCGAGACGAACGCACAGCCGCATGGGTAGGTTGTGAAAAAGCCTGTCCGGTCAATATGGTACTCGGTTTCTACCACATCACATCCCTTGCCCTTGAAATCAAGCACAGCGAAGAAGCTCTTGCCGACTTCCGCTTCGGAGTAAAACCGCTAAACGCTAAACGAGCAACGCTAAACGAGCAAGACAATCTAGTTGTCTTGCTTATCGGAGAGACTTCCCGCTACGACCACTGGCAAATTAACGGCTACGAACGTTCCACCTCACCTTGTCTCATGGCGCGAGGAGACCAGATTATCTCTTTTGATTCCGTTTTCACTATCGGCAATCTCACTACTGTCTGCGTACCGTATATGCTCTCGCGAGCCACGCCCGAAATGCCGCGACTTTATTATCACGAGCCATCTGTTGTCGACGCCTTCCACGAAGCAGGTTATCACACGGCGTGGATTGCCGACCAGTCTTTTAATAACGAGTTCCTCATGCGTATCGCCAATAGTTGCGATTATGCCAAATACGTCACCGACAACGGCCGCGGCGACTTCATCGACTCCGTCCTCCTCGCCCCATTACACCAAGTCCTCACAACGCTAAACGCTAAACGCTCAACGAATGAGGGCAACATGATTGTGTTGCACTCATTAGGTTGCCACTTCAAATACTCCGAGCGTTATCCCGATTCTTTCCAGTTTTACACGCCCGACATGAAAGGTATCAACGTCCGGGAGATGTTTCGTCGTATGGACGAAGAAGCTGAAGGTTTTGCACGACTCAAGCCGGAGAACATGGCGATATACAAGAACCTCAAGACTATTCTTGTCAACTCGTACGATAACGCCATTTGCTATACCGATCACTTCATTGACCAAGTCATTCGCGAACTTGAGGCAACCGACAGGCCTGCTGTACTGGTCTATGTGGGCGACCACGGAGAGAACTTGCTCGATGACGACCGCAACATGTTCCTTCACGGCACTTTCGGCGGCAGTAAGTACGAGTACCATGTGCCGTTGTTCGTCTGGGCTTCGCCTGAATACCGAAAACTCCATTCTCGCCAATGGAACACCATGCGAGCGAATACTTCTAAGTGTATCTCTACCATGACGCTTTTCCACTCGCTACTTGACTTAGGAGACCTGCAATATCCTAATATCGACTCCACACTCCTTTTCACGCAGCCAACTCTTCTCTCACAGCCCATTATCTACGGCTTCGATGCCAACATGGTCCGCATCCCCCTACCAATCAAATAATTTTCGCTATGAAGAAACACATCTCCACGCTATTAGCCTTATTCATTATTCTTCTCCCGATTACGGCAGAGGAGGCAGTTTATAATGATCTTCGCTATACGATTGACCCGATTCTGAGAACGGCCGAAGTGGCGGACAATTCCACAGTCGGATGGGACGTCAAGTCGGACGTCAAATTACATATCCCCGCACAAATTACAGTCGGACAACGAACGTTCACCGTCACAGGCATCTCGGAAAAAGCTTTTAAAGGATGTAAATATCTTGCTGAAATTGTTCTGCCGCCAACCCTTGAGTACCTTAGCCGAAGTGCCTTTGAAGGAACTGGAATCTGGTTTAATAAGGAGAATTGGAACGAAGGCGCTTTATTCATTGATAGTTGTCTTATCGCAACGGACAAGACCATTGCACCAAAATATATGGTGCCCACTTCTACGCGTCTGATCGCAGCGGGCGCTTTCCAAGGGAACAAGACCCTCATACGCGTCGAGTTGCCAGCCTCTATTAAACGCATTGACAATGACGTGTTCCGTGATTGCAAGAACCTCACCAAAGTCGTCATTCCCACCTCTGTTCAGTGGATTGGGCAAGACGCCTTTCTTAATTCCGGTATTTGGCTGAACGAGAAAAAATGGCGCAAAGGTGCCCTATATATCGATGGATGTCTTATTGCCGTTAATGCCGATGCACCGGAGAAGTTTGTCTTTAAGGACAAAACGCCCACACGTCTTATCGCTGCCGGTGCTTTTCGTAATGCCAAGAAAGTCAGAACCCTGTCTATTCCGGAGGGTGTAACGATTATTCCGGTAGCATGCTTCTACCAATGTCATGAATTGAGCGACGTACAACTACCCTCTTCCATTAAATGCGTAGAACGCCTCGCCTTTGCTAATTGCGAAAAACTCAAATCCGCCACACTGCCTAACGGTTTGGAATATCTGGGCGCAGCAGCTTTCTCCCAGTGCAGAAATCTAAAGAGCCAGCATCTATCCGATAATCTCATCGGCATACCTACAGCATGTTTCTACCTCTGTTCGTCGCTTGGGTCCATCACCCTGCCAAAGCGTTTGGAGATTATTGCTGATGGCGCTTTTGCTGCATGCACCAACTTGGAAGAGCCCGTTCTACCGCCAACCTTGCAACACATTGGCGAAAAAGCATTCGTCTCCTGTAGTCGTTTCCGCGAAATAAGCATACCGGCCAGTGTTATTACTATTAAGAAAGGCGCCTTTATGGACTGCACACACCTCACACGGGTCAACTTACCGGAAACACTCTATGCCATTGACGACGAGACCTTTATGAACTGCATCTCACTGGAACGCATAGTACTACCAAAGGCACTCTTCCGCATCGGCAAAAAGGCCTTTAATAACTGCCAGGAACTCTTCACTTTACATCTCACAGATAATATCCATCTCATTGAATCAGAAGCATTTATGGGATGCAAGAAACTGTATGAAATCGCGCTTCCTCCGCAACTCAGAGTGCTTTCTGATGGTACATTTGCCTCATGCAGCAATCTCTATAAACTGACTTTCAACGACCAACTCAAGATGATTGGTGATGGAGCATGTTATCAATGTCGCCAACTTCGAGAGCTTATATTGCCTGACAGCGTCTCTATCATCGGTGAGGATGCTTTCACTGAATGCAGTAATCTGCGTCAAGTACACTTCCCCGCTAATCTCGAGACTATCGGAACCAATGCCTTCCGCGATTGTTCCAGCCTCAAACAACCTGCACTTCCGGCAGAAACAACCATCGGAAAAAACGCTTTCAAAGGCTGCAAGAAATAGCACTTTTTTTTGTATATGTCGGAAAAAGCAGTACCTCTCTGCACGCCAAATGCGTGCAGAGGCGAAAAATATGTGCAAAACTGGAAAAGTATCTGCCGCTGTTGTAAGTGAGTAAATGAAAAGGATTATGTGAAGCATAGGCCTTTTTCCAAAAAAGTGAGCCAATAAATGGTTCACTTTTTCTTTTTATGGGTCTTTCCGTATCTTTCGGAAACGCAAAAACCTTTGCGGCTGCAAAGGTAATACTATTTTTCCACATGCACAAATTATTGGCTCCATTAATTAGCGTCGAAATGAAGCAGTTTGTATTGTTATTTGCAGTGGTTTTGTTGGCATTTTGTTGCTGTCAACGAAATGGAAAAGAAGTGTGTGGTGTATCGGTCAAAGGTACGCCGTGGGAGTTAGCTGCTGCGATATCGGACAAGGGAGACGGTAGTTTTCATGTGGAGAGTGTCGATGTGTATGAGCAAAAGGCATATATCCGCGGTT
>CACXYM010000020.1 GCA_902771935.1 uncultured Bacteroidales bacterium
AATTAGCAGCGCGAATACGATTTGGGCAGTTGTTTGGTCGCGACAAGCACCTCGCCTACCTCGAGCGCATTTACAAAAATCAATTAACCATTAATTTTAACGATTATGAGTAAAGTACAATTAACCGGAGCGTTTGCGCGATTTCGCGGGAAGCTCAACAAGTCGGAAGTGCTGGTGCTGAAAGGCTGCCCCTGCGGCAAGGAGCAGATGGCGATGGACCTGCTGAATCCGAGCAAAGCCAATCATGTGAAGAATGTGGCGTGTCAAGAGGCGCTGAAGACTGCGGCGCAAGCGGCCAAGACCGCACTGGCTGACCCGACCGAGCATGCGAGCCTCGAGGCTGGGTTCAAAGCACAGAGTAAGTACACGTCGCTGTTTGCTTATGCGGTGGCGCAGAAGTATGTGAAACCGAGCTTCGCTTAAGCTAAGGCTTGCACGACTACGGGCTCTGCCCTTGTAAAGTGCGCCGCCTTGCTCTACGCTTTCCCCACCGGATGCACTACGTTGGCGTCCGTTGGGGGCCCCGATGAGTAATGAATTAATGAATTAGCCTATGAAAAAGTTTTTTTTTATCTCGCTGTGTTTATTCAGCGTGTGTTGCATTACATTGACGAGTTGCAACGTCACCAGAGTGGTGGAGACGAAGAGTGAGTACTTCACCAAAGGTGACACCACCTGCACGATCGTCACCAAGACCGTCGAGAGCTACGATGCTTCCAAGAAAGCGTTTTAGAGAAGATAATCGAAAACGCGGTGGTCGGCCTACACGGCCTTGAGTGTAGTCTCTTAAATCGCGCTTACAAGCGAGCTTGCAGCGCGCCTTAATAGCCAACCCTCCTGACTGAAAGTCAGCTGACCACCTTCGAGAAAACGAGCTTACGCTCCTACGAAAACGATTTTCCGCGAACTTCGCTAACCCGCGAGTTCTTGATGCGGAAAAAGGTCGGCTATTAGCCGGCAAAGCCGCATGTCTGCGCCTCAAAGACTACGTCGGCATATACTCCTCGACGAGCGTGGCCACCGGCCACTCGGGTTCGGGCGACCCAAACGCCCTGCACATGTCGTTACGGAGTACATGCACAACTCTACAAGAGGAGGCTTGACATGAAAATTAACCAAAGTATTAACAAACCTAAATTTTAACTGAAATGAGTAAAGTTGTATTTTTAGACCCGATTGACCACGTGAGTGGTAAGTTGAGCAAGAAATCCCGCGTAACGTACTGCTACCGTTCGAACTCGAACGAGGCCGGCGAAGACCGCAAGTACACCCAGATCCGTGGCAAACGTTCTACTCCGTACACCGCAGCTGAGTTGGCACGCTTCGACAAGTTCGCTGCTGTCGCACGCTCTACCGCTGCCGTACTGAAGAACCCCGCAAGCCTTGCAACGGCACAGACTGAGTTCAACGCTCAGACGACCTACAAGAAACTGCGCAACTACGTTTGGCACCGTGAATGGGAGAATTACCAAGGGTAATTCCCATGCCCTCCTAGGCGGACGCCGCTCCTCCCGTTTGGCGGGAGGACGCTCCGCGTTGGCGTCCGTCGGGGACCCCATTTAGAAGAGAGTCGCAAATCTGCGGCTCTCTTTTTAGCAAAGAAAAACACGCTTAAGCAAGCTTAGACGTTTTTTTTGCAAAAAATCTTGTGCATTTCAAAAATTTGTTGTACTTTTGCAGTCAGATTCGGTTTTCTATTTTATATTTAAATTTTATGATTATGAAGAAATTACCATTATTCTATGCATGCTTAGCACTATCGTTGTGCAGTTGCACTTCATTACAGACTGTTGCGTATTCAGAATATGCAACCGTTGATCCTCAAGCGAGTATGTATGCGGTACCACTAGTTGCTGATTTAGAGGTTAGTGACACGCGCATCACGTATCAAGAGACTGTCTATACAGACTTGTCGAATCTTAGTCAACCAGCAGCCCAGAATCTTCTTAACAATCTCAAGAATTCTGTATTACTCCATGCTATTAAAGCGCACAATGCCGATGTGTTAGTATTGTCTCAAGTTGAAGCGGAGAACCAAGGACTAACCCAAGTAGTAGTGAAAGTAACAGGCTATCCGGCTGTGTATAAGAATTTCCGCAATGCGACGAAGGATGACGAATGGTTCATACCCGTTCAAGCACCAGTAAAGCAAGACGCTTCAGCTTCAGCGCCTAAAGGACTTAAATTATTCGGAAAATAATACAACCATGAAGACGAAAGTAATACTGTTAAGTTTGCTTCTTGGTATGTCTGCTGTCGTTCTTGCACAAAAGAAGGCAAACTATTTGATAACAACCGAATCGGTTAAATTTGTAATCAACACGCCAGTTGTAGCTAAAACTGCAGAGTCAAAGCCGGCATCTCAACCGGAGAAGGCGGCAGTTAGTAAGCAGGAGCAGCCGGCACCTCAACAGCCCAAGGCTCCGGAGAAACCCAGAGAGCTTGACGCCGAAATGCTGCAAATTCTTTTTAATCAGGCAGATGTTAATAAGAATGGTGTCCTGGAGGAATCAGAACAACTGGTGTACGATAAGATGTTAGAGCGTGCACGAAGATAAGGATTATGAGTCAGAAAATATCAATCCGCTTCTACAAAGACCGCGAAGTGCGTGGTGTTTGGAATGATGAAGAAAATAAATGGTATTTTTCCATTGTGGACATTGTAGCGGCCATCACAGATAGTCCTCGTCCACGTGTCTATTGGGGTACCGTTAAAAACCGTCAGAAAGAGCAATATGGTGAGTTGTATTCAAAATGTATACAACTGAAACTGATGGCTGCCGACGGCAAGCGTTACGCCACCGATTGTTTTGCTCAGGAAGATATAACGAATATCGTCAAAACGCTTCCAGCAAAGAATATTACTGATTTCCTCGACTGGTTCACCTATTCGGACAATACTATTGACGGACAAAGCCGTAAGAAAGCCTACACGTTCTGGGAAAGCAATATGATTGCCGATAGCGAAGTCGGCACAGTCAAAGCGCTTCAGAAGATACACGCATACATCTTTGGTGGCCTATATGATTTTGCAGGCAAGATACGTCAAGTGAATATCGCTAAAGGTGGTTTCCAATTTGCCATGGCGCAGTTCCTGCCGCAGACCCTGGCGCAGATTGAGAAGATGCCAGAAAATACCTTCGACGAGATTGTGGATAAATACGTGGAAATGAACATTGCGCACCCCTTCCGTGAAGGGAATGGGCGTAGTACACGTATTTGGCTGGATCTTATCTTCAAAAAACGATTACAGCGTTGCGTAGACTGGAGTCGTATTCCGAAGAAAAGCTATCTCGACGCAATGATACGTAGTGCTGTCAGTGCAGATGCTATTCGCGAACTTCTCCGCAACGCGTTGACCGACCAAATTAATGACCGCGAGATATTCATGAAAGGTATTGATTATTCGTATTACTACGAGCAAGAGGAATAAGCAGGAAACACGAATTAACGAATTAACGTTTAGCGTTTAGCGGGAAAAGTGCAGGCTCATCAGGCCTGCGCTTTTTTTGAGGTAACCGAAAACGCGGAACCTACAGTTGCTGGCGCAACTTAGTGTTATTGTCTGCTAATCTGCTTGAGAGCAAGCTCCCAGACAGCTTACCATCCAATCCCACTTATCAGTACCGATTCTCGCTACTGATAGATTCCTTCAAGAAAACGAGCTTATGCTCCTACGAAAACCTGTTTTTACACAAAAATGTTAACCCACATTTTTTCATCGTGTAAAAACGCCCTGCGGTGTGTATGCGGTTAATTCATTTTCCACAGGAGGAACTCGCGGGTTAGCGAAGTTCGCGGAAAATACGTTTTCTTCAACGGAGTGCAACGACGTGTTTTCTAAAGAGGCGATGATTCGGTACGTAAGTACAGAAAAGGAGGTTATGGGCTGAGTGGATATGGAAGCTTGTTTCTAATAACACTCAAGCAGTAATTTTGCGCGGAAAATGTAAATTAACGAATAGATGAAACGAATTGTGTTGGTTTTTGCTGCTGTGATGGGAATGAGTTATGCGATGGCATGCACGAACTTCTTAGTGGGCAAAGATGCCTCTACAGACGGCTCTACGATTATTTCTTACGCCGCTGACAGCTATACGCTCTACGGCTTCTTGCACTTTAGTCCTGCCGCTGACCATCAGCCGGGCGAGATGCGCGAAGTGCGCGACTGGGACAGTAATCGTCCGCAAGGCTTTATTCCGCAAGTGGCGCACACCTACAACGTGGTGGGCAATATGAACGAACACCAGCTCACGATAGGCGAGACCACTTGGGGCGGACGAGAAGAGTTATGGGACACGGTTGGTATCGATTACGGCAGCCTGATGTATATTGCGCTGGAGCGTTGCAAAACCGCACGCGAGGCGATTGATTGCATGGTGTCACTCGTGGAAGAGTATGGCTACGCCTCCGAAGGTGAGACTTTCTCCATCGCAGACCCGAACGAGATTTGGATAATGGACATGATTGGCAAAGGCGAAGGGCAGAAAGGCGCTAACTGGGTGGCATTCCGTATTCCGGACGACTGCATCTGCGGCCATGCCAACCAGGCACGCATCACTACCTTACCGCTTACAGCCAAACGCAGCACCAAAGGTAATCGCGTTTATACCAAAGACGGAAACGCCATGTGGTCCAAAGATATTATTAAGTTCGCGCGCGAGAAAGGCTATTTCACCGGCAAGGACACCGAATTCAATTATCAAGCATGCTTCGCACCGTTTGACTTGACGGCTCTCTATATCTGCGAAGCGCGCGTGTGGAGCTTCTTCCGCCACTTCTCGGACGACATGGATCAGTACTTTGACTACGCGACAGGAAAAACATTCCTCGCGACAGGCGGCAAAGATGCCGGCACGCCGATGCCGTTATATATCAAACCCAATCGCAAGATCTCTGCACAAGATATCAAAGACTGCATGCGCGACCATTATGACGGTACACCGCTTGATATCACGCAGTCGGCAGGTTGTGGACCATGGCACAGCAAACTGCGTTACGGAAAACTCGGTTTTAAAGTGGACAGCGTGCAATATTGGTACGAGCGTCCGACAGCCACGCAGCAAACAGGCTGGTCTTATGTGTCGCAGATGAATAACAACAGCAAGACAGGCGGCGTGTTCTGGTTCGGCGTGGATGATGCCGCAACAAACGTGTATATGCCGTTCTTCCCAACGATGACGCGCGTACCGGAGTGCTTGCGCGAAGGAAATGGCGACCTCGTGACCTTCTCGTGGACAAGCGCTTGGTGGGTGTTTAATATCGTTGCTAACTGGGCTTATACCAAATATAATGTGATGCGCCAGGATATCACTCGTCACCAGCAGTACTGGGAAAAGAAGTTCAATGCCGAAGTGCCTGAACTGACAGGTGATTTGACCGACTATGCTTGCACGCAAGCCGAAGCGGTCGTGGCGGATTGGCAAAAACTGGCTATTTACCTGATGACCCGTTATCGCGACGGACAAGAATACAAGGCAGAAAACGAGCTCTTCCTGAGAGACCGCTTTAACCAACCGCTCTATCCGGATCGTCCTGCGTATCCCGAAGAATACCTGAAAACAATCGCACCTAATACAGTACACGAATAAACTATGCTCAATCCTGATTACATCTTTGAAACTTCTTGGGAGGTATGCAACCGCGTCGGCGGAATATATGCCGTTTTATCCACTCGTGCTGCCTCTATGCAAAAAGAGCATCCTGACAAGGTCTTTTTCTTCGGACCTGATTTTGGCACACATAGTGACATCTATTTTAAGGAAGATAAAACACTTTTGGCATCTTGGCGCAGAGTCCAAGACCCGCGTATCCCGATTCGTGTCGGCCGGTGGATTGTACCCGGCGAACCGATTGCTATATTGATAGGCGCAGAGAATCTCTGGGCAGAAAAAGACGCTATCTACGGCTGGGCATGGGAAAAATTCGGTGTGCGCAGCCATGCGGCTTATGGCGATTACGACGAGAGTTGTTTGTTCGGCTATGCGGCAGGACAGGTGATGGCTTCACTGGCGGATTACCTCAAAACAAAGACCAACGAACCGAAAATCGTGATGCATGCAAACGAGTGGCAGACAGCCTTTGCTATCTTCTACCTGCGTGAGCACTGTCCGCAGATTGGTACATTGTTCACGACGCATGCGACAGGTATAGGTCGCTCTATCGCCGGAAATGGCAAGCCGCTGTACGACTATTTTGAAGGTTACCACGGCGACCAGATGGCGGAAGAACTGAATATGGTCAGCAAACACTCGGTGGAGAAAATGGCTGCCCACTGGGCGGACTGCTTTACCACCGTGAGCGATATTACCGCCAAAGAGTGCAAACAACTACTGGATAAACCGGTGGATATCGTGACGCCTAACGGTTTTGAACCGAGCTTTGTGCCCGTAGGAAAAGCGTTTGACCGTGCCCGTGCTTCGGCTCGTGCAGCACTTATCCGTTCGGCTGAGGCCTTGCTGCAGACACGCCTGCAGGATAATAGCCTGCTCGTTGCTATCGCCGGCAGACAAGAGTGGAAAAACAAAGGTATTGACGTCTTCTTCCAGTCTATGGAACGTCTGGGAGATATGTTGTACCATACACCTCAAAGCAACTCTTTTTCCGGTCTCTTCTCACAGGGCGAAGTGATTGCTTTTGTGATGGTGCCGTATCTGGACAAGCCGGTGATGCGCTTTGGACGCGTGACGGTCATTTGTATTCCGTATTACCTGAATGGCCATTCGCTGCCGAACAAACGTGAGCTACAACCCTTAGACGGAATGACCTACTACGACCTGCTTATAGGTATGGATGTGACTATCTTCCCGTCCTATTACGAACCTTGGGGATATACGCCGTTGGAGAGTGTGGCATTCCATGTGCCGACGATAACCACCGATGTGGCAGGTTTCGGAGCATGGGCGCAGCACGAAGGCGCATGTCAACTCAAAGACGGTGTGGCTGTTATCCATCGCACAGATAGTAATTTTAATGAGGTGGTAGATAACGTCGCTCGCAACGTGCAGCAGTTCCTCTTCCAACCGGCAGAGAATATCGAAGCTGCGCGCAAAGCGGCACTGCAACTGTCCAGGAAAGCGGAGTGGAAGAACTTCTTCAAGTACTACCGCAAAGCATACGATATTGCCTTAACAAAAGCTAAAGCAAGATGATAACTGCATTAATAATATTTTTACTTATGAGTTTATTCAGTTGCTCCAGTAAGGCCGAACCTAAAGGCCCTGTGACGTACCTGCAGTACCGTCGCTCTGAGATGCGCGATAGGGTAGAGTTCGTTTATACCCGTGCGGAAGACGGTTCGGGCACACTCACCAAGAAACGCGGCTATAACGACGAAGAGGGAGAGTCTATCCAACTTCCTAAATCCGTTGGTGACGAACTGTGGAACATTGTGCAGGAGTACAAGATGTACGACTACAAGGAGTCTTATACGCCGATTGGTGACGTACGTGACGGATACATGTGGCAACTCAAGGCTAAGTTCACCAAAGGTGAAGACCTCTATTCTTCCGGCGATAATGTGATGCCGGATAAAGGTCGCGGTATCCGCAAGCTCGTGGACTACCTCAATGAACAGTGGGATAGACAGAACCTGCCGCGGGTCAGCTCTATGAACTACCGCGTCAACGGTTCGACGGCGTTTCCGCTGTGTTATTTCATCCTTAAGCATGACCCCAATAACTACAAGCGTTTTCTTCTCACTAATGCGTCTAACTGCCACTACACCGAGGCTCGGACGGTTGAGGTGCCGGAATCGTTCGTGGAACAGATACGCCAAATCGTGATTGAGGAACAAATGCTCGATTATGCCCGCGACTACCGGCCTGAATACGATGTCTTAGACGGTCAGTCATGGAATATGCATATTGCTTTTGAGTATAGTAAGGTGTCGGTCTATTCGTCTGGTTATGAGGCCTATCCGCCAACAAATGGCATCGAACGAATCGAGAAACTGTGCCGTGACACGTGGAAAGAACTCGAGTCGCAAGCGGTCGTGACTCCGCTCCAAAATCCCTGGGACTAAATTCAAATAACCAATATAAAATAACAAATAACAAATCTAAAACATTATGATCTATTCCAAAGAGGTACAGAACATGTGCCAGGTAGCTAAAGGTCCTCACCACGGACCAGCTCCAATCCCCGAAGAGGGCAAATGGGTCAAAGCCAAAGAGATAGCCGATATCTCCGGAATGACTCATGGTATAGGTTGGTGTGCGCCCCAACAAGGTGCATGCAAACTCAGTCTGAACGTGAAAAACGGTGTTATCGAAGAAGCTCTGGTAGAGACTATCGGTTGCTCCGGAATGACCCACTCGGCAGCTATGGCAGCTGAGATCCTTCCCGGCAAAACCATCCTCGAAGCGCTGAACACCGACCTCGTTTGCGACGCTATCAACACCGCAATGCGCGAACTCTTCCTGCAAATCGTTTACGGCCGCACACAATCCGCTTTCTCTGAGGGTGGACTGACTATCGGCGCCGGACTCGAAGACCTCGGTAAAGGACTCGTTTCACAAGTTGGAACACTCTATTCAACCAAGGTAAAAGGACCGCGTTACCTCCAACTCACCGAAGGATACATCACCAAAGAGTATCTGGATGAGGATAACGAAATCTGCGGCTACGAATATGTTCATATGGGCAAATTCATGGACGCCATCAAGAAAGGTGTGCCTGCTGACGAGGCACTCAAGCAAGTAACCGGCACTTACGGTCGTACGACCAAAGAGCAGGGCGCAGTTAAATCTATAGACCCAAGAAAGGAGTAAAACTATGATACGTCCAGTACAATTTGAGTCGCAAGACCGCCGCGAGAAACAAATTCTCGCCGCCCTCAATGCTAATGGCATTAAGTCAATCGAAGAAGCAAACCAGATTTGCGAACAATATGGCCTCGACCCGTATATGACCTGCGAAGAGACACAACGTATCTGCTTCGAGAACGCTAAATGGGCTTACGTAGTAGGCTCCGCTATCGCCCTCAAGAAAGGCTGCAAGAACGCTGCTGACGCTGCTGAAGCTATCGGTATCGGTCTGCAGGCATTCTGCATTCCGGGTTCTGTAGCCGACGACCGCAAAGTAGGTATCGGTCACGGTAACCTCGCTGCTCGTCTGCTCCGCGAAGAGACCGAGTGTTTCGCTTTCCTCGCAGGACACGAGTCTTTCGCTGCTGCTGAAGGTGCTATCAAGATTGCTGAGATGGCTAACAAAGTACGTCAGAAACCGCTCCGTATCATTTTGGACGGACTGGGAAAAGACGCTGCAATGATTATCAGCCGTATCAATGGTTTCACCTATGTACAGACCGAGTTCGATTACTTCACCGGTGAACTCAAAGAGGTTAAACGCAAAGCTTACTCCAACGGCCCACGCGCTAAAGTGAACTGCTACGGCGCTGACGATGTTCGCGAAGGCGTTGCCATCCTCTGGCACGAGAACGTAGATGTTTCCATTACCGGTAACTCAACCAACCCGACACGTTTCCAACATCCTGTTGCAGGTACGTATAAGAAAGAGCGTATCCTCGCCGGCAAACCGTACTTCAGCGTAGCTTCCGGTGGTGGTACAGGTCGTACCCTTCACCCGGATAACATGGCTGCAGGCCCTGCTTCCTATGGTATGACGGACACGATGGGTCGTATGCACTCCGACGCTCAATTCGCAGGTTCAAGCTCTGTTCCTGCTCACGTTGAGATGATGGGCTTCCTCGGAATCGGTAATAACCCGATGGTAGGTTGCACGGTTGCATGTGCAGTGAATGTAGCGCTCGCGTTGAATAAATAAAACGCTATAAATCATAAAAAAAAGTGCAGCTTGTTCTTCAGGTTGCACTTTTTTATGCATAAAATGGCGAAAAAATGAAAAAAAGCGCAAAAAAGTTTGGTGGTGTCATTTTTTTTATGTAATTTTGCAAGCCGTTTCGATGGAAACGAAGGAAAGATGCTCGAGTGGTTGAAGAGGCACGCCTGGAAAGCGTGTAAACGCCAAAAGCGTTTCCGGGGTTCGAATCCCCGTCTTTCCGCAAGACACAATATTAACCAATTAACCAAAATAATAATTTATTCATCTCATGAAAAAAGTTTTTGCAACCGTAATGGTTCTGGCAATGCTCGCATTTGGAAGCGTTGCAACGATGGCTCAAGAGGCTGCTGCACAGGCTCCTGAGGCAACTGAACAAGTTAGTGAACAAGCTGAAGCTGCTCCTGCTGAAGCAGTTGAGGCTCCTGCCGAAGAAGCAGGTGGTATTGTAGCTCTTCACAAGACTCTTAAGACCAAATTTATTGAAGGTGGTGCCGGCTTTATGGCTGCAACTCTCCTCTGCTTGGTATTCGGTCTTGCACTCTGCATTGAGCGTATTATCTATTTGAGCTTGAGCAAAACAAATACAAAGGCTCTGCTTGCTAACATCGAAGATGCTTTGAACAAAGGCGGTATTGAGGCTGCATTGGACGTTTGCCGTAATACTCGTGGCCCTGTAGCTTCTATTTTCTACCAAGGTTTGAGCCGTTATGACGAAGGTATTGAAGTAGTTGAGAAAACCGTTTCTTCTTATGGTGGTGTTCAACTCGGATTGCTGGAGAAGAACCTGTCTTGGATTACGCTGTTCATCTCTATTGCTCCATCGTTGGGATTCTTGGGAACCATCATCGGTATGATTGCAGCCTTCGATAAGATTCAACAAGTTGGTGATATTTCCGCTACCGTTGTAGCTGGTGGTATTAAGGTGGCATTGTTGACAACCCTTCTGGGTTTGATCATCGCTATCATTCTCCAATTGTTCTACAACTACATCCTGAGCGTTATCGAGGGTCTTGTTAATGAGATGGAAGACAGTTCTATCAGCCTGCTCGATATCGTTGTAGAGTATAATGCAAAGCAAAATGCTAAAGCAAAAAAGTAAACTATCATGAAAGACTATAAGTTAATACCAAAGATTGCCCTCTGGTCGTTGATAGGAATAGGTGTGGTTGTATCTATCCTGTTCTATCTTCCTTTCTCTGAGGGATCGCTGGAGGTTGCAGGTGATTTCCTGAATATACCTCGCTTCTCGAATCTGTTCCTTATTTGGAACTATCTCTTGGTATGCCTGGTAGTGCTGATTACTCTTGGTGTTGTTTGCTGGGAGTTTGTTAAGACTTACAAGGTTGACAAGAAGAAAGCGCTCAATAGCCTTTATGTGGTTCTCGGCTTCATTGCTTTGATTGTTATTTGCTGGTTGCTTGGTAGCTCGGCAGAAGTTAAGATTATTGGCTATGAAGGCGCAGACAACGTAGGTAAGATGGCTAAGTTGAGTGACGCTTGCTTATACTTGACATATATCCTCACTTGCGCTACAATTGTAGCTCTTGTTTGGGGTGTTATTCACACTAAACGCATGAAATAATGGCAAAGAAAGTCCCGCAGATTAATGCAAGTTCGATGGCAGATATCTCATTCTTGCTGCTCATCTTCTTCTTGGTGACAACGTCTATGGACGTTAACCAAGGACTTGCTCGCCGTCTGCCTGCACCTATACCACCTGACCAAAAGATAGAGGATACAGATATTAATAAACGTAACCTCATGGTCGTGAAGATTAACTCGGCCAACCAATTGATGGTACAGGGACAACTGACGGACATTAAGCAGTTGAGAAAGCAAGTAAAGGATTTCGTGCTCAATGTGAACGATGATGCCTATATGCCTAAGTTGTTTGAAGAAGATTTCGGTGAACCTCTTGGTGTGCAAAAATACACGAAGGAGCACGTTATCTCCGTGCAAAACGACGTCGATACACAATATCAGGCATATCTGGATGTGCAGAATGAACTCGTAGCAGCTTATAACGAACTGCGTGACGAGTGCGCGCGTAAGTATTTCCATAAAGGCTATAACGAACTCGAAGAAGACCAACAAAAGCAGATTCAGAAACTATATCCGCAAAAGATATCTGAAGCTGAGCCTAAAAACTACGGAGGAAACTAATATGGCAAAGATACGTAGAAATGAAAAACGTGAGATGCCGGCACTCAATACGTCGTCACTCCCTGATATCATCTTCATGCTGCTGTTCTTCTTCATGTCAGTTACTTCCATGAAAGAGGTTACTTACAAAGTGCAATTCCAAACCCCACAGGCTACAGAATTGACTAAGTTGGAGAAGAAATCGTTGGTGCGTTATATCTATGTAGGTACACCTACTGCAGAGTTCCGCAAACAATACGGCGCTGAGACGCGTATTCAATTGGATGACGTTTTTGCTGAGAAATCCGATATCGGAGAGTACATCATCAACGAGCGTTCTTCCATGAAGGAGCAAGACCAAGGTTTGATGACAGTGTCTATTAAGGCTGACAAAGAGACCCGCATGGGTGTTATTGCTGACATTAAGCAAGAATTGCGTCGTGCTTACGCCCTGAAAATCAGTTACGCAGCTACACAAAGAACCAACTACTAAAACGTAGATATTCTATTAAAAAGTGCAACTTTAAATGCAAAGTTGCACTTTTTTTTGCATATATGCAAAAATAGCAGTACTTTTGCACGCTAATTATAAATTGAGGAACATCTGTGACCAACTATTTTGACGAATTAATGAAGGACTACCGTTTTCGGGAAGGTTTTCATACTTGTATCAACTGCGGTACCTGCACGGCGATATGCCCTGCAGCGGAGTTTTATTGCTACGACCCGCGTAAGATAGTGACGACAGTGGAGACGAGAGATGATGAGAAGATTGAGGCGTTGTTGAAGTCGGACACTATTTGGTATTGCGGCGAGTGCATGAGCTGTGTAACTCGCTGTCCGCGTAAGAATGGGCCGGGATTAGTGATTATGGCACTACGCGACTTGAGTATTCGGACAGGTTTCTTTACCGAATCGGAGAAAGGCCGTCAGATTTTGCCCTTGACACACGCGCTAACAGGCAATATACTCAACTATGGATACTGCGTGTATCCGGAGACTTTCAAATGGGATGATCATAAAGAGTCGGGACCTGTTTTCAAGTGGCATTTAGAGCATATTGAGCAAACGATGAAGCGACTTGGAGCTAATTATAAGGGTAAAGGCCCGGGTGTACTGCGCAAGATTCCACAAGAGTCCTTGGACGAGATTAAAGCGATTTTTGACGTGACGGGTGGAACCGAACGCATTAAGCAAGTGGAAGCTGCTTCGAAGAAGAAAGCAAAAGAGATGGGGTTGACAGATGAGGAATATGAACGCAGAGCATTTGAATATTGCTCGGATAAACATTTTAACAAATGATTTACGAAGGAAAGCAAAAGATTTGGTCTGATTACCAAAAAGAAATACCGGATGACCATTGGTACTACGTACGCAGCTGCATACGGCAGAACTTTTTTCCTGCCAGCGAGCGTATGTTCACAGAGATAACGCAGAAAGTGTTAGGTAAAGATGTGTATGAGACGCCTTACCATACGACTTGTGGAGGCATAGCCTATCACTGTGACACTATTCCGCAAGAGACTGTAATGACCATTGTTGCGCGTCAGTTTGCCCTTATGACAGAGGCGGGCTATGAGAACTACTGTCCGAGTTGTATCACGTCCTTTGGTAATTACGCCGAGACGCTTGAGACATGGCGTGAGTTTCCGGAATTGGAGGCTAAGATTCGCGAGAATCTATGGAAAGCGTGCAAGCGTGAGTTTAATAAGCCCAAGTATCTGGCTCATTCAAGCGATTTGATATACCATTGGCGGGAAGAGATACGCAAGCGTGCAAAGCATTTGCTCATTAATCAAGAGACGGGCGAACCGCTGCGCATTGTAGAACATATCGGATGTCACTACTCAAAGATGTTTCCGCACAAAGGGGTAGGAGGTGCCGAGTATCCGTATGTGCTTGCCGGAATGGTAGAGAGTTGGGGCGGTCAAGTGATTGACTATCCTGAGCGTCGGCATTGTTGTGGATATGGTTTCCGTCAATATCACGCCAAGGCTAACCGCGGATATAGTTTGTCCAATACGCATAAGAAGTTTGAATCTATGGAGCCGTATAAGCCGGATGCTATCATAACTAACTGTCCCGGATGTCCGTACTTCTTAGATCGTTGGCAGTATGTGATTGCCGAACAGACGGGCAAGACGTATGGCGAGAATGGCTATGGTATTCCTGTCTTTACGTATGAGGAGATTGCCGGTTTAGTACTTGGCTACGACCCATGGGATTTGGGATTACAACTGCATCAAGTGGCTGTTGAGCCGCTTCTCAAGAAGATGGGTGTTGAATATGACCCGAAAGCAAAGTACTTAGGGCTGAATAAGGAGGATCTGATGCGTCCCGAAATGCCTAACTCCATTAAATGTTGCTAAAATGAAAGAGAATGTTGTAATTATAGGTGGAGGGGTTGCCGGATTGGAAGCAGCTAAAAACCTGCATCGCTTAGGCTATCAAACCTTCCTCGTCGAGAAAAATAAGAAATTAGGAGGACACGTTGCTATCTGGCACAAACTGTTTCCTGATATGGCTTCTACAAAAGCTATTATCAAAGAAATGGTTGATGACATCAAAGATGTTACGGTCTTCTTGGATACACAAGTCAAAACAATAGAATCCGCTTATGGGGGCTACCAGATAGCTTTCTCCAATGGCGTTAATGTTCACGCAAAAGCTGTACTGGTGGCTTCGGGATTTGAACTGTTCGAAGCTGCTAAAAAAGAAGAATACGGTTACGGTATTTACGACCACGTCATCACTAATGCCGATTTAGAAGCATGGATGAATGGCAATAAAGATCAACGTATTCCTGCGGCTCCCAAGGCGATTGGTTTTGTGCATTGTGTCGGTTCACGCGACTTGAAAGCGGGTAATAGCCAGTGCTCAAAGGTTTGCTGTATGACGGCTATCAAACAGGCTATTGAGATGAAAGAGCGCTTCCCCAATGCCGAAGTTTATTGCTTCTATATGGACTTGCGCTTATTCGGTAAAAAATACGAAGACTTCTATATTAATGCACAACGAGATTTCGGCATACATTTTGTGCGTGGCCGCGTATCTGAAGTCAGTGAAACAATAGACGGACATCTCCAGGTCAAAGCCGAAGATACACTCATCGGTCGACCGCTTAAAGTGCAACTGGATATGCTCGTGCTTATGGCTGGTATGGTTGCTAATAACCAAATAAAACCGATTGTTGAGCAGGCTAAACTTGAGATTGATAGTGATGGCTTCCTTAAAAGCAGTGATAACATCACCCATATTATCGAATCTGGCAGAGATGGCATCTTCTATGCAGGAGCTTGTACCGGAACGAAAACAGTACCGGAGACTGTAGCTGAAGCACGTGCTGCTGCATTGGCTATTCACGATTATATAAGTGGGCTATGATTGATTTCGGTTTTACATTATCCAAGTCATCCACAGTGGATCTGAATAAGATTGACCACAGCCGGTACGACCAATTGGTGAAGTTAGTCCCTACGGCTCGCATGTGCATGAACTGCGGTTCGTGTGGTGCGACGTGTACGGTAAGCGAATACAAGGGCATGAGTGTTCGCAAAGTGCTCTATGGTATTCAACGAGGCGAAGATGTAAAAGCCATGTTATCTTCTTGTATGCTTTGTGGCAAATGCACAATGGTTTGCCCGAGAGGAATCAACACGCGTAATCTAATCCTTAATTTGTGTAAGCTTTATGATTGATCGTATTCCTTCAGGCTTCCATCCGTTCGTTATACCATTCCTTGTTGGTATGGCGTTTGTGTTGTTGTACTGCTTCGGGGCTATGATAAGAGTACTATACGAACTGTCTTGGCAAGACAGAAAAAAGTTCTTCTTATCTCTCCTTAATCCAAAGATATTGCTTAAGGATATTAAAGATATATTCCTTAACTGCCTTATACATGTTCCCCTCTGGAAGCGCAATAAACTGTTTGGCTATATGCACTCGTCAATTGCGTTTGGCTGGTTCATGATAATTCTGTTGGGGCATATAGAGGTTTTGCTATTTGTGCCCGGACGAATTAACTTGTTCTATTACCCTATATTCTTCAACTATTTTGTTGCGGAGGATGATGTGACGCTACGTGGTTCGTTGCTTTTCTTCCTCATGGACTTCTTCTTGTTGCTGATTATGAGTGGTATAGCAATAGCTATCTTCCGCCGCATTAAGAACCATGTGTTTGGTGTGAAGCGCATGGCTCGACCAACTTTCCTCAATTTGGTAGGACTATACTCCTTGTGGGCTATTTTCCCGTTACGTTGGCTCGCTGAGAGTTTCACGGCGCATATATCCGGAGGATCGTTTATGACCATCCCTGCCAACTGGTTGTTTAGGCAGTTCCTTGGCAATGAGTTAAACATGCTTCCTACATGGTGGGCGTATTCCATCGCATTATGTGTCTTTATGTGTGTACTGCCGTTTACAAGATATATGCATATTCCGGCAGAGATGCTGCTTATCCCAATGCGTAATGCAGGGCTCAAAGTGCGCAGTTCACGCAAGGGATTTGCTCGTGTAGAGTTCTTCTCATGTCCAAACTGCGGAGTATGTATTGACGCTTGCCCGATGACGGTGGATAATGGTAATGTGAAAGATTGCACGGTTTATCTCACGCGTCAGTTGCGTCGTAATAACGAAGAGCGGATACAAGAGATAAGTGATAAATGTTTGCTATGTGGTAAGTGCGAAGCCTTGTGCCAAGTGGGCGTAGAAGGTCCGGGACTGCGTATTTTGGAACGTGCGCGCCGTGACTATACAGTACCATTCCTTTATCCGGCAGGAGACAAAAAGGTAGAAAGTCGCAAAGTACTTTATTTCGCAGGGTGTATGACACACCTTACGCCGGCTATCGGACGTAGTGTAGAGGCGATAATGAAGAAAGCAGGAATAGACTTTACATGGTTGGACGAGCAGGGCGGACTATGTTGCGGACGTCCTATGTTTACTGCAGGGCGTATCGCAGAGGCGAAAGCTATTGTCGCCAATATGGAAAAACTCATTCTTGAGTCAGGCTGCGATACATTACTCGTCTCCTGCCCGATATGCTATAAAATGTTTCGTGAACAATATAACCTGCCGGGTGTCGAAATCGTTAATTATATACCGTTTATCAATAATCTTATCAATACGGGACGTATTAAGGTGGAGAAGAGTGATATTTGTTATGTTTATCATGATCCATGTGAATTAGGTCGCGGTTGCGGTATGTACGAAGAGCCACGCAAATTGTTAGGTCGTTCTGCCGGTATCGCGGAAGCGGGCCATAATAGAGAAGAAAGTATCTGTTGTGGTGGTTCTTTGGGTTCGTTATCACTTGATTTCTCGCAGCGTGAGAATATGACCAAGGCTGCGCTTAATGACTTATATACCAGTAATGCGGATGCAATTGCCACCGCTTGCCCGTTATGCCAAGCTACTTTTGCACGTTACGCAGACCGACCGGTAAAAGATATAGCAGAAATAGTAAATAACCAAATATTATGAGATTCAAACCTACATTGTACACTTTAGTTAACGTAAGTAACGGACGCGAGTTCAGCGACAAAGGCTGGACACTCTCTGATCCGCAAGGCGGCGAACCGTCGCTTATACGTGCCGTTTATGCAAACAAGAAGTTTACTGTTCGTGAGGACTTGGACGGAATTTACCGTTATGCTGAGTGGATGCCTATTCGTCGTACACTCAAAAACTCCTGCGCACCAGTGACGTATAAATCTAAAGGTTTGGCCAAACACCTTGGTCTTTCCAACCTCTATATTACTTTTTCCGGATGGAATCCGAAGATAGGTGCCACTTTCCGTACTTGTTCGTTCAAAGAGACGGAGGCATATTCTGTTTTGGCACGTATGAGCAAGGACGAAAAACGTGTTCTTGTTGTGCAATCGGCAGGTAATACCGCGCGTGCGTTTGCGCAGGTGTGTTCCGATAATAAAATACCTATTGTTATCTGCGTGCCGGAAGATAGTCTGCATGATTTATGGTTCCACAAGAAACTTAACAAGTGCGTCAAACTGTTAGCTGTGCCTCATGGTTGCGATTACTATGATGCTATTGCTTTGGGTGAGAAATTGGCACAAGACCCGCACTTCTTCTTGGAAGGTGGTGCCAAGAACGTGGCCCGTCGTGATGGTATGGGTACAACTATTTTAAGTTGCGTGGAGAAGATGGGGCGTATTCCTGATGCTTATTTCCAAGCAGTAGGTTCCGGAACAGGTGCAATTGCTGCGTGGGAGAATGCAGAACGCTTGGCAGCTGACGGACGATTCGGTGAGAATAAGATGCGTGTCTATGTGTCTGGTAACGAGCCGTTTACGTTGATGTATGATTCATGGAAAGCTGGTTCGCGTGCGTTGTTGGATTTGAGTGCTGAAGACGGAAGAAGACAAGCAGCTGTTATTCTTGCAAAAGTGCTATCTAACCGCAAACCGCCGTATAGTCTGGCGGGTGGTTTGTTTGATACGCTCAAAGACTCCAATGGTGATTTTTTCCTTGCTTCCAATGATGATATCATGTACTGGATGATGCAATTCCGTAATCTGGAAGGTTATGAGTTGCTTCCTGCAGCTTGCGTTGCTGTTGCCTCACTTGCTAAAGCTGTTGAAGAGGGCAAAGTAAAGAAGGATGAATATATTATGCTCAACTGCACGGGTGGTGGCACTTTAGGAGCTATGTCAGCAGGTTATGTTTTCAAAACTCCAGACTTGATTTTGCCACCTGAAATGCCTGCAGAAGAGGTTATAAAAGCCGTAAAAGCATTGTTTTGAGTAAAAAAATGCTATTTAAGTGCATTTTTTTGCCAAAAAATTTTGTCAGTTCAAAAAAAAGCAGTACTTTTGCAGCCGCTTTCGGTCGAAAGACCTGTGTCAATCGGTTGAAGCAACTATCGGGGTGCGGTAGTTCAGTTGGTTAGAATACCGGCCTGTCACGCCGTAGGTCGCGAGTTCGAGTCTCGTCCGCACCGCAGACGCTGAAAATAAACGAGTTACGCTTGAGACGCGTTGAAATCAGCACAAAATCTGCACAAATGACTTTCACAGATGTGGAAGTCATTTGCTGTTAATAGGACATTTATTAACTTTTTTTCTTGCCGCAATCAGAAATGGTTCGCGGTAAGAAAAAAAATTAGTATGTTACAACAAAATTTCGGAACTCTGAGGCAATATGTTCCTGCAGAGTTAAAACACAACTCAAGAGGATGGTACATTGAGTACTACCGCCTAAACCCTACCATTAACATGAATGAGCGCGTTCGTCTGATGATGAACCGTGAGCGCAAACGCTGTAAGTCGCTTACAGAGTTCAAACTGCAGACCAGCGCTATTATTCTTCAAATCAACAACCGACTTGCTGCCGGTTACATCAATCTCCAACAGAACATGCCCGATTATGGTCTCAGTGCATCGGATGTGACATCTGGTGATAACGTGCGTTACTATACGCCGTTGGAACAGGTAATTGACCTTTACGAGAAAGACAAAAGCAAAGAACTGAAGGAAACGACTATGCGCAGCTATAGTTGCTTCTGCAAACAGTTTAAGCAGTGGGTACATAAGAATTATCCCACTATGAGTGCTTCTACGTTCTCGCAAATCTTAGCGAACCAATATATGGAGTTCGTGTTGGAAGGTAATAACTCCAAGGGTAAGACTTCCGTCCGTAAGAAATACGATGAAGATCGCGTAAGCGCGCGTACGTACAATAATAATATAAAGCTTGCGCGTGCGTTCTTCAGTTGGGCTATGGAGAAGAGTTACGTCCGCACGAATCCGTTTGAGAAGCTAAAGACCAAAAAGGAGGAAAGCAAGGAGCGTACAATCATCCCCAAGGAAGTACGTGACCGCATAACGGCTTATTTTATGGAAAAGAACCCGACTTTCGTCATCATTATGCAGTTGGTGTATAAATCATTCCTGCGTCCGGTTGAGATTACTCGCGTTAAGGTTGAGCAGTTAAACTTCGAAAAACACTGTATAGAGATGAAAGGCTCGCAGAAGAAAAACGGAAAAGCTCACAACGGTCGTATGGACGAGCAACTGGAAGCATTGTTGCGTGATCATATCAAGGGCGCTAAACCAGATGATTACGTATTTGGCGCCGGAACATGGAAGCCGGGAAGCAAACCCTCATCGTCTCATTCCTATACCATCATCTGGGATAGAATGCGAGAAGCGCTAAAGCTGCCAAGAGAATACCAACTCTACTCGCTACGTGACAGTGGTATCACCAGTTTGCTCAGAGCTGGAGCAAAAGATTTGGACGTTGTTCAAATTGTTGGTCATAGTGATTTGAGTATGACATTCCGTTATGCAAACCACATTGACGAAGACCTCATCGAACGCGTCAATAAGATAGCTCCAGCGTTCTAATAATCACCTTTATAACTTCGTCAAAATCCGTCTGTTTTCACATCGAGAATAGACGGATTTTTCTTTTCTATGAAAATTTGTCTCTCTTCTGAAAATAGGACGAATTTTCGAAATAGGAAATTTTTAGGGAAATTTATTCGTAACATGCTGATATAACGCATGTTGCAGCAAATGCAAATAGCGGAAAATCTCCGATATTTTACTTCGTTTGTTCGGTGTTTTCGCTATTTGTCCGGTGATTGAAAACGTAAATCGCTGTAAATAAGCCAGATAGCAGCGGAAGATAGCAAAATCTTCCGCTCTTTCCCTCTGGAGAGCCCCAACCGCCCTGCTATATTGACGCTCCCAAACGAGTCTTCAAAAGCGGAATATGCAGTCAACACTTTCAACATTTTCCTCACAAGTCTTGCGTACTTTCTATGCCAAAGGTCTCTCTTATTTAACCAAGCGAAAGTCTTTGCCTTTTCCATTCCCAAGAGTCTCCTTTCTTCACGCTGCAAGGGTCTTCACTTTGCGCGACCTTACAAGTCTCTATTGTGCACTGACCTTGTGAGTTCTCATCAATTTCATTGACCCCAAAGTCTCCGTTTGCTCGCCAACCTCGCGAGTCTCTAACCACTCCGCCACCTCAAAAGTCTGTTTGCGCTCGCGCGCCTTTGAGTCTTACATAAACAAAACTACCGCACGTTTCATCACGAAAAGCGCGGTAGCGACGGAAACGGGACACGTCAAAGTGATTTAGATAGTAAACGACAAACGCCTTACACCTCGTTTGTGTATTATTGCTCTATTAACATCTTCTCTGCCAAAGGCACATACCATGCGCGCACCTCATGTGCGGTGGGAGTATGACCTCCGGGGAAATGGAATGAATGCGAATAGTATTTCAAGAAGAGCGGTTCAAAATGCGCCAAGGTATCTTGTTCACCAAACAATGCCCACACTTGGTCTCTGAATTGAGGATTGCAGTCGTCGAATTGCGTAGCTTCCATTGCTGCAAACTCTTTTACCAATGCCTCATCAATAACGAAAGACTGCTTGCTATCCTTGCGTGGCGACTTGTATTCATGCTGCCCGATGCGTTGGTTTAGAAACTCTGACATCCGGAAATGCGGATTGCCCAGCAGCGCAGGTATGGATTTTATAGGAGCTATCATTTGCGCATAGAATGCGCCACAACTATTCCCGATTAGCAAATCGGGCTTTTCTCTATCTGTCAAATCAGAAATGAATTCCATCGCCTCTTGGGGATGCATAGGCAGATCCGGAGTGAGCACTTCTGCTTTTCCAGCAAAAGATTCTCGTAATGCCATAGCCGGAACACATTGTCCGCTTGCATAAAAGCCATGTAAAAATAGTATCTTTTTCATTTCACTCGAAAGGCTCTTAACAAAGCCTTTTGCTCGTCCGTTATACGATAACTCTCAATAGCCTTTTGAATAGTCTTCTTATGCGTCCAGGGATGCAAGCGATGTTGCTCTATATAAGGCAGCGTGGCATCCCACCGTTTGGCAAGAGCCGTGGCAAAAAACCACGCCTGCATCATGCGGATGTAATACTCATCGCTCTTGATGGATGCCACCCATTCCAAGTGCTCCGGTCGGAAAGCCTCGTCCAAAAAGTAGCGCATTAGCGTCCCGATGCCAAAGCGTTTCGTATAGGTGTGCTTGCTCCTCATCCACTTGCGAATGAGCGGTAACAGCTCTGTCGTATTCTTCTTAAAGCAACAAGGTGATAGTTGGTCGCACGTCGCCCAATTATCGACATACGGAAGGAACTGCTCCAATTCCTCCAAACACCTATCGAAATCTTTCTCTTCCGACAAGATAAACGCGTGCAGCTGGTTCTCGTCAAAATAGCGATGAGGCAAGGCTTGCATGAACTCTTGCGCAACAGGAGTCTTGCAAACTTGCTTCGCCATTTTGCGCAAGTCTGGTGTCCGTACACCAACTACTGTCTCGCGTTTGACAGTCGGCAGTAACTTGCTTTGGAAGTCAGCATACGCCTTGTCTTGCAAAGCAAAGAGTTTAGTCTCGATATACGCAGATCCATCC
>CACXYM010000021.1 GCA_902771935.1 uncultured Bacteroidales bacterium
GGCAGCGCCGATAGCTGTGCAGACGCCGGCAATCTCATCTTCGGCTTGCACAACCATCACGCCCATATCCTTGCGAGCTGCGAGTTCGTGCATGATATCCGTTGCAGGGGTGATAGGATAAGAGCCGAGGAAAAGTTTCTTGCCGCACTTATGCGCTGCGGCGATGAGTCCCCAAGCTGTAGCCTTATTGCCGGCAATGGATGTATAACGCCCTGCGGGCATTTGCGCCTCGTCCCTGCTCATTTCGTCCAGATGAATCTGGTTGACCGACAGGGCAAGGTTCTGTCCGTAGTTATAGCCATCCGTCAGTACTTTGACGTTATTAGGAATGAGTTGCGGTTTCTTAGCGAACTTCTCCTCAAGGAAATGGATGGCCTTGTCAATCGGCCGGTCGAAGAGCCAGCAGACGACACCGAGTGCGAACATATTACGCGACTTGAGAATGGATTTATTGTCGAGGCCGCTGTCTTTGAGTGCTTCTTTGGTGAGGGAAGTGAGTGCAACCGGCACAATCTGAACAGATTCAGGAAGATTGAGTTCCGTAAAGGGATTGTCGGTTGTATATAGCGCCTTCTCCAATTCCGCTTTGGTGAACGTATCGGTATCCACGATGATGATAGCGTGCTCGTGGAACAGATTATTTTGAGCACATACTTTTAGCGCAGCAGCGTTCATCGCCACTATCACATCCGCTTTATCACCGGGAGTATAAACGCCTTGACCTAAATTAACTTGGAAACCACTAACTCCTCCGAGTGTACCTTGCGGGGCTCGGATTTCGGCAGGGAAGTCAGGAAGAGTGGAAATCTCATTTCCTAAAATAGCAGAGAGGGAGGAAAACATGTTTCCCGTCAGTTGCATACCGTCTCCTGAGTCTCCACAAAATCGAATAACTACGTTTTTCATTATGTTGTTAAAAATATTAATCCAGTTTCAAAACTGCCAGGAACGCTTTTTGCGGCACTTCGACGTTACCAATCTGCTTCATGCGCTTCTTACCTTTTTTCTGTTTCTCGAGCAGTTTGCGCTTACGACTCACGTCACCTCCGTAACACTTAGCGAGGACATCTTTGCGCACCTGTTTAACTGTTTCGCGGGCGATGATTTTTGCTCCAATAGCGGCTTGAATAGCGATATCGAACTGTTGGCGCGGGAGTAACTCTTTGAGTTTCTCGCACATACGGCGTCCGAAATCAACGGCATTATCGCGATGGGTAAGCGTTGAGAGCGCATCTACTTGTTCGCCGTTAAGCAGGATGTCTAACTTGACAAGATTGGACGGGCGGAATCCGTTCTGATGCCAATCAAAGGACGCATAGCCTTTGGAGATAGACTTGAGCTTGTCGTAGAAGTCAATGACTATTTCTCCAAGCGGCATGTCGAAGAGCAGTTCCATTCGGTCACCGGATATATACTCTTGCTTGACAAGTTCTCCGCGTTTGTCGAGGCAGAGCGTCATAATCGGTCCTATGAACGCGGAAGTGGTGATGATGGACGCACGGATATACGGTTCTTCGATATGGTCGATAACCGTTAAGTCGGGCATTCCTGCAGGATTATGCACTTCTACTTTGGAGCCGTCCTTGAGATAGACGTTGTAACTTACGTTCGGAACGGTTGTGATGACATTCATGTCAAACTCGCGGTCCAATCGTTCCTGCACAATCTCCATGTGCAACAAACCGAGGAAACCGCAACGGAAACCAAAACCGAGTGCTACGGATGATTCGGGCGTAAAGGAAAGCGATGAGTCGTTGAGTTGGAGTTTCTCGAGTGAGGCTCTGAGGTCTTCGAAGTCTTCGGCTTCGATAGGATATACGCCGGCAAAGACCATCGGTTTGGCCTCTTGGAAGCCGGCGATGGCTTTTTCACAGGGCCGTGCAACGTGGGTAATCGTATCACCTACTTTGACTTCGGAAGAGGTTTTAATACCTGAGATGATATAGCCTACATTTCCGGCGGAGATAGTTTTTGTAGGCTGCATATCGAGTTTGAGAACTCCTATCTCGTCAGCGTTATACTCTTTGCCTGTATTGAAGAAACGAACTCTATCGCCGGGGTGCATGGTTCCGTTTACGACTTTATAGTAGGCTATGATTCCGCGGAAAGGATTGAAAACGGAGTCAAAGACGAGACATTGTAGTGGTGCCTCGGGATCGCCTTGCGGCGCAGGAATACGTTCAATTATTGCATCCAGGATTTCGGGCACACCGTCACCTGTTTTGGCAGAGCAACGGAGAATCTCTTCACGCTTGCAGCCGAGTAAGTCGATAATTTCGTCTTCGACCATTTCGGGCATTGCAGAATCCATGTCGCACTTATTCATGACAGGTATTATTTCGAGGTCATGGTCAAGTGCCATATAGAGATTGGATATTGTTTGTGCCTGCACACCTTGTGAAGCATCGACGACGAGGAGTGCTCCTTCGCAGGCAGCGATAGAGCGGCTGACTTCGTATGAGAAGTCCACGTGACCCGGAGTGTCGATGAGGTTGAGCGTATAGCCCTTGTGCTGCATCTGGATAGCGTGGGACTTAATCGTTATACCGCGCTCTTTCTCCAGATCCATGTCATCGAGCACTTGGTTTTCCATTTGCTTGACGTCCACGGTTTGGGTAAGCTCTAACATTCTGTCAGCGAGCGTAGATTTGCCGTGGTCAATGTGTGCGATGATGCAAAAATTGCGTATATTTTTCATTTTTTTATAGACTATCCTTCAAAAAAACGCGCAAAGTTACACAAAAATTTGCATCTAAGCAAAAAAAGTTGTACTTTTGCATGCATTTTTAAAAAATAACTCAATATCATGGAAGAATTTCTAATGCCTGCTTGGGCTATGATTCCCTTTGGAATTATGCTATTAATGATAGCTATTGGCCCGATTATTTCTGAAAAACTGTGGGAAAGTAACCTGACGAAACTTATTGTTTCGATTGTTTTAGGTATTCCTGTTGTTGTGTTTATGATTGTTAAGGGGCTGAGTGGCGAGTTGATTCACACCGTGTTCTTTGACTATGTGCCGTTTATGGTCTTGCTGCTGTCACTGTTTGTTATCACAGGTGGTATTCACCTCAGCGGCGATATCAAGGCAAAGCCCTGGGTGAACACGTTGTTCTTGGCGGTAGGATTCTTCCTTGCCAGTTTGATGGGAACAACCGGTGCTGCAATGTTGTTGATACGTCCCGTTTTAGCGACCAACCAACAGCGTCAGTACAAGATTCATACCGTACTATTTTTCATTGCATTAGTGGCTAACTGTGGCGGCTTGATGACTCCTCTCGGCGACCCACCATTATTCATGCTCTTCCTTCGTGGTGCCAAATTTACCTGGTTCGCTTCGATGTGGGCAGAGTGGTTGTTCACGGGCGGTGTGCTGTTGTTGCTGTACTTTATCGCCGACTGCTACTGGTACTATAAGAAAGAGCATTGGACGGCTTTGAGTGCTGACGCGCGCGAAGTAGAGCCGCTGAAAATTACCGGTAAGATTAATTTCTTGTGGCTGTTAGGTATTGTGGCCAGCGTGGCTTGTATCAATGAGAGCCTTATTCCCGCCATGGGTGAGGCAGATGCACCTCTTTATCTGAAGTACTTGCGCGAAATAGCAATGCTTGTGTTTATGGGCTTAAGCCTGTTGACTACGAGCAAGAAGACACGCTATGAGGACAATAAATACACGTGGGCTCCGATTATCGAAGTGGCTGCGTTGTTTATTGGTATCTTCGTGACGATGGCCCCTGCGTTGATGTACTTGGAGCAGAACGCCGGTCGTTTGGGCTTCAGCCATGTTTGGCAGTTCTACTACTCCACGGGTTTGCTATCTTCGTTCCTCGACAATACGCCTACCGCAGTAGCTTTCCACTCGATGGCTTGCGGTTTGCCTGAGTCCTTGGCAGCAGCTGAGAGCGGTTTGTTAGTGAATGGTGATGGTATTGTTGACGGCGTTACCTTCGTAGCTAAAGTGCCAGAGATGATGCTGAAAGCAATTTCTATCGGTGCAGTGTTCTTCGGTAGTATGACGTATATTGGCAATGGACCTAACTTCATGGTGAAAGCTATCGCGGAAGAAAGTGGTGTGAAGATGCCGAGTTTCTTCGGTTACATGATCAAGTTCTCATTGGTTATTTTGTTGCCGGTTTATATTCTTGGCCAACTAATCTTCTTGTAGAATGACGATTATAGACAACCTTATTGCTTGGTATTCGGCGCATATGAACTATGCGTCGATTACCGCGCTGATGGCCGTTGAGTCGTCCTTCATTCCGTTCCCGAGCGAAGTGGTCATACCTCCTGCCGCATTTGTAGCCAATCAGCCAGACAGCGTGTTATACGCCACGGACGTTTACCTGATTAACGTGCTTATTATTGTGCTTTTCGGTACACTTGGCGCGATGATAGGCGCTATCATCAATTACGGTCTTTCCGTGTGGCTGGGACGATTGATTATCTATAAATTTGCGGATAGCAAAGTGGGACACCTGTTGCTTTTATCCAGTGAGAAATTAGAGAAGGCTGAGGCTTATTTTCGCGAGAAAGGTAATGTGTCCACATTTGTAGGCCGTTTTATTCCCGGTATTCGTCAGTTGATATCTATTCCAGCCGGATTGAGCCGTATGCATTTTGGTGCGTTCCTGTGGTGGACATTCCTCGGTGCGTTCGTTTGGAATTGTATCCTTGCTGCACTGGGCTATTTGGCAGCCGGACAGATGGACCTTATAAAAGAATATAGCCACGAACTAAGCGTGGCCATATTGATACTTGTTGGAGTAGTGGTTCTCTATTTCGTGGTGAAAAAGATTATTTCTTCAACCAAGAAAGAATAGCTTTGCGGTTCTCTACCAAGGCAGCAATCAGACAACCGAGTAACCATCCGATTACCAAACCAATCACATTCCATTTTGTTCTGCCGTTAACAGGGGCTGGATGCACAGCGAAGTGGTCTTCCAGAACGACCGGTGCGGTGCAGAATGCTTGTAGGTAAGCCAGTTTCTGATAACGGCGGAACTCTCCATGTATCTCACCCGGGAAAAGTTTGATTTCGCGACGTCCGAGAACGATACCTTCTTTGGACCGTGCTCCCTGTGCTTGCATTCCTGTTCCTTGTTCAAAATAGAACGCGGAAGTGAGGCTGTCGAGTTTCTCCACTTGTTTTTTAGCAAACTCCACTTCGCGGCCAAGAATTAATTTTTTGGTTTGGAAAGCGGCTTGCATAGCTTCATCGGAGTTGAGATAATTAAGCAGAGCTTCCTCGATAAGCGCAGCATTCTGTGGCGTGGTGGTGCGGTATTGGATGCACAAACGGTTAGGCATCTGAACGCATACCGTATCCAACGGAGACGACTTGCGGTCATAGTCGATATAGTCTGCTACGGAATCGTGTAAGCAGTCGATAACGTGGAACGTCTGCAAATGGCTGATATGCTCTACATCCTCCCAAGGCAAACCCAACAGCTCAACCAGATTCTGTTGTGCGTTGATTTTCGGGTGAACCGGAAAGGACAGACGTTTAATCTTCTCTTGAGTTAATTCGGTGGTAGGACCGTTAAGAATAGCCACTGCATCGATTTTGTAGATGCGATTATCTTTACGTGTGTAGATATTGACGCAGGTCAACACCAATACTAACACGATAAGTACGACCCACCACTGGCGATACGTAAGGCGAATAAGTGTGCCGGCGAATTGTATGCAAGCTGTAATTCCTCGGCCGATACCGTTGAAACACACTCTGCATAAGTCAAAGAAATTCATTTCTCTCTCTTCTTTCATAATGAGATATTTTTAAGTTGTTATTTGCGTCTTAACCATCCCAACCGACGTGTCGGCTCTTCTTTTTGCTGTTCGTTGTCATCCGGAGCCAAGTCATCATCCTCGAAACTGATTTCAATCAGTCCGTCTTCCTGTCCAACGGTACGCTGAATAGAAGGGGTCGGGTCGGTATTAATTGTACTCGTTAAATCCACTTCTGCAGCTTTCTCGTCCTCTTTGGGCTTATCATTCATTTTCAGTCCGCTGTAGTTGGAATCGATAGCCTCTTCTACGCTCACTTTGCCTGCTTCTTCCTGGAGCGACGGGATATCGCTTACGGCATAACCGGTAGCAATAATCGTTACGCGTACGGCTTCTCCCAGCGAGTCATCGAGCGATACGCCCCATTGTACTTCGACTTCATCGCCTACCTCTTCTACGAAGCGGTTAATTTCGTCGAACTCCTTCATGATAATAGGATGATCTTTGGAGCAATAGAACTGCAAAAGGATACGTTGTGCCCCATGTACGTCACTTGCATTAGCTAACGGCGAGCGCAGAGCATTGTCAATGGCTCTTGTGATACGTTCTTCTCCGTCCGCCTGACCTACGTTCATGATAGCCACTTTACCATTCTTGAGCGTGTTATATACGTCTGCAAAGTCGGTATTGATATACCCCGGAATAGTGATAATCTCAGCAATCGACTTGGCTGCATTGCAAACCACATCATCCGAACGCGAGAAGGCATTGAAGGCATCGAGGTCTTTGTATATCTGTTTGAGTTTCTCGTTATTGATGATGAGGATGGCATCTACGTGTTCGGCCAGTTTAGCCACACCGGTCAGCGCTTTGCGGATTTTCTTCGGTCCTTCGAAGGCAAACGGAATGGTTACAATACCAACGGTAAGGATATCCATTTCTTGAGCTACTTCGGCGATAATAGGACTTGCTCCGGTACCTGTACCGCCGCCCATTCCGGCTGTGATGAATAGCATCTGTGTACCATCATCCAAAGCATCGTGAATACGATCGCGGTTCTCTTCAGCATACTTGGTGGCTTTGTCAGGATTGCCTCCTGCGCCGAGGCCGGGACCGAGTTGCAATTTAGCTGGTACGGACGATTTCTCCAGCACCTGTTTGTCGGTGTTGCAAACCAAGAAAGTAACACCGTGAATACCTTGGCGGTACATGTAGTTAACAGCATTGCAGCCACCTCCGCCAACTCCCATTACCTTAATAATACTATCCTCTTGAATTTGGATAGGCAATGGCAATAATTCTTCGTCTGTTGTCATATCTTTGCTATTTATTTTCGTTAGGATTGAGATGTAAACATTATCTCTGTTTGTATCTGTAGTTTCTCCAGAATACCCGGTGCTTTAACCGGTAAATTCAGGTGTTCATCCCGATAGTCCGCACCTAAGATTAGCGCACCCACGAGTGCGGAATAGCGCGGTTCGAGGTATTGCTCATCCGTCATGGCATCTACCAAAGTGTCATGTGAGCCGTAAATGACTTGCAGCATTGTCTTTTGTTGCAAATAATCCTGCATGCCTTGCAGCATTGATGCACCACCGGTTATGTAGAGTGTTTTGATGCGGTCTCCGTACGTATTCAATGCCTCAAATAATGGTTTGAGTATCTCCTCGAGTTTGATAAAGATGGTGCGTGCCAGATCGTCGCTGGAGATATGCAGAACGCCTCCTTCCACGATATTCGGGTCTGCCGGTACTTTGAGTTTGAGATTCTTCTCTACTTGTGCCGGCGAAGCGCAACCGAACTGACATTTGAGTTTTTCTGCTGTAGCCAGACTTATTCCGGATTGCTCCAAGACACGGGTGATATGGTATCCACCTTGCGGCACAACCTTGTTGTACAAATACTCTGTGCCTTTGAAGATAGACAAAGTGGTTGTTTGTGAACCCATATCGAGAACGGCACATCCATCTCGCAGGATCTCTACTCCGTCTGAAGCTACAAAAGCGGATAAGAGTGCTTCGGGACGAACAAAGGCTTTCTCAATAGATTTGCCAGCTTGGTCAAAACTCTTTTGTATCTGAGTCTCCAACTCTTTGTGTGCTACGAAAGCAATATAATGGGCTTCCACCAATTCTGCGCGCTGGTCGGGTTCGGGTTTATCTTCCTGCTCCACATTATCCAACTTGAAGTACGCAGGCACTAAGCCTAATACGGCGACACCGGGGTTATGGGTTTCTATCTTACTCTTGCACTCTGTTTCCATTTCTTCCAACAAACGTTGGGACACTTCGCGTTTATGTACTTGGTCCCGTTTGGAATAGACAGGGACGATTTGCATGGATCGTCCGCCTAAGAGTACAAAAGCAGTTGGCAGGTCAGGCAGTTGCAATCGGTTGGCCATTAGTCTGAGCACTTCGCTAATCATAAAACCGGCATTGGACGACTGAACCACTACACCGCGTTCCGTACAAGGGAACTTGGTAGATTGTTCTACCGCCAAGATATGCAGCAAATCCGCATCCACACGTTTGGCCGCCATAGCACGAACGCCACTGCTGCCTAAATCAATTGCCACAAGGGGCAATTCTGCTGCTTGTTGTCTCTTTCTTGCCATCTTAGTTCCTCCCAACTACTTGTCCTGTATATCGCAAATCAATCTCTTTATATGTTCTCCAGCCTATTTGCTCAAATCCTTTGTCATATAATGTGCGCAGTTTGCCTAACTTGCGTCGGAAGCCACTCACTTCACCTAAGATTAGATGCGTCTCGTCAGGTTTCTGAATGAGATATACCATTTTAGGGTTTACGACATAGACAGATGCTATTTTCTCTTGCCAGTACGGATTATCGTATATCCACATGGCCAAATCGGTCAACTCTTGCTTGGCCATTCGTTCGCCCACGTTACCTTGTACCAGCAAGACAGGGGTCTTTACGGATTCTTGTATAGGCATGCGTTTACGGTCTATATCTACATAATAACTATCGTTACCGGTTACTACAAGCAGCACAGGAATTCGTTGTAACAAACGCACACAGACCGTTCCTGCTTGTGTTTGGTAGCATTCCGCTTTCCTTACCATTGGATGAGCCGCAATAGCGCGTTCGATCGCCTCGGTCGAGATGGAAGCGATAGGTTTTTTGACAGGGTAAAGGCCTTGACCTTGCAACATAAGAGATAGTTCTTCCACGGTCACATACTGCCTTTCATTCAAGTCTGTTATGGTTATTTCTAAGCCTGGGCACGGCTGCTGACTGGTGCGACGGCTTGACCATATACCCATACCGATGATATATCCTACGACAAGAATCGCCATCAGCCAAATCAATATGTTCTTAATGCTCCAGTGCATGCTTTACATCATCTACCAATCGGTCTATGTCTCCTGCGCCAAGTGTTAGTACTGCCACCGGACGGGACTGTTTTGCTACTCGTTCGCGCAAGTAAGTGACTAAATCTTTCTTCTCCACTACTTTTCCTCCGAGTATCTCGCTTGTCACGCCCTCAATTGGTTTTTCCCGTGCGGGATAGATAGGCAGTAGCACTAATTCGTCCACTTTGCGCAATACTTGCTTGAACCCTTCTGCGAAATCGCGAGTGCGTGTGTATAAATGCGGTTGGAAGACGCCTATTATGTATCGCTCAGGATATAGTCTGCGAATGGAAGAAATGGAAGCCTCCAGTTCGGTAGGGTGGTGGGCGTAATCATCCACATAGGCGATTCGCGGGGTATTGATATGTATATTAAACCGGCGATATACACCTGTATAGGATGCCAAACCTGCCCGTATTTCTTCGGCTGTTACTCCGTTCAAACGAGCTATGGCCATCGCGGCTACACTATTTTCTATATTCACCCACACAGGTACTCCTAAATTCAGATTTTTCACGGACAAATCTTCTCCGTTAACTTTAGGTCCAACCATGTCGAAGGTTATTTGTCCGTCGTTTACAACGATATTGGTAGCAAAGAAATCCGGTCGTGTCTCCGATGTCCATTCGCCGCAATAGGTATATACTTTGGCTTTCAACCGTGTGTTGTCCAATCGATAACCTTGTTTGAGCACAATCGTATCAGTGACCAGGCTTGCGTAGATATTAAATCCTTCTTGATAGGCTGCGGCTGTATTGTATATATCCAAGTGGTCGGGATCGATACTTGTGATAACGGACATATAAGGCGTCAAATGATGGAAGGAGCGGTCGTATTCATCTGCTTCCACAACCACCAAATCGCTGTTTTTGTCCAATAAGAGATTAGATCGATAGTTATTGCTTATTCCTCCCAAGAAAGCGTTTGTCCCCACGTGCGATTCGTGCAAAAGATGTGCAAGAATGGTACTGGTTGTGGTTTTTCCGTGGGTGCCGGCAACGCATAAAGCGCGTTCTTGTCGTGTCACGATGCCTAATATCTCCGATCTCTTGAGAATGGTATACCCTTGTTGGCGCAAGTAAGTAAAGATGGCATTATCTTCCGGCACAGCCGGTGTACGGACTACGATAGTATCAGCAGGTGAAATAGTAACCCCTAAAGTTGAAAGTTGTACGTTGAAAGCATCAATACTATCATCGTAAATAACAGCCATACCTTCTTCTTCCAACTCGCGCGTAAGCATAGACGGTGTGCGGTCATAACCTGCTACACCAAAGCCTTTAGCCCGATAGTATCGCGCTAACGCACTCATTCCGATGCCGCCTATTCCCAAGAAATATAAACTCTTAAAGTCCATACTATGCAATTTGGCTGCAAAAGTACAACAAAAAAATGGAATATACAAATTTTTAGACAAAAAAAAAGAAGGATTGTCTCGCGACAACCCAATCTTTACTTAACCTTAAAATCTAATACCATGAAAAACACGGTGCAAAAGTACTGCTTTTTCAGTACCCTGCCAAATATTTTGACAAAAAAATATGTTTTGTAACATGTTTTTGTGGTTTTTGTAAAGCAGAAGTGTCAAAAATCAAGCAAAATGACAAATAATTTGTGCAATTAATAGAAAAGCAGTAATTTTGCGGTCGCAAAAAACAATTACTGAATATTGATAATTCTATGTGGTTACACGACTTATTTTTTGGAACAGGTATAGCGCATTCGATTTTTGTAATGGCATTAGCTATCGGATGCGGTATATTTTTGGCGGAGAAACTAAAGTTTAAGGGAATAACTCTTGGTATTACCTGGATATTGTTCTGTGCGATTGCATGTAGTCATTTCGGCATGCAGTTGGATCCACGTGTGGAGAGTTTTGCCAAGGATTTTGGTCTGATACTTTTTGTGTATTCAATCGGTTTGCAGGTCGGTCCCGGTTTCTTTTCTTCATTCGGTAAAGGTGGTTTAAAGTTGAATATGATTGCCGCTTCGATTGTACTGTTGAGCTGTATAACGGCTTGGGCTATTCACGCTTTTAGTGGCGAAGACATGGCGACGATGACGGGCGTACTCTTCGGTGCGGTAACGAATACGCCGGGACTTGGTGCAGCAGAGCAAGCTTTTCAAGATATTACAGGAGAAGTGAATACGAATATTGCCAGTGGTTATGCGATGGCGTATCCGTTAGGCGTAGTAGGTATTTTAGTGTCCGTAATGCTGCTGAAAGTATTCTTTAACATCAAGTTAGACAAAGAGGAAGAACGTGTGAAGCTGGAAAAGGGCGAAGAAAAGCAGGTGGAACATTATGATTTGGAACTGACCAATCCGCAAGTGGAAGGTCTTCGCGTGCGTGATTTGTCGTTGCTTACACATGTTGCGTTGCTTGTTAGTCGTGTTTTAGACGCTTCCGGAAATGAGTTTATGCCGGATGCAGATACGATATTGCATGTAGGAGACAAAGTGCGTATAGTAACCGATTCTGTGAATGAAAAGACGGTCCTCTTGCTTGGCCAGGCTGTTGATATTCGCTGGGAAGAGAAAGAGAAGAATGTGCATCTTGTCAATCAGCATATAGTTATTACAAAGCCTAAAATCAATGGAAAGAAGATTTGCGATCTCAAAGTTCGTGAAGCGTTTAATATAACGATTACGCGTGTGCGTCGCGCGGGAATAGAGTTGTTGGCTACTCCGGATTTGATTCTGCAGTTAGGCGATCGTATGACCGTTGTAGGTGAAAAGGAAGCGGTAGATAAGATAGCCGAAGCATTTGGTAATAACACGAAGAAACTTGATACGCCTAATCTGGCTTCGCTGTTTATTGGTGTTGTATTAGGTGTTACGCTTGGTTCGTTGCCGATTATGCTGCCGGGACTATCACAGCCGTTTAAGCTTG
Organism: uncultured Bacteroidales bacterium; assembly: GCA_902771935.1. GTDB lineage: Bacteria > Bacteroidota > Bacteroidia > Bacteroidales > Paludibacteraceae > Colicola. Next base: position 11,995 of record CACXYM010000021.1, read on the forward strand.
GTATAGCGGGCGGTTCGCTTATTGTGGCGATTCTTATTGGCGCATTTGGCACGCGCTATCATGTTGTGACTTATACGACGACTTCTGCGAACTTGATGATCCGCGAAATAGGTATTGCGCTATTTCTTGGTGCAGTAGGTTTCGGCGCAGGAAAAACATTTATTCCAACACTCCTGGACGGTGGTTATTTGTGGATTGGTTACGGCGTTATTATCACGATGTTGCCGCTTTTGCTTATTGGTCTTGCTGCGCGCAAATGGGGTAAGTTGGACTATTTCACATTGATGGGACTGATTGCGGGTTCTACAACCGATCCGCCTGCATTGGCTTATGCTACCTCCCAATCAACAATAAACGATAGAGCAGCTGTTGCTTACTCTACCGTTTATCCGTTGACTATGTTCCTGAGAGTGTTAACAGGACAATTGTTAATCGTTCTGTTCTTATAATGTTTTGAGATATTTATCCGCATCGATAGCTGCTTTGCATCCTGAACCTGCAGCAACAACAGCTTGACGATAATGCGGATCGCAACAATCGCCTGCGGCAAATACGCCGTGGGCGATTTGTTTGTCGATAGTGAGGCATTGCTGACTTACGCCATCTACCAGCAAGTATCCTTCCTCGTTTCGTGCGAGGCTGTCAGCAAAGAGCTGGGTGTTAGGATGATGGCCGATAGCGAGGAAGAAGCCATCAATATTGATATGACGAATCTCTTCGTCTGCTTCGCCTTTGCGGTAGATGAGGTCAGCGCCCTGCACTTTTCCTTCGCCGGTCAGTTGAAGCGTATTGTGCTCGAAGAGCACTTCTATCTTCGGATTGTTCAGCACGCGATCTTGCATTATTTGTGAGGCACGCAGGAAAGGTTTGCGCACGATGAGATACACTTTTTCGCATAATCCGGCGAGATACTGTGCTTCTTCGCAAGCAGTGTCACCACCGCCTACAACGGCTACGGTTTTTTTGCGGTAGAAGAATCCGTCGCAAGTGGCACAGGCACTCACTCCAAGTCCGCGATACGTTTGCTCGGATGGCAGCCCCAGATACTTAGCACTGGCACCTGTAGCGATAATAACGGCTTTGGTTTCGTAAACATCTGTATCTTCAACGGTTATCCGGTGCGGGTTGCCAAGTTCTACTTTAGTTACCACACCCGAAACGAAGGTCGTTCCGAAGCGCTCTGCCTGTCTGCGCAAGTCGTCCATCATCTGATATGGTTCGACTCCTTCCGGGTAACCGGGGAAGTTCTCCACTTCGGTCGTTGTTGTCAGTTGTCCGCCTAATTGCGGTCCTTCAATCAATAATGGAGCATGATTAGCTCTTGCCGCATAAATAGCGGCTGTATAGCCGGCGGGGCCGGAACCGATAATGATGATATCTTGCATAGTACTCAAATTAGGCTGCAAAGGTACTGCTTTTTTGTGGAATATACAAAAAAAATGCAGAAATTATATTAGGATTCCGATGGAATAAGGCTTCTAACATAGTAACAATATAGTAGAATCATAGTATAATTATAGTATAATTATAGTAATATCATAGTAATCACATACTAATCACATAGTAATCACATACTAATCACATACTAATTTCTAGAATTGATGGGGGATTTGGGAGTTAGAGAATTAGAGAATTGGGGAATGAGGGAGTTAGAGAATGAGGGAGGGAGTGGAGAAAATGGCGGAAAAGGGTATAAAGTTAGCTAAAATTATTTTTTTTGTGTAAAATATTTGGCTATGTCGGCATTTTGTAGTAACTTTGCGGGCGAAAGTAAAAATATGGTATTATGAAAAAGCACTATTTTCTTCTGATGGCATTTGCAGTAGTGGCCTTGTTGGCAGGCTGCAAATCAGAAACTGAGCCTGAAAGTCCAGAAGATGACACGAATAAGGAAACGGCTCTGGATGTGGATAACACGAAGCCTCTTGGCGAAAACAACCGCGTTATCTACGAAATGAACGTGTACAATTTCACGACGCAAGGCACTTTCAAAGCCGCTGAAAACAAGTTGGCAGACTTGCGGAAGTTGGGTATAGATATTGTGTGGCTGATGCCTATTCAGCCCCGCAGTAAGGAAGGCAAGATTGGCGCACTCGGTAGTCCCTATGCGTTGCATGACTATACGGCGGTTAATCCTGACCATGGTAGTATGGCGGACTTCAAATCATTTGTGAACAAAGCGCACTCGCTGGGCATGGAAGTGTGGTTGGACTGGGTTCCTAATCACACCGGACTGGATCATGTTTGGGTGACGGCTCATCCGGATTACTACCAGTGGAAAGACGGCAAAATCGTTCATCCGAACAACTATGGCGATGTGTATCAGTTGGATTATTCGAGTACCGATATGCGGAATGCGATGCAGGAAGCGATGATTTATTGGATTAAAGAGGCAGACATAGACGGTTTCCGTTGCGATTATGTGTCTTCTCCAGCTCTTCCTGCTGACTTCTGGTCGGCTACCATTCCCAAGTTGCAAGAAGCCGCGGGTCGTAAGATATGGATGTTGGGTGAATCGGACTTCCAGCCTGAAAAGGCGGCATTGTTATCCGTTGGTTTTGATTATGACTATACGGTTGGTCACCACTATCGTTTGAAAGCGAATGTAGGCAAGAGTGAGTCTGCGTCGAAACTGAAAACAGAGTGCCGGTCGCTGATCAACAACAGCAGTTACGCCAATATGGACCGTATGGTTTATCTGACGAACCATGACGATACAGGTGATGGAACGAATTATTTCGGTTACTTTGGTGGGAACGTTGCTCCGTTGACCGTTGTGGAATTCACGCTATATGGCATGCCGCTGCTGTATAATGGTCAGGAAATAGGTTATCGTAAGGTTCAGGATTATTTCAGTCGTGATGCAATCAACTGGAGTAACTCGAATCCTCAGTTGCAGAACACGATTCGCACGTTGGTTGCACTTCGTCATACTCAGGCCGCTCTGGGCAGCGGCAAGAAAACGGACAGGGCAACGACAACGTTTTTGCAATGTTCGCATAGTGCCTTTATGGCCTATAAGAAGGTGAAAGGCGATAATACGGTTTTGGTAGTGGTCAGCCTTGCGGCAGACTCTGCTACTTGCGAGATAAAAGGCATAGAAGAAGGTGTTTATTCACAGTGGCTTAATAGCGAAACGATAGCCGAAAAAGTGGTTCAGAAGAAGGTGCAACTGGCTGCGACGACGAAGTTGACCTTGCCGAAAAAAGGGTATGCTGTGTTTGTTAAGGAATAGATAATTTGTTGATATGCAGATAGATAATGTTTATACGGTTCTTTTGGCAGCTATCATGCCGGCTTTTCTATTGGTTTTATACATCTGGTTGAGAGATAAGTACCAGCGCGAGCCTTTTTTTGAGATAGCGTTAGGATTTTTCTATGGCGTTGTGTCGGCCGGAATTGCAATGTGTCTTGAATTGCTGTTGTCGTGGTTGAGTTTTGTGCCTGATAGTCCTACGACATTGCTTGGCGCCGCTTGGAAAGCCTTTGTAGGTGCAGCTATTCCGGAGGAGTTGGCTAAGTTGCTGATGTTGTGGTTGTTGCTAAGACGCAGTAAGGTCTTTGACGAACGTTTTGACGGTATCGTTTATGCCGTTTGTGTCGGAATGGGTTTTGCGGCGACGGAGAATATTATATATCTGTTCTCGAACCTTGAATCGTGGCAATCTGTAGCGGTTGGCCGAGCTATGTTTGCTGTGCCGGGACATTTCCTTTTTGCTGTTGCGATGGGCTATTTCTATTCGATGGTTTATTTCGGCGATATGAGTTGGCGTAAGTCATTCCGCGTTTTCTGGGTTCCTGTGTTGCTGCATGGAACGTATGACGCGTTGCTTATGATGAGCCAAGTGGGATCGATGTGGTCAGGAATCCTTCTAATCTGCTTCTATATATTCTGCTTTAAGATGCTCAAATACGGCCGAAAGCGTATAGCAGAGCATTTGGAAAGGGATAAGAATAACGGCATAATCAACTAAGAAATACAGCGTACGCAATTATTTGCGCATAAAAAATTAAATTATTAACCCAAAATGTTCTTATTATGAGAAAAATTTTCCTCTCTCTTGCTGCCCTGACAGTAGCTGTCGCAGCAAATGCATTCCAACTGTACATCCAGAACACTGACATTGCAGATCCGGCCAAGAGGTCTGTGTCCATCTCTACAGCCGAAGACGTTCCGGATGTCTTTGGCGACGGTAAAGTGGCCGTTACGTTTTATGCTGCCGACAAAATTGTTGATGTCACTCTCAACAACGCCACATTGAAAGGTACCAACGCCAGCGAAGTCCTTGGTTTCACATGCGACGAAAACTTCCAATATATCTACATCCATCTTGTAGGTAAAAACGCTATTATTGCTGATGGTGGTTCCACAACTGGTGTTCTGCTTCAAAGTCCTACAACCGGTTCAAAAACAAGTGCCGTTATGTATTTTATGGCAAAAGATCCGGGAACCGCTTCGCTGGAAATTTCCGGTAAATCTATCATTATGCAAGCTAACTACAACGCTACATTTTGCTTCGGTGATTTAATTGGTGACGCTTTCCCTGTTACTATCACCACAACCAGTGCTAACCAGCCTGTCTTCTATGGCTCAAGCGCTTCAATAGATAAGCAATACTTAACATTCTGGATGGCTGACCTCACCGTTAACGCTTCAGAAAAAAACCAAATCACAATGGGCTATGAAAGCCTATACGTTGGCGGCGAAATTAGAACCGAAGGCGTTACAGTTAAAGACAATAAGACCTTCGCTAAAAACAACGTAGAATACGCTGGTAATCTCTCTATCGTTTGCCCGTACGTTGTTAAAGTTGGCGATACTTGGATGTATCCGGACAAAGAGTTCACTCCGGCTGAAATCAAAGAAGGTTCCGTTTCTTACGACAAAGCAACCCGCACCGTTACGCTCGACAACGTCACTATTGATGGACCATTATCCATTTCCACCAACAAGGCTGTCATTTATCTCAAAGGTAAAAACAAATTCACGAACACAACCTCAAAGACCGATGAGCGCATAGGATTCTACGGAGATGCTGGCCAACTGAATGGTGATAAGGACGCTACACTTGAGATCAATGGTAATGACAAATGTTACGGCATCTACGCAACCGATGGTCTGGAAATCGGCAGCTTCAAGAATCTGACTATTGATGCTGTGCTCAAAGGTATTGTAGGTACTCCTATGGTTTCAGAAAAAGACGTACTCAAACTCAACACCACACCGATGGACATCAAGACCACGCAAGCTGCAATTGGTGAGTTCGACAACCTGATTATGGCTTCTTCCGCTATGAAATGGAGTGTTGCGGCTACATATAGCACAAGCTCAAAAACGCTCGTTGATGCTGACAATAATGTAATCAAAGAGATCAAACTCGACAAACCGGCTGCTCTTGAGCAAATCGCTAATGGCAAAACCGCTAATGGCAAGTTCATCCGCAACGGACAACTCTACATTCTTCGCGACGGCAAGACCTTTACGGTTACCGGCCAAGAGGTGAAATAAATCTTCGTGATATTATAGTCACGAGTTACCGGTAAAACGGTACCTGCTTTTTGTCACTTCGACTTAGCAAAAGGAAAAATGGAAACTTGAAAAGTGAAAAAAGTTTCCATTTTT
>CACXYM010000022.1 GCA_902771935.1 uncultured Bacteroidales bacterium
GAAGAGGATGGTTCTATCTCCTGCCAGATTCTTGAGTCCTCGCAGATTGAAGACCAATCCTTAATGGCTACTTCTACGCACTTTAATCCGGTAGATCTCGTTTGCGCTATCAAGGATTATCAGGGCAAACCGTTCGACCTGCCTAAGTTCGTTGATCCGAAGACCGGTTTTATCTCCCATAAGTCCAAAGATGGTAAAGAGTTGCTGGCTCTTGAGTTGCCGGGTTTGTGGAATGGTGCTATGAGTCGCTGGAACACCTACTTTGTGGAAGTACCTATTTCAACGTTTAATCCGGTGAAGACCGTTAATGACCTATTGCGTGAGCAACATCAATAATGAAAGCGTTTTTCTTTGATCAGGACGGAATACTGTATGACTCCATGCCCAAGCACGCTCGTGCTTGGGCGGAAGTTATGCATCGACACGGATTTGACTTCTCCGAGGAAGATGCTTTTGTGAATGAAGGTCGCACGGGTAAAGAGGTTATCCGCGAGGCTATTTGGGAACTGGAGCATCGTGAAGCCAGTGAGGATGAGATTTGGGATATTTACGAAGAGCAATGTGAAATATTTAGAACATTGGGTGAGGTTGAGCCGATAGAAGGAGTAGTGGATGTACTGCGTTTTCTCAAGAAGAACAAGAAAGAAATATGGGTGGTGACAGGTAGTGCAAAATCTTCTCTGCTGGATAACCTGAACACTCGAATAGGGCCGTTCTTTGAGCGTTCGCGAATGATAACGGCCTTTGATGTGACGCATTGCAAACCAGACCCAGAGCCATATCTGCTTGCTTGGGATAGAAGTAAGTATCCAAAGAAAGATTGTTGTGTGATTGAGAATGCACCTTTAGGTGTGCGTTCGGGAAAGGCTGCCGGATTGTTTGTTATTGCTGTTAACACCGGTCCTCTTGCCGATGCTGCATTATGGAACGAAGGAGCCGACCTTGTCTTCCCTTCTATGAAAGAGTTGCTGGAGTGGCTCAAGAGCAGCAATAAAGTCTAGGGATTGTCTAGGATTTTTGGATTTGTTTTTGTAGTTTTTGAAGAGCTTCTGCGACTTGTTGCATGAGCCATTGCGGTGTGCTGGTCGCGCCGCAGATACCGATTTTTGTAGTGGGTGAAAGGTTAAATGAGGAAAGGTCCTCTTTCACCTCGTTGGCACTTTCGATGAAGTAGGTGTTGGAATTGGCTTCGCGGCAGTGCTCAAACAGTACTTTGGCGTTAGAGGATTTGCGACCACCTACAAAAAGGACCAAGTCCTGTTCGGCAGCAAAGGCTTTGAGATGCTCAACGCGATTAGCAACACTTCTGCAAATGGTGTCGTGGTACTCAAATACTCCACCATTTTTACGCGACTTAATAACGTCAATAAGTGTGCGGAAACCTTCTACCGACTTTGTCGTTTGAGAAAAAAGATAAATATCACGCGTGAAGTCAATTTTGTCTAAGTCTTTCTCATTCTCAATAATAATGGCTGTGTTGTTCGTTTGTCCCTGCAAGCCGATGACTTCTGCATGTCCCGCTTTTCCGTATATAACTATTTGTGCATCGCGATGTTCGATGTAGGTTTTATGAATCCGCTCTTGCAGTTTTTTCACTACGGGACAGGTGGCATCGATAATTTCGATACCGTTATTGTGCGCGATATGATAGGTTGAAGGCGGTTCTCCGTGCGCGCGTAGGAGCACGCGTACATTATGTAAGGTGCGTAAGTCGTCGTAATCGATAGTCTCGAGTCCGAGTTGCTCCAATCGTTTTACTTCTTGTCCGTTGTGCACAATATCTCCAAGACAAAAGAGCTGACCTTTCGCCAGTTCTTCTTCCGCTGTGCGAATAGCGCTTGTGACGCCGAAACAGAAGCCGGAGTTATTGTCTATTGATACAATCATCGAAGAGACGTTGGATATGGAGCATTTGTTCTTCCTTAGTCATGTCGGAATTATCTACGACGATAGCATCATGTGCTTGGCGCAGAGGCGATTCGGCACGATGCGTGTCGCGATAATCGCGGTCGTTGACGTCATGCAGTACGTCTTCGTAAACAGGATGTTCACCTTTCTCTTGCAACTCCAGCAAGCGTCGCTGAGCACGCACTTCCGGTCGTGCAGTTAGGAATAGTTTGAGTTCGGCGTTTGGAAAAACCACTGTTCCGATATCACGGCCGTCCATGACTATACCTTTCGCATCACCTAATTCTTGCTGTTGTTTAACGAGGAAATGTCTTACTTCACCAATTACAGCCACTTGTGAAGCCATGTTGCCAATTTCTATCGTGCGTATATGGCTCTCGACATCTTCGCCGTTGAGACAGACGTGCTGACCGTTAGCCGTTTGAATAAACGATATCTTTATCTGCGGTAAGAGGGCAATAATCTGTTTCTCATCACCTGCCACTCCTGCGCGGGAAACAGCTAATGCTACTGCGCGATACATAGCGCCTGTATCCACATAGGTGTAGCCTGCGTACTGAGCCAATTGTTTGGCTACGGTTGATTTACCACATGACGAATAGCCGTCTATTGCTACAATAATTTTTCTCATTTGAGTAATGAATTGATGTCCAACGCAAGGCTGGCTTGGTAGGTAAAGTTATTCTTGGTTGCTTGCGTGAATGCAAATCCAACACGGAATTTATAAATGCGTACGCCTGCGCCGATTGCCAAACCTGCTATAGAGAATTGGTCTTGGATATGCATTTCGGCACGACGGCGGTGGTTGTAGCTGAGCGTGATGTAGAATCGCTCGCTTTTGGGAGTGATATCAAGGAAGAAGATGGTATGGCGAAACATCATATCATACCATTTGATATCGGCCACTTCGTCTTTCAGTAAGTTCGTGTGTTCGTAGCCTAAGTTCCATTGCTGGATATTGTGAATCGTCATACCGATACGAATAGGTGCGTGTTTGAAGCGGTAGTTCAAACCTAACTGTAGGTTCAGTGGTAGCATCTCACGAACCTGACCTCCCTCGTCGGAGTAGAAACCCTTTAGCTGCCATCCGATATTCTGCAGAACGAGACCAAGTTGGAAGGTAGAATCCTTCAGTTGGAAATGCGCTCCCACATCGGCTCCTAAAGCAAAAGCTGAATAGTGCTCGTAGAACGACATAATAGGTTTGAGCGTCACACCAACAGTGAAGTGCGGACCCAATTGACGGGCATACATGGCATCAATCAAGATATCCCGGGCACCAAAAGTTCCGCCGGTCTTGTTGCCGTCCACATCGGCATAAGCCATTCGACCATAATCCAAATAATGTACGCCTACCGCAAAGTAGTTAGGCTTCTCCGGTTTGTCCATGGCGTCCTCTTTGATAGGAATGAACTTGGCTTCACCAAAATTATGTCCATACAGCACACTCGCGAAGTTCGTTCCCGGCAAGAAGTAGGCATAGTTCAACTCCAGCACTTTATCGGTCATGTCGCCCAAGAGCGCAGGGTTGCACATACCCATTGATATTTCGCCGTCCCGTATGCTCACGTTTGTTCCGCCTAACGCATTCAATCGTGAGGAGATTGGCAGGTCTAAAAAGGCAAAAGCACTTGTTCCGCTGCCTACATATTGTGCGTGGGTCGGCATCGCGAGCACCACGCACAATAGAGTGAGTACTATGTATATCCGCTTAGTCAATTTCACTTCTTAGGTGCAAAAAACGTGTCTGCTGTTTGCGCCATCTTATAGTTCCAGTTATTCACCGTATCTCCGGATAACTCGTAATACTTGGTAGCTTCTTTGAAATAGTGCATTGCACGTGTGCGACTACCTCCGAATAAAGGTGGCGTATAGAAGTCCAAGACTCCGGCTACCGTAAGAGCTAATGGGTCTTTCTTGTCATACGAAAAAGCTGAACGTACGTAACGCTGCGCTTTAAGTCCCATCGGTATGAGGTCAAGCTTACTAACCTTAGCGCGGAAAGCACACTCTGCAGCCTTATAAGCCATGAAAGGTGCTGACGGCAAGTAATAACGTAAACTCTGTAGATGCGTTGCGAACGTATCTATCCGAGCATTTTTCTCATCTTGCACTTGGCCGTCAGCTACGAGAGCTACATAGCCGTATTCATAATTGATATAAACCGCTTGGTCGGCTTTAGAAAGTGTTTCCCATTTGGTGCTATCCAGAAAATTGCGCCAAACATCCATATCTTCCTTTTCCCAAGCGGTATATAGACGCTCCGTCGGAATCTGTGCGAAGCACAGACTCGAACAGAGCATCAATCCTATAAAAAGCAGTTTACTGCGCACCACGTTCCAATTTAAGAGTAATAGTCGGTTGGTCACAAACCTCTGTTGGCCCGTAATATTGAATCGGACCCGGATAGATATAACTGGTGTTAGCATCTGCCCATGCAGCACGATGTTTTTTGAAGTACATAAATGGAGCTCCATTCAAATCAACCAAAGCTTTTTGGATAACGGGTTTCATTTTACCGTTACGTTTCTCCATATTCATCATCATCGTGATAGGTACACCACCAGCCAACCATTCAGCAGCCGGACGTGTCAGGTTCCGAACGAGTGACATATATCCTGTTTTGCCTGCTGCAATCAGATGGGCTGCAGTAACACCAATAGAGTAGCAATAGTCTGCGTCGAAGTTGGATGGGATAGCACAACGTCCTTCGTAACCGAAGAAGTGGTTGAGTGCAGAGAATTTGCCTTTGTAGGTACCATTGGCTTTGAGCACTGCCAAACGTTTAGCCACCATCTCGATAAGCAGTTTCTCGGTCTCAATTTGAGACACCATGACGTTACCATGAGGATCGCGATCCAGTGTGAGTTGGCGAGCGATACCCTTCGGCAGTGAACGATACAACTCGCAGGATGCCGGTGTCAGCATGGATTTAACATATTCACGCTTAGCGTCATCACCTTCCAGCGAAGCAAACTCTTCGTTTTGAGCTAGCATGTCATTCAACTCTTGAATCAGCACGCGCATAGCCGGAATAAACTCAATCAGACCTTCCGGAATAAGAATTGTACCGAAATTGAGGCCTGCGTTGGAGCGATCAACAATCACTTCTACAATCTGCTCAACGATATCGTTTAGCGTCATATTTTTAGCCTCAACTTCCTCAGAGATGAGGCAGATGTTAGGCTGACTTTGCAAAGCACATTCCAATGCGATATGACTTGCGCTGCGGCCCATTAGACGGATGAAGTGCCAGTATTTCTTTGCTGAGTTAGCATCGCGTTGGATATTACCAATTAACTCTGCATAGGTCTTGCAAGCGGTGTCGAAGCCGAAAGAGGTTTCAATCATCTCGTTTTTCAAGTCGCCGTCAATAGTCTTTGGGCAACCGATTACTTGAATACCGCATTTCTTCTGCAGATAGTATTCTGCCAGCACGCAAGCGTTGGTGTTTGAGTCGTCACCGCCAATGATAACAACTGCCTTGATACCTAACTTATTGCATACCTCAATTCCGTTGTCAAACTGCCATGTCTCTTCCAGTTTTGTACGACCGGAACCGATAATATCAAAACCACCGGTATTACGATACTCATCAATAATATCAGCAGTCAGTTCTTGGTATTTGCCTTCAATCAAACCGCTTGGGCCGCCGAGGAAACCATATAGTTTATTAGTTGGATTCAGACGTTTGAGACGGTCGAACAAACCGCAAATCACGTTGTGACCGCCGGGAGCTTGACCACCGGACAAGATAACACCTACGTTGATGGACTCACTCTTTGGCTCACCATCGGCAGGCTCCATCGTGATAATTGGCAGACCGTATGTGTTAGGGAACAATTGTTTAATCTCTGCTTGGTCAGCTACGGATTGAGTTGCTGCACCTTCAGATAAACGAACATTTCCATTCAACGCCACCGGCATCTTGGGCTGGTAAGCTTGACGGGCAATTTGCAAAGGAGATTTTTTCATGTTTGTATAGTTTATAAATTATTTATTGCCAAATTTGGTGCAAAAGTACTGCTTTTAGTTGATATATGCAAATTTTATTTGCATTTTTATTATATATTATCGTTCTCTATCAGTTCCACTAATTGTTTCACTGCTTCGTTTTGCGGGATGTTCTTGAGCACGCAATCTTTTCCTCGGTATAGACTAATGCGGTCTTTTCCTGCACCCACATAGCCATAGTCGGCATCCGCCATTTCGCCCGGTCCATTTACGATACACCCCATAATAGCTATCTTCAGTCCACGAGCCTTGTTGCCCAGACGTTCAGTGATACCTTTCTTGACTTGCGTGATAGTAGTTTGCAAGTCGAACATTGTACGACCGCAACCCGGGCAAGACGTAAACTCGGTTTTATACATTTTCACTCGTGCTGCCTGCAGAATATCTTTACTCAAGGATTCTACGTGTCTTAAGTCAAAATTCGGATTGAGTAGTTCTAACTTATCGCAGCCGTATTGCCACAAGAGTCGTCCGCATTCCGCAGCAGCATGCAGTTGGAATAATGACCACTCTTTCTCCGTACTATAGTAGAAAATCCCCCGTTTCTCTTCGTCGTAACTGATGATGTGCTGTTCGTCATAACGAGGGCTCTTCGGATCCACAAAATAACGCACTAATTCTTTAGCCACAGGTATTTCAGCTTCCGGCTCTTCGCTGAGACTTACGCGGATAGTGTCACCTATACCATCTGCCAGCAAGGCACCTATACCGACTGCTGACTTAATGCGGCCGTCTTCGCCTTCACCTGCTTCCGTAACGCCCAAATGAATAGGGTAGTGCATATCTTCCTTATCCATCGTTTCCACCAGTAGCCGCACTGTATCCACCATAACGCGTGTGTTGGATGCTTTGATGCTGAGCACGATATTATAGAACTTCTCTTTGTTGGCAATATGCAAGAACTCCATGCAACTGGCTACCATACCTTCTGGCGTGTCACCATATTGCTCCACGATTCGCGGTGCCAGACTGCCATGATTAACGCCAATGCGGATAGCCGTTTGGTGTTGACGACATACTGTAAGCAAATGGCTAAAACGCTCATGCAAAGTGCTTTGGTCAGGAGCGTAGTTGCCCGGATTGATACGCACTTTCTCACATACTTCGGCTGCCATATCCGCTACATCAGAACGGAAATGGATATCTGCCACTAAAGGAATCTGACTTCCCAGGGTATGCAATTGGTCTTCAATCTGCTTGAGCGACTCCACTTCTCGCGCACCTTGAGTCGTGAAACGGAATAATTCTGCACCTGCTTTTTCGCAGCGTAAAACTTGCGCAACACTGGCTTCTATATCATTTGTTGAGGTGTTGGCCATTGTCTGTATCCGAATAGGATATGCAGAACCGATACGAAGTCCGCCAACTTGGGTGGTGGTAGTCTCGCGTCGTTGATATGTCAATGCAATATTCATAGACTTTATACTAAAAACAAAAAGCAGAGATCTCGCGACCTCTGCTCTTGTGAACCAGCTGGGGCTCGAACCCAGGACCCCATCCTTAAAAGGGATGTGCTCTACCTGCTGAGCTACTGATTCTCCTGCTTTTTTCAAAAGCGGCTGCAAAGGTACTGCTTTTTTTTTAACTGACCAAATATTTTTCAAAAAAAATAACTTTAATCCTCTTTTTTTTGATTTTTGGCAAGTCAAATGCTTATTTATACTTATAAATGGCCACTGTTTCCGTCGTCGTGACGTAATCAGCATCAAATGCAATTTGTAACTTTGTATAGCGACTATCTACTTGTACTTCATTGCCCCATTTTTCCTTAATGCGTTGGTCAACGGCTTTGGAGAACTCGATTGCTTTCTGCTTCAACTCGTTGCCTTCTTTCAACTTGCGTAAAATAACATGGTTGCCACCAAGCTTATTGTATTCGCTCTCTGCCGCAATCACGGTGCAAATGGAGTCTATATATTCGGATGTCAAACCAGGAGTTATGGTTGAAGTGGACACGTTAATGCCGAACGAGATCTCCCATCCGATAAGTCCATCTTGCTGTTCGCTTTTTTCACATCCGCAAAATAGCAGGCTTAAGGCAATGACTAGGCAATAGATGTTGCGCATACTAAATGACAATATTCACGATCCTACCCGGAACAACAATCACTTTTTTTGGCGCATTACCTGCCAGATATTTACCGGTCTGTTCGTTCTCCATCACGGTCTTCTCCACATCTTCTTTCGTCATGTCTTTCGGCAGCGACAGCGTAAAGCGCACTTTTCCGTTGAACTGAATCGGGTAGTTGATATTATTCTCAACTAAGTATTCCTCATTGCACTTCGGCCACTCTGCGTTCACAACGAAACCGCATCTGTCACCTTTGCAGCGGTGCCATGCTTCTTCAGCAATATGCGGAGCATAAGGAGCAATCAGCACAGCAATCTGTTCCAAGATAGCGCGTTTATTGCACTTGCTTAATTCGTTCACGGCAATCATAAATGCCGGAATAGATGTGTTGAACGAGAAGTTCTCGATGTCCCACGTTACTTTCTTAATCAGCTTATGCAAACTGCGTAATTCGTCCATTGTCGGCTCGTCGTCGGTAATCGTTTCGTACATGTTCCATAGCTTGCGCAGGAAACGGTGAACGCCATCGATACCATTCGTATCCCATGGTTTGCTCATCTCCAGCGGACCAAGGAACATCTCGTAGAGACGCAACGTGTCTGCGCCATATTGAGCTATCACATCGTCTGGGTTGACTACATTGAACATCGACTTCGACATCTTCTCCACTGCCCAACCGCAGATATACTGCTTAGGCATAGAAACACCTATATTCGGATTGTCTTCCACCTCGTTGCTTGTGCCGTCGGCAAAGATAAACTGAGCATTTCTGAACTCCGGCATCCAAGCGCGGAAGGCGTGAATATCCAATACGTCATTATGAACAATATTCACATCCACATGTATCGGTTGCACTTTATCCTTGTACTCCGGATTATCGATAAGGTTATAGCTGATATACAAGTTACCGGTTGCGCCTTCGCCGATATAACGATATACGAAGTTCGAACGACCTTGAATCATACCTTGGTTAATCAGTTTCTTGAACGGCTCGTCTTCGCATACATAGCCTAAATCATATAGGAACTTATTCCAGAAGCGGCTATAAATCAAGTGACCGGTTGCATGTTCCGTCCCGCCGATATATAAGTCCACTTGCCGCCAATATTCGTTCACTTTTTTGTCCACAAGCGCTTGGTCGTTATGATTATCCATATAGCGCAGATAGTATGCACTCGAACCTGCAAAACCAGGCATCGTGCAAAGCTCAAGCGGATAACCATTATACGTCCAGTTCTCTGCATTACCAAGTGGCGGACGACCGTCTGACGTAGGTTTAAACTCTTTTATCTCAGGCAGTTGCAATGGTAACTCATCTTCAGGAAGGCCATAAGGCATATTGTCCTTATAGTAGATTGGGAACGGTTCGCCCCAATAACGTTGACGGCTAAAAATAGCGTCGCGCAGACGATAATTGACTTTCACGTGACCAATTCCTGTGTTGGTGATATACTCCTTCATCGCTTGGATTGCATCTTTGACTTCCATGCCATTGAGAAAACCGGAGTTCATCATCTTACCTTCCTTAGCGTCGAAACTCTCTTCGCTCACGTCTGCGCCTTCAATCAGCGGAATAATCGGCAGATTGAAGTGCTTGGCAAATGCGTAGTCGCGGCTATCGTGTGCCGGAACAGCCATTATTGCGCCTGTGCCATAGCCTGCGAGCACGTAATCGGAAATATAAATAGGTATCTCACCATTCGTTAGCGGATTGATAGCGTAACTGCCTGTGAACACACCTGTTACGCGGCGGTCAGCGATGCGTTCGCGCTCTGTACGGTTCTTGCAGCGAGCAAGATATGCCTCTACTTCTTCGCGTTGCTCATCGGTTACTACGCGTTGAACATATTCGCTCTCAGGTGCTAATACCATAAATGTCACACCGAACACCGTATCCGCGCGGGTGGTGAAGATAGTCATCGGAAAATCTTCGCTTTCGGCTTTTGACTTTCGACTTTTGACTAAGAAAACCATCTCTGCGCCTTCGCTGCGGCCAATCCAGTTACGCTGAGTCTCTTTGAGGCTCTCGGTCCAATCGACGCGGTCTAAGCCTTCTAACAACCGACCGGCGTAAGCACTCACGCGCAAAGACCATTGGCGCATTACCCGCTGTTCTACAGGATAACCACCACGTACACTCAGTCCTTCGCTCACCTCATCGTTAGCCAATACCGTACCTAATTTCGGGCACCAGTTCACTTTCGTATCGGACAAGTACGCAATGCGGTAGTTCATCAGTCGTTCCTGTTGCTCTTTCTCGCTCAGCGTCTTCCAAGTCGGGTCGTTCTCTTCCCATTTTGCCACTAACTCCGAGATAGGACGTGCTTTCTGCAAAGTCGTGTCGTAGTATGAGTTGAACATCTTGAGGAATGCCCACTGTGTCCATTTATAGAACTTAGGGTCGCAGGTGCGCACTTCCCGATCCCAATCGTAGCAGAAACCAATCTTACGCAGTTGTTCAATATAGCGTGCTATATTCTTATTGGTCGTCACCTCCGGATGTTGACCGGTTTGAATGGCATATTGTTCTGCCGGCAATCCGTATGCATCAAAACCCATCGGATGCAATACATTAAAGCCTTGCAAACGTTTATAGCGGCTATAGATATCGCTCGCTATATAGCCTAGCGGGTGACCAACATGCAATCCCGCTCCCGATGGATACGGAAACATGTCCAGTACGTAAAATGGTTGTTTGTTACTTTGGTTGCTTACCTTGTAGATCTGATTTTTCTCCCACTCGGTTTGCCACCGTTGCTCGATGTCACTAAAATTATAATCCATTAATGAATGTTTTATGTTTAAAGTATAATGTTTACAGCAACTTTTTCACCTGGTCATAGACGTTCTGTGCCGTGAAGCCGAGTTTCTCGTCAAGCACTTTGTACGGTGCGCTGAAGCCGAAACTCTCAAGTCCCCAGATAGCGCCATTGTCGCCTACCAGACCTTCGAGCGTGCACGGCAAACCGGCTGTCATTCCGAAGCGCTTAATGCCTTTCGGCAGAATCTCGTTCTGATACTCAATAGGCTGTTGACGGAACAATCCTTCACTCGGAACGCTCACTACCTGCAAGCGAATGCCCTCTTTGCGCAGCAGCTCTGCGCCTGCCATTAACGTCGCAACCTCAGAGCCGGAAGCCAGCAATACTACTTGTGGATTCTCGTCTTTCGATACGATATATGCACCTTTACGGAAGCCCTCGAGGTTCACGTTAGGCACAGGAGCGATATCTTGACGGCTGAGGATGAGGGCTGTCGGTGTAGCGGTGTTCTCGATAGCGCAGCGCCATGCGAGAGTGGTCTCCTCGGCATCTGCCGGACGGAGAACGAGCATGGACGGTTTGCCGGAATGGTTATGCAGTTTCTCCATCAGACGAATCTGTGCTTCTTGCTCTACAGGCTCATGCGTTGGGCCATCTTCGCCTACGCGGAATGCATCGTGACTCCAGATAAACTTAACCGGTAACTCCATTAGTGCTGCCAAACGAACAGCTGGTTTCATATAGTCGCTGAATACAAAGAACGTAGCGCAAGCAGGGATGATACCGCCGTGCAAAGCCATACCCATGCACAGGCAAGCCATCGTTAACTCGCTCACACCGGCTTGCAGGAACCGACCTGTGAAATCACCTTTCTTCAGCGCGTGTGTCTTTTTCAAGAAGCCGTCCGTCTTATCACTATTGCTCAAGTCTGCACTCGAAACAATCATGTTCCCAACATTCTCAGCCAGGAACGACAGCACTTTGGCACTTGCACCACGGGTCGAATCGCCTGCTTTTTGCTCAACCAAACTCCAGTCTAAGCAAGGTGTCTCGCCGCTCATATATGCCTCGTATTCAGCTGCTGTGGTCGGATTAGCCTCTTTCCATGCACGATATTTAACGTAGTAGTTATTTGCATACTCGCGCAGTTCGGCGGCGCGGTCGTCGTATAGTTTCTTCACTTCAGGGAAGATCTGGAACGGATTTGTCGGGTCGCCACCGAGGTGCTCAACCGTCTTCTCAAACGACGCACCGGATTTGCTTAATGGTTGACCGTGGGTAGAGCATTGGCCTTCAAAGCTCTCACCGCTTTCCGTGACTGCGCCCTTACCCATAGCTGTGTGGCCGATAATCAGCGACGGACGATTCTTCTCTGCAATCGCTTTCTTCAGCGCTTCGCGAATAGCGTCCGGGTCATTACCGGCAATCTCCTGAACGAACCAGCCCCATGCTTCGTATTTCATAGCTACATCCTCGCTGGTCACATCCTTGCAACCCGTCGAAAGCTGTATCTCATTTGAGTCATAGAACATGATCAGGTTATCCAATCCCAAGTGACCGGCAATACGACCTGCACCTTGTGAAATCTCCTCTTGTACACCGCCGTCTGAGATAAACGCATAGATATTCGGATTGTGCATCTCGCCTACGCGTGCGTTGAACCATTTAGCCGCGATAGCTGCTCCAACTGCGAATACATGTCCTTGACCAAGCGGGCCGCTCGTGTTCTCTACACCACGCTCAATATCGCGCTCCGGGTGACCGGGAACGACGCTGCCCCATTGACGAAGCGTCTGCAACTCATCCAAACTGTACTTACCTGCAAGACAGAGCTGACTATACAGCATCGGAGCCATATGACCTGGGTCTAAGAAGAAACGGTCGCGTGCTTCCCAACCTGGATTCTCAGGGTCGTAACGAAGGAACTCCGAGAAGAGTACATTAACGAAATCCGAACCGCCAAGTGCACCACCCGGGTGACCGCTTTTTGCTTTCTCTACCATTGCCGCTGCCAGAATACGAATGTTGTTTGCAGCCTTGTTCATTAAATTTGTGCTGTTCATAATAAATAAATTTATACGGTTATTAACAAGTATTGTCGTTTATTTGTCTCCGGTGACTGCACCGGCTAAAATTTATACCCAATATAGTAGTTCACTCCCCAGTTTGTCTCATCCCGATAGCCGAAGCCCGGAATATAGTAAGGCATCACTTGTCCCTCTTTAGCGGTGCGGGTAAATAGTATCTTAAATCGCACGTACCAACCCATCTGGAAGCCTTCCCACACTTGTACTTGACAACCGGCTACCACTTCGCCCCAGCAATCGGCGCGGAACTGGTCTAAAAAATCCGTTTTCTTTCCCTGACCCCAATAACCGCCGTTCATCTCAACGCCCAATAAATCATAGTTTGTCAAGCCTGTTCCGATACGTATACCCACCATCGCTGCATTCAGCCGTTCGGGGTGTTTTTTCAGTCCGTTAATATCCAAACCTACTCGGAAGAACCCGCCTTCGCTATCTTGTAAACCACCGTCTGCGGAGGCCTTTGCATTCACATAACCGCCTTCCAGAGTGGGGTAGAATCGTTGCTTCAATCGTATATTCCATGCGGCCTCGAAACTCAAAATGGAACCTTTCGATATGGCGGCTTCTAAGATAGTGGTTGCTATGTCCAACTTCAGGTTCATACCCTGATAAATCACCGAGTCGGAGTAGATACGTGTCCCATCTTTCAGTCGTTCGTATTTGCCGGTCAGGATATTGCCTTTTTCCTCTACCGTATCTCCCACAGCCACCGTTTGTTCCACTTCCACAATCGTATCCGTCAGCAACATCACACCTGCGCTGTCTTCAACTAACACTTGCAACGTGTCTTGCACCACAATCACTGAGTCTTGTGGCTCTTCGGCATACGCAACCAAGGCCAGCATCGTCATCACTATCCCCAACATCTTCCTCATGGCTTCTCGTCACGCGTTGTCGCAAAAATACGTATGTTATTCTGCTCTGTAGTCTCTACGGCGGCATTGATTATCTCCACCGAGTCTGCCCAGACCTTATCGCACCATACTTTCTCTATCTGGTGGTAAATCACGCATCCGCATGCCATGGATATAAACTGCTGCGTGTTGCTGTGCTGAATGTATAGGGTTTCCTTTTTGCCTTTCCAAGTTAACTCATAGGCTGTTACCGTCGTGTCTTCACGTAATGGCAGAAGAATCTCTTTCGCGTTCTTGCTGTTGTTGTATAGCACCGAGACATTTCCAACACCTTGAACCGTGATACTGTCCCACTGCTCCACCTTACTTGCCACATCCAATGTGTCGTAGTGGGTGCATCTAAGTACCAACACCGCATTCACATCCACATCGTAACGACATGTCCGGTCCGGCTCACACGCAACCAAACCCATCAACAATAGCAATATGACAAAAATATATTCTCTAAACACTAAATGCTAAACCCTAAACTCTAAACACTAAACCCTAAACGTTAAACGCTAAACCCTTACAGCAGTCCTCTCGCTTCATTTTTCAGCGCTTCCATCGCAATCTGGTGAGGCGTCTCGCCGTTATTGCGGTAAGCGGTCATCAGCACTTTCGCATAATCCATCGATGTGCTTTCTTTCGGCATCTGTATCGCCATGGCGTTGATGAAGGCCGCTATTTCGTCGCGCGCACCGATAATCTTCGCCCATGTCTCGTCGCTCACATACACCTGCTGACTCAGATTATGGTCGAACTCCAGACGCACAGTCCGCAGTAACTCCTGCTGCATCTTCATAATGCTCAGACTTGCCAGGTTTTCGCCGGCTGCCTCCAGGCGTTCGCTCAAGCCCATCACCAGCGCTTCCGGCTGTGTGCGTTCAAGCACCAGTGCCAAACGCTCATAGGCACGCAAACGGGTAGGGGATATCTCCTTCTGACTCGCTTTCTTCAACTCCCAAAGACGCTTCTGTTCCTCGTCTTTGAATAACTTATGCATCACAATCCATACACTAATTAATACCACCAATGCGGGGATAGTGTACATTAATACTTGCCAAAAATTCATACTTATCCAAATTAGCGCACAAAAATACAAAAATCATTTCATATATACAAATTTATTTGTATTTTTTTACCTATTAACACAAAAAAGCGCCCTAAAGGACGCTTTCTGTAATCGCTAAACACTAAACGCTAAACACTAAACGTAATTAGCGTATCATATCGTCGCCGAAGTATGGTTGAAGCGCTGCGGGGATATGAATACCCTCTTCGCTTTGGTTATTCTCCAACAAGGCTGCTACGATACGCGGCAAAGCCAGTGCGCTACCATTCAGCGTATGAGCAAGATATACTTTCTTGTCCTCCGCTTTGCGGTAACGGCACTTCAAACGGTTCGCCTGGTACGTGTCAAAGTTACTCGTCGAACTTACCTCCAGCCAGCGATGTTGTGCTTCCGAATAGACTTCGAAGTCGTAGCATAGCGCTGCTGTGAACGACATATCGCCGCCACTCAGACGCAGAATACGATAAGGTAACTCTAACTTCTTGAGCAGACCTTCTACGTGCGCTAACATCTCACGATGCGAAGCATCTGAGTGCTCCGGAGTATCGATACGAACAATCTCTATCTTCGAGAACTCATGCAGACGATTCAGTCCGCGTACATCCTTGCCGTAGCTGCCTGCCTCGCGACGGAAACACTCCGTGTAAGCGCAGTTCTTAATCGGCAGTTGTGCCTCGTCGATGATCTCATCGCGGTACAAGTTCGTTACAGGTACTTCTGCCGTCGGAATGAGGTATAAATCATCCACCTCGCAGTGGTACATCTGTCCCTCTTTATCAGGCAGTTGGCCTGTTCCGTAACCCGACGCTTGATTAACAACCGTTGGCGGCATAATCTCCGTGTAACCGGCTTTGTTGGCTTCAGCGAGGAAGAAGTTAATCAGCGCACGTTGTAAACGAGCTCCTTGACCGATATAGACAGGAAAACCTGCTCCCGATATCTTAACGCCAAGGTCAAAGTCAATTAGGTTATATTTCTTTGCCAGTTCCCAGTGCGGCAACTTCGCAAAGGCAGGTTGTGGATCTTCCTCTGCAGGCCAATCGCGTAGTGCAATTGCAGCGCCATCGGCATCAAACGGATGCTCCGTCTTACCGAGTTTCTCCAGACCTTTACCATATGCCCAACCGCCTACTTTAACGGCCAGATTGTCTTCTGCGCTTGCGCCTACGGGTACGATGTCATAAGGAACATTCGGAATTGTAAGCAGCAGTTGCGTCAAACGCTCTTCTGCTTCCGACATAGCCTTCTCGTACTCCGCAATATTGGCCTTCAGCGCGCCGGTCTTGGCTTTGGCTGCTTCTGCCTCGTCACGTTTTCCTTGCGCCATGAGTTGACCGATGGACTTAGAGATCTGATTCATCTCCGCGCTCGCTGCATCTTTCTTCTGCTGAGCCGCTTTACGCTCCTGGTCTATGGCAATAACGCTCTCGATTACCTCGTGAGCGTTATTGAATTTTTTCTTTTCCAAACCGGCAATGATTAACTCTTTGCCGTCGTAGATTTGTTTTAACGTTAGCATGGTTGAATACTTACGTAAGACTTGTTGTTACGTTTCTTGGTGAATACAACGGTACCATCTACAAGAGCGTAAAGAGTATGGTCGCTACCGATACCCATGTTCTCGCCCGGATTATGTTGTGTTCCACGTTGACGAACGATGATATTACCTGCTTTCGCAAATTGTCCGCCCCAAATTTTCACGCCTAAGCGTTTGCTTTCTGATTCACGGCCGTTCTTAGAACTACCGACACCTTTCTTATGTGCCATAATCTACTTTCTTTAAACTTTAAACATTAAACTTTAAACTGAGATTATGCAACTGAGATTATGCAATAATCTCTTTTACAATCAGGTTCGTCAGGTCTTGACGGTGACCGTTCAATTTCTTGTAACCTTTACGACGTTTCTTGTGGAATACCAGGATCTTCTCTCCGCGGCACTCGTTATCAAGTACTTCGCAAACTACTTTCGCACCCTTAACTGTCGGTGCACCTACTTTTACTTTGCCCTCGTTGTCTACGAGCAGCACTTTGTCGAACTCAACCACTGCGCCTTTCTCGGCTACCATACGGTTGACGAACAGTTTCTTGCCAGCTTCTACGTTAAATTGCTGACCTTGAATCTCTACAATTGCGTACATTATTATTTGTAGTTAAATATTACATCGTGTAGGCGGCTGATCGCCGGAACTTCTGTGCTGTTGACATATGTCTCATACACGGCCGACGGGCGTCTTTTTCAAGCCTAAACACGAAAAAGCGCGCAAAGGTAGTGCTTTTTTCTCAATTGCACAAATTTTTTTTGAAAAAAATGCATTTTTATGAAAAAAACACTACCTTTGCTATGCTGAGGGAACAAATTTTATTTCACTCTGCGACCAATTACGTCGTATTCTTTCTCCTCGCGGATGATGATCACTTGTCCTTCACGCAACACTTTCGTCGCCTGTCCTTGTTTCATGACAGCGTCGATAGCGGTGGACGGACCTACCGGTTCAACATATTTCTTAACCGATACAAATAATGCATCTTTTATTTGTGCTTTGTTATTGTGCTCGCTATATGAACCTTTCAAGGTCACGGTGTCTTTTTCGGCTACATTGAGTTCTGCGAACTTCTGTGCTTCTCCGGCAGCGTTAAGCAGACCGTAGATGTAAATCTTTCCGGTCTCGTCGATTAAGTCAAAGTTACCGTATTTAGTATTGGTGATGTTAGCTACTACGCCGGTCAATGTGTAGATATTAAATCTGTCTTTCGCAGCTAAGAAGTCAGCAACTGAGATGTCGCCTTTCTCTTCCGGAACCGGTGCTGCGGAGACGTGAACATTCAGTTTCGCCTCTTTGTCGCCGGACTTAGCGGTGATAACGGCATCGCCAGCTGCTACGCCGGTTACTACGCCGCCGATGGTTACAGTGGCTATGCTCTCATCGCTTGTGTAGTAATCCACCTTGAAGCCGTGTCCGGTAGGATAAGCGGTAGCGGTAACTGTCTCTTGTTCGCCTACTTCCAGGTTCAGGTCGCCTGCGATATCAAACTCTACGTACTCAACTGTCCAAGCAATCACGTTCACGGTGCAGGTTGCTTTAATCGTCTCGTCTGCCTTAGCCTTAGCGGTGATAATTGCCTGACCTACAGTTTTCGGATGAACCTTACCGTTTGCATTAACGGTTGCTACATCCGTATTGCTGCTCTCCCAAATCACTTCCTGACTAGCACCACTCGGCTTAACCGTTGCTTTCAGTGTCACGTCCGGATCGCCTACATGTGTGTCATATGATGTCTGGTCTAACTCTACAGCCGTTGGATCTGGCAATATAGGTGCCGCATATTTGCGCACGTAAACATATAACGGTGTAACATTAGCACCGGTAGCATATTGACGAATATATCCGGATTGACTGCTATAACTGATGCATTTAGTGTTGTATGCTACGTTTCGCACGATAACTCCATTGCCATCCGTATCAAACTTCCAAGTGGTATTGGATGTGCCATATCCAACCTTTTTATCATCCTTCGCAATCAACTTACTGGTGCTGCCCAGTTTAGTGAGTGTATAAGCATTTTCAGTACCACCTACTACGAGAGTCAAAGCCGTTTCGCATGCAGCATTATCGTCGGTGATAGTAACACCGGATTGAATAATCTCTAAGTTTCCGCTACTGTTTGGCTCGCCTCCGGCAATAGGAGTAAGTACTTCGCTTAGAGTTATTTTAGTTGCTAATATAATTGTATCGTTCAAGCCCAGCGTCGTGGCATCTGTCACTTTTGTAAAGTATTTAGCACCAACGACATTGATAGTTATTTGTCCGCTCTTGCCGCCAAGTGTGCATGTGATTTCTGCGGTACCTTCAGCTTTGGCGGTTACCAAACCGGTCTCGCTCACGGTTGCTACAGTCGTGTTGTTCGATACGTAACTTGCCGTATATTGGCTTGCAGCAGCACTCGGCGTTACAACCGGTGTTAACTGATACTGCGCACCCACTGTCATCTCATGCGTGTTCGGGTCAAAGGCCACACTCTCAACCGAAACAGGAATAACCTTCACTAAGCAGCTATCCAGAATGGCCTGATAGTTCTTCGGATTAACTACCACCCAAGTGCCTTCCTGGCAGAGTGCTTTTGCCGTCAGCTTAGCTGAACCGGTTACATCGCCTTTGCTATAGGTCAGAATATCCTTGTTGCGAATGGTGAAATAGCACTCTTGACTTGCGCCGTCCGGGCCCACAATACCTTGTAAGGTCACGGTCTCGCCTATATATGTTGTAATCTCATGTTGATCCAGCGTTATACTTGCCGGTTTCGGCTCATACTGCATCAGCGTAACACTGGCGCTCACGCTCGGCACTTTAACCGATGTAGCTGTGATAGTCACGCTACCTGTCAAGTTCTTTGCTGTATAGACACCGTCTTCCACGGTACCCTGATAACTCGGATCCACTGTCCAAGTCAGCGATTTGTCGGCTGCATCACCAGGCGTAAATACTAAATACGGCTTCAGGTCTATCGATTTGCCTTTTACCAACGAATCCGGTGCACCAACGAATTCAATCTTTGTCAGTTTAATTGTATTAGGTACCAATGTGATGCTGATAGAAACTTCTTTCTCCAAATCGTCACCTGCCACATCTATCGTATAAGCATATAATTTTGCGCTTATGGTCTTAACGGATCCTGCTGTTCCCAGATATTTCACGGTCACGCTTCCGGTTGCGGTGCTTGTGCTCGTCGGTGAAACACTGAATAGCGCTTTGTCTGTTCCCGTGATGTCCCATTCGATATCAGTCGGCAAGTTCTCACCCGTATAGTTCACAACGACTTCTTTCTCTTCGCCCAATTCAACCGTACCAAAATCAATCGCACTAACCTCTAACTTACTTTGTATATCAACAGCCGAGCCGACTTTCTTATATATTTGGAAGGTACTGCCGAGAGGTGTCTTGTAGGGTTTGAATCGGTCGGAGTTGAACTCTACAGGGAAACTATCATCAGATGGTCGGCACATAGTTACTGCGCCGCTGCTGCTGATTTCAACCTTCCATGTCGCCAAAACGGTTGATGAGGTGGTAGCATAGGTAAATGCACCCTTGCCGCTTACATCGAGGTGTAGTCTTTTAGCATCTGCGTCTGCGGTATAGAACTGCCAGTTGCCGCTGTATTTAGCAGCTCTGAACATCTGTACACCTGTTTCCGGTACTTCGGCTTTATGGTTAGTTGCGTCGATGGTTACGCCCTCTGTAATAGCCGGCAAATAGGTGGTGTACAGCGGACCGCAAACGGCTCCGGCTGCTTCGCTGACGAAGATAATGGTGTCGCCATCCGAGAGGCTGGTCACGCGCTCAAAAGGAATAGTCTTAGGTACTATCGCCTCGTCGGTAATAATAACTTTGAGTTGTACATCTTCATACGCATTAGTGTCATAATCTGTTAAACGCAATTTCGCAGTAAATGTACCTTTTTCGATAGCGTAGAAATAGACTTTGGCTTTCTTAACTCCGTGGTAATCAGGAGTTCCATTAGGGTAGAGCCATGAATCACTGGCCCAGAAGATACCTTCTGCGTCATCAACAACCTCCACGCCGATGCCATACTCAGAAATCCCTGATGGTGAAAGTGTTAATTCTACTGAGTCCGTAACTTCGGATAGTCCTTTGATAGAGTAGGATCCAAAATCAATGTTTGTGGGAGCTCCAATTGACCCCGCAAAAGTAAAAGCACTAAATAGAATAAGTGCCAAAAAAGAAGCAATTCTTTTCATGATATTAGTTTAATTTTACGTTATAATAAGTCTATATATCTTAATTTAGCTTAATATCTGTTTCCCTTTTCCTTTCAACCTGCAAAGGTACAACAAATTTTTGAAATGCACAAGATTTTTAGCAAAAAAAATGTCTAAGCGTGCTTAAGCGTGTTTTTCTTTGCTAAAAAGATTGTCGTTTGCACAACAGTGCGAACGGAGCTTCGAAGGGCCCCTTCAGGGTAGTTGGTCGAAGGTACTACAAAAATCCTGTACTTTCGGAGGGAACCCACCCCGTAGGGGAAGGGGCGTGCCGAAATACTACAGTCCGCCCCTCAAAAATATAATAAGTGCAGGCATCGTTAGAAACCTGCACTTTTAACCATTGCGCATTTTATCGCATTGCTTGTTTACATCATCGCTACGCGCGTATCAAGTGCCTGACTAATAAAGGCGTTAATTGATTCGCCGGCTTGTTTTGCCAAAGCGGCGATACGGCTATGAGTTTCTGGCTTAATGCGGATATTCAGTTGTCCGGAATAACTCTTATGCGGTTCTATACCCTCTGCTAAACAATAGGCTACATAATCATCTACAGCCTCATGAAAAGCTTCCTTCAGCTCACTTACACTTTGGCCTTCAAAATTGACGAGACCATCAATGCCTTCTATCTTTCCATAGAAGCATTCATCTTTCTCGGAGAAATTAACAGTTCCAAGATACCCTTTATAAGTTAAAGTATTCATAGTTAAATTATTTTATAAGTCCTTTACTTTGTAATTCTTCCAAAACTTGTCGTACTGCATATTGTTTGACGATATTACCGGGATGCGGTTTGTGAAGCATTATGGGATGCCCTTCTTTGTCTTTAAACACGACTCGCGAACCGGATGTCCTTCCCTTATTCGACTTGACATAACCAAAAATAGTTAGTAGTCTCTCCAATTCCTCAAATGTAAAGTCTGTTGGCAACGTCAAAAATCGTGCGATTAGCTTATCTTTTGAACTCATATCTCAAAATTTTGCGCAAAGGTAACTATTTTTTAGTTACAAACCAAATTTTTTTGCATAAAAATGCTATTTTTCTTCATTTTTCCACATTTTAACAAGAAAAATCGCACTTTCATGCGATTTTTCTCTTTACACTTTACACGCCGCAGGCTATACACTGCGCTTGCGCATTACGCGCATTATAAGGTACGCACATGCGAGGAGCGTGTAGTGTCCATCATTTATCATTCCACAACTGCGCTATATGCTTGTAGTTTAGCAGCCATATATCTCCGGCTGTATTCTCAAAATCCCCGGTATAAACTACCGCTCTGCGAGCAATCGGAGTTCCCGTCCATTCCGGCAGTTTGCGTAATGTTTTCTCAAAGGAAGCATGATAAGTCATGGCAGATTTCACCTCTATGGCATATAATTGCCCTTCCTCCTTAACCAGAATATCCACCTCATTTTGATTGCTATCTCGGTAGAAGAACACATTTCCTTCTTTACCTTGATTAGTACGGTGCTTGAGGCACTCCATTACAATCATGTTCTCAAATATCGCGCCGCGCATCTTGTCTAATTCCAATTGACGTGGTGACTCTATATCTAACAAATAGCATGCCAATCCAGGATCATTAAAATAGAGCTTGGGTGTTTTAACAATCCGCTTAGATATATTTTCATAATATGGTGGCAACAATGTCACCAAATATGAGGCTTGCAAGACGGATAGCCAATGATTAATTGTCTTTCCATCTACTCCAATCTCTGCACCTATCTCTGTGGCGTTAAATAGCGAACCAATTCTTGCAGCGCATAGTTTCATGAACTTCATGAATTGCATCTGGTCTTTTATCTTCAGTAAGTCACGAACA
Source organism: uncultured Bacteroidales bacterium (assembly GCA_902771935.1). Taxonomy (GTDB): domain Bacteria; phylum Bacteroidota; class Bacteroidia; order Bacteroidales; family Paludibacteraceae; genus Colicola. The sequence goes on from CACXYM010000022.1 coordinate 22,415, forward strand.
TCTTTCTCCAGATAGGTCTTTACATAACTCGGATAGAACAAGCGTGCAATATTCTTATTAGCGCAAACAGCCGGATATAATCCATCATACATTTGCTGATTCGCCTCTTTGGGTCTATCCACTATCTCTTCCAATGACATTGGAAAAAATTCGTACACTCCAGCCCTACCGGGCAACGACTCGGTTAGTCCTTTTAGCAATTCCAGATTGCTGCTACCTGTGAGCAAGAATTTACGTTCAGGATGATTATCCACGATGCCTTGTATATAATCCAGTAGCATTGGTACCTTCTGTACCTCGTCAATAAACATCCCTTCAGGATGCTGATTAAGAAATGCAACCGGGTCATTCTCTGCAAAACTGCGCACGTGCAAATCCTTCATACTATACTGTTTATATTCAGGGAATAGATGTTTTAGTATAGTTGATTTGCCGGACTGACGAGGACCGGTAACGGATAAAACGGAGAAATACTTTGCAGCCTCTTTTAGAAGCGTCTCCATCTTACGCGATATGTACACATTGTTGGTTGCCATAATGACTACTTTCTAAAATCCGCTGCAAAAGTACTGCTTATTTTTAATATATGCAAATATTTTGGCAATTATTTTATGTAATTTCGGAGTTTAATTCCGAATTTGCATAACTTTTTTTGAATATTTCTCCTTTTACAACAAAAATCGCACCGTCAAGTGCGATTTTTGTTTTTCTAATCCCTATAGCGCTAAGCGCGTCCTTTAGGCATTAGGCCGTTCTGTCCCCTTTAGCGCGCCTAACGCGTATAATAAGGTACGCACACGCGAGCAACATCAGCGGCCACCCCGCATCGCCGATCGGGAACGGCTCGCCTGGGTTATCCGGATCTGGATCATCTTCCCAGCCTTCATCTTCTCCTGCGCGACGAATATGTCCTTTGTGATGACTATTATTACCTTCGTCGTACGTTGTAGTTGGTCCATCTATAGCTGCCTGTGGCAGAGTAGAACCGGACGTCATGTAATTCGAATGTCTGTAGTCCATGGTGGCGGTAGGCATCTGCGGATTTACTTGCACCGAATATGCTGTTTGTTCTTGA
>CACXYM010000023.1 GCA_902771935.1 uncultured Bacteroidales bacterium
TGTATTCGGCATGGTCTTTGTGGACTTTAATGTAGTATGGCGTTATTTTGCATGGACGAATCAGACTCTTGCCGTCTTTACACTTTGGACAGGAACTGTATGGCTATATCGCCATGAAGTCGTACAAAAGCACGTACAATATCGGCATGGTTATCTAATGGCACTTATTCCTGCGCTGTTCATGACAATGGTCAGCGTGAGCTATATTTTTATCGCGCCAGAAGGCTTCAACTTCGCAGCCAACGGCATCAGTTGGATAGCATATTTAATAGCCGCTATCACGACAATTAGTTTACTTATTACATTCGTTTATTGGGCAAAACATTATGATCCACAGCGCTAAATTTGTCATATCTAATCCGGACGTTGCGACTTGTCCTCAGAGCAATCTGCCTGAGTATGCTTTTATCGGGCGCTCAAACGTCGGCAAATCCAGCTTGATCAATGCGCTATGCCGCAATCCTAAGGTCAAAAACCAGGCAAGACCTTGCTCATCAATCACTTTATTGTGAACGAGGGCGCAGACGCTTGGCATTTAGTGGACTTACCTGGATATGGTTTTGCGCAAACAGGACAGAAACAACGCGACAAACTGCGCGTGATGATAGACCGCTATTGTTTGCTTCGTCAGCAATTAGTTAATCTCTTTGTACTTGTCGATTGCCGCCATGAACCGCAAAAGATTGACTTGGAGTTCATGGAGTGGTTAGGCGAAAACGAAGTCCCTTTCTCTATCGTCTTTACCAAATCGGACAAAGTTGGAAAAGGACGGCTGAGCGAGAACTTGGACAACTATAAACGTGCGTTGCTGGAGACATGGGAAGAACTGCCGACTATCTTCGTTACCAGTGCTGAGAAGAAAGAAGGGACGGAAGAATTAGTGGAATATATTGAATCGATTAACAACGAAATACGTCACACCTAATGCTTATCTGGGAGAACAACGACGATATTAACTATATCCAATGCGCCAATAACCGTCACGTTATTCAGGAACACTTGGACGCTTGTCGCGAAGAACGGCGGCCATATATCTTTGTCACTCCCACTATGCGCGAAATTGTACGTCTGAATCGTATTCTTGTTCCAGTGACGATGTTAGAGGAAGAAGTGTACAAGGCAGAGATTTGCACCTATCTGGCACGCAAGACCGGTGCGCACCTTATTCTGATGAAAGCGAATGACTACGGCTCACATGCGCAACAGAATATCAACCGCATCATTACGCACATCAAGTCCGTAGCCGAAAAAACCGATACACCAATCAGTTACGAAGTCATCAATGCGTACAAGAACAGCTTCAAGCTCTATAAAGAAGCCGTTGAACGACAAACAGAGACGGGACATCAGTTACTGATTCTGACAGCCAGCAGGGAATATGGCTTAGACGATATACTTTTCGGACCACCTGAGCGGCATGCTATTCAGCGCAGCCAAGTGCCCGTGATGCTTATTAACCCACGTAGCGACTTATTCAGTTTATGCGATTAAAACACACATATGGTTTATGGTTTACTGCCTTGGCGGTAGTGCTGGTCATTTTCTTCGCTTTGGATATATGCAGCGGCAGCATATGGCTGTTGTCTGACGGCTTATGGTCTTGGAGCGAAGGTCTGACTGACTTAGGGCAGAATATTCTGCTGCAACTGCGCTTGCCGCGTGCTATCACTGCTATCTTAGCCGGTGCAGCCTTATCCGTCAGCGGTTTGATGATGCAAACACTATTCAGGAATCCGCTCGCAGGTCCCTATATCTTAGGTGTGAGTAGCGGTGCCGGATTGGGCGTAGCCTTGGTAACGATGTGCTCAACGATGTTAGGCTTCCAACTTGTAGCTATGGGACAAGTAGCCGTTGCCACTTCTGCAGTTATTGGAGCAGCGGCTGTTCTACTTTTAGTACTGGCAGTAGCACGCAAAGTAAAGAATAATGTCAGTTTGCTAATCGTCGGTATGATGATTGGCTCTATTGCCGGTGCACTAGTTAACCTGATACAGAACTTCGCCAATCCGGATGCACTCAAGCTCTTTATTGTCTGGACGCTTGGTTCACTCTCTTCAGTAGGTTGGACTGAATTGTTGATTTTAGCCATCACCATCTTAGTGGGCGCAATCTTAGTTCTCACATTGATTAAGCCGCTTAATGGCCTCTTGTTAGGCGAGAATTATGCCAGAGCATTAGGTGTCAATATTGAGAGAACCCGCAGAATGATTGTTATAGCGACCTGTCTTCTGGCAGGAGGTATAACTGCCTTCTGCGGCCCAATTGCTTTTGTCGGTGTGGCAGTACCCCATATCGCACGTGGTTTATTCCAAACGTCTAATCACCGAACCACCGTCGTGGCCACGGCACTAGTTGGAGCTAACTTACTTCTTATCTGCGATATACTATGCAATCTATTCACTTACCCACTGCCGATATCCACTATGAGTGCACTCTTCGGAGCACCTATTATCATCTGGATAATCGTAAAAAGATAGCCTTAGAAAAATTAACATTTTTTCCTATTTATTTCCAGTATTTGCGTGAATAAAAAAAAAGCAGTACTTTTGCAACGAAATTTAGAAAAAGCACTATGAGCAGCGTTAACAAAGTTATTTTAATAGGTAATGTAGGAGCAGATCCTGAAGTCCGTTATTTAGATCGTGGAGTTGCGATTGCCAATTTCAATTTGGCAACCACAGAGCGTGGTTATACTATGCAAAATGGCACACAAGTGCCTGATAAAACAGAGTGGCACGCAATTGTTTTATGGCGCAATCTGGCCGAGTGGGCTGAGAAGTACGTCCGCAAGAGCATGAAATTGTACGTAGAAGGTAAACTTCAGACTCGAACATGGGAGAAAGACGGTCAAATCCGCCGTAAAACAGAGGTGATTGCTGAAAATGTACAGATTCTCTATCGTCCGGAGGAATATCGCAACATGAATAATCGCGAGGACCAACCGGAACCCGAAACGCAGGAAGCACCTATTCCTACACTTGAGGAAGAGGATATTTTCTAAAAAAACACTATTTAGTAAATGTCTCGGGCACTAATCGTTAATTGCGATTAGTGCTCTGTTGTTGTAGCCATCTATATACATAGACAGCGGTTGAGAAACACGTATATGGCGCACATAAGTCGTCTCTTCAACTGCAGGTAGCGCATCTAACTGCTGCCAATCGCATAAGTCATTAGCTCGTGCCCACTCATCTACATTGATATAGCCCACATTAAAGGACGTCATATTCTGGAAGAAGTGACTTCCTTGGCTTGGCTCAATACGGAAATTCTCTAAACTGCACTCTGCAATGGCCTTTGCCTCGCTGATATCACTCCATTGGATTGGCACACCCAAGGTAGGTATTTGTGACCCCCATCGGCCAAATCCTATCAGTAGATACTGCCTACCTTCCTGCCGCATTACAGCGTTCCATTGACGAATAGTATCGGCCATTTCGATTGTATGCAGCACATCGAACGCATCGCGGCGAAGATAAATAATATCACACACATCGTCTATTTGTCCAACACCAAGCGCATTGCCGGAGCGCAAGAACGCGCCACGATCATCTATCTTATCCCACTCCACTTTCGCACTTAAAGAGTCTGCAGAAATAGGACGTATCTGCAAGACATGGAATATTTGCGGATTATGCTCTAAGTTAACTGCAAACTCTATCTCAACCGGGCACTTCATCTCTTGTTCAGCAACGAGCAACAAGTGCTTTACAATATCTGCTAACGGGAAGGTGTTGAACTTCAACTGTGGCGCAAATGAGACTATTCTCGGCCCATCGGGATAACAAGAGTCTACAACACGCATATTCTCTCGGTCATAGGTGGAAGCAATAAGCTTAAGCGACTCGAACTGACCGCACTCGTGAATAGGAATACGCTCGAGGTTGACCGCATCGTCAATAGATGTCTTGAACTTCTCAGGACTGAGCGACAACGCCAACATAGATTGCTGCGTCTCGCGCATAGCTAAGTCCACGGTGGAAGTCTGCATTACGTTCTTCGGGTACTTAGGTGAAAAACGAAGAACCTGTTCGCCATCCACTACCACTTTACCCAAACCATAGGCCACTTTCACTATACCATCTTCGGGTTTCTCTTTGCCTACCGGATAGAAATTGACACTGCGCGCTACACCGGAGATAACCGGGAAGTAATAGTTTCCTTCCTGCTCACCACAGATTTCTTGCAGCACAATAGCCATTTTTTCTTCACTGAGCACATTACCTGTTGATGTGATATAACCACGAGAAGCAGCGTAATAAACGGAAGCATAAACGGACTTAATGGCTTTACTGAGCAGACGTAGCTGTTGGTCCTCATTCTCCGTATTAGGTATCATATAGGTACTGTAAACCCCTGCAAACGGCTGATAGTAGGAATCTTCCAGCTTACTGGACGAGCGCACAGCCAATGGTCTATGTGTCACACGGATAAAGTGCCGCAAGGCGTCGCGCAACTCTATCGGCAAAGCCGCAGCAACAAACTCGGATAATATCTCTTCATCAGCCAAATCGGCGTTGATAACGTACTGAAGACCATTATCGTGAATAAACTGATCAAAATAGTCTGTAGTAATAACCATCGTACGAGGCACAAACACGCGCACATCAGGCCATTTATCGTACAAATCGTTCTTCTGTAGCATATGGTTGAGGAAAGCCAGTCCTCTACCCTTTCCGCCTAATGCGCCATTGCCACAACGGGCGAACCAAATGGTATCGTTATATGTATCGGCTGCATATTTAGCCACCACGCCCAAGGCTTGGTTGATACGATAATCATGGATTAGGCGGATATTCGTTTGACGGATATTCTCAATATCCGAGTCATCCTGAATCTTCAGAGCGCTTACAGGTCGGCCTACAGAGAACAAGCCTCTGGCAAACAGCCATTTACTGAGGTAGTTATTATCACTCAAGCGGCGGAATGCTGCAGAAGAAATAGTGGATATAATACGCTCAAAGCCTTCCAAGTCACTCGCACGGGCAATCTCTTTGCCGGTTCGCGGGTCGCGAGCTATGAAATCACCGAAACCAAACTCTCTCTCAATATACTCACTCACTTCCTGCGTTAAAGTCTTCGATTGTTTAATAACAAAACCAACCTTGAGTTGACGAGCAATAGAGCGCATGGATTCCTGAGAAGACTGCATCAAGAACGGCATCGTAGGATTATCTTCACGGATAAGTTTGCATAAGTCCACACCCGCATCCAACTTCTCAGAGGCAGATGGGTCACCTCTATGCAAAACGAATCCGATATCTGAAATAACGCCGATAATATTCTTGCCGTATTGATTGTATAACTCAACTGCTTCATCATAGCAAGTTGCCAGAAGCACTTTCGGGCGTGCACGTTTACGCATAAGTTGCTGCTTCTCGTTAAGCGCGTCCCTGATAGCAATTAAATTCTGCTGCAATACCAATTTATAGAGCAGCGGCAAGTATGTGGAGTAATAGCGCACGCTGTCTTCTACAAGCAGGATAGCCCGTACACCCTCATTAAGAATATCGTGAGGCGAATTCATTTTGTCCTCCAACAACTTGATGATAGCTATAATAAGGTCAGTAGAGTTATTCCAACTGAATATATAATCAATATGGCTCTTATCCCGCTTTTCGATGCGACGATAAATCTCTTTGCTGAATGAAGACAACAGCACTATCGGGCAATTAGGAAGGAGTTGCTTCGCGGTTTGGGCAAAGTCAAACACATCCAATTCACCCGTACTATACATCGTCAAAATAAGGTCAAAATCTTCACCTTGCTCTACACGATTTAACGCTTCGCGTGTGGTTTCCGCACGAATAATAGTAGGTGGATTACTGATATTTAACTCGGTATATTCCTGAGCTATTTGCACGTCGATACGACCATCCTCCTCCAGCGCAAAACTATCGTAGTTATTGCACACGAGCAGGATACGTCTCACACGACGCTCCATCAACGATGTATAGTTATTTGTTTCCATAGTCTTATACCAAGCCCTGTTCAACCATCGCATTCGCTACTTTCATGAAGCCGGCGATGTTGGCACCCTTGACATAGTTGATATAGCCATCTTCTTCTGTGCCGTACTTGATACAAGCAGCGTGAATATCGGCCATTATTGTGCGCAGACGTTGATCCACTTCCTCTGCTGTCCATTTGAGCCGCATGCTGTTTTGCGTCATCTCCAAACCGGAAGTAGCTACACCGCCGGCGTTGCTTGCTTTACCGGGGCTGTAGAGTATCTTCGCACCTTGGAAGATAGCAATTGCTTCCGGTGTACTTGGCATGTTTGCACCTTCAGTCACGCAGAAGCAGCCGTTCTTAATCAGGTTCTCGGCATCGTTTTTCTCTATTTCGTTCTGCGTAGCACAAGGCATAGCAATGTCGCATGGGATACGCCATGGACGCTCACCTGCAAAATACTGCGCCTGTGGGAACTTGGCGACATACTCTTTGATACGGCCACGACGGATATTCTTCAACTCGAACACAAATGCCATCTTTTCTTCCGTCAGTCCTTCCGGGTCATAAACGAAGCCGTCGGAGTCACTGAGAGTCAACACTTTAGCTCCAAGACGCATGGCTTTCTGTGCGGCGAACTGCGCAACGTTTCCTGCTCCGGAGATGCAAACACGCTGTCCTTCGAAAGTCTTGCCGCGTGTAGCGAGCATGGCTTCCGCAAAATAGCAAGCGCCGTAACCGGTAGCTTCAGGACGCATAAGCGAACCACCCCATTGCTGACCTTTTCCCGTGAGCGTACCGGTGAACTCGTCACGCAGACGTTTGTATTGACCGAACATATAACCAATCTCACGGCCACCTACGCCGATATCACCTGCCGGCACATCTGTATCCGCACCGATATGACGTTGTAACTCCGTCATAAAGGATTGGCAGAAACGCATCACTTCGGCATCGGACTTGCCACGTGGATTGAAGTCGCTACCACCTTTTGCGCCACCCATCGGCAATGTCGTCAAGGCGTTTTTGAACGTCTGCTCAAAAGCGAGGAACTTCATAATGCTCAGGTTAACACTCGCGTGGAAACGGATACCGCCTTTGTACGGACCGATGGCGCTGTTCATCTGTACACGGAAACCGCGATTGATTTGCACCTCGCCTTGGTCATCCATCCACGGAACGCGGAACATAATCACGCGTTCGGGTTCAACCATTCGCTCCATCACTTTCTGCTCGCGCAAATACGGATACGCCATTATCATTGGTGCCACACTTTCCACCACTTCACTTACTGCTTGGTGAAATTCGTGCTCACCGGGATTTTTGGCAATGAGGTCCGCCATAAAAGCGTCCACATAATTACGTGTCTGTTTATCCATAGTTATCCATTTTATTCATTTTACGCCGCAAAAGTACAACAAAAAAATGACATACGCAAGCGCATGCCATTTTTTTTACAATAATTTTTTAAATTATTGTTTCTGCATTACTTAAGCTCTGCGAGATACTTAATGGTACGAACCATTTGGCTGGTGTAGCTGTTCTCGTTGTCGTACCAGCTAACTACCTGTACTTGGTAGGTATCCTCGTCGATTTTAGCAACCATAGTTTGTGTTGCATCGAAGAGTGAGCCGAAGCGCATACCGATTACGTCGCTGGAAACGATTTCGTCCTCTGTGTAACCGAAGCTCTCGGTTTGAGCAGCCTTCATAGCGGCATTGATACCCTCTTTGGTGATGTCTTTACCTTTAACAACAGCAACCAAGATAGTGGTTGATCCGGTAGGAGTCGGAACGCGTTGAGCGCTACCGATGAGCTTACCGTTCAGTTCAGGAATAACCAGACCGATAGCTTTAGCAGCGCCGGTGCTGTTAGGAACGATGTTTTGCGCACCTGCACGGCTACGACGGAGGTCACCCTTCCGTTGTGGGCCGTCAAGAATCATTTGGTCGCCTGTGTAAGCGTGGATGGTTGACATGATACCGCTTTGAATCGGAGCATATTTGTGCAGAGCTGCAGCCATAGGAGCCAAGCAGTTGGTCGTGCAAGAAGCAGCAGAGATAACGGTGTCAGCCGGAGTCAGAGTTTTGTGGTTTACATTGTAAACAATGGTCGGAAGGTCATTGCCTGCAGGAGCAGAGATAACAACTTTCTTAGCACCGGCTTGGATGTGAGCCTCAGCTTTTGCTTTGCTGGTATAGAAACCTGTGCACTCGAGAACTACATCAATACCGAGTTTGCCCCAAGGAAGCTCAGCAGCGTTTGGCATAGCGTAGATTGTAATCTCCTTACCGTCAACTGTGATCGAACCAGGAGTAACGACAGTCTTACCATCCTCTGCAAGAACAGCATCTTTGTATGCTACAGTGTGTTTGCCCTCACCGAACTTGCCGGCGAAACCACCTTGCGCTGTGTCATACTTAAGAAGATGTGCCAACATTTTTGGGCTGGTCAAGTCGTTGATTGCAACAACTTCATAACCCTCTGCTTCGAACATCTGACGGAAAGCCAGACGACCAATACGGCCAAAACCGTTAATAGCTACTTTTGTCATAATGAATTAAAATTTAATTGTTTAATTGTTTATAATTGTTTTTATTGTTTATTTTCAAACCGACTGCAAAGGTACTATATTTTTCGCACACGCACAAGAGATTTGTTGATTTTTTTTATTTTGTCACTTAAAAATATCATTTTTAACCTTGCTTCTTTTCACCTTTATTTTCTGCCGAAGTCAGCAGGAATTTCTCCCCAGAGCGTTGTTTCCCATTTGCGTATCTCGGTCGTCCAGGTGTTAGCACGCAGCCATTCTTCCGCCTTACGAACCATCAGCAGCAAATCCGTATTCTCCTCGTTCCAATCTAACTTCGATTTGCAGCGTTTTTCTCTTACCCACGCGAGCGCGGTTACACTGTCGGTGTAGAGCACCCAAGGAAGATTATATTTCTTAAGGTACGCCAAGCCGAGTACGAGTGCGAGGAACTCACCGATATTATTCGTTGCATGAGGGAATGGGCCACGTCGGAACACTTCGGTTCCGGTGTCAGCGACGACACCTCGGAATTCCATTATTCCGGGATTGCCAGAGCAAGCGGCATCGACGGCTAAGGCTGGAAACTCGGGGGTTTTGTCAGTCATACTCATCGCACTTCTACAGATCTTAATGCAATACCGCGCCGTTTATGTTGTAGATTTTGTCTCCACGAAGGATGAGGATTTGTCCATTGTTCAACACTTTACGTGTCACGGTGTTTTCCTTATCCGAGAACATATTTATTAATCCTGAAGGCGAACTGAAGTTCCATCGTGTATGTTCCTGAATGATATCATCTACCGAATATATTTTAGATATTTGGTTGCCGTACTCGTCGTAGGTATATTCAGTCAGGCTATCACCGGTATCATACTTATAAACCCCTTCGACCTTCAGCAGATGTCCGTTACTGTCATACGTGCTAGTACGTGTATAGAGTCCATTTTCATATTGACCATTTCGGAAACCGCCCCTTGAGTAATATATTTCATTTCCATTTTTGTCCAAGTTATACGCATAATATAGATACTCTACCCACTTCTCTTGTGTTTTGTCCCATTCTTCCACTTTGGCTAGAGCAGTCGTTCCTTCGTCGGTATCAACATAAGCAGTGGTTGTTCGATATCTATTTTCCCATTTGTTAGATTCCCAGTATAATTCTGTATGACAAGTTACCCGTCCTTTCTCGTCATATTCAACTTCTTCCTTAAAGTCATAATGCCACTCATATGATGTAGACCATTTTGAAGATACATAGGAGATTACTAATCCTGCTGCGTTGTAAGTACGTTCGTATTTTTCACTCCACAACTTCTGCCATACCTCCATTGCGCTTTGGTATTCATAGAAGGTTATAAGCGTTAGATAATTATAGGTATTATCGTATTCGTAAGTTTTCTTATTTAAGTATTCCCATTTTTCGTTCCAATCATAGGTAATTTCCTGTGTTTTCTGCCCTTGTGCATTGTACGTAAACTCAACTTTACGATAATTCATCCAATCATTGTCGAGCACTTTAATTTTACATATTGTATTCGAGAGATTGCCGTTAGCATCGAAAGTGTACCCAAATTGTGCATATTCGCTCCATGTTTTTGAGAGCTCATCTAAAACGTACATCAATCCTTTCTTAACATTTCCTTTTTTGTCAAAAGTCAACTCAAGTTTATTCGTTTGATTAATAGTAACTATGCTGTTGAGCTGTCGATTCCCGTATATTTCCGAAGGGAACAGTTCCAAATCAGCAGGGTAATAACAATTAGAAGGGATGCCATCGGTATCCTTAAGCTCTGCACCAAACATTACTGCTCCTGTCAATAAGAAACCAAGAAGAAGTAAATTCTTTATTTTCATGTTATTTTCCGGCTGTTATATTCCATCGCCCCGTCGGTTTCTAAGTAGTTATATAATATCGTTAATATTTTTTCTATATCCGCTGCAAAGGTACTACATTTTTTTGAAATGTACAAGATTTTGAGCAAAAAATTAGTCAAAGCATGCTTAAGCGTGTTTTTCTTTGGTATCCTGTGTTAATCCTGTGTTAATCCTGTGTTAAAGTTGTGGATTCACCTCGGTTGTGACTAATCATGCCCTTTAGGGCTAAGAACCCGGATTTGAGCATTTTCTGTAGTCCCACCGAGAATCGAAAATTGCCTTAGCAATAATCGTTCGAGCAAAGCGAGATAAGAACTCGGATATTGTGATTCGCCCGGGAATCGAACCCGGATTTGAGCTTTAGGAGAGCCCCGTTCTATCCATTGAACTAGCAAATCTATTCATTAGCACCTCGGCGTAAATTCGCCGTATTCTTCGAACGTATAATTCAAGAAGTTGTTCATTGGTTTGGCAGCTTTAGCAATATCAATGACATGGTCTAAGAAGTCAGGTGCACAGACTTCCGCGTCGGTTAAGCGCGTGGAATAGGTGTACATTCTTCTTTTGAGCCAGTCGGCACAATCGGTATCAAAGTCGCCGAAGTACTTTTTCCACGCCGGCGCAGCCATTATTTCTTCGATTTCCTCGTAGTTGGCTTCTATCTCACCGCGGAGCGCTTTGAGCAAGTCAGCAGGCGGGTTCCAGATACCACCGGCGAACATACAGTTGCCCGGCTGGAAATGCACGTAGTAGCCAGCTCGAATGGATTTCTTCCCACCTTTGACAGCAGGGAAGACTCCAAACCACTCTTTATAAGGTCTTTTATCCGCCGAGAAGCGTACATCCCGATAGATACGCCAGACACAGTCTTTAGGTTGTAGTCCTGCAAGTTGCGGGTCCACGTCCTGCGCCAGTCGTGCGAGGTATTGGCTTGAGAAGTTGATAAACTCGGCATGTGCAGCCAAGTATTGGTCTTTATGAGCATTAAACCACTCGCGGTTGTTATTATATGGTAGTTGCGCGAGGAAGTCGAGTATGAGTTTTATATTTGGCATAACCGTGTAAGGCACTTAGCAAGACTATCCTGCCAGCGCGGGATAGAGATACCAAAAGTTTGTTTTATTTTTGATTTATCCAAGACGCTGTAATGCGGTCTTGGTGTTTTATATGCATATTCGGATGAGGCGATAGGCGTGACTTTTGCACAGAGCTGAGTCTGACGCATTATCTCGACGGTGAAATCATACCAAGAGCAGACTCCTTCGTCGGTGAAGTGATAGATGCCTCCGTGCCACTCAGGTGCTTCAATCACGGCATAGATAGCATTGGCGAGGTCTTCGGCATATGTGGGTGTACCTATTTGGTCATTAACGACACGTATTTCGTCCCTCTCTGCGCCAAGTCGAAGCATTGTTTTAACGAAATTATTTCCGTAAGGCGAATAGAGCCATGCGGTACGAATAATCACGGCGTCGGGACAATGTTTGAGTAGCAGTTGTTCGCCCTCGAGTTTAGTTCGTCCGTAGGCAGTACGAGGTGCGACAGGGTCATTCTCTCGGCATGGCGCAGTCTCGTCACCGGAGAAGACATAGTCTGTGGAGATGTGGATTATTTTAGTCGAAAGCTGAGAGTCGAAAGCCGAAAGAGAAGCAAGTGCCAGATTCTCTACAGCGCGCGCGTTAATAAGGTGTGCAGTAGGTTCATCCTCTTCGGCTTTATCGACATTGGTATAAGCAGCACAATTGACGATAAGGTCAATAGCATTGGCTTGCACAAAATGTTGCACCGCCTCTTTGTCCGTAATATCGAGTTCCGCCACATCGGTAAAGAAGTAGCGATGATTGGGGTGTTCGGTGCTCAGATTGCGCATCTCAGTTCCCAATTGTCCGTTACTTCCTGTTATCAGTATATTCATACTTCACAATTTGGGTGCAAAATTACACAAAAAAAATGACACCTGCAAGAGAGATGTCATTTTTTTGCTATAAAGTGTCGATTTTAGCGAACTAAAATCTTCTTGGTGTGCCATGTATCATCGATATAGGCTTTGAGGAAATAGATTCCGGTAGCGAGCGGCAGCGTGGCTTTGCTCACTTCAATCGTGTTAATATCGCCGTCCAACACAGCAATCAGTTTGCCGGTGATATCAAGCAAATAAATGGTAGTCGGACCATGCGGGATAGCCTCTAAGTCAGACAAGTCATTGGCATCAAACGGGTTGGGAATGAAGTCCTCATCCACACCTTGGTCTTGAATCTGGCTCTCGTCGCAAGTCGGCATCGTGCTGAATTCCACTATCGTGCGCACGAGCATATCGTTAAGGTGTTCCACTTTAAGCGTGTCGGTAGTAGGTTGTAAGTGCTTATTACCGATACCGGAGTCATCCGTAAGGAAGAAGGAAGTTCCGTTTGTTGCCAAAGCCAGCGAACGCATCAGCAACTCGCCGCTTTCGTCCAATCCGCTACATACGACCGGAACAATCCGCACACCTTGTGCCGCTGCATTCAGAATCTGCTCATGCAGCAAAGCCAACGTCTCTCCATCCTTATGGCACGGCGCATCCAGTACCAAGAAAGCAATACGAGCACGAGCATCAGCATCCCAGCCTGCACTATTCAAAGCCGCCATCAACGCCTCTGGAATAGCTTCCGGGAAGTCTCCACCACCACTCGCATACTGCTTGTCAATAAATTCCTGCGTCGTCTTGATATTATCCGTCAAGCGCGAAAGACGGGTCAGATACACATCACCATGATCACGGTAAACCACCGCTCCCGTGCGTATAGCCAAACCACCTGTCGCATCTTTCGCACGAGCAATCACGTCGCGCATCTCCGCCTGCAGATAATGAAGCTCATCCCCCATCGAACCTGTTGCATCAAAGACAAAGACTACATCCACAGCCTCTGAAGCGCCACATTCCTCGTCAAGCACGATAGTATTGAGACCTTCGGACCATAGTTTGGCCGGAACAGTCTGTCTGTTAACACGAATGCGTAGATTATCGGCTTGTTGTTGCCCTACCAGATTAGCCCATAGTTCTGCCTTGCCGGTGTTGTCTGTCATGGCTTGGAAAAGGGAATTTCCCTTAGCATCAACCAAAGTAACTTGTTGGGAAACAATAGGATAACCTTTTTTGTTGGTTACTTGAACCGTATAACGTTGCTCCGGCAAGATCTTCCAGTCCGCAATATATTTCTTATGCGTATCGCCAATCACCTTCGTCCAGAAATACCATTTCGCGAAGTCATTCACCTCTCCGGCTGTCAGACTTCCCGCTTTAGCATTATTAGCCTCTCCACCAACAAACGGTCTCATCTCTGAACGTCCGTCCGCAGGCATCATCTCCAGCTCCGGTGCCTCTTCAACCTTCATGCCTGCACCCAACAAAGCAGGAGACGCATCGTCTCGGTGGTAAACTCTTCCGTGTCCCTTACCCTCAAACGAATACACATCTTTATCATAGTCTCTGTACGACTTATCTTCCTTGGGCGTCAGCTTGAAGATATATGGCGAAGCCTGCTTTAGCAATTTATCTGCCTTCACAACCATCGAGTCATATCCGCTGCAACTAATCTGCAACGACTTAAAATCTGCCAGCAGACCATTCCTCAAAAGCACACGTCCGTCCCACGATGTGCGATAAGTCTCCTTACCGATTTGCACCGTTGCCCCATTAAGCAGGGCATTGGATGTATCCATGACAAGAATAATAGTCTCCTGATTGTCAGCCACTTGTGCAATCGTTTTCTTTTTGCACGCGAGCACACTACCGGCACAAAGGAGTGCCACTAAGATAAGAGATAGTAGTTTCTTCATAGCCATAAATGTTTATCTTTTTAACATTTATTTACAAAATCCGTGCCAAAGATGAGGTGTCGCTGTAAAAATATAACAAATATGCATTTTATTTTGCAAATATGCAAAAAATGTAGTACCTTTGCGGCCGTTTTTGAAATTAACTATAACAAGATATGGCAACACAAGAAGAAACCTTTAAGAAATTGGTTGCTCACTGCAAGGAATACGGATTTGTATTTCCTTCGAGTGAGATTTATGATGGTCTGGGCGCAGTGTATGATTACGGTCAGAACGGCGTTGAGTTGAAGAATAACATCAAACGTTACTGGTGGGATTCGATGACGTTGCTGCATGAGAATATTGTAGGTATTGATGCCGCAATTTTTATGCACCCGACGACATGGAAAGCTTCCGGCCACGTAGATGCTTTCAACGACCCGCTGATTGATAACCGCGACAGTAAGAAACGCTATCGTGCAGACGTACTTATTGAAGAGCAATTGTCGAAGATTGAAGATAAAATTACTAAGGAAGTCGAGAAAGCTGCCAAACGTTTTGGTGATAGTTTTGACGAGGCAATGTTCCGTCAGACCAATCCTCGTGTTTTGGAGCACCAAGAGCATTGGAATTCATTGCATGAGCGTTACTCAAAGGCAATGAATGCCAATGACTTGGCAGAGTTGAAACAGATTATCCTGGACGAGGAAATTGTTTGCCCGATTAGTGGTACACGCAACTGGACGGACGTAAGACAGTTCAACCTGATGTTCCAAACGGAGATGGGTTCTACGGCAGACGGCGCAATGAAGATTTATCTCCGTCCTGAGACGGCTCAAGGTATTTTCGTTAACTACCTCAATGTACAGAAGACAGGCCGCATGAAGATTCCTTTCGGAATTGCCCAAATCGGTAAAGCATTCCGTAACGAGATTGTAGCCCGTCAGTTTATATTCCGTATGCGTGAGTTTGAGCAGAGAGTTCCGTCTCAAGTGGCATAAGGCACTGGGATTGGGTGACGAGAAATATCGTTTCCACGACCATGAGAAATTAGCTCACTACGCCAATGCAGCGACCGATATTGAATTCCAGATGCCATTTGGTTTCAAGGAGGTTGAGGGTATTCATAGCCGTACGAACTTCGACTTGAGTCAGCACGCCAAGTATAGCGGTAAGAAGATTGAGTACTTTGACCCGGAACTGAACGAGAGTTATACCCCGTACGTTATCGAAACCAGTATCGGTGTGGATCGTATGTTCCTCAGTATCATGTGCGCAGCATATAAAGAAGAGCAGTTAGAAGGTGGTGAGTCACGCGTTGTGCTGCAATTACCGGCTGTTCTAGCTCCGGTTAAAGCTTGCGTCATGCCGCTCGTTAAGAAAGATGGTCTGCCCGAGAAAGCACGCGAGATTATGGACATGCTCAAGTTCGATTTCAAAACGACTTACGACGAGAAAGACTCTATCGGTAAACGCTATCGTCGTCAGGATGCTATTGGTACACCGTTCTGCATCACGATTGACCACGATACACTGAATGACAACTGCGTGACTGTGCGTTACCGCGACACGATGGCTCAAGACCGCGTGAAGATTGAAGACCTGCACGAGTTAATCTCGAAAGCAGTTGATATGAAACAATTGCTTAGAAAGTTGGTTTAGAGATTAGCGTTTAGCGTTTAGTGAAATAAAGAACAGCGACCATTCGGCCGCTGTTCTTATATTATGGGCATAACACTTATTTAACGCGTCTTCCCATCATGTCGAATATTTGTCCGTCGCGGTGGATATAGATGTTTCCGTCGCGATAGAACTTAAACGAAGCCGAGTTTGCTGCATCTTGAAGCACTTGCTCAATATTTACTTTAGTGGGATCAATCTGAGGAAGATCAACCTTCTTACCGGTATAAATCTTGAGTTCGCCTGCTGCGAGTGTAACTTTAGCACCCGCTTTAGCACCCTGTTCATAGTAGTCGTACCATGTACCAGATGGTAAAGAAGCTTCCTTGCTATCACTCGGATGGAAGTTAGCTACTACATAAACATCAGAACCCCATTGTACAGATTTGATGACAGTACCCGATATAGAAGCGGCTGTAGGATCACCCTCGAATACGTTCGGCATAATCTTCGTACGAAGTTGGATTGCCTGAGCGACTTTTGTATATTGTTCCATGCGTGCGTCGTTGTACAGGTATGGTTCATAACGAGGTTTCTTGTTGCAGCGATAACTATCATTGTAACCATCCGGATGGTCAATATCGCTATTAATGGAGTGGTCATAACCTACTTCCTCAAACATCCACAACATGTGTGAGCCATTGAGTAGTACGTTCATTGCTACACAAGCCGGAACACGTTTAACACGTACTTCCTCATTCTTCACATCACCGCTACCATACTTCATAGCTTTGTATTGCATGCGCTCTTCGTCGTGAGATTCGCAATATGAAACTTTACCATCCACATTAGCGTCCGTGAAAATACCTTTCGAGTAATAACCCATAGCGGCTTCCATATACGCATTGTTGGTGTTAATCCAGCACTGCATTCCAGCTTCAATCAATTTAGGCCAATCGCTCGGAGCATGTGTTCCCCAGTGCTCGAGAATCAGATAAGCGCCATAGGGCTCAATGGCTTTTGCGTAGTAGTCTTTGAGGTTAGCAACCGCATCGTCAGTTGGTCCACAGAGACCGTGACTCAAGTCAAGACGATAGCCATCAACTTTATACTCCTCAATCCAATATTTCATTGCATCAATAAACATCTGGTGAGCAGGTGCAAAATCGTGGTTCCAGTCCTCATAGAAGTTATCTCCATGAGGAGGCTTAACATTGAACCAGGGGTTTTGCGCCAAATCGGGTCCGTACGGATAGAGTTTATTCATTGGGTTATTGCCTGTAGCATGGTTGAATACCATATCCACGATGACAGCAATTCCGCGCTTGTGGCACTCGTCTACGAGATCCTTAAAATTAGTTTGGGAGCCATAGGCTTTATCCAGCGCCAAATAGAGGCAAGGTGAATAGCCCCAGTTGTAGTTACCATCAAACTCACTAAGCGGCATGAACTCGATTGCATTTACGCCGAGTTGCTCTAAGTAATCCAATCTGTTGATTACTCCATCGAATCCCCGATTATGCGTAAAGTCATACACCCACATCTCATAAATAACAAGGTTGTTTTTATTAGGACGTTTGAAATTCAACGTTGCATCGGACCACTCATACTTAGGTTTGTCGGTTTGAATTACCGTTACAAAACTTCCGTCAGCTTGTGATGGGTATGTTTTTAAGGTAGGGTCTTGTTTTTTGGGTTCATATTTATCATCTGGATGCAGTACTTTCGTGGAGTAGAGGTCGCAAATACGTTTTACGACACCATCCGAACGAACCACTTCGTATTGGAAGGCATATTCTTTTTGTGGGGTTAGGTTGTTCAGCGTAATCCAGAAGTAGTTGCCATCTGTTTCATCTCGCAACAATTGGTACTTATTGTCAATGGTCCAACCGGTAAAGTCACCAACGATGAACACATGCTTAGCGGGCTCAGTTTTACTACCAGCATACATACACAAGGTCACTTTTTTCGAATCGTCCTTATCATAATAGATACCCAAACCAGGTACAGGTTTTGCTTCAACAGCAGGCGTTGCTGCCACAAAAATCTTCAGCGAAGCATTCTTGATAACCTCTCCTTTAGTTGCAATTAATTCGAAAGTATTCTTGCCCATTGTGCTAAGCGTAGCCTTATAGGTCATTGAAGTTCCTGTTTCTGCTTTAACTTCTGTCCCGTTGTGTTTGAGGGTCAATAAAGCTTCCTCGGTAGCAGAAGCAGAGAGCGTGATTTCATCACCCTCGGAAGCTATAGATTGTTTATCAGCCGTTAAGGTAACAGCCAATCCAGCTTCGGCGAGATTGACAAAGATATCCTGCCCTGAAGCATCCTTACCTTCCTTTTCGCCATTAGGTCCGTCGTTAAAGACGAAGCAGAGTCGAGTAATGTTTGTAGAGGTGGTTGCTCCATAGTATTCATACATATTAGGAGTAAGCTTGAGTTCCCAATTACCATCTGCGTTCTTAGTCATTTTGTACTTAGCCTCACCGCCACGCCATGTGCCGGCTCCTTGCCAGTTATTATAACCGGTATGCGCATAGCACTGAGTAGCGCCTTGCATACCTTTATTGCCTTCATTGGGATTAAAGATAATAGTTACCTCTCCTGTATATCCTTTTTGAAGGATGGCGGGGATTGTTGTCACTTGAGCTATCAGAATATAACACGACATGCACAATAGTGCCAATAAACTAAATCTTTTCATATAATCAGTTTTTATTTAATTGAGAGTAAAGGTGGTAATCAGCCACCTTTACCCGATATAGATTAGCGAATCAGTTGACCTTGAGCGCTGTAAACTTTACCATCACGCATGATGTAGAGTTTACCGTCAATCATCACTTTGCGCATTTCGTTAGCAGGAGCCAAGAGGTTCTCAATAGCACTTGGAGTTTCCTTCTTAGCGACATAGATATAGTCATTGCCATACTCTAAGTTAACGTAGAAGTCGTACTTAGCTGTTTCGGAAACGATATACTTATTGTCCTTTATTTCGAACTTGTAGCTGCCTTCGTTCCATTTATCGATAGCCCAACCTACTTCGTGGGTCTTATCATAGATTTGGAGCGTTTGACCAGCAGTCAAAGCTACGTCAAGAACCATGTACTCATTAGCCGTAGCAGGATTAGGTTGTGCTTTGATAAATGTTGTACCATCAATCATCAAACCATATTCTTGCTCTGGCATTGGTCCAACAGAAACTGCATTAGCTGTAAGAGTTGTCAGTGCAGCATCGAGTGTGAAGGTTACGTTGTAAACGCCGGCTGCATCAATAGTCAGCGATTGGTTACCTTCAGCAGGTATCTGCCAGCCGGTCCAAACATGACCTTCAACTACCTTGTACTCATATGCTCCAGAAGCAAGTGCCACATTCTCTTTAACGAGTTTGTAAGAACCATCAGCTTGCTTAGCCATATCGTTTTCAGTTGCCTCAGGATTCCACTCAACACCTACGAGAGCGGCTACACCCACGATGGTGTAAACTTTCTCAGGAGCAGGTCCAACTGGAGTTGCCTCAGCTGTCAATGTTGCCAAATCTGCACTGAGTGTAAAGGTTACGTTGTAGGTACCGGCAGCGGTAATGGTGAGAGTTTGGTTAGCTCCACCTGTCGGGAGTTCCCAACCACCCCATGCGTGACCTTCGATAACCTTATACTCATAGCCCTTAGCTTCGAGTGCTACATTCTCCTTAACGAGTTTGTAAGAACCATCAGCTTGCTTGGCCATGTCATTATCAGTTGCCTCAGGATTCCACTCAACACCTACAAGAGCTGCTTCACCTACGATAGTGTAAACCTTCTCAGGTTCACCGCCCTTCTTATTGAACACAGTAAAGATATAATCCTTACTCTCACATACAACGGTAACTTCGGTCTCCCTTGCTGTGAATGCGGAAAGATGGAATATTACACCTGCGCCTTGGATATCATATGCACTTTCCGGTAACGAGAAGCTTGTGAATGCTGCACTCGGGAACGTGATATAGATACCAATCTCAGTTGCAAAGCCCGGTTTTTGGATATTAACAACCTCAGTTGGTTTAGGATCGCCAACACAAACCTTGAATTGCTCTGCATAAGCAGCATCGGCAGAACCAAGCCATGGGAGATTATCCCAGTCGCAACCACCAGCAGGCTCGTATGGAGTCCATTGACCCACAGAGACGCCTTCATCACCCCAAGCGGTAATCGTATAAGTCAAACCTACATGGTCGATCTTATCATCCTTAACACGGTTCCAAATAGTAGCTTCCCAATCTGGAGCAGCCACTTCACTTGCGAAACGTACAAAGATGATACTGTCTGCTTCGGCATTGATCTTAACACTCAACGTGTCACCTTCACCTGCGAAGAACGGAGTCCATGCACCGGCTAAGTCTTCACCCCATACCCATGCAGCCATCTTTGCACTTGCTTCTGACCACATGTTCGGTACAAGATTCAATGTCTCAACAATTACAGGTTTAACGTAGAAGTTACCAATCAGCTTATAGGTAACTTTATCACCTTCCTTGAAGTATACTACTTGTACAGCACCGGCATCTGCGAGCTTGAAGCAGATATTGTTATCTGCATCTGCGCTCAGACCTTCGGCCTTCTCGCTCAAGTTATCATAACCAAGAGCAGTTGCCCATGTACCATCAACAGTAACTTTCAGTTTATAGTCTACACCTGCTTTCAGGTTCAGTACTGTCGTATCAGCATCTGCATTGATGGCTGCAGGAGCCCATGCTTTGTCAGCGGTCAGACCTGCATCTACTACCAATGCACTGTCACCAGTGATGTAGTACTTGCCAGGTACAACCGGCTCGTATGGAGTCCATTGACCTACAGAGACGCCTTCGTCACCCCATGCGGTGATGGTGTAAGTCAAACCTACATGGTCGATCTTATCATCCTTAACACGGTTCCAGATATTCGTGCCAGGTTCATCCCATGTCGGAGCTGCTACTGCTGAGTTGAAGCGTACAAAGATGATACTGTCTGCTTCCGCATTGATCTTAACACTCAACGTGTCACCTTCACCAGCAAAGAACGGAGTCCATGCACCGGCTAAGTCTTCACCCCATACCCATGCAGCCATCTTTGCACTTGCCTCTGACCACATGTTCGGTACAAGATTCAATGTCTCAACAATTACAGGTTTAACGTAGAAGTTACCAATCAGCTTATAGGTAACTTTTTCACCTTCCTTGAAGTATACTACTTGTACAGCACCGGCTTCTGCGAGCTTGAAGCAGATATTGTTATCTGCATCTGCGCTCAGACCTTCGGCCGTCTCGCTCAATGCGTCAAAGCCAAGAGCGGTTGCCCATGTACCATCAACGGTCACTTTCAGTTTGTATTCTACACCTGCTTTCAGGTTCAGAACGGTTGTGTCTGCGTCGGCCTTGATTGCTGCAGGAGCCCATGCTTTGTCTGATGCCAAACCTGCATCTACTACCAATGCGCTGTCACCTGTGATGTAGTACTTACCAGGTACTGGGATATCATCTTTTGAAGCGTACCACGTTCCTTCGTATTTGCCTTCGCCGTTTTTAGCGCCAGGAACGAAGTACGGTTTAGCAGCATCCCAAACGAGGTCTGCTGTTTGGTCTGTACCATTGTTGAAAATAGCGTTTACAAAGGTAGCAGGGAATCTATAAGCATAGATATCTTTTCCATTTACTTGGTCAGCCGTTTTGTACATTGCTTCGCCAGGCCATCCTTTATAAGCATCACCAGTAGCAGGCCAAACGAAAGCATTTACTTTAGTCCAGTCGAGCGTATTGACGAAGTAAAGGGTTTGGAGAGCAGGAGCCTCATCGCCAGTGCGATAGAGAGTCGGGAGAGCATAATTAGACGCTGTTTTGGGAGTATAAGCTCTGTAGTATTTATTAGTTCCAGAGGTATTGCAATACAACGTGTACTCATTTTCATCAGTACTAACAATTTCTACACCACTTGTAGTATAGTTAAGAGATAATGCAACTGGAGTAGCGCTTTGGGAAATTTTATTTTTTCCACACACCATGTACTTACCACTGGGCAGTTTGATAGAATAACCACCTTGCATAAGTTCTACTGTTACATAGTACTTATCTGTGGAGTTAATCTCAATTTCGCCTTCATCAATTGTCAGCGCGTCGGATGTAGCAGCCAAGTCACTACCAGTAACAGTAGCGTGTGCTTTGTTGTCCGCAAAGACGATTAGGTACTGTCCAGCCCAGTTGCCTGTTGTAGGCGCTTTAGTAAGAGCTGTGTAGGTTACTTTAGATGCGGGAGCAGTATAAGCGACATTAACAAACATATCGTTCGTTTTGTTGTCATCTCCTTCGTACTGCGCACGTACAATAACACCAAGTTTTCCAATTTTAGGCAGGTCAGTGTCTGCTACATTGAAGAACTCTTTGATGTTCATTGAGATTGTGTACTTGCCTTTTGTTCCAGAATAAGTCATTTTCAACTTACTTGCGAGCGAGGCATAATCACCGTCACCATTGCACGAAGCCCAATCGGTTGAATAGCTTTTGCTGAGTGTTTGGCCGTCAGCAGCTACTAACCAAGCGTGGATAAAGCACGATGGTTCCCAATTAGCGAAATTGGTACCTGTGCCATCATACGTGAGAGTGACAGTTTGCGTTGGGTCAATAGGAGTCTTTGACGAGGTCAAAGTACCACCTTGAGCAGCCCAAGCCATTGTTACGGTTGCGAGAGCAACCAATAACGAAAGAAACTTTCTCATAATGATTAGATTTAATAAATTAAGTTAATTAGTTTTGTTTAAATATTGTTTATAAAACAAGTATTTACAAGGCTTTTCTCCCGATTAAGTCCTATTTCAGTTCCGATGAGCAGCCATTGAGCAACCATTGAGCAACCATTGAGCAACCATTGAGCACCCATTGCTATCGGGAGGGCAAGTGGTACGTTATCGGATGAACTTTTTGCCGTTTTGGATAATGATTCCGTGGTAATCAGCATTAACTTTGCGTCCGAGAACGTCGAACATCGGCGCGTTGAGGTCAAGAGTAACGGTAACGTTTTGGATAGCAGTACCACTATTGCAGTTTTCACTTACAAGTGTTTTACCAGCGATCGGTTGTGTAGAAAGGATAACATCACTACCTTCTCTGTAGAGATAGAGAGTGTATGAACCAGGTCCAACATGCAGTTTTTCGTTGCCTGATGTAGTCATAGTAGCCTGAGTTGGTCCATCTACATACGAAGGAGCCATATACTGAACACCCTGGACACCCTTTTGCTGGAAGATAACAAATAGGTAAGCGTTGTCTGATACATCAAGATGAGCTGTACCGCAGTTGAAGATATTGAAGCCACCTGCTTCGTTTTCAAGGTTACCACCGTCAATGTATCCTTTGTAGTACCAGTATGCGTCAGGTGTTGAGCCGCCACCTCCTTGGCCTCCACCGCCTTGGCCATCATAAACGGACCATTCGCACGTTGCGACACCTACAGTTGCTTCGGATTTGTCACCACACCAGTCGTTCTGTTCATCTGTCCAACCAGTAATTTTGCATAAGTCTTTGCCGGAAGTAAAATCTGTTTGATCCAAGGTTTTTCCCCAATAGCCTTCACGATTGCACCAAGTAGCGAAATCAGTGCAAGAAGGGCTTAAGCGTTTGAACAACAGACCAGTCTGCCCATCCGGGATATCAGCTTTGAAGATGTGGCCGGATACCTGAGTCAACACAGCATCATTTTCCTCTGCTCCCCATGAATGGATAATTAATTTAGCATCGTCTGTATCCCAAATGCCGTTGGCATCGAGATAAATTGTTTTACTAGACATCACTGCCATAGAACAAATTGTAGCAGCAACTAAGAAAAATAACTTTTTCATAAGCAATTAGATTTAATAAGTTAGTTATAGTTATAATATACAATATATAATATATTATTGTAATATATATTTGTTTCCGTTTTGGATAACTATTCCGCGGTAGTTGGCATCAACTTGTTGTCCCATGATATTGAACATAGGTTCATTCGTGTCAAGCGATTGTTTGACAGAATGCGTTTGTTCAATATCGGATATTGGCATAGTGCCGGTGTAATACATTGCGTACTTGGAGCCTTTGACGGCTTGTTTGTAGCCCGACGGAGCTGCTTTGGAAGCAGACGAGCCGAGATAGAGAATCACCTTGCCGGTTTTGCCGGTAATCGTAGCTTCGTAGTAGCCGGATCCGGAAGTCTCGGAGACTTCACTTTCAGAGTGGATGCCCGCGCTACGACGTGCGGTAATCATTGCCTTGATGTCGGCTTTGTACTTATACCAATGCGGCCAAAATACGCACGGAATACCCGGCATCGAAAGCATATATGCGTTGCATTGCATAATCAGCTCCTTGTTATTGATCGAACTACCATCCTTTTTATTGCCGCAGTCGGCGTTGTTGATATCACCACGATTGAAGGTATCGTGGTTGTCCACGAAGTTAACCGCATACTTTTGGTAGTTTTTTCCACGCAAGCCCGGTTTAACCAGTTTGCTATAATCAGGGCTATCCTTTCCTATACCTTGCTGGTAAGCAGTATAGAAACTTGCGAAGTCAAAAGTCATCGTGTTCTTGCCGGCTTGGTCAATACGTGTTTTCAACGTATTAGCATCGCCATTCCAATACTCCATGACGGAAATATATGGTTTTGCCGCAGATACGTAGTCGTTGATATGCGACACGTGGTATCCGCCGCAGTAGTCGAATCGATAGCCATCATATCCGATTTCACCTTTGAGGAACTTGAGGTAGGCTTTACACATGGCTTGTACGTTGCTATTCTTATGATCCCAATCACGCGCAGAGCCGTAATTGCGATTAGACTCTTGTCCATCATCGGCGTTAGTTCCTACGTTATAGCCTTTACTTTTAGCCTCGTCGTCACTGGTAATCCATGAGCTTTGCGGTTGGAACTTACCATATGTACCGAAGTCTTGCTCTACAAAGTCATTCCAACTACTACTGTTAGCCGCATGGTTGATAACGACATCTGCCAAAACACGGGTACCACCGTTATGGAGCGCACTGATGAGATTCTTCAGTCCTGCTTTCATACCCATCTTACTATTCTGATTGGGGTATTGTTTCGGCAGGTAACCCATATCATCGTTAGCCAAGCACGAAGGCGGAAGCCAAACGAGCTGGAAGTATTGGGAAATCTCTGAAGCCTGTGATTGCAAAGTAGACCATTGCGATCCTCCGTAAGTTGTATTGGAGTTAGAGCCCCAGTAGAAAGCCTGCAGCATCACGTCGGTACATTGTGCAGGAACGGCAGACGAGTAGTCACCACCCGGAGTGATTGGGTCCGAACCGCCACCACCAGGAGTGTCGCCGCAGTCGCCATCGGTACCGATATAGAGTTTGTCTGCTCCGTACTGTTTCTTCCACCAGAAGTTATAGCAACCATCCGCATTGCAAGTAGCATAATCAGCAGCGACGGTGAAGTTACCTCCTCCGTCCACATCTCCACCCCTTTCAATCGTTTGCGGGAAGAAGAACTCATTGCAGCTTGCGTTGCAGAACTGCACTTTGTCACCTTTTTTAACGGAAGCCGCGACATTCAACTGCGGGAGATTATCCGGAGACATTCCCGCATCCACAAAAGTGCCAACTTTATTATTGTTGATATATAAGTCGTAGGGACCGTCCTGACACTCTGCACAAACCATTGCCGGCGTGGACAATAAAGCCACGCTCAGCAAGGTTAATATGAACATACCTATTTTCCTCATTGTTTGTTACTCCTTATTTTACTATAAGGTATTTATAACCATTTTGTATAACGATGCCTGTATAGGTTGCATCGACGCGTTGTCCGAGCACGTTATACATAGGTGCGTGCAGATCGAGTTGCGGTGCATCCTGTACATTGTAGATAGCCATACCCTCGCAGTCATGTGCTACTGCATTTTTGAGTTCGGCATCCCATGTGAAGCAGGTGTTCTCGTCAACCAAGATGTCTTTTGATTGTACAGTACCGTTATTCCAAATGATATTAACAGTCTTGTATTGAGCATCGAAGGTGTGGAAGTATGCACCTTTGTCGTCCGTTTGAGTCAGTTTGGTTCCAGGCCAATCACCCAATAGTTTCGTTTCCGCACCATCTGTTGTCCAAGCGTACAAGTTCACCACATTCCAGCTCGGCTCTTTGAACGATACTGTAATCGGACCTTGTTGCGGTTCTTTGTACGTATAAGTTGCCTTCACGATATTTGTTTTCTTGCTTCCTGCCACTGCCATTGCGCGTAACTCTGTATCAGTCTTGAAGTTAAGCTTCAGCGGATTAGAAGTAGAAGAAGCGGAAGATGTCGTTGGGTCAGTACCATTCGTTGTGTAGTAAATAGTCGGAGTCGTACCACTCGGAACACCAACTGCAGAAATGGTCACATCGATACCTTTGTCTTTATCTCTGAACTTCGTTGATTCAGGACTAATGAGCAAGTTAAAGCCTATCTCTGCTTGTGAGCAGTCTTCATCTAACACCTCGGAACCGAATTGCCATAAGTAGCAAACATCGCAGTCCGTTACCAAGTCACCGGTTTGAACCCCGTTATCACCATTATTGAAGATGAAGCTCGGGTTCTTAGCAGCTGCCGGGAATTGATAGGTATACCAACCGTCCGCACCTGCATTTAGTCTCAAGCCCGGCCAACCACCGGTATTGGTACCTGTTCCCCAAGTGTGGATATAAACAACATCAGAACCCCAAGTATTATCTTTTCTGAAACGAACGATAATAGGTGTCGTTTGCGGCTCTTGATACGTATAAGTAGCAGACATCACCGGAGAAGACTTTCCATTCATGACGGCGATTGCCTTTACAGTTGTTGTTTTGTTTATAGTGACTCCACCGGTATAAACGCTTGAAGATGTTGTTGGATCTGTGCCATCGGTAGTATAATAGATAACAGGCGATCCGGACAAAGCGGCCGCTTTCATAGTTACGGAGAGAGTAGCTGTTTTGAACTTCTGTGACGGAGTGATTGACAGACGCGGAGTCTCAGCATTATTGGCCTTATAATACATCGCGAACGGAACATCTGCACCATCTCCGCTCTTGTAAGCCAGTTGGAAGCCTTCGGGCACATCTTTAATGCCTTCCGGGCCAAGTAACAATCGGATCATACCATTGGTTCCGGTGACAGTTACTTTGTAATAGCCGGAACCTGCAGATTCGGCTGAACATTCAGATTCAGAATGTACACCTGTCAACTGACGAGCCATAATCATCTTATTAATTGCATCCTTATACTTCATCCAGTGAGGATAGAATACACAAGGAATACCGGGACGGGAAAGAATATAGGCGTTAGCAGCGAGTACGCGCCATTTATTATAACTTTCCATAGATTTACCGCAACCGCCAATCTCGTCGTTATTTTCACGTCCGCCTTTGCAGCCGAAATACGTATCATGGCTATCAACGAACGTTACAGCATAACGTCCGTCATTTGTTCCCTGGAGACCAGAGCCCACGCATTTGCCATAATCGCCGTCAGCGATACCCTGTATAGCGCAGTACTTATTGCTGAAGTCGAAGACGGTGGTGTTCCAGCCGCAGTCGTTGAGGTAGGACTTGATTTTGGACATATCTCCGTTCCAGTACTCGCAAACAGAGAAGTAGTTCTTAGACGCGGAGTTATACATGTTGATATATTTACCTTTGAAGCCCTGTGCATAGTCATAACGCCAACCGTCATAACCAATCACATTCTTCATCCACTTCAAGTAATCCTTCATCATATTTTGCACCTCGGTCTTCGAGTGTGCCCAGTCACGAGCAGAACCATAGTTGTCTTGACCGTTGTAACCGCCGTCATCTACGCCGGTAGCAGCGCCTTTACACGTCATGTCTTCACTCTGTCCATTAACCTCGTCCGTACTGCAAATCCAGGAAGGAAGCGGCTCATAGGTACCATAAGGGCTGAAATATTGAGGGAAGAAATCGCACCAAGAAGACATACAGCCTGCGTGGTTAATCACAATATCTGCCACAACCTTTGTATTTGCAGCATGCATACGATCAATAAACTCAGTCAACTCAATCTTTGAGCCCCAAGCTGAGTTTTGGTTGCTGTACTGCGTCTGGTGATAACCCGTACCGCCTTCCGATTTGCCCGAAGGTGGTAACCAAACCATATCGAAGTACATGCCGATATCATTACTATTCTTCAGCAATGTGGACCATTTGGTATCGCCCAGTTTGGTTGAACCGCTGATTGTGACATTACCCGGAGCCTCATCGTTATATGAATCATAATAGAATGCTTGCAGCATTACATCCGGACACCTCTCCGGAACAGACTTAGCATAGTCAGGACGAACCGGAATATCCGGAGTATCGTCACCAGTTACCTTCACGCAGATAGTACCATCAAACGTAATCTCCACATTAGCCTGCTTGTAAACCACAAACGTAACGTTGCCGTCGCCATCCCCAAGAATATTGGATGTGCTGCATTCTGAATTAAGTTCTGCATAGCCGTATGAAGACGTCCAGGTTCCGTCAGTTATCTTGAACTGATAGTTACCCATCGGCAGATTCGTATAGGACACTTTATTATCTACCAATTCGCAACCGTTAGGCTCCCAAGCCACTCCGCAGCACCATGCACTACCTTCAGTACCATTACCGGCAATATAATATTTCTTAGTGGGGTCATAGGGAGTCGGGCAAGTACCATCGGTACCGATGTACAAAGCATCTGCGCCATACACTTTCTTCCACCAGAAGTTATAGCAACCATCGACGCTGCAAGTAGCAGAAGCAGCCGCTATAGTGAAATTACCGCTTCCGTCCACGTCACCACCAGTTTCGATGTTTTGCGGGAAGAAGAATTGGTCACAACTGGTATTGCAGAACTCTACTTTATCGCCAGCCTTAATGCGAGCAGAGATATTGAGCTGAGGAGTTACGCCATCAGGAGCCATACCACCGTCAACGAATGTACCGGCAGAAACGCCGTTGATATAGAGGGCATAAGGACCGTCTTGGCAGTCTGCACCGGGATCATCGCCGCCACCGCCGGGGGTATAATCCTCACCAGAGCCACAACCGGTACCATTGCCAATGTAAAGCTGATCTGCTCCAAATTTCAACTTAATGTAGCAGTCGAAGCAACCGGTGTTTGTTGTAGAATACTCGGTAGAACTTGTTTTAGTAAAACCGGCAACAGTATAGGAGTCCAAGTCAACTGCCCAAGTGTCTCCTGTAGATTTGTTGCAAAGCGCAAATTTATCGCCCGCAGCGAAGGTTACCTTAGCTAGATACTGGTCGTAATCGCCTTCTTTACCTGTTGAAGTAGCTGCAAAATACTTGTTGCCATTAACTAAAATACCATACTGTTGAGAAAAAGATGCCAAACAAAGGCACATGAAACACAAAAATACTGAAATCCTTTTCATAATATAAAATTTAAGGGTTTATTTGCAAAACAATGTGCAAAGATACAAAACTTTTTTCGTTCGTGCAAGAAAAAAGTTACTTTTTATTACTAAAAGTAATATTTTTAACAAAAATTGTAGTATTTTTGACAAAAAAAGTAACATTATATCCATTATAGTCGAGTTTATATTCCCGGGTTTGGTCATTTTGGTATGCCGGTCGCGGATCCTGCGAAAGAATCTCATTTAAGTCCCTAAAAATTTCCTTTGACATGCGAGACGCTACCGAGACGCTACCGAGACGCTGAACTTCTGCAAACTCACCCCAATCAACTTCCAAACGATGCTCTTTCACCGCATCCGCAAAACCATTTTTAGCATCCGGATGACTATCACTATAAGACAAATACGGTTTAATGTCATAAATCGGCGTTCCATCCAACAAATCAGCGCCGCTTACCACCAATTCCAATGCACCGTTTTTCTCTTCCACACGCAGCAGTTTAACAGATGTTAATCCGATAGGATTAGGCCGATACGGACTACGCGTGGCAAACACCCCTACCCTTTTGTTTCCGCCAAGCCGCGGAGGACGAACAGTCGGCGACCAAGAATCCACTCCATCACGCTCTTTTTCCACTTCGCTAAAGCCCCACAACAACCACAAATGCGAGAATTCTTCTATTCCGCGTAACGCTTCACGTACTGCATACGTAGGCTCAAAAATTATCCGCGTCTCAATAGACGAACTTTCACGCGATTGACGAGGGATACCAAACTTGTCTATAAAGCCGTTTTGGGCATGCGCAATAACCTTTAACTCCATTTTTTTGCTCAATTTTGGCTGCAAAGATACACTTTTTTTCAAAAAAATGCAAAAATATTTTGGTAATTCAAAAAAAAGCAGTACTTTTGCACGCTTTTTCGGTCGAATAACCTTGCGAGGTTGGACATATAGATGAGAAAAAGCACAAGGTACCTTAGCTCAGGTGGTAGAGCAATGGACTGAAAATCCATGTGTCCTTGGTTCAACTCCAAGAGGTACCACAAAGAAGCCGACGCGACGATTTCGCCGGCTTCTTTTATTTCTTAGCAGAGGTTGCGCTGACCTTGCGCCACTCTTGCGCCACTCTTGCGCTATAGATACGCAAGGGATACGCTATCCTTGAACTGCTTTGATGAATGCTTCTGCGTGATGCCCCGGAACAAGCAAATGGTGATTCGCTATCGGCTTCGACAACAGATACGGAATAACATGTTTAGTCTTAAGCCACACTTGCGTACGGCATAGATTAGGCTGATACTGATTACGAACAAGTTGTACATCTTCCGCGAAGACGCGTTTTAAATCGCCACTCACTTTGACCAAAGTATAATCACCAAGTGGTAAATCCGCATGAATAGAAATACCTATTCCGGACTCAAAATGCGAATCATATTCGTATTTGTCAACCATATTCAACGGAATAGTACAATGCGCCCATAGCATTTCTCCGGTTTCCGAATTAACGCGCGCAGGATTGCATTGGAAGCCCGAACAACCTGTTATTCGATTAGCCAGCACCATCGTCAATAAGGCCGGTACATCGCCCTCACAAGCTGCAGGAATGCCTTCTGCATTAAGCTTTGCAAGCGCCAAACAGCCGGTATTCTTGCACGTAGATAGTAAATCAAAACAACGAAGGGTCAGCCCCTGAAGATTATACTTCGCAACTAATTCTTTAAGACGCTCATAGATGCGAAGTGCACCTTTCTCGCCGTCTTCCACTTCGCCGATTACTTGCACCTCCTGAATAGGAATTTCCACAAGCTCGCAGCCTAATTTCTCGCGAATAATATCCGCATCGTATGTCGATGAGATAAGCCAATCTGACGGCTTACCGATGAGTCCTAATCTCTCCATGTCCGTTGTGTTGATTGATCCAACTTAAGATTTCGCAGCAGGCCGCAAGAGAATTACTTTGCTCTCCGGCAATCAGATAAATAGGCTTATCAAGAGAAATCTCTCCCTTGTTCACCTTTTCGAGGAATAGTGCTTCGCTGCCGCCACTCAGCACAGCAACGACTTGGTTTTCTTCAACCCACTTTGCATCCGGCTCAAACGGGAGTTCAAGCTTTTCGCGATGAAGTGATGAGGCAAGTGTAATTAACATGATATTAGAATGTGTGAATGTGTGAATGCGTGAATTATACTACGCCGCTAAAGCCCATAAATGCCATTGCCAACAATCCCGCTGTCAGCAGAGCAATTGGCGTGCCTTCCATCGCTTTAGGCAACTTATACATACTCAGTTGCTCGCGTATACCGGCGAAAATAACCAATGCCAACGCAAAACCAATAGCTGTTGCAAAGGCAAACAATGTGCCTGTCAGCAAGTTATGATCCAACCCGACAGGAAGTTTATTCGTTCCGTTAGCCACCAAAATTGCCACACCAAGTATGCAGCAGTTAGTCGTGATTAAAGGCAAGAAAACACCTAATGCCTCATATAGCGACGGAGAAATCTTCTTGAGTATAATCTCTATCATTTGTACTAATGCAGCGATAACCAGAATGAATAGTATCGTCTGCAAAAACTCGATATGCCATACTATCAACAACTTCTGCAACAAATACGTCACAACCGTTGCTAAAACAAGCACAAACGTAACGGCAGCACCCATTCCAAGCGCCGTGTCAATCTTCTTACTTACGCCCAAAAACGGACATATTCCTAAGAACTGACTCAATACGATATTATTGACGAATATCGCGCTGATAAATATAAGGAAGTATAACATAACTTATTTATTCTGAATTTTATTCATTATTGCCATTACATAACCCAAGCAAATAAATGCACCCGGAGCGAGCACAAACAGCAGTGCGCCGTAGTTCTCAGGGTAGATATGCAGACCGAATACAGCGCCTGTACCAAGGAACTCACGAATAGCACCAAGAATAGTCAGCGCCAGCGTGAAGCCTAAGCCCATTCCTATTCCGTCCAATGCGCTCAATCCCACACTATTCTTTGCCGCAAAAGCTTCAGCACGACCCAGAACAATGCAGTTCACTACAATCAGCGGAATGAACAAGCCCAATGTCTCGTAGATAGTCGGCAGATACGCCTGCATCAGCAATTGAACCATCGTCACAAACGTAGCAATCACCACGATAAAAGACGGAATACGCACTTTGTCCGGAATTAAGTTCTTCAGCAGCGAAATAACCACATTCGAACATACCAGTACAAACAATGTCGCTAAGCCCATCGACATACCGTTAATCGCACTTGTCGTCGTTGCCAGTGTCGGACACATACCCAGCACCAGACCAAACGTCGGATTCTCTTTGAGAATACCGTTCAGCAATACTTTTGTTTCCTTATT
Organism: uncultured Bacteroidales bacterium; assembly: GCA_902771935.1. Taxonomy (GTDB): domain Bacteria; phylum Bacteroidota; class Bacteroidia; order Bacteroidales; family Paludibacteraceae; genus Colicola. Next base: position 32,526 of record CACXYM010000023.1, read on the forward strand.
CATTTACGGCCTCCATTTCTGCTACTTCTGTACTATCCGGTTCAGCAACGCCTGACTCTACAATCGACGCACCGGCCCAACCTTCCACTTCTTCGCCTTGCTGAGCCATGAAATCTACATACGCGTCATTAATTGATTTAAGGAACGCGCGCGAGGAAATAGTCGCAGCCGTTATCGCATCGATATCACCACCATCTTTCGACACACGGAACTGACCATTTGCCTTGCGACCGATGATATTCTGATTCGGTTTGTCTTCCTGCTTGAACCACCAGGTAGCTTTATCACCCAAACCCGGAGTTTCTTGATGCTCCAATATCTTGTAACCGAGTATCGTTCCGTCCTGAGCAAAACCGACCATTACAATCATCTTGCCGCCGAAACCGTCAACGGATACTTTGATTGCCTTTCCGTTAGCGTCACCGTTCAGCACAGCCTGTTGCGCAGCCGTTTCTGCATCGCGCTTCTGTTTCTCAATGCGAGCCTGAGTCAGCATATAGATGCCGGCCAGTGCCGCTGCTGCCACCAACGTAATAACCGTCAGCGACAATGCCATATTCTTGAAACTACTTACTAATTTTGCCATAAGATTATTCAGTTTTGAGATTGTACAACTTATTTTTTCTTCTCACCGAAGCGTTTTGGACGAATCTTGTTCAACAGTGGAACACATGCGTTCATAATCAATATCGCAAAGGACATTCCTTCCGGATATGATCCCCACGTACGGATAACCATCACTATCAGACCGATACCAATACCGAACACGATCTTGCCCCACGGCGACATAGGTGATGTCACATAGTCTGTTGCCATAAAGAATGCGCCCAACAGCATACCACCTGTGCACAAGGTCATCAGCACATATTCGCCTGTACCGAAACCTGCCGGCAAAACACCGCACCATCCGGTCACTGCAGCAAACAGAGCCGCTGTCGCTAATATACTTACAGGAATATGCCAAGTGATAACTCGGGTGCAAATAAGCAATAATCCGCCGAAAATCAATGCTGCAGCACAGACTTCACCGAACGAACCACCGACTAATCCCACAAATGCGTCCCATAAATCAGGCAGCTTGCTTACTGCCGAAGCATTACCTTTCACCACTTCTTTCATCGCAGCTAAAGGAGTCGCACCCGTCGCAGCGTCAATATAACTTCCGTCAAAGCCTTGCGGTAATGGCCAAGTTGTCATCTGCGCCGGAAAAGAAATAAGCAGGAACACACGTCCTACCAATGCCGGATTGAAGATATTCTGTCCCAATCCGCCAAACGACATCTTACCTACGCCGATGGCTACAATAGCGCCAATCAGCACTATCCACCAAGGCAGATTACTCGGTAAATTAAACGCCAACAGCAAACCCGTCAATACAGCTGATAAATCGCCGATAGTCGATTGCTGCTTCAGCACGAACTTGGCAAGCACCCACTCGCAGGCAACACAAGCTGCCACACTAATGGAGGTCGTAATCAATGTGCCCCATCCGAAAGCTGCTATCGACACCGCATAAGCAGGCATCAGCGCCGCTATTACAAGCAACATGTTTCTGCGCACACTATCACCGCTATGGACATGAGGCGCAGGAGATACAATCAATTTATCCATATTCTTTCAACTTTCATCTTTCAACTTAAATTATTTTGCGTTTCTTGCACGCAAAATTCCGCCTACTGTGGCTTTACCTAAACGCACGTAATCCAACAGCGGTCGGTGACTCGGGCAAGTGAACGTACAGCAGCCGCACTCAATACAATCCATGATATTGTGAGCTTCCATACCGTCCCACATCTCCAACTCTGCCTGACGAGCAAGCAAATACGGCTCTAAGCCCATCGGACAAGCATCTACACACTTAGCACAACGGATACAATTATCCGGTGCGGTACGGCGAGACTCTTCTTCCGGCATAAACAGCAGACCGCTTACGCGTTTGTTGGCCGGCATGTCGATACTGTTCATAGCACGACCCATCATTGGTCCACCGCCAATTATCTTGCCGGTATCTTCCGGAACACCACCTGCTAAAGCGACCACATCGCTCAGCGGCGTACCAAAACGCACGCGGTAGTTACCCGGTTTGGCCACATGCTTACCCGTCACCGTAATCACACGCTCTATCAGCGGCTTACGTTTAAGCACTGCCTCATAAACAGCATATATCGTTGCCACATTATCTACTACTGCGCCAACCTCAATCGGAAGTGCACCACTCGGAACTTGTCTTCCTATACATGCATCAATCAACTGTTTCTCACCGCCCTGTGGATATTTCAGATTAAGCGGTTTCACAGATACACCCAGCACGCGGCTGGCAAGCTTCTGCATATATGCTATCGCGTCGGGTTTATTTTTCTCAATACCAATAATGGCTTGTTTGATATCCAACGCACGCATCAGCAACTGAATACCAACAATAATCTCTTCGCCATGTTCCAGCATCAACTGGTGGTCGCACGTCAAGTACGGTTCGCACTCCACGCCGTTCACAATCAGCACTTCCGCTTTCTTGCCGGGAGGAGGCATTAACTTAACATGAGTCGGGAAACAAGCACCGCCCAATCCTACTATACCGGCTGCCGTAACACGATCAATAATCTCTTTCGGCTCAATAATTCCGCTACGCACCAAGGCCGGTGTCGTATCAATATCGTCAAGCCACAAGTCACCTTCTACGTCGATAAAGATTGCAGGAACGCGTGCGCCCCAACCATCTACAAAACTATCAATCTTCGTTATCGTACCACTAAACGGTGAGTGCACATTAGCGCTCACGAATCCGCCTGCCTTAGCTATCAGTTGACCGGCACGCACTTTGTCGCCCTTCTCAACAATTGGAACAGCCGGAGCACCTATATGTTGCACTAACGGAATAATCGCCTGCTTCGGCAGCGGGCAATCTATTATCGCCTTGTTGGCACTATATACCTTATTATCCTGCGGATGAACACCGCCTATTCTAAACGTATTCATGCTTGTTCCTCCTCTTTTTTAGGTTCTGCCTCTGCCGGTTCTGCAGGTTTGCGCGGCGGGAAATTGATGGCATGAATAGCGCCCGTCGGACAAGCAGCTTCGCACTTGCGGCACAGACGACATTTCTGCCAATCGATATACGCTAAGTTATTCTCCACCGTAATGGCATCGAAGTTACATTCTTTCTGGCACTTGCCACAGCCGATACATGCACTCAGACATGCCTTACGCGCAGGAGCACCTTTGTCTTTGTTCACGCACATAACCACGATACGGCGCGACTTAGGACCTTTCTTGCGCAGTTCGATAATGTGTCTCGGACATGCCTTCACACATTTGCCGCAGGATGTACATTTCTCGTCATCCACTTCCGGCAGACCGGTCTCTGGATTCATGCTGATAGCACCGAACTGACACGCAGCCACACAGTCGCCGCAGCCCAAACAACCAAACGGACAAGCCGTCTCGCCCACATAACAGGCGTGCATGATTTTACAACTGCGCGAACCGTCAAACTCACTCGTACGCGGACGGGCCTCACACGTGCCGTTGCAGCGCACAACAGCCACCATCGGCTCGGCCGCCACAGCCTCTTTGCCCAGAATAGTTGCCACTTTCTCCATCGTGACAGCACCGCCTACCGGACACAACAAGCCGTCTAAGGTCTCTGCTTTTACGCAGGCCTCAGCCAAGGCCCTACAGCCTGCAAAACCGCAACCGCCGCAGTTGGCACCCGGCAACGCTTCCGCCACTTCGTCAATGCGAGGGTCCTCTTCTACTCGAAACTGACGAGCAATAACGAACAGCAGCACCGCTGCCAATAATCCCGTTGCTCCCAGAACAAGTAATGAAATCAAAACTATATTCATAATCGCTAAACTTAAATCTCTTATCCCTAAACGCTAAACACTAAACGCTAAACGCTAAACCTTTGGTTTAATGCCGAAAAGCACAAGGTAATACACCGCCACCGTACCCAGCGCCACTCCACCGATTATGTATTCATTGTCCGTCAGCATGTCGGTAACTACAATCGCAACCGCCAACAGCACAAACGGCAGTATGTAGGCCAGCGTAATCGCCTTCCAGCGTTGGGCACGCGAATAGCGGTCGTCTTCCACCACCTTACAATGATCACTCAACGCACAACCGCGACAAGCACTCGACACCGATTTTTGCTCACAATCTGCCATATTACACAAATCAACCTGCAAAAATACAACAAATATTTCACATACACAAATTTTAATCACATTTTTTCATTTTTCTTGCATATATCAAAAAAAAGCAGTACTTTTGCGCCAAATTTGTGTATTATGCCCAGAAAACCGACTTCTGTAACATTACATGAGCGCGAAGAACGACAGGAACGACGCGCTATCGAGATAGATAAAACACCTTTCAGCCAGCAACTGAAAGCTTTCTTTGCGGACCGTAGAACTCAGGTCATCTGTGCCGCGATTTTGCTTGCTTTCTCCCTATTCACGCTTTTAGCGTGGATTAGTTATTTCTTCACGGGAGACGTGGACTTCAGCCTCTTGGGCATGTCGCGTGCAGAGCGAATTAGCGCACGAGCACAAATAACCAATATCATGGGACTGCCGGGTGCAAGACTCGCTGCTTTTATGATTGATGGCTCGTTCGGTGTGCCCTCCATTTTCATCTTGGTACTCACCACATTCTACGCACTTAATTTGCTGCATATCACCCACATAAAGAACTGGCGTCTCCTTTTTGTTTCTGCCTTCTGGCTTATATGGGGCAGCTTCGCTTTGGGCTTTGCGCAACTCATCACAGGCGTCGAGACTTTCTTCCGTTGGGGCGGTGCGCATGGCGAGTGGTTGAGCGAACTCATCAACAGTTTCATTCAACCCATCGGCACAATCATTGTGCTTGTCCTCGCGCTGGTTATTTTCGGTGTCATTGCCGACCCTAAATTCATTGACAAGGCCATCCGTTTCAAGCAGTGGTGCGTAGGTCTCTTCCGCAAGAAACAGCCGGCTATTGACACGCCTGCAACCGATCCGGAGACCCCTGCAGAAGAGCCTGTGACCGTCACCCTCGACATCAACAACACCGACGAAGAACCTATCATCGAAATTCCCATTGAGGAAGACCCGACCGATATACCTGACGACGATCCGTTAACAGTCCAAATAGAGGAGCCGCAGCCTGCCGATGAAGACGAAAATGATGACATCGACACCGACGACAGCGATACCAATACCGACTTGGACATAACGGAGACTGAAGAGGTCGAACTAACCAAACAACTCGAGCCATATAACCCGCGTAAGGACCTCGAGTTCTATAAGTTCCCTACTCTCGATTTGCTCAAGGTCTATGACAACGAGACGGCGCCTGTAATCAATCAAGAGGAGCAGCAAGCGAACGCCAATCGCATTGTCACGACCCTGCGCAATTACGGCATTGAGATAGAGCAAATCAAGGCCACTGTCGGCCCGACCGTCACGCTCTACGAAGTAGTGCCGAAAGCCGGTGTCCGCATCGCGAAGATACAGAACCTCGAGAACGATATCATGCTGTCACTCAGCGCAATAGGTATCCGTATCATTGCGCCTATGCCGGGTAAAGGTACTGTCGGTATTGAGGTGCCTAACGAGAAACCACAAGTCGTTTCCATGCACTCTGTCATTGCGTCCAAGCGCTTCCAGGAAGAGCAGAAAATGCGCCTGCCTGTGGCTATAGGACGAACCATCACCAACGAAGTCTTCTGCTTCGATTTGGCTAAGACACCGCATCTCCTCGTTGCCGGTGCTACGGGTCAAGGTAAATCCGTCGGACTCAACGCTATCATCACATCTTTATTGTATAAGAAGCACCCGGCAGAACTCAAATTCGTGCTCGTGGACCCAAAGATGGTCGAGTTCTCTATCTACAAGCCGCTGCTCAAGCACTACATGGCGGCGATGCCCGATCAGGAGGACCGAGACATCATCATCACCGACTGCCAGAAAGTTATTAACACCCTCAATTCCCTCGTTATTGAGATGGAGGACCGCTATTCGCTGCTCGCGGATGCCAACTGCCGCAATGTCGAGGACTACAACGAAAAGTTCAACTCCCGAGTCCTCAATCCCGAGAAACCCGTCGAGAACGTGGTCACCAAGAAAATCTTGCACCATCGCTATATGCCTTATCTCGTTATCATCATTGACGAGTACGGCGATTTCATCATGCAGGCCGGCAAGGAAGTGGAGCGTCCTATTCAGCGCATCGCGCAGAAAGCACGTGCCGTCGGTATGCACATGATTCTCGCTACCCAACGTCCTGATGTTAAGATCGTTACCGGTACCATCAAAGCCAATATCCCTACCCGTATCGCTTTCCGCACACAGTCGGTTGTGGACAGCCGTACCGTCCTCGATGCCAAAGGCGCTGACCAACTCATCGGTAAGGGAGATATGCTTTATGCCGGCGGTGGTAATCTGACCCGTATCCAGTGTGCTTTTGTCGATACACCCGAAGTGGAGGCTATCGTCGAGCATATCCACGAACAACAAGGTTATACCCAGCCCTACCAACTGCCTGAATACGTGCCCGAAGGTGGTGAAGAAGGTGCGGCTCCCGGCAGCGTAGATACCAAACGTCTTGATCCGATGTTTGCTGACGTGGCGCGCTATGTCGTTTCCAAGCAGGAAGGCTCCACTTCACGTCTGCAGCGCGTCTTTGAGATTGGTTATAACCGTGCCGGCAAGCTCTCCGACCAACTCGAAGCTACCGGTATCGTTGGACCGAATAAAGGTCCTAAGGGTCGCGACGTCCTTATCCAAGACATGGAATCGCTTGAGCGCCTGCTCGAGTCACTCAACTGCTAAACGATATAAACTTTTAAACCCTATAAACGCAAATGTCGCATTTGCTTATTATATTAACCGCAACGCTGGCTTCTTTTTTAACCGGCTTGGAGACGAAAACTCTTCGTACGGACTTCACCCTTACGATCTCCGAGAACGTCTCGCAGCCGCTTAATATCACAGGAACTATCACCGTCCACGGCGAACAATTCCTGCTCTCTGCGTTGGATTATGATGCGGCGTATGATGGCAAGACATTCTATCTCTGGCAACCGGATACCGAAGAGCTCACACTCTCTACTCCGACACAAGAAGAGTTATTGGAAATCAATCCGTTCCTATTCGCTAAGGCATTAGACGCTGCCGGCAAAAAAGTTAATTTCGTCATAGATGACAAGCAATTGCCTGTTCGCGCGCAGATGAGCGATGGCAAAACGAACTACTCGCTCACTTTCCGAAATGCGCAGTACCTCTCTCCATCTGCCGCCACTCCGGTCAATTTCACCATCACTCCTCCTTCCGGCGCTTTCGTCAATGATATACGATAAATAGCTGCTCCCGCGACCATCTCGCGACCATTGGGCACGTGACGATAGCGTTTTTTTACATTTTTTCATCATTTTTCTTGTGAGATTCAAAAAAAAGCAGTACTTTTGCGGCGGATTTAAAGTAGTACTTTATTTTTGGACAATAAATATATTCATCATGTATAATAGAAATATTGAATCTGAAGTGGTGCGGTTAGCTCAGTATTATCATGTGTTAACCATCACCGGTCCCCGTCAATCAGGTAAAACAACACTATGTAAAAAAGTGTTCCCAGACTACGACTATGTAAATTTAGAGGACGAAACGATGCGTATGGATATAGAGTTAAATGGGAAAAGCTATTTAATCGCACATCGTCAAGGTTTAATCATAGATGAGATCCAGAATATGCCAAATGTCTTTTCTATGGTTCAAGTTATCGTTGATACATATGAAGATGCAAGATTTATTCTAACAGGAAGTAATAATTTCCTTTTGATGCAGAAGATTACGCAGTCATTGGCAGGACGTACGGCAATTCTTACTTTGTTGCCATTATCAATTGCAGAGCTTCCGGAGGTATCGAAAGCCGTTTCTCCTTTTGAATTGATTTATAAGGGGTTTTATCCTGCCGTATGGGCACAAAAAGTCCCCGCACAAGACATGTATCGTCAATACTTCTCCACATATATTCAGCGTGATGTTCAACAGGTACTGAATATTCGGCACCTGACTGAGTTCCGCAGCTTCCTAATAATGTGTGCATCAAGGATTGGAACTGAGTTTAATGCCCAAAGTATGTGTTCGGAATTAGGTGTGTCTATACCGACCATTCAAGAATGGATGAATGTTTTAGAGGCCTCTTACGTCGTGTTCCGGCTTCAACCCTTTTATCGGAATATTAATAAGAGGTTGGTTAAAACGCCTAAGATTTATTTTTACGATGTCGGTTTGGCATGCTATCTATTGGGAATCCGTGATGCTTCACAGGTTGAGACTCATCCATTGCGGGGGCAACTCTTTGAAAATATGGTAGTCTGTGATAGATTGAAAAATATATATAACGCAGGAAAAGACAATAATTTGTATTTTTATCGTGACAAAGGACAACACGAGGTGGATATTATTCAAGAGGAGGGGTCTCATTTATCAGCATATGAGATTAAATTAGCCCCTATTGTGCATACCGAGTTTTACAAAAATTTAAATTATTTCCGAGCATTATTCCCTAATGATACGGTAAAGACAATGATTATCAATACAGGTGAAGATGAAAATGACCTTCCAGACAATGGTCATATACATTTTACTACTGCAGGATAAGTTCCAATAATAAACCGAGAGCAGAAACTCTCGGTTTATTATATCTGACTTTTTTCATTTCCTTACTCTTTTACGCGCGTTTCATTTTTTATATACACGCGAAGCATAAACGTCCTTTGGACTATACACGCCGCAGGCTATACACTGCGCTTGCGCACTACGCGCATAATAAGGTACGCGAGCGCGAGCAACATCAGCGGCCACGCCGCATCCCCAATCGGGAACGGCTCACCTGGGTTATCCGGATCTGGATCATCTTCCCAGCCTTCATCTTCTCCTGCGCGACGAATATGTCCTTTGTGATGACTATTATTACTTTCGTCGTACGTTGTAGTTGGTCCATCTATAGCTGCCTGTGGAAGAGTAGAACCGGACGTCATGTAATTCGAATGTCTGTAGTCCATGGTGGCGGTAGGCATCTGCGGATTTACTTGCACCGAATATGCTGTTTGTTCTTGA
>CACXYM010000024.1 GCA_902771935.1 uncultured Bacteroidales bacterium
ATCTTGCGTCATATAAACGGAAGTGCCATCCGAACGGAGCAGCAATTTTTCGTCTAAGCCATCTTTGGTTAAGTCAGCCCAAACAGAACCGTCTTCACGACGATAAAACTGTCCCGCAGCAAGACCTTTTTCCACTTCGGACTTGCCTTCGAGGTACGTGTTGGACTCGTAGTAAATCTTATCAAAAGCGACGCCCATACGTTTGTAAGTCTCATCAAATCCTGCATATACCCAACTATTCATCTTCGCCCACAGGTCGCGGACTTCTTTGTCACCTTGTTCCCACTTGAGGAGCATTGACTGCGCTTCTTTCATAAGCGGCGCTTCGCGCTTGGCTGTTTCTTCATCTGTGCCGTTGGCAACCATTTCTGCGACTTGTTTGCGATATTCCTTATCAAAGCGCACGTAGTAATCGCCGATGAGGTGATCGCCTTTCTTGCCGCTGGATTCGGGCGTTTCGCCGTTACCGAACTTCTGCCAGGCAAGCATCGATTTACAGATATGTATTCCACGGTCGTTAACGATATTGGTTTTTACCACTTTCCAGCCGTTGGCTTCCTGTATTTGGGCAATAGACCATCCGAGCAAGTTATTGCGCACATGGCCTAAGTGCAGCGGTTTGTTGGTGTTGGGCGAAGAGTATTCGACCATCATCAGTTGATTACGATCAGGCTGCTTGCCATAGTTGGCGTCGGCATCGATGGCTTTGAGTTGCTCTACCCAGAACGCATCGTTGATAACGAGATTGAGGAAGCCTTGAACGGCATTGAATTTAGCTATTAACTGTGAGCTGTCAGCTTTCAGCTTCTCACCTATTTCCGTAGCGACTTGTGCAGGCGCTTTGCGGGCAGCCTTGACAAAGGGGAAAACGACGAGGGTAATATTGCCTTCGAACTCGGGACGGGTTTTCTGCAATTGGATTTGTGAGTCGGCAGCTTCAATGCCATACAACTGTTGAACTGCAGCTTTGACTTGCTGCGATAATATGCTTTCTAATGTCATAATGCCTTACATTTTTCTGCCAAGTACGCTTTCTCGGCTTCGTTCAATCGTGGTGAAGCGGATTCGTACACGCGAGCATGGTATGCGTTTATCCACGCTATCTCGTCGGCTGTGAGCATGGACAAGTCCATGAGTCGTTTGTCGTAGAAGCAGAGTGTGATGGTCTCAAACTCATAGTACGTCTCGCCGGTAGTGCGCGGGAAATCACCTGCCGGTACGCAAACAACGAGGTTCTCGGTACGGATTCCGTATTCGTTGGTGCGATAGATACCCGGTTCGTCGGAGAAGACATTGCCTTCGCGCATCGGGTTGGTGTTATTGTCGGTACGGATATTCGCCGGTCCTTCGTGGCAGCCCATGAAATGGCCTACGCCGTGACCTGTTCCGTGGCCGTAGGTGATGCCTTCTGCCCACATAAACTGGTGCGCCAAGACGTCGAGTTGGTTGCCGCGCGTGCCTTTCGGGAAACGGGCTTTGGCGAGAGCGATATGGCCTTTGAGCACTAAGGTAAAGTCGTGCTTTACGGCAGCAGGAATGGCTTTCTCGTCGCCAATCCAGACGGTGCGGGTGATATCGGTTGTTCCGTCGAGATATTGTCCACCGGAATCGAGCAGCAGCACTCCGTTTCCTTCTATTTTCGCGCACTCTTCGGGTGTTGCGTGGTAGTGCACAATTGCGCCGTTACCTTTCCAACCGGCAATCGTACAGAAGCTCTCGTCGGTGAAGTTCTTGCCCATTGTTCGGAACTCGTGCAATTTGTCGGCAAGGGTTATCTCGGTCTGCGGCGTTTTCATAGCCTCGTTCTCAAGCCACATGAAGAAGCGTGTTAATGCGACAGCATCTACTTTCATTGCTTCGCGTTCGCCGTTGAGCTCGACTTCATTCTTAACGGACATCATCACCTGCAGCGGACTGGGCGAAGCGTTGACCTTACGGCTGATAGCAGGATTGATGGCTTCGTAGAGTGCTTCGTTCACGCGGTTTCCGTCGAAGAGTACACCTTTGGCTTGGAGTTTGTTCAAGTACGGGAAGACGTCTTCGTAACTTGCAAGAGTGATGCCTTTTTGTTGCAGCTGTTCAGCAGATGTTGCGCTTATCTTGCGCTGGTCTATGAAGAGAGTGCATTTGTTTGCCTCGACGACGACGTAACTGATGACGCAGGGCGTGTAATCGACATCTTTTCCGCGGATATTGAGCAGCCAACCGATTTCGTCTAACTCAGCAACAACAGCTGCGTCGCAACGTTTTTCGGCTAAGGCTTCGCGGACACGGTGCAGTTTAGATTCTACACTTTCGCCGGCAAACTTATCGTCGTAGATATAAAGCGGGAACATCGGTATATCGGGTCTGTTTTCCGTCCAAATAGGACGAATCAAGTCCACAGATTTAAGGCTAATGCCGCCATCTTCCAACTCCTCGCGCAGTTTCTTGTACCCATTGACGGAATACATTTCGGGATTAACGCCAATGGTATTTGCGGTTTGTGATTGATGATTTGCGATTTCACTCTTCAGCCACTCGCTGATTGTCGGACAATCGACATCCGACTCACGCATAAGTTCAACGGTTGTGCCTTGCAACTCGGCTTCGGCTTGCAGATAATAGCGGCTATCTGTCCACAAAAGTGCGCGGTCCATTGTCACCACAGCTGTTCCCGTCTCACCAAGGAAACCGGTTATCCAACTCATCTCCATCCAATGCGGAGCCATATATTCCGAAGCATGCGGATCTGTACCGGGCACGATATATGCCGTCAAACCATGTGCTTTCATCTGCGCGCGTAGCGCAGCCAAACGTTCGATTACTGTCATACTTATCCAATTTGCCTGCAAAAGTACAACAAAATAATGGATTATGCAAATAAATTGATTTTTTTCGTTCTAAAAATTTGCATGAATGCAAAAAATGTAGTATCTTTGCAGCGGAAAAATTGGTAAACATACGTGTATACATTGCCAGATGGAGACTTACTATGGATACAAGTTCATCATTTGATAAGAAGCGGCACATAATCGGTGCGTTAGTTGGTCCGATTTGTGCGTTGTTGGTATGGTTATTGCCGATAGCGGGATTGGATGCCGCGCAGCATAAGTTATTGGCTATTATGTCGTTAGTGGCGATCTGGTGGATAACTGAACCTGTGCCGATTCCTGTGACATCGCTGTTGGGTCCGACGTTATGCGTATTATGCGGCGTGGCAGAGATGAAGACGGCTTTTGCGTCTTTTGCCAATCCGATGATTTTCCTCTTTATGGGCGGTTTCCTGATTGCCAAGGGCATGATGGTCAACGGGTTAGACAAGCGTATTGCCTACGGCATCATGTCGATGCGCTGGGTAGGCGATTCACCTCGTAGGATATTTCTGGCTATGGGTTGTGCGTGCATGTTCTGCTCGGGCTGGATAAGTAATACCGCGACAGCTGCGATGATGTTTCCGATTGCGTTGGGACTGTTGCAAGCGATACAGGAGATGATGGCCGCCAACGGCACCAAGATAGACCTGAAGAACTACAAGTTCGCGACAGGCTTGATGCTGATGACGGCTTATGCATGCTCGATTGGCGGCGTATTGACACCGATTGGCACTCCTCCGAACATTATCATGCTCGGTTTCCTTCGCGAGATGGCACCACAAGCGCCGACTGTGTCATTCTTCGAATGGATGATATGGGGAGCCGTGGCGATGGTGGCATATTTCGCCGTGACATATGTAGTGCTGTGGAAGATGTTCCCTGCCGAAGTGAAGCATATTGACGGCGCATCGGCTTTTATCCGAAAGCATAAGGAGGAATTAGGTCCGTGGACATGGGCTCAGCGAAACACTTTGATAGCTTTTTTGGTAGCGGTTGTGCTATGGGTGACACCCGGTATTTTGAGTATAATCTTCGGCGGCGATTCGGACGTAGTGAAGACTTACAACACGTATATTCCGGAAGAGTTGGCAGCCATGGTAGGTGGTCTGCTGCTGTTCTTCCTGCCGGTTAATCTGAAGAAAGGCGAAATGACGATGAGTTGGAAGCAAGGTGTTGAAGGCATCGAATGGGGCACGTTGTTGCTGTTTGGCGGCGGTTTGGCGATGGGAAGTATGATGTACACGACGGGTTTGAGTGCTTGGGTTGGCGAAGGATTGAAAGACATCTTAGGTGGTCATCCGAACGAGTGGCTGTTTGTCGGTTTGTTCTGCGTTACCGCTCTTGTTCTCTCGGAGTTAACATCTCACACGGCCGCGACGAACCTGTTGGCACCTATTGCTATCGGGACGGCTATCTCGCTTGGTTTCAGTCCGATACCAGTGGCCATCGGTATTGCGCTTTCGTCGTCGCTTGGTTTTATGATGCCTGTTTCGACGCCTCCAAATGCGATTGTTTATGCGTCAGGATATGTGCCGCTAACGAAGATGATTAAGTCGGGCTTTATAATCGATTTGCTTGGTATTTTGCTAATAACTATTCCGTTGGTGATGCTACTGGTGAAAGCGGTGGTGGGGTGAATAATGAAAATACGTTCGCACTATTGTGCAAACGGCAATCTTTTTAGCAAAGAAAATCACGCTTAAGCAGGCTTAGACTAATTTTTTTTGCAGAAAATTTTGCACATTTCAAAAATTTGTTGTATCTTTGCAGGCGGATTTGTGTGTATGGCAGAAATGAATCTTATATTTCGTAGTTTTGGGAGCGGTAGTAGCGGTAACTGTTACTACCTCGGCACGAAGTATTCCGGTATTTTGATAGATGCCGGTATTTCTGCGCGTACGATTCATAAATACCTGAAAGAGATGGACTTAGACCTACGGAATATATCTGCAGTATTGGTGACTCACGACCACGCAGATCATATTCGCGCGGTAGGAACTTTGGGTGAGCGTGTTCATATTCCTATTTATGCGACGAAGCTGATTCATAGCGGCATAGAGAAAAACTATGGCGTAAAGGAGAAGTTGAAAGGGTCAAGACGTTTCTTCGAAAAAGAGACGGAGTGGGACTTGAACGGTATGAAGATAAACACATTCACTATTTCACACGACTCGACCGACTGCATCGGTTACGTGATTGATTATATGGGTCAGCGGTTTATGATTGCGACCGACTGCGGCGAACCGAATGAGAAAATGGCGGAGTTTATTCGCACCACCAATCACTTAGTGATTGAGGCGAACCACGACGAGCATCTGCTGCTTAATGGACTCTACCCTACTTTCTTGAAAGAACGTATTCTCTCACCGCGTGGTCACCAGAGCAACGAGGCTTGCGCGCAACTACTGAAAGAGAACTATCATCCCGGACTGAAAAACGTCTTTTTGTGTCACTTGAGTCAAGAGAATAACGACCCGACGCTTGCTTATGCGACCGTATGTGATGCGTTGGAAGAAGCCGGTGCACAGATTGGCAAAGATGTGTTTGTGAAGGCACTGAGCCGCACCAATTCGTCGAAAGTGTACGAACTCACAGACACTCCGTGCTGTGAGTAGTTTCAAGTTTAGCGTTTAGAGATTAGAGAAATGGATACGAGATTAGTTATTATTCCGACCTACAACGAGAAAGAAAACATCGAAGCGATAATTCGCGCGGTGATGGGACTTCCGTTGGAGTTTCATGTGCTGATTATTGATGACGGCTCGCCAGACGGCACAGCCGATATCGTCAAAGGTCTGCAAAAGAAAGAGTTCAAGGACAAACTCTTTATGGTTGAGCGTTCAGGCAAATTGGGCCTCGGAACGGCTTATATCTGCGGCTTCAAATGGGCTATTGAGCATAAGTACGACTACATTTTTGAGATGGATGCGGACTTCTCTCACAATCCTCAAGACCTGCTCAAGCTCTACGACGCTTGCGCGAATCAAGGTGCCGACGTGGCTATTGGTAGCCGTTACGTGACCGGTGTTAACGTAGTTAACTGGCCGATGGGACGCGTGCTGATGTCGTATTTTGCTTCCAAATATGTGCGTTTTGTGCTTGGTATGAAGATTCATGACACGACCGCAGGCTTCAAGTGCTATCGTCGGGAAGTACTGGAGACGATTGAGTTGGATAAGATTCGTTTCAAAGGCTATGCGTTCCAGATAGAGATGAAGTTTACAGCGTATAAATGCGGCTTTAAGTTAGTGGAAGTGCCGATTATCTTTATCAACCGTGTACTTGGTACGAGCAAGATGAGTGGCGGTATCTTCTCTGAGGCATTACTCGGCGTTATAAGACTGAAGATTTCATCTTGGACGAGACAATATCCGCAGAAGAAGATTGCTATTAATGGTTAAGGGGTGAATGGAAAAAGTGAAAGAAATGAGATTATATTCCGTATTTTTATCATTGCTTATTCCGTGTTGCTTATTCTTTAGTTCTTGCCATAAGCAATATACGGAGGAAGATGCGCCAGTTCGTTATGAGTTCGGTTTACCGATTGACTCGTTCCGCGTGGACACCGGTTATGTGAAAAGCGGCGAGACCTTAGGTGGTATCATGAGCCGTCTCGGAGCCGACAGAAAACAACAAACGCAGATTGCTACTCTTTCGAGCGATGTTTTCGACGTGCGCAAACTGCGACCAGGTAAGACCTATTATGGTCTCTATCAACCCGACTCAACAGGCGTAGAACGTCTATGCTATTGGATTTACGTAGCCTCCGTGCGCGAAGCAACTGTTCTCGATATGAGAGATAAAATTCACGCAGAGAAGCACGAGAAACCTATTATTTATAAACTTCGCCAAGCCGATGCTGTTATCGAGTCCAGCTTGTGGAATGCCATGACGAAGAACGACTTGCCAGTGGAATTAGCGCTCGAGCTGAGTGATATCTACGCTTGGACGATTGACTTCTTCGGACTGCAGAAAGGCGACTCTATCCGCGTCCTCTTCGACGAGGTGTATGTGGACACTCTCCGCACAGGAATAGGGCAAATCTACGCTTGTAACTTCTACCATGGACGCCAATGGCAACAAGCTTACTACTTCGAAGCCGGCGAATTGCATACGTACTTTGACGAAAATGGTAAGAGCCTACGCAAGGCGTTCCTCAAAGCTCCGCTGAACTATAAACGTATTTCGTCTCGGTTCACTTACGCTCGTAAGCACCCTGTGCTAAAGATTGTTCGTCCGCATACCGGAGTGGATTACGCTGCGCCAATGGGAACGCCTGTTTCAGCTATTGGAGACGGTATAGTGATTGAAAAAGGCTATAAAGGTCAGGCGGGAAATATGGTGAAGATTAAGCACAACTCGACTTACACCACGGCTTATCTGCACTTGAGCAAGTATGGGGCAGGCATCGCACAAGGCACGCGCGTGCATCAAGGACAAGTGATTGGTTATGTCGGTTCGACAGGTGCTTCTACAGGTCCTCACTTGGATTTCCGTGTATGGAAGAACGGCACGCCGGTTGATCCACTGAAGATGGAAAGTCCTCCAGCAGACCCGGTTCCAGCCAAATATATGCCGGAATTCAAGCACTGGGTTGATTCAATTGGACCGCAGATAAAGTAATGAATAATGATTATTGATTAATGAATATCTGAATAATGAATATCAAAAAAGCAGAGTTTACTCTCTGCTTTTTTTGTTTTCTTAGCCAGATACACTCCCGCCGCAGCGGTGAGGAATAAGAATGCTTTCCAATCGAACCCAACGGGGCAGGGACAATCGCCGTCATGGAAATGTCCGTCAAGGAGGTCATCATCTGTCATTGTGCTTCCACATTTTGGACATACCCACTTTTCGCCATCCCAATACCACTCACATTGGCATTCCCCAGTAGGATCAGTCGGAGGTGTAGGGCCACCACTGCCCAATCTGCGCGGTGCTCCATAAGGAGTATACATCTGATTAGAAGTTACACCACCTGTGACATACGCTGCTGATGTTCGAAATCCTTGTACGCGGATGGTGTTTGTAGGAACAGACGATCTACCATAGGATGATCGCATCATACTACTGGTTGATGTCATTCTTGCTACGGGTGCTTGTACCGCGCCGCCAAACATCGGGCTTGCAGAGGCGCATAGCACACTCAACAAACACAATATGATTGTTACAATCTTTTTCAAACTAATACCTTTCTATATGCCCTCGTCACGAGGGGATTAATTAGTGTACTCTGGCGCCTGTAGCGTTATAGAGGACACCGTCTTTGAGGATATATAATTGATTATCCTTAATAAACTTCTTCACTTTTACACTTGAAGCCTCAGCCTTCTCAATAGCTGTAGTCACTTCTGGTGCTTTTTCGCGTTCCAAAATCTGGAAACGATCTGTAATGATTGCATTCGGCTCAGCAGTAAATGTATAATCCAAACCGTCAACAATATCCAGTAATTCGTT
The DNA here is from genome assembly GCA_902771935.1 of uncultured Bacteroidales bacterium. Taxonomy (GTDB): domain Bacteria; phylum Bacteroidota; class Bacteroidia; order Bacteroidales; family Paludibacteraceae; genus Colicola. Next base: position 8,313 of record CACXYM010000024.1, read on the forward strand.
CGTCTCGCTGTCAAAGAGGAGCAAATCATGCTCGCTGATTACGTGCGAGAAGGTTAACGAATAAATTGTTTCTGCGCCTGTGCGCACTCCAATATAGGTACCAACCATATTATTGGTGGCATCTACGGCGAGTTGTTTGTCTTCTTCTACGGCAAAGATATTCAACTCTCCACTTGCCATCTTAAGTGCGTCGTACCCCATCTCATATGCCTTGTCATAGGATTCTGACTCCAACATAAAGAGTTTATCACTCCATCCGTTAGCCGATACAGCTATGCACAGAGAGCCTAAAGTGGAAGTATTAATCGCCTTTCTCGGCATGCGCAACGGAGTATTCGGATGGTCTTTATAATTGCCTTCCCAGACTAATCGCTCATAGTTCAGAGTTACGGTACCCGCCTTAGTGGTTTTGACACAGAATCCCTGCATTGGCGCGATAACGGTAGGCAGTTCCTTGTAAGCTGCCTTTAGCGGTTCTACGTTGGCAACAGGGATAGCGATATATTGTCCCGGAGCGCTCTCTGCGTCATCCTCCTCATCAACACTCCTTTTTGCTGTAGCATCTTTACGTGAACCAGTATTAAAGAGATAGATAGTAGCCTCAACACCATTTGAGAAGTCTTTTGTATCAAATTTCGTAATATCAATCGGTGCTGTAAAGCTATTAGCCAAAACGTTGCATCCCTGCTCTTCTGTCTCACCATTAGCAGCAACAGGAGCGACATACTCTTTTCCTGCAGTTATAAGGCCGGCAAAGGTAACAAGCAGACCTTCGCTTGATTTATATTGCGTTGTGGCATAACCCTCAAACGGGTTCATAACAAGCTTAGAACGATTATTTTGCCATTCGCCATCTTCTTCAATCCAACTATATATCCAACTGGACTTAAAGAATGTCTTTGCCAAAGCGGAGGACTCTACCGGAACACCCACGTACTGCCAAGCGGCCACATTTTCCTCTTCCGAATTCATATTGTAATACCCTAAGCTGAACAACTCGACTGTAGCCTCAGGCATAGTGCCAACATACTCAGGAGAGATACGGAGATACCCTGTTTCGCCCTTGATTTTTCCTTCTGTACCTGCCTTGAGGATAAGTTTATCCTTATTTGCACCTTTGATACCTCCAACACCTACGGTAAGACCGCCCCTTGGCGCAATCGTTACGGAACCGGTAGTAATATCCATGCTACGAACAGCCATCTCATCTTCGACTACGGCATTCGACTCAATGATAACATCATGATTGGCATTAGGTACTCTACCTACGTTCCAGTTATTGGGCTCTGTCCAAGCGTCGCTTTCTGTTCCCTTGAAGATATACCCCACAGTCTTAACAGGAACGATCAGTGTCTTATTCTCAAATTCAGTATAGATGGTAATCGTTACCTCTTTCTCTTCAACTACATCGCTGTAGTAGTACAAGTCAACACGAACTTTGTCATTGTAACCTTTGGTCGTAACAGGAGCCGTGTTCTCAGAGATAGTGTCCCTAACGAGATTGTTTTTAAAGGTTACATGGCCATAATCACTTGCCACTTTTACTAACTTATCACACGTACTGAAGTCCACATAGAAAGTCACCTTTACCGTATCATCATCTATATAACGCTTCATTTGTGGTAATGAAGTAATCTCTTTTGCGGACTTACCGGCTTTATCTTTAATCTTTAACCAACGCTTACGCGTCACCTTGATATTATTGATATAGGGATCATCGGTATCCCACTGCCACCATTCTTGGCTATGACTTTTCGCAAATTTAACAGCTGTAGTATTTCCATTTAGTGTCAAATCAATAGGACCGAAGTGTGTATAACTATACTCCGATTTAGCAGCGACATTTGTTGTTCCGCTCCAATTCCCGTCTGTGTATAGGCTATATTTAGCAACATTACCTGCCGCTAGATTCTTGACCATATCAAAATACAACGAATCACCAATACCACCAAAACCGATAGAGTCAATTTCAGAAGCCGTCCTTTCATCGCCCCAATCATGGGATTCAGAATAAAGATTACAGCTGCACTTTGTAGGATCATCATTGACATTCACAATAATCTTGAAAGTTTTCGCCGTTGCAGCTTTATACTTATAGTTTTCAGCTTGCGACACTTCCCATGTAGCCTCACCTATTTTCCACGAAGACCAGAAAGAATCGCCATTTTCGTCATGACTCTCAGATACAGGCCAGAATGTCGCGAATTCTGTTCCGGTCTTAGGCGTTACTTCAATAAGAGGAGCACCTTCTTCCGTGTTATTAGATTTGAATTCTACATATGCGCCTGCTTCGAAAGAAAGTCTTTCTGTCCAAACAGTATGATCTTCACCACGCCATTTATAAGTGGCATTAATGGCATTGTCGTACTTGTTAATAATCAAAGTGAGAGTCTTTTCGCCCGAGGCAGCATATACATCAGTTGCATCCTGTGAGATTGTAATGATAACAGTCGTAGAATTGAACGATTGATTATTACTGTTCGGGATAAAAATCTTATTCCGAGTTCCATCATAGTATGCCAACGTACCATCCGTCGTAGTGGCATGAATTGTTGCATTACTATTTGTGGTAACTGCATTATTCACAGTTTGTTCAACATATCTGGTATCCACAGTCTTGTAAAAAGACAAGGTATTATTCACACGATTGACTGTAACCGAAAATTCTTGTGGAGTGGCTGCATTATATTGTGCCGTTTTAGGAGCAGAAGCTCTCAATGTATAAGTTCCGGCTACCCAAGCATGGAAATACTTTCCATCAATAACATAACTATCCGCAGCCGACGTGCCATCTAGCGCGATAGGCGCACTGACCAACTCATACGTCACCGGTCCGTTTCCTACTTGCGTACAAAGAGTAGACAAATCCAATCTTGTCGGATTTGACTTATCAGTAGTAGCATTTACCTGACCATTTGCCATGGTCAAAGTCTGATTAAGACGATTAACAGTAATCGTAACTGTACCTTTCGTCGTGTTAGATTTCTCATGGCAATTCGTCTTTGCTGCTATATAAGGATTTTTGAACGTATATACACCTGCCTTCGTCGCATAGAAATATTTTTCTGTAAATGTATATGCACCTGTAGAAGATATGCCCTCCGGATCGCTAAACGAGTTGGAACCAAAAGCAACAGGCATAAAATCTTTCACATCCGACACACCAATCAAGCTAGTCATATCCAACTTGTTCTCATCAGTCAATGACACATTAATCGTTGCCGTTGTTTCGTCTATCGTTGGAGCATTAGGAGTAATCGTATAAGTAATGGAGATATTTTTAATATAGAAAGATCTACTTCCACCTGCCCAACCTGATGATGTATTCTTCAGTTGCAGCTCAACATTATTGCTTAGTCCATTATTATTGGAAGCCGATATTGTCTTCATTGATCCTATTGCCGAGCCAACATCAGTCGTTGTACCTCCAAATACCGTTTGAGTGTTATTGATATATCCTGTTACATCTAAGGAAATTTTTGTCACTTTTATTGACACTCCCGAATTGACTGTCCATGAGAAATAGCCTTTTACAGTACTACTTTTACCGACTTCCATTCCCGAATAGTTCAATCCGTTATGAGTAAGGGTTTTACCTGTCACAGCAAAAGTAAACGTAGCATGATTGCCATTCATCACAATCTTGCCATTACTAATGTCGCTAGAAGAATTGGCAGAAGACACGGTATTCGCGTACAACATAGGTGTCGCCAATAATAAAAGAGTAAATACCAGAATTTTAATAGTCTTTGCGTAGATTTGTTTCATCTTTCTTGTCCTTTCATTTTGTATCGCCCGCGTTTCGGGCAATTGTGACCGTTTGTCACTATATTTTTTAACTTTTATTGCCTATTTTGCTACTTCGACTTTGCAAATTGCCTATTTTTAAGATTTCATGTATCAATTCACAATTTTTGCAGCCGAAAAACGGCGCAAAATTAATATATTCATCTGGAATACGCAAATTTCAGAGCAAAAAAGCGTACGAATATTAAAAAATGCAAACTCATTCGTAAAAAAAGGTACTTTTTATGTTATAAAACATATTTTTGACATAATTAGATATAAAACACAAAAAAGAGTGAGGCGCAAACCTCACTCTTGTAAAAGACCTTGTTTTCCGGTCTTATCAATTGATAATGATCAATTTACCCGAAGTAACTCGTTTCTCGCCCGCTTCAAAGAAGACGTAGAAGTAGATTGAGTTGGTATCGAGTGTGATGACGGTACCAGATTTCTCCGATGCTACATCCACAAGAATCTCTTGTCCGTTGGAATCAACCGCCATGACAGCATCATTCGGGTCGGCCGGTTCTATACTCTCTTCGTAGTGAGCAAGTCTTCCTGTACGGTCGTACAACGCGAAGGCGACTTTCTTACGTAGTGAAGCAACTAAGATCTTGCTTGTTCCAGGAATACGTTTAACAAGCACGTCATGCGGTTTCGGTGACAAGTTATCATCTACGCTTGAGTTGGTAAAGAGGATCGTATATGTACGCTTCTTACCATTCTGTGCGACACAGGTGATAATCGTCAGCGAGTCGATACCATTCGGCATGATAGAAATCATAGCGAGGGAGTCATGAGCGACCGCTTCAACAAGCGGTGCTGCATCCACGCCAGCCGGAACATAATAAACATAATCTAATACTTCCGGATCGAAGTCACGATATTCTACTCCGTCAATAAGTAATTTAGCCAAGTAGTTATCGTTGGACTTAATCGTTGTCTGGTGCAATACATAGGTACGCGTAGAAGTTGTATCTTGTGCAGTAACAATGATATAGAGTGTGAAGGACTGATCCATCTTGACATTTACTTTCGCCATTGGGTCAGAGAGTTCGTACTCCACTTTCTCCGGCGTGTAGTACTGCGTAGAATCGGTTCCGACAGGGAATTCGATGAAATACTCTAACGTGTCGGACTTAAAGGTCTCCAGCGTATCTCCACCAAGCAACAGGGACTTCAGCGATGCATCAGGATTCTTGCGATAGGTGTAAATGAGCGAGTACGTATTATGCGTTTCCTCATCCGGAGCGGTTACTTCAATTTTGACAGAGAACAATTCGCCGTAGCGAGCGTAGGTTACATCGACAACTTGTCCATTTTCAGCAGGAACAGGAACAACTACGATCTGAGCAGAAGTATCTCTATCCGCGCTGTAAGGCACGTCGAAACGATAGTCCACAGAGTCCGGATTGAACTTAATGACAACCGTCGAATCCTCGAAGGTGATGTCCTTGAGCTGCGTATTCTTGGACTTTTCGAGCACGAAGTCTAAGGTATAGCGGCTTGTTACCGTTGTATCTTCCGCCGTTACGTCCACATATACTCTCCAGTCGTTTTCGGAGTCGTATGATTGGTTAACGTTTTGCTGGCTGTACTTCTTGATATAGGTAATTTGCGGTACGTTCGTCGTTCCGAGCGGCAACTCAATCGTATATTCATTAACCATTGGGTTGAAGTTAGGAACAGGATTATCACGGCCGTAGATAATACCA
>CACXYM010000025.1 GCA_902771935.1 uncultured Bacteroidales bacterium
GAGATCTACCGGATTAAAGTGCGTAGAAGTAGCCATTAAGGATTGGTCTTCAATCTGCGAGGACTCAAGAATCTGGCAGGAGATAGAACCATCCTCTTCACGTACAAGGAACGGTCCGCCGCCAGGCTCACCCGTATTCTTCACTACACCGCACACGCGGATTGGACGATTGAGTTTAGCGCGCTCTTCGTCGCTCAGGTTCGGGTCTTGCAGTTTGTCGAATATCTCTTTCTGCTTCGTAACAAGAACACCGGCAAGAATCTGCTTATAGCGAATCGTATCTTTCTTGAGTCGGTCTGGCACCACATTATCAATATTCTTAATGAACACGATATCGGCATCCTGTTGGTTGAGATTCTCAATGAGAGCGCCGTGTCCACCCGGTCGGAAGAGAAGCTTTCCGTCTGGAGTGCGGAACGGCGTACCATCCGGATTAGCTGCGAGCGTGTCCGTTGACGGCATCTGCTCCGAGAAGGATATCTCGTACTTCACTCCGTACTTAGCAAGTGCTCTGCTATATGTTGACGGAAAAGTGGCAGATGCTCATGCGAAACAGTAAAGTGAATATTCGTAGCACCGGTCAGTGCACCTTCTGCCAAGTGCTCCAAAGCCGGCGTACGTGCGCCATCGCGATACTTATGGAAGAGCAATAAGCCTTTCGGCAGCTTGCCATAAGCCATATCCTCTAAGAGATAGCGAACCGCTTCTTGTCCGGATTTGCCTGCCAATTGGTCGCCAAAAGCAAACTTATCAATATTGGTCAGAAACTCCTTAATAAAAGGTGTTTCCACACCGTTATCGAGGTACTCAAACAAGTTTTTGAACATACGACTTGCAGCACCGCTGGCGGGAACGAACTTAAGTACCTTGTGTTGGCCTTTGAGGTAGTTGTTCCACGCCGAGATATATTCTTCCTGTTCGGCTTTCTTAGGCGCCATGATGCCTTTCTTAACGGAAGCAGCTGCGACGATGTCCAAACTTGGGAAGCCCGTTTTAAAGCATTCCATTTGTTGATTGGCTTTCTCGACTGAGATGCCACGTTGAGCAAGTTGCTCAAGATCAGATTGTGTCCACATAGTAAATAAATTTATATGTTAGTTATCAAAATTATTTATTTCAAGTCAACAGTTACCTTAAAGTTAAACATTCTTCCTGTCAAGTAATTTGGGCTTGCCCACTGATATCCGTTTGCGTCGCTCACCCAGAAATATGAGTTGACATTCTTCCATCCTACAAGATTGAATACTTCAAACTGCAGAGCCCATTCGCTCACATGCTTTGCCGATGGTTTACGCATAAACTTGGCTGTCTTGGCATTAAAAGCATACGTCGCTCCGATATCGATACGGCGATAAGGCGGAGTGCGGAAGGTTTTCATAGATTCTAAGTTTTTGGGAGCTGCGAATGGGAGTCCATCTGCCCAAATAAATTTAATATGGAAGATAAGTTGTGGTAGCCGTGGAAAGTAGTCCTGGAAGAGCATGGAGAACGAATAACGTTGTTCTTGCGGACTGGGTAACCAACCCCATTCAGGATGGTCTAACTGCTTCTGTTTTGCAGACATAGCGGAGAAACATATCCACGAGTCCGCACCCGGCACCAACTCACCATAAAGTTTAAGGTCCACACCGGTCGCATAACCAACCGCGTCGTTCTTACCCGAATAGCGGACTCGCACATTATCTACCGTGTAGCTAACCAGCCGATCCATATATTTATAGTACGCCTCGGCAGACAACTTAAACGGACGTCCCCAAGCACGGAAGTAGTAATCAAATCCGGCCACTGCATGCACAGAACGCTGGGCTTTGAGGTCTTTATTAAGTTGTATACGCGTTACACCTGCCGCATCGGTGATAGTGTCACGCAATTCTTTATAGAACGGAGCCTGATAATACAATCCACCGGCTATACGGAAAGAGAAATCACGTTTCCAACCGGGAATAATCTCTAAAGATGCACGAGGCGACGGCAGTACTTCCTTCGTAAAAGACCACCAGTTAAGTCGTGCTCCAACAGTCAACAAGATACGACATTTCTCCAAGTTCCACTTATAGTTGTCCTGTATAAAAGCTTGTAAACGGGCAGAATACATAGAATTAGTTCCTCGCATGGAGTAAAATAATTCTTCTGCATGTTCAGTATTGGGTTGTGAATAACCGGCAGAGTCCCGCCATTGCCACTCACTTATGCCGTCAGTAATGATTTCGGCTTGACCACTGATGCCCCAAATCAGATTATTCTGTCCGCGTTGCCATTCACCGTGATGAGCGAGAGTTATCACACCTGCTTCCAATTTATTGCGAGCATGTTCATGATATATTCCTGTTCCTAAAACAGACGCATCGCTATAGTTATTGACATCACCGGGCCGAGACGCTTGTGTGTTACCGGAAGCATTCGAATCCATTGGCTTATCAGAGAGAACGTATTGTCCGGTAATGTCAAAGTTCTCTTTCTCGGATGTATAGAATCCGCTTAAGTCAAAGCCAATCTGGACACCATTACCCACTTTGCCTTGCGCCGAAAGTGCTCCAAAGGCAGTAAGAAAGCGGTCTTTCTCTTGACCTTCATACCAAATGGACAGATTCTTGGCATTTTGGTAACTGCCAAAACTTTCACTTAGTGAGTCGGGCCGAAAGCGATAATCATTGAGACTAACATTACCGAGGAAGGACATATTCCATGTAGATGCCTTTCCTTGAGTGCTCGGGAGCACCCAGGTAAGCATCGTCTGGTAGTCCACATAATTCGGCTGATAATTTCCAGATGTAGGCATTGCCCCCAATAAATACGCCGATGTCTTGTAGCGTATGCCATGCATTTGGGAGTAAGTGCTGTCGCCATGAGCAAGGTAGACACTCGCACCTAAGAGACTAGCACTAATGCTACCTGCAAATCGGTCAGGTCTTTTATACCGAATATCAAGCACACTGGACATCTTGTCACCATACTGCGCTCCGAATCCACCAGCAGAGAAAGAGACATTATCTACCATTTCAGGGTTGACGAAACTCAATCCTTCCTGTTGTCCGCTACGGATAAGAAGGGGACGGTGCACTTCGATGCCGTTAACATACACTTCATTCTCGTCGAAACTACCACCTCGCACATTGTACTGGCTACTAAGTTCGTTATTTTGGTTGACACCGGCAAAAGTAATGAGAATGCTTTCGATAGATCCTCCTGTAGCATCAGGCATAAGGCGAGTCGTACCAGCATCTATCTGATCCATAGTACCGGTCGTGTGTTTCACACCGCGGACTTCAACTTCTTCTATCCATTGTTCGTCGGTAGGGAGACTCACGTTAATATTAAGCACATCTTGATTACCGATGATGTTTTGCTTGGTTGTGACATAACCAACCATCGAGAAAACGAGTTCAAACTCAGCCTCTTCAAGCGAAAGTGTATAATATCCGTTTTTATTGGTGGTTGTTCCCTGAATGATACCCTCTGCACCTTGGGCTGTGACATTAACGAGCTCAATACCGCGATTATCTATATCCGTAACGTACCCATACACGCGCATTACGCGTGCATGCAAACTCGTTGCCGCCAGTAAGAGAGCAGCAACGAGTAGTACATATCTTATCCGTACGCTAATTATTTCTTAAAGTAGCGATTGTATAAGCCTTCAAAGCCTTTTCCGTGACGAGCCTCGTCGCGTGCCATCTCATGCACTGTGTCATGAATCGGATCGAGATTGAGTTCTTTCGCGCGTTTAGCGATATTCAACTTGTCTTCGCACGCACCGGCCTCGGCTAACATACGTTTCTCGAGGTTGGTCTTGGTGTCCCAAACCACTTCTCCCAACAACTCAGCGAACTTAGAAGCATGCTCAGCCTCTTCGAATGCGTACTGACGGAATGCAGCAGCAATCTCAGGATAACCCTCGCGGTCAGCTTGACGGGCCATAGCCAGATATTGACCTGCCTCGGTACATTCTCCCATGAAATGTGCACGAAGTCCGTCGTGAATAATCGGGTCTTTCTCATCCTTAGCGACACCTAATACGTGCTCGCAAGCAAAATTGAGTTTACCTTCTTCGGCCACTTTCCACTCAACAAGTTGTTTGCATTGTGGACAACGCTCTGGAGCTACCTCTCCCTCAAATACGAATCCGCAAATCGGGCAAATAAATTTCTTTTTCATAACGATAATTTTAAAGGTTAGTAATTCGGGTGCAAAGATAATGCTTTTTTTTTATATGCACAAATAAAAGTGTTTTTTTCATTATTCCTCATCAAGAAAAGTTGTAATTTCATTCATCAGTTCCACCTTAGCCTTTTCGAGGTTATCATTTACTATAACGGTGTCAAAGTACTGCGCCTTCTCCATTTCAGATGCCGCTTTGGCTACACGTTCTTCAATTTTCTCCGGTGCATCAGTAGCACGATTAATAAGACGTTTGCGCAGTTCTGCTACGGAAGGCGGAGCTACGAATATGCTTCGCGCATTATCACCGAAGATTCGCTTCAGATTAATACCACCCTCTACATCTACATCAAAGACAACATGATGTCCCGCAGATTCTATACGTTCTATCTCAGACTTGAGGGTACCGTAATACGAACCGCTATATACCTGTTGCCACTCAACCAGTTGGTCATCCTTGATGAGTTTCTCGAACTCAGAGTTGGTAATAAAATAATACTCTTTCCCATGTTCTTCTACCCCACGCGGTTGACGTGTTGTGGCAGAAATAGAGAACTCAAGGTCTCTGCGCTGTGAGAGCAAAAATTGTATAAGGGTGCTTTTACCTGCACCACTGGGGGCAGAAAAAATAAGTATCATAGTACGTTAAGGACTTGTTCTTTTATTTGTTCGAGGATATCTTTCATTTTGACAACGAGTATCTGCATCTCGGATTGATTTGACTTACTACCGAGAGTATTGATTTCGCGTCCCATCTCTTGGGCGATGAAACCAAGTTTCTTACCTACTCCTACCCCATTTTCCGCCATGACTTCTCTAAAATAGCGGATATGGTTGGTGAGACGTACTTTTTCCTCGGTTATATCAAGTTTCTCCAAATAATAAATAAGTTCTGCTTCAAGTCGGTTTTTATCTATTTGTTGCTTCGTTTCCTCGGCGAGTTTGTCAAGATTTTTGATAAGGTGCTGCTTGATATTCTCCACTCTTCCCTTCTCATAGGGTTCCACTTCGGCAAGTAATGCTGTAATATCATCCAATTTCTCGGTGAACATGTGCTCTAATGCCGCGCCTTCTTGTATGCGGAAGGACAGGAAATTTTGCAAGGCTTCATTGATTGTTGTTTGGAGTTTTGACCACTCTTCATCGGATAAGGTTACTTCTTGCGTATTGGCCTTCAGCACATCAGGAAAGCGCATGATAGAAGCCATCACTTCTGGTGGTAAGATTCCCATCGAATGTGCCTTGTAGTCATCCGCATAATACTGCACCGCCTGCCAATTGATAGGGGTAAACGTTTCCGCCGCGCCCCCTTCCAGTTGCTGTGTATAGATAGCAACATCTATTTTTCCTCGCAATAGAGGTTCTGTCAGCATATTGCGGATATCCATCTCTTTGTCGCGAAAGACAGACGACATTTTCCATGTCAAATCTAGTTGTTTACTATTGACCGAGCGTATCTCAACGATGGTCTTGTGGTCGGAAAAGATGTATTCGGCCTTTCCGTAGCCGGTCATGGATTGTATCATTTTCCTATACAGAATTTACTGAATATATTGTTTAAAACCTCTTGCGATGTTATCTGTCCTGTTATCTCTCCCAATGCATTTAGACAATCTTGGAGGTCCATCGATAGAAACTCGCCGGATAGTTGCCGCTCCAAACCGTTTTGAACGCGTTTGATAGCCTCTTTTGCACGAACTAGTGCCTCATAATGGCGGGCGTTAGATATAACGATGCCGTTCTGATTTACTCCGTTTTGCGCACACTCTACTAATGCCTTTTTAAGCGGTTCTATGTGTCCATATTTAGCAGAAATACCTTCTACAGGCTTGTCCGAAAGGTCCACCTTATTCAACACCTTGATAACCGTTTTGCCTTCAGGAATACTGAACTCAGTAGTTGGTGCATTAACATCCTCCACATATACGATTATCTGTGCGTCCTCCATCGCCATTCGACTACGTTCGATTCCAAGACTTTCTATTCGGTCATCGGTATTACGCAATCCGGCAGTATCAATCAGGCGGAAGAGTATGCCGTCAATGATTAGGCGGTCTTCAATAGTATCACGTGTCGTTCCAGCAATGTCACTCACGATGGCTCGGTCTTCACCTACTAACGCATTAAGAAGCGTCGATTTACCGGCGTTCGTCGGGCCGACAATCGCCACCACAATACCATTTTTGATGGCATTACCCGTCTGGAACGAAGCAATTAATGCACTCAGGCGTTCGTGAATTTTCTCTGCCAAGGCTGTGAGTTCACCTCGGTCTGCGAATTCTAATTCTTCGTGATCTGCGAAATCAAGTTCTAACTCAATCAGACTTGTGAAATGCAGTAACTGATCGCGTAGAGCTTGCAACTCAACCGATATGCCACCGCGCAAATGGCTGAAAGCCAAGTCCTTTTCGGCTTTTGTTTCTGCAGCGATAAGGTCCGCTACAGCCTCAGCCTGAGATAAATCAATCTTACCATTGAGGAAAGCGCGTTGAGTAAACTCTCCTGCTTTCGCCAACTGGCAACCGGCATCCGTAAGCCAACGCAATGCTTCCTGCTGAATATACAGGCTACCATGACACGCAATTTCCACCACATCTTCACCCGTAAAGGAGTGAGGTGCACGGAAAACCGACACCAATACCTCATCCAAGATTTCTTCATTGCGATGTAAGGTGGAATGATGTATGGTATAAGGTTTAGCTGACTGCAACGGACATGTGAGCTGTTCCACTATAGCTATAGCGTTAGGTCCGCTCACCCGAAGAACAGCGATACCTCCTGTGCCGTACGGCGTTGATATGGCAGCTATCGTACTCATCAAAACGGGTTATCAAAATCGGCCAACAAAGGATGATGTTGATCCTTCTCCGAAAGAATCATCTTGTTTGCCGGCACTTGCCAATCTATGTTAAGTGTCGGATCAGAAAGCAGTATACCCCCGTCAGCTTCGGGATGATAAAAGTTATCACATTTATATGTAAAAATGGCGGTTTCACTCAGTACGGAAAAACCATGTGCAAAGCCCTTAGGGATAAAGAACTGGCGATGATTTTCCTCGTTCAGTTCAACGGAGAACCATTGCCCGAAAGTAGCACTGTCCTTGCGCAAGTCAACCGCCACATCAAGCACCCTGCCCCTTGTGCAGCAAACCAGTTTTGCTTGGCTGTATGGAGGACGCTGAAAATGCAAGCCGCGCACTACACCATATGACGAACAAGATTGATTGTCTTGCACGAACTGCGCCGTTATGCCTGCGGATTGATAACGTTGCTCATTATAGGTTTCAACGAAATAACCTCGTTGGTCTTTGAACACTTGCGGTTCAATAATGAGCAATCCCTCAATGGGTGTTTGTATTATATTCATAGTATCGCTAATTACATTGCTACACGCACGGTGATACGAATACCGTTCCTTTGCCACGGACCAAGTTTAGTACCAGTTCCAGGTGCGTTAAGATGCGTCAAACGGCGAACATACTCTATTCGGAAGAGTTTAAATATATTCTCTATTCCGGCAGTAATTTCCATATAAGGCATATAGGAGTATTTTATATCGCCTTCGGAGTTATGCATTGCAAAGTCTGTCCGGGCTTTTATGCTTTGTCCGTTTTCTATATATGAAACCGGGAAGTCATACAAACCGGGGGTCTTATTCGGATTATTGCGGTCACCCAGGTAACCGGCTAACATATGGAAGGACACAACTTCACGCAATTTAAGATGTTTAATACCCGGAATTCGATTGAATATCCAACCTTTTAGATAATAGGTCATATGCAACGAGACATATCTATCCATAAGGAACTCCATCGGTTGCATCAACGAGAATGCTTTCGGATCCATCAGAATGGATTGGTTGCTCACAGGCACAAACAACTTGGTGTAGGGCGCTTTTTCTGTTGCCAAATAGCCAATATCACCAATAACGTCCAAGTGACCAAAAGCAGACAACCAGAAACGTTTTTCAGCCGAGAACTGAATACGGTTGTAGAAGAAACGATCTTCCATAATATAACCCATCTCATTGGTAAAACGGAAGACAGGCGCATCTTTCCACAAGTTAAACGGCGACTCTATACCTTGACGGTCGTTATAAATATAACCTCCCGGCGAATAGCGTAGCGAGAAAGTCCACATAAAATCGTGATAGAACGGCGTCTCGGTCACTGTGCCATCCGCATCTCGCTTGATATACCGCAAAAGCAAATCCTCTTTCCCTTTACGTGATTCGCCAAAGCGAGGTGCCGCCCATTTACGTGTGTCGGTATCCAAGTCATATAAACCAGACGACCCGTTTGGCGTATTATGCATAAAATCAAACCACGTAATCACAGAGAACTGGTTCGCATATTCTTTCTCGTATTTAAGACGCAGTTTCATAATATACTGCATCGGCTTCGGATCAAAGTTGAACTTAATGGACATGAAGATATGATCACGATCCAACACACGATACGTTTGCGCCAATTCCTCAATATCATAACTGAACGAAAGAGATAAGTTATGTCGCAAACTTTCGTACGGATGATAGGGTTTATCATGGAAAGAATGCAATAGTGTAAACCCTCCTTTGGGCATCTTATCTTTCAATCCGTATGCTATATAACCACTGAAGAACCATCGCGGATGAGCATTGGCAGTAGTCATACCGCCTATACGGAAACGGCATCCTTCCTGCTCATTGTAAGAGAACGTATTGAAAATCGGACCAAAATCCCATTTCGATGCATTCCGAATCTTACTCGTCGGAATAAACTCTTGTATCAAGTCCTCTATCGTATTGACCAGCGCACGGAATTTCGGCACGCGCATTAGCTCAGTTTCTAAACTATCAACTAAGGTCTCTTTGCCCGTCAGTTTTATCGGACGTAACGTATCCCAATCAGATGCGGGACGTTTCTCCGCACCGGGCAGGGTAATTGTATTACCGGACATGTAGAACAAACTATCCGGAATCGTCACACCAAACTCATACTTCTCAAAGTGACGCGTCTGACGAGCATAAATATTGTGTTTCGAACGTTTGGTAATCGCAAATCGCGCGTGAGTATTGATATCTTCAGGCGCCCATAAACCGTCAGGCAACTGATAGAACGTCTGCGATATGCTCAAGTGACTCACCCAGTTCATATTGATACTCGGCGGAATATTGATGCTGTAGCGCTTGAGCGCATAGGATGAGTCATTCACAATATACAAGTGTCCTGTGAAACCGAAACTCTGACTGTTCACCGGCACAAATGCCAAGTCAATACAGGGCGTTCCTTCAATCACCACCGTATCCATGATATAGTAGTGGTAGAAGCTCACCGCAAGCGTCGAGGATAACGGACTAACGAAACGGTTAACCATCAGACTCACATCGTTCTGGAAGATATTCACAGGCTGGAACATCGCCTGAATATTATGAGACATACCTCCGTTATCGAACAACTCATCCAAGCCCTCCCAGCGTTTAGCGAAAATTACTTTGCGCTCTTTACGTGGGAAACCGGACACATAGTCTTCAGACAGCGTCTCACGCAAGGATAACGTCAGAATAGTCGTCTGTTCCATCTTAGCCTTTTCCTCGTTGCGCAGAATAACGACACTATCCACATTGACTTGAACTGAATCCTCGCCAATCATCACGCTGTCTATCTGAACGTTACCGCTGTCAACCACCAGCACTCCGCGTTCCAGCATCATCGTATCCACATATTCCTCCAGGAACTTAAAGTCTCGCCAGAAACGATTCTTGTCCAAGTCATAGTCAAACGGCTCAATAGCCATGGAGAGTTTCTCGTAGGTCTCCATCTTGTATGACTCCTGCGACTCAACACGGTTCTTGTCCTTATTGGCAATAACGTTCTTGATCAGTTCGACAGCCGGGTTACCCTTGCGTCGATAACGTTCACGTGTCTTATCCGGCTTAACAACAACGTCGGCCAAAGCATATACCTCTGCCTCAAGAACAACGAATAGTTCCGTGTGTTTACCGGGTTTAACCGTCATCACTTTTGTCTTGTAACCCACACTCCGGAACGAGAGCGAGATAAGTCCGCGCTCGTTACTGATGGAGAAATTACCGTCAATATCGCTCGTCGTACCAATAGTGGATCCTTCAAACATGATTTGTACGAACGGCAATGGTTCACCTGTTGAATGATCCATTGTAACACCAGTTACACGAGTAAGAGCAGCCTGACTTGATACCGCTGCCAATAAACCCAATATAATATTTACTACCCGCTGACCTTTCACTTTTCAATTATCAATTTACGTCCGGCAAGTTCGAATAATCACGACTGTAACGCAAATGCTGCTCTACGTAACCTTCAGTAAAATCAATATGAACGTCTGTAATGTTTCCGTCCTTATCTATAACAGGCGTATAAACAGGATTGACGAAACCTTTATATGGTGCCAGATTCAGTTTGGCATAGCGTTCACGAATCTCTTTGTGCAAGTCCGGATTAACCTTTACGGCATACGTTTCCACAATATCCTTTGCGGTTTCATAGTCGCCTTCCGAGGTAATTCCCTGAATGATAGCAAGTAACTGACCATAAAGTTTGCGCAAACCTTCGTAGTCATTTACGCGCAAATAATGTTTACCGTCACGCTCAACAATCTCAACTTCCGGCTGTTTAGGATCCACATTCGCCAGCACCCAGTTAGCAATAAGTTGACGGTTACGCATGTGCGCCTCCTCAACATCCTTACCTTCTTCGATGCGAACAAGCTGCGTCATTGCGCCGTTCATCATCTGCTGGTAGTAACCGGCCTTGTATGCATCCATATTAGGCAGCAAGCCCAACTCAACCAGTTTAGGATCTGCCAGATAGTACAAACCAAACAAATCTGCACGAGCTTCCTCAATCGTTGAAGCATGTTCCTTAAGTGCATCCTTGCCTACACCCGGCATCAACTTACCGCTTCCATGACCGACGCACTCGTGCAAATCGGTATGCAAATCGCCACACATAGCGCCATACTTATTGTAGATATCACGAATCTCGTCATCAATCATAAACTCTTCGTTGAAACCATTGCCTTTTGCAGCCTCATTATAGGCTTGCATCAGGTTATCAATCGTCACGGACTTGGAACCATACTCCTTACGTATCCAGCTGGCATTCGGCAGGTTGATGCCGATAGGCGTAGCTGGATAGCAATCACCGGCGAGAATAGCAGCAGTAATCACTTTGGCAGTTACGCCTTTCACTTCCTCTTTCTTATACGCTTTTGCCGTTGGAGAATGGTCCTCAAACCATTGCGCATTGCCTGAAATGAGTTGCGTACGTTTAGTTGCTTCGAGGTCTTTGAAGTTAACGAGCGATTCCCAAGTACCGGTAATGCCAAGCGGGTCGGAATAGGTTTCTGTGAAACCATTTACATAGTCCACACGACTATTCAAATCACGCACCCAGGCTATGCAGTACTCATTAAATGTCCGCAGATCGCCGGTCTCGTTAAAGGCAATCATTTTCTCTATCGCCAATTTTTGTTCATCATTCTCAGCCACTTCGTATGCCTTACGAAGCCAATATACCACGCGTTCCAAGGCTGGACCGTACAAACCACCTACTTTATACACGCGCTCCTCGATCTCACCTTTCTCGTTCTTCACGAGCTGCGAGTTCAGGCCAATCCACTTCGGTTCAGGCGAGTTGTCTTTATGCGCATCATACCACGCTTCGGCTTCGGACTGAGTAACACCTTCGCCATAATAGTTTCCGGCAGATGTAAGCACTAAGTCTTGTCCCGCTGCCTGATTGGTACGTTTGGGCATCACAGCCGGATCAAACATAACCGGCAGAATTGCTGCATCATACGTCACACCTGCTTTCGCACAAGCTGCTACGAACCAAGCTTGGTCGAACTCCGGCAGGAACTTATCCTCCGAATAGTGGTGATGAATACCGTTACTGAACCATACACGTTTGAGATAACGCTCAAAAGCAGCGAACTCCTCCGTCTTACGGCTATATGGATAATTGTTGTACAATCCCTCCAATGCACGACGAATACGCAGATTATAGCGACCATTTTGATCAAAGAGAATATCGCGTCCCTGCAAAGCCGCCTCGCTCAAATAATAGATGAGTTGCTTCTGCTGAAGGCTTAAGCTGTCAAAGCCGGGCACGTCATAACGCAGTATCTCCAAGTCATAAAACTTATCCACCGTGTACTGGAATTTTGTTGCTTTTTTCTCACAAGCACACAGCGCAAGTAGCGCTGTGCACAAGATAAATACATATTTTCTCATATCGTTTTAGAATCTCTCTAAGACGGTCTTAATCAGTTCTTTTACGCGTGGTTTATAGTCGGTGTTAGCAGCCTCTACTTTTCGTTGTGCAATCACGCAGCAGACTGTCATAGCTTTGTGTCCCATATGCAGAGCCAAACCTGCAATGCAAGAACCTTCCATCTCATAGTTCGTAATACGTTGTCCCTCATAGCGGAAAGCGGAAATCTTCTCGTTAATATCCGGCACAGCAATATCTACGCGTAGGTTACGACCTTGTGGGCCATAGAAACCGTTAGCGGCAATGGTGCAACCACGCATCATATCGTCCTTGGCGATGCGGTCAACCAGTTCAGGGTTAGCTGCCACAACATACGGCACAGCGGCTTTCTTCGGATAACCAATGAAGTCAACCAATGCTTTCTCAAAGCCGAGGTCTGAAATCTTATCGCGGTCGTGATAGAAAGCCAACACGCCATCAAAACCGATAGATTTCTGACTTACCAGGAATGTGCCCAATGGAATATCTTCTTGCATACCACCGCACGTGCCGATACGAATAATCTCGAGTTGACGTTTAACAGCTTTCTCCTCGCGCGTGTTGTAGTCAATATTTGCCAAAGAGTCAATCTCGTTCATCACGATATCGCAGTTGTCGGTACCGATACCGGTGGAGATACATGAGATACGTTTGCCTTTGTATTTACCGGTTATGGAACTCACGACTTTGCACATCGCATTCAATACTACCCTCATCAAAGAAGGACGCTACAATATTTACACGGTCTTGATCACCTACCAAAATAATCTTGTCTGCCAAAAACTCAGGCTTCAAATGCAAATGGAATGCACTACCATCGCCGTTAATAATCAATTGACTTGCTGGAAATGTTTTCATAATTCTTGTGTTTTTATGGTTTATACTTCATATATTTCTTTCGACTTTTTGCTTTCGACTTTTTGCTTTCGACTTTCGACTAAATCACGCCTCGCCGCCACCAAACGACATCGGAATCTTCGATCCCGGATTCGGCTGGCCGTTAATTTTAATCTTACCGAACTGATTCTCGTATTTATTTACATTGTCCTGCAACGCAAAAAGAAGTTTCTTTGCATGCTCAGGAGTCAGTATAATACGTGACTTCACATTCGCTTGTTTAACACCCGGCATCATTCGAACAAAGTCCAATACAAACTCTGACGATGAATGCGCAATAATTGCCAAGTTGGCATATACACCTTCTGCCACTTCCGGAGAGAGGTTAATGTTCAATTTCTGTTCTTCCATATATCTAATTTTTACCAAACTTCTTTTCGCTTCGGCAGCAGTAACATCACTCCCGTTACAACCGGAAGCAACATATCAAACCACACCACTTCAATGCCCATCTGCGGTTGACCCAAACGACGGGCACTCACGTCAAGCATAGATACTTGCAGCAACATCCGCAACAAAAACAGCACAAAAGCTGCACTCATCACCAATGGGCTACCAAAAATCATCAGCACAATAAACAACAAATAGAACATGCCGCGCGCTAATGGTTCACGCATTAGATGCCCCTTACTACTAGCATTATATGCGCCGGACACACTCAGATGCCGACGTTTCTGCTGCAACCAACTCTTCCACGTGTGTTTCGGAACGGACCAAGTAATACTTTCCGGAGTACAAACAACGGCCGTATTACGTTTCGTCGCCACCTTATTCACAAACAAATCATCATCACCTGCACCTTCCGTCATCAAGTCCGAAAAACCACCGTGCGCGAAGAAAGTCTCTTTTCTGTATGCCAAATTGCGACCTACTCCCATATAAGGCTTGCCCGTCGCTGCAGCACCTAAATAGTGGACACCGTTAAACAACGTGTCATACTGTATTATTTCATTAAGCATACTATTCTCCCAGAAGTACGCCCCATATCCTAAAACGACCTCAATCTTTTCATCTTTCGCCCCTTCGCCACAACCAAATCCTTCCATCATAGACGAAATCCAATGTATCGACTCTGGCCGGCAATCCGCATCTGTCAGTAGCAGATAGTCATATTGTGCAGCCTTGGCTGCAAGTGTCAGACCTAATTTCTTCGTGCTGCGAACGCGCGCACCTATAGGGACAAAAGTCGTCTTCACGCGCTTATCCAAAGCCGCATATTCGTCTATCACGGCTTGCGTATTATCCTCCGAACCGTCATTCACAATAATCACTTCGTACAGCGGATAATCCTGCGTCAGCAAACTCTGTATATACGGCTTGAGATTGTATCCTTCGTTGCGCGCACACACAACAACACTCACACCCGGCTTCTCACCATCCGTAACCTGTAACCCGTCACCCGTAACCTTTTCGTGACGCACCCACATGTAGCGCGCGTAAAAATAAACCTCATACACAAACGCCAACAGAAGTACCCCTAAAAGGCACAACTCCCAAATCCCTATTTCAAATACACCCAAAGTCAGCACCACTTCTGTAACCTGTAACCCGTAACCTGTAACCTCTACTTCGTATAAAGTCCCTTTAATTTTTGTTCCTTAACCGAAGCCGCAATTATTTCCGCAACGGCACGAGCACCATCCTCGCTCAACAAAATCTCGCTGTCGCCGGCAAAATAAACCGCTGAACCTAATTCACCCGCAGCTTCAACCATCGCGCGCGTTGCTGTCTCCACATCAATCAACGGCAGACCTTGTTGCTCCGCCACGCGACGAACACCTTCTGCGTACGCACCATGACGAGGATAATAGGTACTATCATAGAAAAATCGCTTCGTCGTCGGAGTCAGCAATATCACTTTCACCTTTGCTTTCTTCGCCTCTTCAACAAACAGAAGCAGGTTATTCTCAAACTGCTCAAGCGACGAATAAGTCTGACCGTTCGTCTCATCATACTCATGGTGACCCAATTGGATCATCATGTAGCTATTACGACCGGCATTCGCAATAATATCTGCCCAGTCACCGCCTGACAGCAATGCCTTACTCGTAACACCTGAGATGCCTCGGTTGATAATCTCCACCCCCGGCAAGTATTCACCCAACACTTGTCCCCAACCTACAGCTGACGTCGCCGTCATATCCTCAGCAGCAGTCTGCTCAGCTACAACTTCGTCGCCTACCAAATACAAATAAGTCGGCTTCTTAGCCTCTACATTCAGCAGCAGGAAAGCCACCAAACTCATTAACAAAATGACTCGTTTCATATCCTTATTTATAAATATTTTCTTCACTAATTCTAAAAAACGCGCAAAATTACAACAAAAAAATGGAATGTGCAAGTTTTTTGACAAAAAAATGACATCTGCGCCCGTGCGACGGCATAGCGATCATTAGGAACGTGCCTTTTATTTGAGTTTAGAGCTAAGCAACTGAACAATAAGATAGGTTTTTTTGCAGAATCGGCTCAAAAAAGTAAGTTTTTGTATTTTTTTGGCTCAAAGTGAGCCGATTATTCAAATATTTTTTGTAATTCTGCACCGATTTTCAAAAATGACTATGGAAACATCTCGTGAAATACTGCATTTTTTGCACTATATGCAAATAAAAGTGTAAGTTTTATGAAAAATGTGCAAGGAAATGAAAAGGATTATGTGAAGCATAGGTTTTTTTCATAAAAGTGTGCCAATAATTTGTGCATGTCGAAAAATAGTATTACCTTTGCAGCGAAATGGGTTGTTCCTTTTTTGGAAGCAAAAGGGAACAAGCCATGCTGAAAGTAAACGTCAAAGCCATACATAAGGCCATGAAGATTTTTATACAAGTAGATAAGAGGAACAAAAAATATGTTTCGGAGATAATGTCTGCTCTGCAGAAAGCGGGACATCAGTTGATTCTAAGTAATGATTGTGCGGATGTGCAAAAGGGATTACAGTCGTGTCATGTGAGTTTACATCTTGCACCTGCTGGAATGAAGGACGACAAAGAAAGCATTGATCGTCCATTTGTACGCACGGAAGTTGATTTGCGTGTACGTAAGATGGTTCAGGTTATAGGCGAATCTGCGTTACCTCGTCGTCAAATTTTGGCAGCATTGGGATTGAAGCAGCAGAGCAGAAGGAATTTTATTTACAATTATCTCAAGCCTTCTGTGGCGCAGGGTTATGTAACGATGTCTTATCCGGGGGTTCCAAACAAGCCCGAGCAAACATATAAACTGACTGGAAAAGGGCTTGATCTATATGACAAACTATTAAGCAATTAACCGGTAGAGGTTGTTCCTTTTTTGGACGCGAAAGGGAACAAGCTATGAATAAAACACAGGTTGTTCCTTTTGGGAAGCGGAAAGGAACAAGCTAAGCGGAAAGAGGTGATGGTAAGGTGCAGGATTTTAATAAATATTGCACTTTTTTTTGTGTATGTCGGAAAATAGCAGTACCTTTGCAGCATGATTGCGAAAGGGCATATGTTTCTATCCGCTGTTGTAGCTGTCTGTTTGCTGCTGACGGGATGTGCGCCGCGGGGAGTTCGGGAAGCGCAGGAGGTGGTGAAGCAAGCGGATAGTTTGCGCGCAGAAGGTGTGGCATATACGGATAGTGTCACTATGGCGGAGGCGTATAATACGTTAGAGAAATGGCAGTATATCTACCCGACGGATTATGCGCGTGCGTGCTATTATTACGGACGTTTACTGCGCAATAATGATGACCCGGTTGCCGCAATGCAGGTCTTCATCAACGCAACGCATACCAACACGCGCGATTATCATATCCTTGCAAGAACGTATTCCAATATGGGAAACCTATGCCATTTAGGAAACGAATATGCCTTGTCTGCTAAGATGTATGAGCTATCGGCAAGAAACTGGTTAAGTGTGAAAGATACCCTAAATTATCAATTCGCGCAATATCGTATAGCCTTTGAATATGCTTCACTTACTAAAGAGGACACATGCCTTCGTATACTAAAAAATATTGAATGCAATAATGTACAGGATAGTTTGCTGCGAAGTTGCTGTCTTCTCACTCGTGCGGAACTTTGTTTGCGAAATTCTCAATACGATTCAACCATACAATACGCCCATCAGGCTTTATTGTATCAAAAAACAATGTCAACAGCCTTAATACAACTAGCACAAGCATTCTCATATTTGGGAGAAAAAGATTCAGCAACTTATTATGCAGACATTGTTACGCATACAACAAAAGATTTGTTTGAGTTAAATAACGCTTTATACATTCTTACAAACGATGATGAGACTACTAGCAAAGCGGCTATTCGCCAAGTAGCATCAGATAGAGCAGATGTGCAGAAATTATTGGAGATTCGCCAAGGCAAACTATCCCAGGCCACTCAGCTATTGGAGCAAGATTTGCACAGGCGACCTAACTTAATGTGGCTATATGCTATCTTGGGTACGTGTTTGATGATAGGGTGCCTGTTGTGGATATATATAATTCACAAAAAGAAACGCCATCAATTGCTATCTCAACAGGTAACTCAATTAGAAGACAAACATACTATTGAGCAACAACGGCACGCAAAGATGGTACAGGAACACACTGAGTATGAAAATAGTATAGTAACTCAAATTGAGCAAACATGTGCCGTGTTGTGTAATTCGAAACACTTAAAAGAAGATTTATGTTGGTCAAACTTTGACCAAATGTGCGATATTGTTAATAAGCAATTATATTTTATCGCAAAAAAACTACAAACCACCTATTCGCTCAATGATAAAGAAGTTCGTTTGTGCGTTTTAATTTTGATAGGTATTTCTAATAGTAAACAATTAGCAGACATGTTATGCTATGGTGAGAGTGGCATTCGTAATTTTAAGAATCGGACAGCGAGAAAACTCTCAACAAATAGTATAGAATTGCGTAATAAATTGCTAAAAATTACTATCGGAGAGTATTCTGTCACTAGTTAATAATCAACTTGTCCACGCCATAAAAATGTAAAGTGTTGTGTATTAGGTGATTAGCAAAAAGCAAATATCCACGCATTTTTTTGGTCACGTTTTATAAAAGCAGTAATTTTGCACCGTCAAATCGTCATAGTTTTGGCGGTGTTTTTGTATTATTAACTTTTCTTATGAAAAAAGTATTTATTGCTTTAGCATTGGGCACACTCTTAACAATGCCATGTGTCCTCCGCGCAGAGGAATTTGTTATTCAACTCTTCGAAGTGGTCAGTATGATTCCTCTTCCGGGGGATAATCCGTTAGACGACCCGAGTCAATCTGGTCAAAATCCTCCATCTCCTACGGATTTCCGTGCTACTATTAATGGCAATGCTTTGTCAGTAACGATACTGAATGAAGACATCCCGTCTGCACAGGCTATTGTCGTTAATGCTTCGACAGGTAACATCGTCGTTAACTCTAACTTTACAGAGTCCTTGCAACAGCAAATCCCTAATGCCGGCGTGTATGTCCTTAACATCCAAACCGCTAACGGTGCCCTGACGGGACAATTTTTAGTACCATAATTAATAACCAATTAACATGTTTACAGTTATGAAGAAAATTTTATTTATCTCATTAGCTTTGGCGATGGGCATTATATTTGCCAATGCAAATAATGCAGCTACAGGCTTGCAATATAGCGGGACTTGGCTAAGTGCATATGATTCAATTGTTGTGTCCGGTTCCGGTTCATTTATTGTAACTATGACCGAGCACACGTCTGATTATACGGGTTGGGGAGTTAGTGGAGACTTACTTATTGATGAGAATCATAAGTCCCCTACTGAAGTGCAAATATATTCTACAGGCCCTGCCAAAGGTAGAGTTTATTACTATTATGATGACAATCCTTCTACAACGTGTCATTGTGGCGAAAAAGCTGTTGCAATATATGTATATAAACAATTTGATCCTAATCTAACGCCATATAATCTTGAAATTTCCGGTCCTGATTGTATTCTTTCAGGCGACACGGTTGTTTATTCTATAGATCCAATACTGACCAAGAACCTAAATCAGGGTATAGGTGTTGATGAATATTTGTGGACTCTTTCTGGTAATCTTGCCCAACAGATAATATATAATGCAGGTGATGGCAGTTCCATTACATTCGTAGTGGGAGAAGTTACCGGAGCAGATCAGATAAGCGTACAAGTTGGTCTCGCTAACGGAACCACAAAAGTGCTTAAATCTCTTGGCAAAGCTGCACCCAAACCGACGATTGTATCTCGTTGTATTACGCATGGTGAACAAGGAGTTTTATTTTATGTGAGCGATCCTCAACCAGGAGTTAAATATAATTGGAGTTGTAGTGATGATACATGGATAATTGATGTTGATTCTGTGCACACAGACAGTGCATATATATCCCCTGCAAATGATGCTTCTGCATCTGTTACGGTCATCGCGTACTATGATGGAAATGAGAGGTGTAGTGCAAGTTATACAACCGTCAAAGTAGGTCGGCAATGGAGTAATAATGCCAGAATAACTTCAAACATAGCGGCACCATATGAAATGAATAAAGAATATGAGTTCATCTTAGAGGGTGCAGCAGGAGGAGGTTTAAATTGGACACCACCGTCAGGATGGCTGTTGTTAACAAATAATTACTCCTCTGCAACAGGCTATACAGCAAAATTAAAAGCAATTAATGAAAATGAAGTACTTTTAGCAGATGTGTTAAGTGTAAGTTCAAATATTTCTTGTTCTAACGAGTTGCAAACAGCTGAATCTCCAATATACATGAAACCTGCTAAAGTTCTGACGGTTAGTAATATAACATGTATTGTTCCTAATAGTGTAAATACTTTCTCCATTACTAATTTTGGAAAAGGACCACGTGCAATTAACTACGAATGGAAACTTTACAACGGAGGGAATCTAGTACTAGATACTATTACGGATGTAGGAACATTAAATCTTACATATTTTGTTACTCCGAATTTGACAAAGTTAGTAGTAATACCTATTGGAGCACATGATGGAACGCAATATTATAATGGAGACGCTACTGAATTTTTGCTTACTTTTGGACCTGAAGCCCCAGTCTCGATCCACTCTTCTAAAGAGTGTGTAGCCTATAATATGCCAGATGAAATAACACTTTCAGTTGTTGAGGCTTCTGACAACTCAACACAGGTGTATGAGTGGAATATTCCTTCAGTCCTGGATCCTGAATTTCAAAATCAACGCCATACATCTGTAACAATAACTACCGATGGTCAAACTGCATCATACCCTATTCAAGTGTGGGGAACAGGAACTTGTGGCAATAGCACCGCCGTTGATACATTTGTTAATATCGTAGCAAATCCTGCGACAATTCAATATCTTGATTATGTTATTCCTGGTATCAATCTTCATGTGAAGGGCTATACAATTAATAATTATGGAACTAACACAATTGCTTCATGCGATTGGTATTTCTTTGATAATGGCACCATAGTCGATGGTTTGGACTCTAATACTGGGCAATTGGTGAATTTTAAGGGAACATATATAGACCTACAAGATATAGTGAATTCACAGCAATATGGACTTGTTTGTATTGTAACATTTACAAGTGGGTGTAAAACGTTAATTACATATGGAGCTGTTCCCAATTTATCGCAGGTTTCTTTGGTACATGCTCCGGTAAGTCCATCTGCCCCAAAAAGAAATAACGAAACTAACCTTTTGCTTTACCCTAATCCGACGGGAAATGATATTATCGTGGATTTCAGTAAAAAAGTAGAGGATTTCGTTGATCTATATATAGTGGATATGAATGGCAGCGTTGTGCTATCAAAAAGAAATTATAGTTTAGGCACTAAAGTTGATTTGAATGTATTACCTAAAGGGCAATATATAATGTGTGCACATAAAGGCAATGAGCATATTACCAAACCATTCATTAAGCAATAAAAATGAAACATTATCTAACTATACTTCTCATCCTTGGCATCGGAATTACCGGTGCCAAGGCTTGGGATTTTGCAGAACCCAATAGGGATGGAGATACTTTGTATTATATAATCAAAGATAATTCAACTGTTTCTTTTGACCGGTGGATGAACTTTCCTGACAATTTAATATATGAGGTTGATACATTCCATTTACCAGAGACGGTTACACATAATGGCATTTCCTATCAAATTAATTATGATCCAAGCGAGATTCTTGTCAGTCAGCGTTTTGGTTATATTTTAGATGCCACGAAGGCTTCTCCTCGAACGTTATTGTTACCTAAAACATACCAAATAAACGGCACGTCTAGTAGTCTATTGGCAATTTTGCAGATTGCGGGTAGGATGAATAGTAACCGCCTTCAAAATTGGGCTATTGAAAATAGTAAGTATTTGACATCAATAGATGGTGCTTTGTATAGTCTGGACAGAGATACGCTAATCGCATTCCCTCCAATGCGAACAGGAAATTTTCGTGTACCACAAAGAGTAAAATGCATTACGTGTTGCGCGTTTGTTGCTACAGATTTAGATACACTTATTTTACCTGATAAGGATCTTGAATTAAGAGAAAAAACCGTTTGGCAGGCACGTCGCATGAGGACTTTCCGTTTCCCAGATTATATAACACGCTTGAGTGGAAATGTAATTATTGCCGATTCGTTGAGAGAAATCACCTTTGGTGCCGATTTGAAATACATTGGTGGTTCTGAGCTCCCCAATACCACTGTTTTAGAGAAGGTTATATGTCGCGCAATCACTCCGCCAACAACTGGATTTAGTGACTTTAACTGTACGGAAAAGATGACTCTTTATGTGCCGAGAGGTAGTGTTTATGAGTATAAACGTGCTAAAGGTTGGAATAGTTTCTACTCTATTCTTCCTATTGAGCCTCCGATAGTGACTGGTGTGGATACTGCGGAAATAAGTTGGGTGCAGAATTTCTCTGCTACGGGATATGTCTGGACACTCTATTTGGACAAGGCAAAGACACAGCGGTTCATGTCACTGACCTTTGACGCCAATGGTCACCTGACGAATATCGATATCGCAACCTATCCGATGCCCCCATACGCACCGGTACTCTATAGTGGAGATAGCCACGAAGAGCAGCGTTTTGCAGAGTACTACTCGTTTACCATTTCCGGTCTGTCTCCCAAGACGACGTATTACTACACCCGCCTGTCACTTAACGGGACAGATGTTATCGATGAGGAAAGCGGTTCGTTTCAAACGTTATCTGACAAAACAGAAAATTATGGAGACGTACAAAAGCATTCTTTTCAAGGAACAAAACTCCTCCGCAACGGGCAAATGCTGATTAAACAAGGTGACCATATCTATACATCGCAAGGTCAGGAAGTTACAGAATAAACAACCAAAAAGGCTTAAGTATGAAAAATTATCTTAAAAAGGCAGAAAAACTTTGTGTGGTAAAGGTTGGTGTGCATCTGCCGGATAATATGGGCAAGTCGGAGCTCCCGTTTGGCGTAAAAAATAATAAGGGCGTCAAACTCACAAAGAGGGGACTTGCTGATATTTTAAAGTCCATTAGCAAGGGCGGTCCGAGTGGTGCTCCTTGCGGTATTGCACAGGACGGTCCGTGCGGTGAAAAAATGTATTTAGTTAAAAGCAGGAAAATCTATGGAAAGCAGATTGTCAAGGCAGGAAGAACAATTAAGACAAAAAAGTATTGATGAGGCTAATAAGTACAAATATAGCCAGTCAAGCAAAGGTTCAGAATTAATACGCAAAATCGTATTTGTAATTATCGGCTCATGTTGGGTCTTAATGTTCACAAAAGGGAAGTATCAGGAAACAAACATTTTCCTGAAAGTTACAATAGCTTGTAGCTTCTTCTATTTGTTAATAGATGTGCTACACTATTTTTGGGATACGTGTTCATATTATCTCCATGCGCAAAATATGGAGCGCTGTAGTACTATGGACTATGTCAAAAATGTATACCAACCTGCAGATCAGTACATCAGCAAACGCAGTTTCATATTTTTTGTGTCAAAAATAATTGTTTGTTTTATAGTGGCAGGAGCTTTCATTTTAGGCATGTTTATGAATCCGTTATATGGGAAA
This sequence comes from uncultured Bacteroidales bacterium, assembly GCA_902771935.1. Taxonomy (GTDB): domain Bacteria; phylum Bacteroidota; class Bacteroidia; order Bacteroidales; family Paludibacteraceae; genus Colicola. Next base: position 23,335 of record CACXYM010000025.1, read on the forward strand.
TACAAGACATCAGACATCGTAACTTGTGAGCAGGCAAAAAAATATCCTTTGGAATGCTGGAGACGTGAAAGCGTTGATGATGGACACTTGTGGAAAATGTATCGCACAGATGATATACGTGATAGAAATGCCACAAATGATTCAATTCCTGTAATGACAATCCTTTTTGACAATCATGACGTTGTAAAACGTATTGATCTAGAAACAATAAGATGAGCCGAAAAACTAAAGATGAGTAGGCAAGATATAAATATCATATGAATATGTAACTAAAATCATATAAATTGTAGAAAATGAAACTCATAAGCAAAACAAATCTATGTGTCATGTCTATGGAACTAATATTCGTATTAGTATTCTTCAAAAGCATTGACATACCTATTTATTTTGGTGCGGATTTTGAATTTATCGGTTGGAAAAATCTCTTTATGCAACTATATCAACTGAGGAATATCATAGCTGTATGTTGCGTAATTGGGATTTTATGGAGTGAGTCCGTTTATTTATTGTTGAGCTATAGACTAAAAGGCTCTCCAACGACAATTTCAGTGGCAATTAGCAAAATAGAGAACAAAGATGTTGAGTATTTATCTCTACTATTCACGATTTTAACAGTAGTCAGTTTTAATTTTGATGATACGAGAGATATCGTAATCTTTTTAATCATCTTCTTATTATATGCTGTGCTATTAAAAAGTACTGATTGGTATACCACAAATCCGCTATTGCGTTTGAGAGGATTACACCTATATTCCGGAGTTGTTAAAAACTATCCCCATGGAATAACTTTCCTCTCATTCGAACAGATTTCATCTGATAAGGAAATTTTTCGGTCATATCAAAAAATATCCGATGCTGTGTACTGGCTATATCCAGAATCTAAATAGAATACCTAAATACTAACCATATGACAAAAGAAATCCTGAAAGAAAAATTAGAAGGACTTATTGCCCAGGAGAATTGTGGAATGAACCTATATTTTATTCTGCGGCAACAAGGAGAATACATTTTAAAGAAAGCAAACGTTCGGAAAGCAGCTCTTAATCCTATAAAGGGACTCCTATCTGCGAGTATTGTGCAGCTCCATCAAATGATGGAAGAGGAGACTTTTATGTTAATGAATTTATCTGGAGCTGATGAAAGAAAAAGCGTAATCTATCAATACGATTTAGGCGAAGATCTCTGCCCTATTTCTTTGATGAAAGAAGTCGAGAATCATTTGTTTGAAGAAGATTATTTTACCTCGGGCAATAACCGTATCTTTAATTTTGATACCGATAAGTTTGAAGATGTAGATGCTTGGATTGCAAGTTATGGTGTGGAAGGAAATCATATTATTATATATCGAAAAACCTTTCCGGTTAACCTTCTGAAACAAGGGAGAAACATATTCCTTATAAAAGATGCAGAACAAATGGACATTTTAAAAAATGATCTTTTTAGAATAGATGGAAAAATTGATTTCTTCCTATTGGATAATACGGCCTTGATATTTAATATTTCCATATTGGAGAAATTTAATGACTTTAAAGATATTGTGATTCGCTCTGCTCAAAGGGCTATACAAAAAATTACTGATGTGGATTTGGTAAGTGACATTACTAAATTACGCGAGAGAGCAGAAAGTGATATCTCATTTGCACGGAAGTTAATCAAAGTCACGACTAACGCCTTAATTTTAAATGTAATTAGCAATGATATCATTATTCAATTCGCCCAAAATCACGCATATTTGTCAAAAAGATTGAAAATCTCAGCGGATAATAAATTTGAGATAGATAAAAAGTCTGCACAAAATTTATTTATCCAATTATTGGATGATGCCTTCTTGCATTCCGATTTATCCAGCAATGATTACCTTTCTCCCGGAAAAGATATCTTACGTTCTGAAGCAATTCAGAATGCAGATCAATTAGATATGTGATGCCATACAAGTAAACATAATAATATCAAATACTGTTGGAAATATTTGCATATATCAAAAAAAAGCAGTAATTTTGCAGCGAATTAGTCAGCTCTTAGACTATAAATGGGAGGACATACGAAAAAAGCACATAGTGCAAACAGGCATATAGCTTCATAGATAAAAAAGTCGACAAACTTCCAATTCAGCAAGAGAATATGTCCTGGTTTACCGTGTTTTGCACGGGTGAACGGGACTTTGCTGAGAGGTTTGTCGACTTTTTCTTATCTATGATTCCGTTTGCCCGTGCTTTTTATGTCCACCATAAATATTTTAGTATTTCATGACACCTATTATAATTCATTTCCATATACATGGCAACTTTATTGCCGGAGATACGTTTGACGTACACGATAATCCGTCTGCGCATTTCAGTGACGGACGTTCGTTTCATGCCTCGAGTGACGACGAGGAAGCCGAGGATGTGGAAGCTGTGGATACGAGTTTTTTCTGCACGGAGCGATATGATGCGGCACTGTGCGAGAAGAATCTGCGCGAGGCGATAGCACAAGCGAAGAGCAAGGCGGATGCGTGCCGTAAGGTGATGCAGCTGGAGACATGCGGATATATACGATTGTCGAACGTGACGGACGAAAGGAAGGCGGAGTTGGTTAATCCGTTTGCGACACCAAAGTATAGATTTTCAGGTGAAGATTTCCGAAAAGCAAGGAATAATTAAAAAGTTTCCGAAAGTATCCGCGGAAAGATAGCCATATAACGCCATTCTTTCCGAAATGTTTTCCGAAAGTTTCCGAATATGAGGCCCATTTTTGTGGGTCTCTTTTTTTGTGTATACTTTTGTCGTCGGAATTCGGAAGCGGCTGCCAGTAAGTAGCGAGTAAACCCCTCGGCGACCCGACTTTCCCCAAAGTCGCCTCCAGAGTTCCTGCGCCCCCTGCGCGGAACCACTGTCGCTACGGGGTTCACATCGCAAACTGCCGGAGGCAGGCAGCCGAATGAAAACAAATTATTAACCCGCTGGAGTTGAGTGTGAATCGCACGTGCAATGAGTGGCCACTCGCATACGAGACGAACGCACAAAACTTCAAAATTATGCAAACTTTAAATGTTGAAACGATCAAATTAATTGGTAAAGGAGTATTAAACGCACAAGATGTAGCCGAATTGTTAGAGGCCAATATGTTAGCCGAAGCAGCAGCGTTGGATGCGATTGAACGGACGCGAGTGTGCGCCATAGTCAAGGACGCGCAGGATCTGCTAGCCAAAGATGACCCCAAGACGGGCAAGATAGGTGTAGGCACGTTAGCCTTAGAGGAGGTGGCGGAACTGTATCCGGACAAGTAT
>CACXYM010000026.1 GCA_902771935.1 uncultured Bacteroidales bacterium
CCTCGCGTGGAGTACAGCCTCTCGCCGATGGGCAAGGAACTGGTGCCTATTGTGCAGGAATTGACTGAATGGGCATCCAAGAACTTGCCGACGATCATGAAGCATCGTCAGCAGTTCGAAGCGTAAGCCTTTTCCCGCGTTAGGGATTGGAAGGGCTATGGTATTGTACCACAATGCGGAACTTGTGAACCCCTGTCAAGCCGGACGCTCGCAGGGTGTAGATGTCAGCCGGTACAGCAAAGGGCTGTAGTCACCCACCGGAGGTAATTGCAGCCACCGGCAGGTAGAGTGCAGAGCGCAGCTGCTTGGTCTGGGCGAACAAACGTTGCAGAAAGTGGTAGACCGTAGGTAAGTATAAAAGAAAAACCGCCGACTCGTCACGAGCAGGCGGTCGCATGAAGTTACAAAATTTATTTACCAAAAATTTTCTTCCAGAACCAAGGAAGAGGATTAATAGGAGCAATACGTCCGTAGAACTCACGTTCTCGAACTATAGCTTTGCAAGTCTTTAATTCCTTTTCAAGAAGTTGGATATATTCTTCCCTAGGCTCCTCAGAAGCCCTTTCTTCTGCCAACTCTTTTTCATAGAATTCAACTTCGCCTTTGAAGAGCATAAGGATATACCAACGGTTCCATTCAGTTTCAAAGATGGCAGGTTTGATATAACCATCTTCATTGACTTTAGATTTCAATTTTAACCAACACATAGTTGGAATTTATTTGGTGGCTTCCTCAAAGTTAATATTAATCTCGATGTTAAACTCGCGAACGAAGATAAAGTCCGTAAGGGCAAAGCGAGTGTGGTCAAAGAGATTATGAAAAGCACGATTGATATGGAGATCTTTTGTGAGTTCCTTGTCAAGGCCTTCATTCCAGTTGGGCGGTGGACAGTCCATTCCTGTGATTGAGTCAAAAGCCTCATCCTTGTCACGCGGGAGTTCAAACGTGAAGGTAACGCCAGTATCATATAGCGGATTCCAGCCGACATCTTGTAGGGCATCCCAGAGTTCTTGCCTATCATCGGCTTGATAGGGATGGAGCGGAGGATAGTCGTAAGAGAGGAAACACTTGGCTTCCAATTCAAGATCGGGGTTGATGGGGGCTATTTGAGCGTACACTTCGTTGGCACGATCATACATCTGCTGGAGGGCACTATTGAGCGCATCATTGAATGCAACGATGTCAGGCAGAATTTCTTTCTGATGTGCAAGAACTTGTTCTTCAAGAATGTTCTTGCGTGCGCGGAGAAGACATTCACATTTAGTATAGTCTTCGGTTTTATAACTACCATAGACTCGCCTAATCTCATCCTCAATGTGCTTGAGGGCAGGGTCATCGTAATGTATCATGATTTCATCCTTTCTAATCGTTCACGCTCGGCTGCAATTTCTTCAGGCATGAGAAAAACGTCAATTACTAAGAGTTGTGCGAACATTTTGGCGATGTTTGGTGTGCAGTGGGTGAGTTGGCAGAACTCGTTATAGGATGAATTTTCTTCCTCCTTGCAAATAAGCATTGCCATTTTTGAGCGGATATCAATGTCTGACATAAATAGTTCTTTGAGACGCAACAGTTCAAGTTGGTCATCGATAGATTGCGGGGTCATAGAGGTTGGGATTTGATAAATTTAAGGATACCATCTATTTCGCTTTGCTCGATACGTGGGCAAACGCCTTTGGTACTTTCCCCATTGTGATAATAGAGCATTTCACCATTTCCGATATCAAAGTGTATCGGATCTTTAATACCAGCGAACATGAGTGTTGGCTTGGCCTCGTCCATGTGGAATGCTATGCGGGTTTGAAATTGCTCCACAATGCTTTTCGTAATCAGGTCATTTTTGAAGTACCACTGATGAAAGACCAGGTGAATACCGACTTTATGAGCATTAGCTAATAGTTGCAGGGTGATGTCTTGCAACTCTTTTTGCAACTTTTTGGGTTCCCATCCCCGGACAAAATCATCAATGGTATCAGAAGCCAAGACAATTAAATATGGGAAGTTATCCTCATTGTGCGCCAACATATCAAGGCGCCTGTTCATTTCGACTTTAACCCAATTCAGTTCGTCAATAATTCTCAGGAGGTAAGCATACTTCTCAGAATGTATACTTCTCGGAATTGGAACGAGAAATGGTTTGAGGAGTTTTTGCAATGGGTCATAACAAATACTTTTGCCAATAGTGACAAACCGAATTTCGGATGGTTTCTTTTTGAATAGCAAAGGAGTGATGATAGACTCAAATCCAAAATGAAGTTTGTCTCGAAGTCTGAAATCTACACCGCCAAGGAACAGATGCGGAGTTTTGGCGAGGTCAAAGAGAATGAGTTTCCCATCGAAAGAGCGACCAGCTGCTATTGGAAGAGCCATAGATTGCTCGTTTTGGAATTCATCACTGGAAATAACAGAATGCATGGAAACGAAGTTTGCATTCGGAAGAAAAACGTAATCCGGTTGGTACGCCTTGAGTAACGATACCGCTGGAAGTTGATAGTTGTTCATAATTGATATTTTTTAATATTAAGGTCTGAATGGTTTATAATCATTGATATTTATAAGCTTTACTTTCTTTGCCACCGACGGATTGTAAAAACGTAAGCGTAAAACGGATTTGAGGTGGTATCTTTCAATGTATTTGTCCCATAAAGGGCGCATCGGAATAAAATTTCCAGCGTCATCTACAAGAAAGGTAGCAGAATTATTCGCTCTTCGCCATACAATCAGGTCCTGATATTTAAACAACTTTTGCAGTAATATTTCCTCTATTAATCGTTTTTTTTCTATTTGTATATCCATATCAGAATACTTACCATCTGGTTGTACGAAATGCAAACCTTTGAATCCTTTGGATTCAGAGTAACACCAAAAATCCGTTACTTTTTCTTCTCCAAGATATAACACATAATGTCCTTTAACTTCACTTTCTTCTGGTCGCAATGGTTTTTCTTCAGCAATAAGTCCTTCCAGGAAAAGAAGATGCTGTAAATGTTGCCAAAACGGAAGATTGTGCTGATAATGTATGTAGTGTGTAAGTTCGTGCATTAGAGTTTCACAAATTTGATTCTCCTCTGCTCTAAATATCATAATTGGATTTAGGCCAATATTACTTCCTCTACCACAACATTGCCCCCAAATATACTGATTCCACAAAAGATAAACTTCTCCCAATTCGCCACCAAAATACATATTGGAATATTCAGTGAGCTTTTTATGAGCACTTGCGACAAATGCACAACATAAATTGATAACGTACTCCTCATCCATCGAGCGAATTTCCGGAAGAGAATAACTTAAAAGTCGATAAGCCTCTTGCTTAATCTGATCAAAATTTGACAAATAAGGTACCATAATAAAATGATGCTAATAAAACAATGCAGCGCGACTCTTTTCGAATCACGCTGCAAAATTACTACTCCAAACTCCTACAAAGTGAAGGAGGGTGAATTTTTTACAACTTTTTTACATCAAAATATCCATGATGAAAATATTTTTCCATAACAGCAGCAAGGTCAGAACCATATTTTCGAGCAAAAGCCTCTAAGACTAATTTCTTGCCGTTGTTGTTTATGGGATCTACATAAGGGCAATCGAGTTCCACGCTCATTCCCTTTTGCATTTTGACTCCGTTGTGGGAGCCGGAGTCCTGCTTGACGGTAATACGATAAAGTGCCATAATAATTATTTGGTTATTTCTACAATACGTTTTAGTACATGTTTATAAACTTCAAAGGTCTCCTTTAGGGTTGGGCAATATCGATAAATAAATTTGTAACCGGAAATTTCATTCAAAGCGACTGCACTGCCGCTTTCATATATGTCCTTATCGCTCTTTAATATCTCAGGATAATTTCTTTCATCATATGGAGTTTCGTCTGCCCACTGCATTTGAGCATACCACCGTTTCCCTCCAATTCCGATAACAAAATCAATAACCTTGCCCTCACATACGAATCGATATCCTCCTCTATTGATATCAACATATGTTAGATCAGAAGCAATATTTCGTATTTCTTCGGAACACAAAAAGCCTTTAATAACATTTCCAAGTTCCTCATTGAGAACGCTATCTTTATACTGATTAAGTTCATTCATTACCGTTTGGTATTTCTCGCTTGCGTCCAGTAAGGCAATATATTTTTCTTCTAAATCGGTCGGTAACTTCAATTCAGAATCAAGCATCTCTTTAATTTGATTTTCCATATTGTTTTCATTAAGATTAAACAATCCTTTTAAGTAATCGTAATATTGAATCATTGCCGTCTGCAAGAGCGGGTCCTTAGCAGAAACATTTGGCAAAACATCTGCATAAAGCCAGGCAATTATATCTTCTTTAAACGAAAGTTTTACGTAACGTTTTCCAAATGATTCTTTCAACCCATTCCATGAATAGTCAGAAGGGTCACCATTCTCGGTAGGCGGCAGATAGATGACGTATATTTGCTCATCCTTATATCCGTGGTCTTCAGAGCGCTTTATGTAGCGAAATAATTGTGTATCTTGGTCAAATGCGCCACAAGCCTTATTCTCAAAAATAAGAGCAAAATCTTTATCTCTCACCCACAAATCTATTCTTTCTTCTTCTTGGGTAATGTCGGGCTTTACTACCTTATTGGGAAAGTTGGTTTTCTTTTTTGCGTTGATATAGTGCAATAACGACTCAAGAAAAACATATGTCCCATCAGCTGCTCGATATTGTAGAAGCTTCGTCAATATTCTGCTATGACCATTTTCATTGATATGTAATTCATCAATTACATTCAACCTGTATGGCTGCTCACATTGCATGTGGTCAATGAGCAATCTCAAATGCTCCAGATACCTGAGCATGGATATAATGTCAGTGCTATTGTCCATTGTTTATTGTAATTTGATTTCTAAAATATATTGCATAGCAATAGAAACAGCAGCAGACATATAGAGATTTATCCACCTTGCGAACGAAATACCTACATATTCATTTCCTTGCATAAACCTATATATCTCGCCTGCCAGAAGAACGATATTAGGTACAATCCTATTTATTTGAAGTTGAATGTGGTCAGGTAGAGATAGTTCATAGTAGCAGCCAATTTCATCAACATCAAGGCAGATATTCTCGTACGACTCACCATTCATCGCTAAATAATTAACTTCAACGGCACGGTCAAAGATATACTGAAATATCTTGACAGCGTCATCTTCAGTATCATCATAATCTCCATTAGCCAATGCAACATTTAATATTTGCGCTAACTTAAACGTATTAACATTCAAGAAAGTTAAATACCTGTGTAATGGATCTGCATTGACAGTATTAACTTTTTCCCCAGTCAATATAGGCCGCGACAAACCTTCTGGTATAATTTGAGCGTGCTCAATAGCAAATTGGATAATATCCCGTGCAAGTTCTTGATCAGTCTTCATACTAATTCTATTTACAAAAGTTCATGAATATCAGTTAAAACTTCTTCATTAGTACTGCCGTTCTCGATGTCAGTATGTGCGCGTTGTACGGCAAGTATCTGATTGGCACATTTGGTACGTACTTCATCCACGATTGCTATGATTCGTGATTCTGCGAGAAGAAGAGCGGATGTGGTCAAAATTCCAGAAACTCCAGAAGCAATTTTGCGGTCACTTTCCTGGTCACATATCCCAACGAGAATACGCCCCATCACAAAAATGCTTAATGAGTCATTCTCGCTCAAGATTATCCTGTCTGCAGGCTCATGCTCGCTCTTATTGAGAGCATGGAGTGCACTTTTGGCAATTTTGTCAAGGACCAAGCCAAAGGCTTCTTCATTGTTTACAGATACATTCATAATAATAAAAATTATAGGGTTACAATATTTCTCTTGCTATCCATGCGCAGGCTTCGGCGTCAGCGAGGGCATGGTGATGGTTGGTAAGGTCATAACCGCAATAACCGGCAATAATATCCAAGTTATGATGACCTTCCGGCCACACTTCACGAGATTTAATTAAGGTACACTCAAACTCATAGTCTGGATAAGCGATGTCATAAGCCGCAAAAGCTGCTTTTAGACAGTTTTCGTCAAACGCTTTATGGTGAGCCACAAAGGGCACTTCACCATCTTCCATATAAGGAAAATACTCATGTATTTTACGCTGTGCCTCTACCCAGACATCAGGGAAATCACGTTCCCCACAAGTATCATTATAGCACATTCCGTTAACTCCACTGCATACCTCGTTATAATAGTTTGGCGTTGGGCGAACGAGAGAGTAGAAATTATCCACAATTTCGCCATTTTTTACAATGACGATTCCAATTGAACAGATGCTTGACTTTGTGAAGTTGGCTGTTTCAAAATCTATTGCAACGAAATTTTTCATGCCTATTCCTCCTCTCTATAGTATTTACTATATAATGAACCAGCCTCATCAATAAACTCATTGCGTAGCGACTGCGGAGATAGAACTTCAAGTTCCGAGCCATATTTGCGTAGTTCTTGCATAAATTCAAATGTGGGAACTACGAAGTACCTGAAAATAGAAAATTCATCGTTACACTCGATTTCCTCCTGCGATGCATGTATAGGCAAGGAGCGAAGGAAATTCGCTTGATATGCCGATATTTTTACTTTGACCTCCTCCGGTTGATCATCAGCAAAAGAAACGCCATAAGTATTTTTGAAGTACCGCTCCGCATCAAAGTCCTTCGGAATTTTATATTTTTCAGTTGAAAACTCTATTGCCTGAATACGGTCAAGACCATAAACACGCATATCGTCTGTGCCCGGTGAATATGCCAACATATACCACCTCTGCTTGAACATTTTGAGACAGTATGGCTCAACAAGATATGTAGAAGGATATGCCTTGCCAAATCCTTGATGGGTTATCTGAATTGCATATTCATCGCGTAGAGCCTCAATTATAGGAGCGAGGAACTTATCACCGGAAGGAACAGGCTCAAACAATATCTTATCTCGAAGGTTCTTGCTGTCTTTCAAAAGGCTATTTACTCCCATGATAGTCAACAAGCGGTTGTGTAAATCAGCATCGTGCGATTTATCCATCTCAGCGATGTAGTACTCATTGTTTGAATTGCAAGCAATGGTAATATCAAATATCAGTTCGACCGTCCTGCGCCAGCGGTGAAAATTGCTCTCTGGTAGAGAGTCCTGTCCGTACGCATTAGCGTTAGAGCGTGCCCACTTGCGATCTAAGTCTGCGCGAGAAATAGGACCGCGCGCAAGGGTATTGACGAGCCATATGTAGCACTCAAACAAATAAGCTGTTGATGATTTTTCTTTCATGCGCGTTAATTTTTTTTTCGGCTGCAAAATTACTGCACGCGGCTCTCACAAAGTAGGAGAGGTTCAATTTTTTATCATTTTTTTTAGTTAAAGCACTTTTTAGTGCTGCGTCACAACAAAAATCTGTCAACAATTTTGCGCTGCAAAATTACTCAAAAAAATTGACATATGCAAACGTTCGGATATTTTTTGCCAAATAAAATACAATTTTATGTATTTTACGCGGATAGATAGCGGCTATGCTTGCATGACAAACACCGGCCTGCTTCACTACAAGCAGGCTGGTTCGTTTATGCCTTTTTGGGGGAAAGAGGGCATTTTGCCAAGTCCACTGAGCAATTTTGTAAAAAAGGAGCTTTTTATTGACATTTTTTTCATGGACGGCACTCTTTTTGCAAGAAGAAAAGTGGTTTGAAATATAAGAAACTGAGAGAATACTGGGAAATCGGAAGAGTATAGGATGACTATAGAGAAGTAGGAGACTATAATATGAAATATTTTCAGAAAACGATTATTGTTATGTTGCTCCTGTCAGTCTCATTGTTGGCAGAGGCGGGGGACACAATCCGTTACACATTAGAGCAATGTCATGAAATGGCGATTGAGAACGGTCCGAGTTCCCGTTCCCGTGAAGAGTTACTGAAAGCGGCGGAGCTGAACCGCAAAGCCGCACTTGCAGCGATGTCTCCGCATGTGAGTGCGAACGCAGCCTATGTATGGAACTCGCGGCAGGCGCACTTGCTTGCCAACCAGACGCAGTTTGACTTCGGAACGGCGACCGTCAATAATAACGGAACGGCTTCATTTGAATGGGGAGCTGAGACACCTCTCAGTCGTCTTGCTGACCTCACTCAAGGGACGGTGTTTCATAGGCCCGTAATGCAGTTGGAGCAGGATGCAGGACAAAAGATTGCCGACGCCTACCAGCAGGTGTATAATACGATGACGGTTGACTTGACACACGTTATGGTCGCCCAAGTGGGGGTCACACAGCCGATTTATACCGGAGGAAGGCTAACCGCAGCCTACAAGATAGCAAAAGCAACGGAGAACATGGCTAACATCGAATCCGAAAACAAACATGATGATATAATTACGGCTGTCGACGAAGCGTACTGGAGGGTTGTATCCGTCAACTGCAAACACCGTTTGGCGGATAACTATTTCAACCTCTTGTGCAAGTTGGAAAACGATGTAACTGAGTTGGTCAACGAAGGTCTTGCCACACAGTCGGACTTACTAAAAGTCAGGACGAAACGGGGCGAAGCGGAAGTTAAGCGTCTTCAGGCAGATAACGGATTGACTCTGTCGCGTATGGCATTGGCGCAATTATGCGGTCTGCCTTTAGACGAAGTGTTTGTGCTGGACGAAAGCACATTGAGCGAGACGGAATTACCGAAAACTCCGATCGATGCTGCAGCAGCCGCCTCACAGCGCAAGGAGTTGCAGTTACTGCGCGAATCGGAGCAAATCGCACGCGGCAATGCGCGTCTTGCTGCAGCGGGACTCCAACCCACCATCGTCGCATCGGCAGGATACATGTATACCAATCCTTATGCTGAAAACGGTATCAGCAGTGATTGGAAAGGGCATGGTTTTTTCTCCGCGGGCGTAGTCATGAACATCCCGATAGCGCATGCGGATGACATTCTGCGCTACAAAGCGGCTAAGCACGCCGCTAATGCGGTGGCTCTAGAGACAGAGGAGTTGCAGGAGAAACTGACACTGCAGACCACCCAAGCGAACCAGCGTCTGATGGAATCCCAGCAAAAAATAGCCCTCGCGCAACTGACTTGCAACAACGCGGAGGAAGTACTCCGCATGGCACAAGAGTCCTTTGCAGCGGGCATGATTACAGCGTCAGAACTCATGCAAGCGCAGACGGCATGGCTCGCTGCTGCAACGGACCTTGTTGACGCAGAAACTGAAGCAAAAGTCAATGACACCTTGCTTCGCAAATATACAGGAAAACTATAATGAATATGAATAAGGAAAAAGAAGGAAGTCTGCTGATAGGCTTGGTAGCCTTGCTGACTGTTGTTGTGATTGTCGCGCTCGTGGGCGTATTTGCTCTGCGTCCCGAAGAGACGCTGATTCAAGGTGAGGCGGAAGCCACTGAGTACCGTGTATCCGGTAAAGTACCGGGCCGTATCGAGATGTATCTGTATGAAGAGGGAGAGCAAGTCCACAAAGGTGACACCTTAGTAGTCATCTATTCGCCGGAAGTAGAGGCGAAAAAAGAACAGGCGCTTGCTGCACGAGACATGGCTGAAGCGGTCAACCAGAAAGCCAAGAACGGCGCACAACGCGAGCAAATTACCGGCGCTTATGAACTGTATCAAAAAGCAAAGGCCGGTGAAGAAATTTACCGCAAGAGCTATTCGCGCGTACAACGCCTATATGAAAAAGGGGTAGTCAGTGCGCAGAAACGTGATGAAGTAGAGGCCCAATACAAGGCTGCCGCCGCAACAGTACGCGCCGCTAAAAGCCAGTATGACATGGCATTGGCTGGTGCGCGCGATGAAGACAAAGCCGCTGCCGAAGCACAAGTAGCACGTGTTGACGCTATCTTGAAAGAAGTAGCGGCAGCCGAGGCGGAGCGATACCTCTTATCACCATGCGACGGGGAAGTAAGCGAATTGTTTCCGCACGTAGGAGAACTCGTCGGACAAGGCAGTCCCGTTATGGCGATTGTGGATTTGAACGACATTTGGTTCACTTTTGCGGTTCGCGAAGACATGCTGTCAAAGTTTGTAGTGGGAAGCGTTGTTGAGATACGCATTCCTGCACTCGGAGACACCAAATATCCGGTTACCGTCACTCACATCAAAGCCATGGGAACATATGCAACTTGGCGTACAACCAAGCAAAACGGCGGTTATGATGTCCGCACGTTCGATGTCAAGTGCCGTCCGTTGGGAGACATTCCTAATCTCAGACCGGGTATGACGGCTTTGGTAACTGAGTAATTGAAAGCAGTACAATAACCGTGAATTATCTGACAAATATATGGCATGTGACCAAGCGCGAACTCAAGCAGATGTTCGCACGACCGCTGTATATGTTCGCGTCGGTTGGCGTGATGTTGCTGTCCACCTTCTTCTTTCTGACCCTGATGCGAGGCGGAGCGGCTGAAAAGATGCCGGTAGCGGTTGTCGATAAAGACCAGACATCCATCTCCAGGCGTTTATGCCATGAGATGCAAGCGACGCCGTCCGTGGACATCCGTCTTATCACCTCATCGTTCTCCGAGGCGCGTGAAGCTATGCAGCAAGGAGAGATTTACGGCATTCTTGTTCTGCCGGAAAACTTCTATGACAATCTGGTGGCATTCAAACGACCGCAAGTGGATTTTTATGTTACGAATGCTTACACGGTGGGCGGAAATACCGCATATAAGCAGCTCTTGACAATGGTCAACCTCACTTCGGGAGCGTTCCAGCGCGAAGTGCTTCGCAAAAAGGGTATGAGCGATGATGTTATCATGCATCGCATTCAGCCCCTGACTATCGAAGCGCACATGATTGCCAATCCATGGGGAAACTACTCCGTATATTTAGTCAGTACCATTCTGCCTGGTATATTAGGACTTATCTGCCTGATGCTGACTATCTTCGCCATCGGTTACGAACTGAAGATGCAGACATCACGGGAGTGGCTTCATACCGCTGGGAATAACTATATGGTTGCGATGATCGGCAAACTGATTCCGTACACGTTTGTTTACCTGATACTGGGTGTGGCATGCCACATCATTCTGTTCCGCTTTGCAGGATTTCCGGTATATGGGAGCCATGTGCGGCTGATGTTCGCTCTGCTGCTGTTTATTTTTGCAATGGAGTCTATGGGAGTGTTTCTTATCGGCTGCCTGCCTACCCTACGCGATGCAATTTCAATAGGAGCCTTGTATGCAATGCTTGGCTTTTCGCTGTCGGGTTTCACGTATCCGGCGTCCAACATGCTGCCCGCTGTTCAGGCTCTCTGTTATCTCGAACCTTTACGCCACTACTACCTTATATATGTCAATGAGGCACTGATGGGTGCGCCGACGATAAACAGCCTTACACCGGCTTTAGCCCTATGCGGGTTCATGCTGTTGTCCATCACAACTGCGCCGCGCCTGCATAAAGCACTTGTTTATCAAAATTATCCGTTAAAGTAATGAAACATTTTTTCAGCCTTCAGTGGCTTCGCATAAAAGAAACGGGTATCGTATTTACCGACGAACTGAAACGCATATTTCGGGATCCGGGCGTTCTCGTTATCTTTATTGTCGCCACACTCGTATATCCGTTTTTATACAAGGCGATTTACTGGAACGAGCAAATCAAGGATATTCCGGTTGCCGTGGTGGATTGTTCCCAGTCACCCGAAAGCCGTGAGTTCCTTCATCACTGGGCGGCGGCACCGGATGTCAAACTGAGCTCTTATTGTACATCAATGGCAGAGGCGGAGCATTTACTGCGTGACCAGGAAGTACACGGTATAATATATTTCCCGTATGATTATGCAGCGCAATTGGCGGACCCGTTCGGGCAGGCACATATATCACTCTACTGTGACATGTCTTCCTTCTTGTATATGAAGGCGATATACCTCAGTGCCAACCAAGTAATGCTCGAATCGATGCGCAACATCCAAATAGACCGCTACGAGCAAATGGGAATGGACCAAGAGTTTGCGTGGTCGTTAGTGCAGGACGCGCCCTATACCGAGACGGCATTGTTCTCACCTACAGGCGGGTACGGTTCCTTCCTTATCCCCGCAGTACTGGTGCTTATTCTGCACCAAACCTTGTTCTTCGGCATTTGCATGTTAGGAGGAACCGCACGGGAAGAGAACAAGCAACTCTATATTATGCCCGGCAGACGGAGGAGTTATTCCGTCCTGCGTATCACCATAGGGCGTGCCGCAGCCTATTTTATTATTTACTTTGCATTGGCAGCCATCCTCCTTGTCGCTCTGCCAAGACTGTTTGACATTCCGCATGTGGGCAGGCCAGAGGACTTGTTGCGTTTTATTGTGCCATACATCCTTGCCACCATCTTCTTCTCCATGTGCGTGAGCGTCACTATACGGAACCGCGAATCCGGGATGGTACTACTTATTTCTTCATCGCTCATATTCCTGTTTATGGCGGGTATATCATGGCCTAAAGAGATGATTCCTGACGCATGGCGTTATTTATCGTGGTTTATTCCGTACACATGGGGTGCGCACGGTTTTATACACATGTCATCAATGGGGGCAAGCCTTTGGACAACCCGCACGGAATATATTGCTCTGTGGATTTTGGCAGGCGGGTATTTCCTAATAGCATGTATTCTTCTTTTTGTCACGGGATGGTGGCATGAACGGAAAAAAACTCTGAAAAGAATCTAAGGCGGATGCTCAAAAATCGCATCCTTGCTGATTCCAATATGAACTCTTCAACGCCCAAGGCACAAGAGTAAAATAACAAACCACAAACCCAAAAGTGCAGGTTCCCCAAAAACTTGCACTTTTTTCGCTACGGATACGCAAGGGATACGCTACCCTTGCATTTTTCGTTACCAACCGCATTTCCAAAAACTCGATACACAAATAAAAAGTGCAGTTTGTGGTTAAAACTGCACTTTTTGTTCATGCGATGTGCACGATTAGTTTTGCTATGAGATAGCGATTTGTCTTCCGGTCTTGCCTTCTTCGCGTTGGGTCTTCGGCAGCTCGATGGTCAAGATACCATCTTCGACCTTAGCGCTAATCTTTGCCTCGTCCACATTGTCCGGCAAGGTGTACTTCTGTTCGAAGTTGGTGTACGCAAACTCGCGTCTCAAGTAGTGAGAATGTTTGTCTTCTTCCTTGTGCTCGAACTTGTTCTCGATGGCGACACATAAGTTATGGTCTTCATCGACATGTACTCTACAGTACTCTTTCTTAACGCCTGGAGCGGCCAATTCAACTACATAGTTGTGTTCGTTCTCTTTGACGTTAACTGAAGGCGCTACATTACTTGCGGTGTTCAGCATGTCGTTGTTCAAGAACTCATCAAATACTGTCGGGAACCATCCGTTAGTGGGCAGCCAACTGTTTCTACGATACATTGCAGGTTTCATAATTTAATCCTCCTAAATTAAGTT
>CACXYM010000027.1 GCA_902771935.1 uncultured Bacteroidales bacterium
TTGGTAATAACGATCGGCTCATTGCCTTCCATCACTGCTACGCAGGAGTTCGTTGTTCCTAAGTCAATTCCAATAATTTTGCTCATAATTGTATGTTTTAAAAGTTAATATTCAAGTTTATGTACTTTGTATGTCATACTTTTTACCTTGTCCGGCATACGCGGTACATCTCTTTTTCATCAACTTCTATGCCAAACGATTTTTGGCAGTTACGGACTGACAAAATGGCAGTTCGCATAAAAAAAGTCCCAAAAACTTGCACATTTCTTTTTTTTGTAGTACTTTTGCGCAATAATTCGAATTTACAGTATATATAGTATATAGGATATGATGAAAAAAGGAATTATTATGTTGGTGTTAAGCCTTGTGTGTTGGCATGTTATGGCGCAAGCGTCATTGCCTCAATGGGCGAAAGATTTAGTTAGTTTGAATCCCGGAGTCATTGACTCGGTTATCCCTATGCCGGTCTATGAAGAGGATTTGCAGAAGGCTCAGATGACGATGGATGATATATTTACCACCACGTACATGATTTATTACCATCAGCCTCGTAGGCACAGCGAGCCGGATGGCGAACAGTTTGCGCTCCGTGCAACGATGACGGTCTATGACAGCATAGACCCGCTAAAGGCAGTTAATCAGGTGTTTATCGGCGGCTATGCTTTGCCGAATTGGTGGATAAAGGAACCGGATATATGCTTTGCGCAGGGCACGGCTGTAGGAGCTGAGATAACGGAACGATATTTAGGCAACTATATATTTCCGGAGTATCGCTATTTTCAGTACTCGGCTCCGGAAAAGTGTTATGAGAAGTTAGAGGATCTTCGTAGCGAAGAAGCGGCGGAGGATTTCCATAATCTGTTTGAGGCGTTGAAGAAAGTGCTGAAGGGCAAATGGGCAATATCAGGCGGCAGTAAAGGTGGGGAAGCGGCATTGCTGCAGCATGCTTTCCATCCGGAGGATGCGGATGCGTTTGTGCCATACGTAGCGCCGTTCTTCAACACGACATGCGACACGACGATGCAGCATTATTGGCTCACCACGGGATGGAATAAGGAGTATCGCGATATGTTAATGGGTATACTCCGCACGTTTACAGCCCGTATGGAGTATATCTATCCGCTCTATCATAAGTTATGTATGCATTATAATTTTCCGGAGAGTAAGATATATAGCTACTACCTTTCCAATGCACCGCATTTTGGCTTTGCGGAGCATGCTAATTCCGACACGGCCGGACTGCGAGAGGCACTCAGCTTCAATAGTAGCATGATGTATAAGTACAACGTGAAGGAGTATAATGATTCGGTCTATGCGATTCTGCTGATTGATAACTCGTTCAGGATGAAGTACTTCGGCGAGCGATTAGCCGTTCTGCGCGGTGTGAAGAATAATTATGTTCCTTCTGTGGATCACATGCCGAGAATGATGCGTTATGCTCCTCGTGGTGTGACGGAGGCAGAATGGTGGGGCAATGACGCCATCGGTAAGAAAGAGCAAGGGTATGAGTACCAATCGAAAGTGGAGTTAGGCTATTACGACTTGCGTTTTGACGATATCGTAGGTGCAGAAGCTGCGCCGGGATGGAATAAAGCCTATAAGCAGTACGTGGGCAACCTGCGGGATTTCTATAATCCTTATTACAAAGATTTTCCGTTTGACGTTAGCCTGTATGAGAAGGCGGTAACGACGACCAAGAACGCGACGAAGCCAATCATCTTCATCTATGGCGAAGATGATCCGTGGACAGGTGCAGCGATGAAGGATGAGTATATCAACGGCACGAATGTATGCAAGTTTATCTTGCCGGGTCAGAACCACTCTGCCGGTTTCGCGTACGATACGGATAAAGCTAAATGCAACGCAATCCGAGCGATGTTAGATGATGTGTTTGGTCCGCCTCAAGGCATAGAGTCGGTGAGCGAAGGGCAATCCTTACGCAGCAAAGCGCAAGGAATCAAAATCATGCAGGACGGACAGTTGTTTATCCTGCTGAATGGTAAACGCTATAGTACGTTAGGACAGGCGATTGAATAGTCCGTTCCAATCAGTTAAAACCGCCTGATTCGTTGAATTTTCCACCAAAAACAGTGCGATCTTTGAGCTTAGGCAGGTAGTCATCGACTAACCTGTCTTTCTGAATTCCTGTAGAACCGAATCCGGTAACGGCAGGGTAAAACGAAGACCCTTTGCTACCGTCGTTCATATAGAGTTGTATGGACTTTTTGATGCTGATTCCGAAATTATATTTGTCTTTCGACTCGTCAATAAGTTTTCCCGTGACGTAAAAATTATAAGTCGCCGGAAAACTCGCCACTTTGATAGTCACGTTCTCGCCGTCTTGCTTAACGGGTTTGGTTTGTTCTTTTCCGTCAGCATCGAGGTAATGTATTGTAAGTTCAATCTCATTAAGGTTAGTTACGCAGTCAGGCACGTCATCGCAGGAGAGTAGGACGGTGTAAGCGACTTCGGCATGCGTAGCATAGATAGCCGGTTCATCTTTTGAGTCTTTGCACCCGGTGAGTGCCATCGTTACAGCCAAGAGGCATGAAAGGGAAAAAAAGAGCTTTTTCATAACACAAAGATTTAAATCGACGACAAAAGTACCACAAAAATTGCACATACACAAATTTTTATGAAAAAAACTCTTTTTTTCTTGCACAATCTAAAAAAAAATTGTATCTTTGCAACCTAAATGAGATACAGAACTGTTGTCATAGGATTAGGCACAATAGCACACTACCATGTAGCAGGTATGCAGCAGTCGGACCGCTTCAATCTATGCGCCGTGTGCGATTTGCGCGAAGAAACAGCCCATGATCCGCTGTGGTCAGACTTGCCTTTCTACCGCGATTACAAGGAGATGTTAAAGACCGTCCATCCCGATGTAGCGATTATCGCTACACCTCCTGCGACACATCTTATTATTGCTCGCGCATGCGTTGCGTGTAACGTGATACCATTTGTAGAGAAACCGTTAGCGGCAACGAAAGAGGAGGGAGAAATCTTCTTTGCTGACGAACTACAGGGTAAGTTTGTGCCGGTGTGCCATACGCTTTATGGCCAGGAAATGCTCTGGATGACAGAAAATCTACCGATGAATAAGATGGATAGCATCCGTATGACCTTATGCGATCCGTACGCAGATAAAAACGGACATATCGCAGAGAGATACAAAGCATTAGGCGGCAGTTGGCTCGATAGTGCACCCAATGCACTTGCCCCATTACTCCGGATAGTACCCAAATTGGAAAATGTGGCGGTTCAACACATGCGAGACGAGCAAAGCGGCATACCCTATGCCTCCAAACTAACAGCACAGCATAACGCCACCAACATCGTTTTTGATATCGCTTGGCATCGCGGTATCAACCACAAACAGACGGAGATTGAAGCAGACGGCAAGCATATTCTTATTGACCACTCCAAGCAGATGGTCAAGGTCAACGACCAAGTCGTTTTTTGTGCTGAAGGAGACCGTCTCACGCAGCAATATGCGAACTTCTACCGCCTCTATCCCGCTCGCGTCCCGAACAGCAAAATGCTCAAAGAAATGTATCGAATAATCTGGATAAATGATTAAGTAATATGGAAGAACTGGAACACAATATCAAGCACGCGTTCAATAAACTATACCGCAAGAATCGCACTTGGTATCATATGGCTTGTGGCACAGGTATTCTGCTCCTGCTTGCCGCGTTAGCACTTATTGTTTACGGCCTTTTACCATGCGCCGAAAACACTATCTGGAATGAATTGGCTGTCAATCTTTTAGCCACTGTAGTAGGCCTGTTTACTGCGTATATATTATACCGCGTCATTTTCCTTTTCGCGCATCGCAACGAAGATAAAAACAAAGTCAGTTATTCCAATGTGGATATGTGGAAACAATACTACACACACTATCTCCATTGTTTCAAATTGCATGACGATGCAATCTTTGCCGTCTACTGCGAAGAATTACTCAAAAAAGGTACCTTTACAGAACTGCAGATTGATGACTATCCGGACGAGTTCTTCGAATTAGACCCGTTTATCAAGTCCAATTTCTTTGATTTAATAGAAGCACACGCCATGAGTGATACTACCCGTAGCGTTACTGTTCGATTAAAGGAAGTGGTGCACCCGGAAGGAAGCAATTTGGCGGTTATTCGTACCATGCGTAGCACCTATTTATCACATTTACTTACGAATCGTGCTTTAGACTACGAATTGAAACCCGAGATGACCATCCGCTCACTATTTGAAAACTCTGATACATTAATTCCTCCTCAACGTTCGCGCATGTCTAACCACCTGGGAGTCAATGCATTAGTCTTCCTCAAGGAAGATAATGGGTCCAATGAAAAGTGGCTGTTATTACCACAACGCGGCGCTCGAGCAACCGTTGCAAAAAACAAAGTGACGGCAAGCATCGCAACGAGAATTAAAATGGAAAAACTGCCTAATGGTTACGCAGGAAAACTACAACCGGAGTATATAACAGAAAAGTGTATATATGACAGCATTGCCGGAGCTATCCAGATACCCGAGAAATGGGTTAAAGATAATATCAAGAAAATTGCAGTTAGTTTTTTAGGCCTTTCGCGAGACATTTATGAAGGCGGAAAACCTACACTATTCTATCAGGTACATCTGGATATAAACCTGGATACGTATAAAGATTTGCACAACCAATTCGTGAAGGATAAACAGCAAAAGAAAGAAACGCGAAAAACAGAAATGCACTTAGGCCATCTTCCAAAAGGGGCAGAGGCTATCGACGAAGTAGAGACTATCCACATCGTTAAATGGAACTCTGTCACCATGAATACGAATCTCGCTCCGATAATCCTTAAGGACGAAAACGAGATTTACTATAACGCCAAATACGATACAGCCTTATTATCCTTTGAGACAAACGAAAATAAATCCTACGAGAAAGCCTTTGAACAGAACCTCATAGCCAACTTCTGGTTCTACAAAAACTGCCCGGAAAATTATACCAACCTTTAAAAATTATGAAACATATCACACTAACTATCTTGTCCTTGCTTACAGCTGCCCAACTCTGCGCAGCGGACCATTCCTATATATGGAACGAGGTATACCCGAATTACAAGTCACAAATTCCATCGTCCGACTTCACAACTCCGGACGGATTATTCCGCTTCACCAGCGACAAAGCCAAAGGCGTGTCGGGACCAGCTTTCGGCGAAGATAGTAAAGCCGGCTTACTATACCGACTTTATGCCGACAACACCCTGCGCATTGAAAGTCTAAAAGGCGGAAAAATATCCGCCATAACCTTTGTCATTGGAGGTAACGGACACTATAAACTCGCACAGCTCACACCATCCACGGGAGCAATGGGAGAACCATATTTAGGCAAAGATCCAACTGGCACCTTCCGCGAATACAAACTCTTCTGGAACGGTAATACCCTGGATATAACCTTCACCGTCGGACACGAGTGCGAATATGGCATCGATTGCATGGAACAAGACAAGACAGGCGAACCCGGCACATGCATGACCAAACAGATTATCATCACTTCGGAAAACGATGACCCATCTGCTATCGAACAAACAATGCAAAAAGCTCAAATCAACAATCACAAATTGCTCAGAGACGGGCAATTACTTATCGAGCGCAACGGTATCATCTACAACCTCACCGGCACAAAGGTAGAATAACTTTTCATCCACTTTCTATACACTTTTCATCCGCTTTTCCGCCATTTATACCAAAATCCGACGGAGGAGGCACAAGCTCTATACATCGACTTCAGCGAACGCTTCTCAAACCAACTGCCAGGAAAAACAGGTACTGCACCAGACCCCGAAGCGTCTATAGATCCCGCTACCAACATGCAAAAACGCTTTATCCAATTGCCCGCTTTTATCCGCACAATCATCTATAATCAACTCAAAAATGCATAAATTCTGTACTTTTATTTGCATATATCAAATAAAAGCAGTAATTTTGCGGGCTAATTGTGGTGCTAATTATTGGATTAGGCTTAATGATTAGGCTTACTGATTAGGCTTTATGATTAACTAAACGATGAACTATTATGAAAAAAATCACTTCCTTGCTGTTACTAATGACAGCTCTCTTTGTTTCAACAACGATTAAGGCCGACGGACCCATTCCAGCCGGCACACAAGTTTTTTTATCTAACGAACTTCTTTTCATTGAGGTTGTTAACTCATCCGGAACCACGACTAATGTGCGATTAGAGGTAGTGGTTATTGGTAAGGATGCTTACTCGAGCAGCAACCCGAACCAACCGACCGATGCACAGAAAGCGGCATGGGAAGCACAAACGGAACTCAACATTCCCGCGAGTATCAATCAGAATAGCGGTTCAAGTAAGGTGACTATTGTTTTTACCGGCATAGCCAAAGAAGCTTACAAGGGTCATGCTAATTTACGAACTCTCACCATCAAGGCTTCCTCTGCCAATGAATTCACATTTGGTAATTATGCGTTTAGAGAGTGCCCGAAGTTAGAGTCCGTTACGATTGAGCAAAGACCGAAGTTGACTTTCAACCTCGGGACCTTCTTCGGCTGCGCTAACCTGACATCTATAGAGCTTCCTTCTACAGCTCCGACCGATGGTATCATCTTTATGGCGAGTGTATTCCAAAACTGCACGAAGTTCGACGCATGCCAACAGGATTGGACCGGTGTAACAAGAATAAATGGTAATGTATTCACCAATACTGCTACGGGTTCAAGTAGTGACGAGTATGAACAGACCTTAGTTCTGCCTTCCGTGAACTATCTGGGTAATGATATCTGCAGGGGAACAAAACTCAAATACATTCAATTTGAGACGATTGGAAAGCTCGACGTAGCGACTACTCAGAACCCCATTAATTCGCCATTCTACTCCATCCGCAAACAGATTGAGTATGTAGATATGTCCGCGAGCGAGGTTACCGAGCTTGGCAACTACCTGTTCTGGGGTTTGGAGAATGCCGATTTTGATATACCGAGTTCTATTCAAGTGTATAGCAAGCACTGTTTGGAAAACTGCAAGAAGCTCGGTACCCTTTATCTTGAATCCGCCAAGAGTATTGGTGACTCTGCTTTCGTTGGCATTAACGCAGCTAAGGTTTATATGCCGGCTACTGCTCCTACGATGGGTAAAGAAGTCTTTGGCGCTATGTCGGATGCCTTCACCCTGTTCATTATCTGTGATGATAAAGACTGCGATGACGCGATCGTGACATCGTACAAAGCGGGTGACACCAACGAGAACCTATACACCCCTTATGCAGAGGGTCGTTTAGTACAAAAAGGTCAACGAACCGAGCCGCAATTCACGAGCGATCTTGTTATAAACAATGCTGTTCAAGCAACCGGAGTGTCGATGTCGGGCTGGTCATATGGGCGCTTGATGCGCGAGCCGCTTTGTGGAATGGAGAATTTTGTGATGTATGTGAATCCGAATTCTACCTATTACTACGCATGCGATGGATCGAATGACACCATCCAAAAGTTCCCATTGTCTCACTATGTTTATGATGGTGTAGAATACTATCCCGATGCTTTCGGCGAAGTGATTATTCCGCTTTCAGCCGATAAGTATGCGAAAGTACAGCCTGTTTTCTCTCCGATTCTGCTAAAGGCTGTAGAGGCGCAAGTGACTTTTCCGCAGGTAGGCGACAAGAGTGACGGTTCGACTCTCGTGATTAAGTTGCCGGATGATGCACAGTATGAGGTTACGATGGCTACAATAGCGAACAAGGACGGATCGTCGATTACGACTGCTACGCTGGAACCGGAGACAGAATACGGCCTGGCTTTCCAACTCAAGCCGAAAGACCTCGGTCGATATGCTTTCCCCTGGATGGCTGAACATAGAGTGGACGTAAGTCAAATCAGTACTACCTTCAACTTCACGCCGATGGCTGTGGTTGCTTACTCCGCTGACGATGCACTGACTGTAGCAGCGACCTTCACCACAGCCAAACAACCTACCGGTATCAAGCAACTCGAAGTTACTAAGACCAACAGCAAATTCATCCGCGACGGCCAACTCTTCATCCAACGTGGTGATGAGCTCTTCAACGCCCAGGGCGTAAGAGTACAATAAACGCGGGCTGTTGTGTGGTTATATGGAATATCAGTATCTAAATAGTATCAACAGTCCTGCGGATTTGAAGGCATTGCCCGTGGCAGCTTTACCGGTAGTGTGCGCTGAGTTACGTGACTTTATCATCAACGAGCTGAGCCATAATCCCGGTCACTTAGCATCGTCATTGGGTGCGATTGAGTTGACGGTGGCGATCCATTATGTGTTTGACACGCCGACGGACAAGGTTGTGTGGGATGTAGGTCATCAAGCCTATGCGCATAAGATACTGACGGGTCGTCGCGATCGTTTTCACACGAACAGACAGTTCAAAGGTCTAGCGCCCTTTCCTACTCCGATGGAGAGCGAGTATGACGCTTTTATCGCCGGCCACGCGAGCAACTCTATCTCGGCAGCTTTAGGTATTGAAGTCGGCAGTGAGAACAAGCGCGTGGTGGCCGTGATAGGTGATGGCGCAATGACAGGCGGTTTGGCGTTCGAAGGACTGAACAACACGTCGATGGACAAGAATAACCTGCTCATCATCCTCAACGACAACAACATGGCCATCGACCCCATCAAAGGCGGCATCACGCAGTATTTAGTGGACATAACGACGAGCAAGCGTTACAACGACTGGCGTTGGCGCACCTACCAGCGTCTCGTTAAATGGCATATTCTCGACGAGGCGAAGACGAAGCGCGTACGGCGTTTCAGCAATAATCTGAAGTCCATACTGACTAAGCAGCCGAAGAATATCTTCCAGGGGTTGAACCTTCGGTATTTCGGTCCGGCCGATGGCCATAACGTGACAGACTTAGTTCGCATCCTCAACGAGATAAAGGACTACCGTGGTCCGAAGGTACTGCACCTCATAACCAAGAAAGGTAAGGGCTACGCACCCGCAGAGAATGACCAAACGACTTGGCACGCACCGGGAGAGTTCAACGTTGCCACAGGGCAACGTGCCAATGATGGAATGAGCGCGACTGCGTCGCTCAATGATGGAATGATGAAAATTCCTCCGTTATGGCAGGAGGTGTTTGGTGAGACGCTGTTGGAGATAGCGCGCCAAGACAAGCGCATTGTGGGTGTGACGCCCGCTATGCCGAGCGGCTGCTCAATGACCATCATGCAGAAAGAGTTCCCGGAACGCGTGTATGATGTAGGCATTGCGGAAGGTCACGCTGTGACATTCTCCGCCGGCATGGCCAGTCAAGGAGTGGTGCCGTTCTGTAATATCTATTCGTCATTCTTACAGCGTGCGTACGACAATATCATCCACGATGTAGCACTACCCAAACTGCATGTTGTGCTGTGTATCGACCGCGCAGGAATAGTAGGGAACGACGGCGCGACGCACCACGGCTTATTCGATTTGGCATACTTGCGCCCGATTCCGAACCTGACTATCGGTGCGCCGATGACAGGTGACGACCTGCGGGATATGATGCGGCTGGCAGTGAATATGGAAGGACCGGTGGCAATTCGATATCCGCGAGGGAGGGTTGCTCAGGTAGTCGAAAGCGAAAAGTCGAAAGTCGAAAGCGTAGGCAAGGGAGTGTGTCTGAGAGAGGGAAAAGAGGTAGCTGTGCTTAGCATAGGCGCTATCGGGAACACGGTAGCGGAGGCGATTGAGTTAGGCGAAAGGCGAAACGTTATGGGCGAAAGTTTTGCGCACTATGATATGCGGTGGTTGAAGCCGATAGACACCGATATACTGGATTATGTAGGCACGCATTTTAAGAAAGTGGTGACGGTTGAAGACGGCGTGATTAGCGGCGGTTTGGGTAGCGCGGTATTGGAGTATTTCGCCGACAAGGGGTATGCAGTGCAGGTGAAACGGCTGGGTGTGAATGATCAGTTTGTAGAACATGGCAGCACGAAGGAATTATACCACATGCTGCATTTAGATAAAGAAGGACTATGCGAATCATTATTGCAGGCGCTGGAGAAGTAGGTACGCACTTGGCAAAGCTGCTCTCTCGCGAAAACATGGAAATCAGTTTGATGGACGAGCGCGCTGAGCGTTTAGGCGATTTGGATGCAGATTACGACCTGCTTACCAAAGTAGGCAGTCCGACCTCTATCCGCGACCTGAAGGAGATAGGCGTCAAAGACTGCGACCTGTTCATTGCCGTTACTCCGCATGAGTCGGAGAATATGACCGCGTGCTTGATGGCAAATCAGTTAGGCGCTAAGAAAACGCTTGCGCGTATAGATAACTACGAGTATCTGCTGCCGGAGAACAAACGATTCTTCGAGAACATGGGTTTGAACCACCTGATCTATCCGGAAGTGCTGGCAGCGAACGAGATTGTAGAGTCGCTGAAGACGAGCTGGCTGCGGTATCACATCAGTCTATGCGACGGAGCTTTGGAGCTGTGCGTGGTGAAAGTGCGTGAGAATGCAGACGCCATCGGCAAACCGTTCAGTTCGGGCTTCTATGCTCACGGACGCTATCGTATCGTAGCCATCAAGCGCGAAAACGAGACCATTATTCCGTCGGGCAATGACGAGGTGCGCGCCAACGATATGGTGTATGCTGTATGCACTCCGGATAACACAGACTTCTTACGCGAACAATTAGGCAAGACCAAGCGTGAGATACAAACCATTATTTTCTACGGCGGCAGTCGCATCGCACAGAAAGCCGTACAGAACCTGCCGAGTGACAAGAACATCAAGATTATCGAAACAGACAAAGACATCTGCTATGCGCTGAGTCAGAAAGTGAATAACGCACTGATTATCAACGGCGACGGTTCGGATATGGATACACTTCGCGAGGAAGGAATTCAGGACGCTGATGCTTTTGTTGCAGTAACCGAGAGCAGCGAGGCCAATATTTTCGCATGCCTTGCCGCCAAGCGGTTTGGCGTACATAAGACCATTGCTGAAGTGGAGAATATCGACTATATCCAAATGGCTGAGGGTTTGGATGTAGGGACAGTGCTGAATAAGAAAACGATTACAGCATCGTATATCTATCAGTTGTTGCTGAACGCTTCGGTGCTCAACGTGCGCAACCTGACTTCAGCCGATGCGCAGATAGTGGAGTTCAAAGCCGAAGAGAAATCGCGAATTACCCGTTTTCTGATTAAGAACATGGGATTGCCGAAAGATAGTACGATTGCGGGGATTGTTCGTGCCGGTGAAGGCATTCTTGTGAACGGCGACACGCAGATTCTGCAAGGCGATAAAGTGGTGGTATTCTGCAAGAGCCATGTGATACGCAAACTTGAACGATTCTTTAAGGAATGACAAGACAATTTAACACACGGTTAGTCGTCAAGACGATGGGCGCCCTTCTCGTGATTGAGTCGGTGTTCATGGCTATAGCAATGGCGGTATCGTTCTTCTACGGCGATCCGGACGATGGCGCATTTTTAGTATCTACACTACTGACCCTCGTAGCAGGATTGATAGGCATCGCGATAGGAACCGGCGCCAGTTCGCAAGTAGGCGAGCGGGAGGGATATGTGATTGTAGCATTGGTGTGGGTAGTATTCTCCGCTTTTGGCATGCTCCCCTATTGGCTGAGCGGTCAGATACCCAGTTTCACAGACGCGTGGTTTGAGACGATGTCAGGTTTCTCTACGACCGGCGCTACGATCTTAGACGATATTGAAGCTCTGTCGCACGGTGCATTATTCTGGCGCTCAATGACCCAATGGTTAGGCGGTTTGGGCATTATCGTGCTGAGTGTTGCACTGTTACCGATGTTCGGACTTGGCGGCATGCAGCTCTATGCGGCTGAGATGAATGGTATAAGTTACGAGAAACTGAGTCCGCGTATTGCCGACACAGCCAAGTCGCTATGGATAACGTATATCTTGCTGACTGTGCTCGAGATAGGCTTACTTTGGCTGGAAGGGATGCCGCTGTTTGACAGTATATGCCATTCGTTTTGCACGGTTGCAACAGGTGGTTTCTCAACAAAGAACCTGAGTATTGCTTATTATGCAAGTCCGCTGATAGAATACACCATTGCGCTGTTCATGCTGCTGGCTGGTATTAACTTCGGATTGATTATTCTCACCTTCCGCGGCAAACCGGGTCGTCTCTGGCACGACGAAGAAACCAAATGGTATCTGTCGGCAGTGGGTGTAGTAACTGGCGTACTCACAATAGGACTGATGATTCAATGGTTCCAATTAGACCCGTCCACATGGGAAGGAGCCGAGTTCTTCCGACACCTGGAGATATCGTTCCGCGAAGGTCTTTTCACGACACTCGCAACGATGACCAGTACCGGTTTCGCTATCGCCGACTACATGACATGGGCACCGTTCTTATGGGTAGTAGTGTTCTTCCTTATGTTCACCGGTGCCTCTTCAGGCAGTACATCCGGCGGTATCAAGTGGGTGAGACTAATGATTTTCGTGAAAAGCGGTTTTGCCGAGTTCAAACGCCGCATTCACCCGAACGCTGTTGTGCCGGTTAAACTCAACGACAAACCGATTAGCCAACAGACAACAAATAACGTAGTGGCCTTTATGCATTTCTACCTGATGATACTCATTGCGTCCGTGCTGATTTTCTGCAGTACCGGTGTGGACTTTGATGAATCAATCGGCGCAGCCGTTTCGGCTTTGGGCAATATCGGTCCCAGTATCGGTCAATACGGGCCGTCAGGGACCTATGCTCTTTTCCCTACACCGGCTAAATGGGTGATGACCATCGTAATGCTGATTGGCCGTCTGGAGATTTTCACTGTCCTGCTTCTCTTCACCAAATCGCTTTGGAAGAAATAATGAAAGAGATGCGTCCGCGACATATCGTGCTTTTTATAGCCTCTTGCTTTGTCCTGATAGGCGCACTTGTGTTGGTGGGCGATTGGTGTCGTCCGATGTTAGGTGACCTACGATGTCCGCATATTCTTCAGGATGCGACAGATACGATTAGCGACGAAGAGCAATCGATAGTGCCGCTGGAGTTGGCAGACAGTACCAGTCTGGCTGAGGAAATGAAGGATGACAACGAAACGATGCCTGAGATCGTTAAGGCGACTATTCCTCCTGCTGTGGAGGAACCGGTTGGGGCGTTGGAACCGTATCACTTCCACACTGCGGAACTATCTTCAAAATGAATACGGCGGAGTGGGTTCGGGCTTGCTACCTCTAGTGCAGACGATACCTACACGAACCATAGTGCAATACCTGCTCATTGACGGACAACGTATCACCGCGCGTGAAGGACCAAAGCGCTTTCTGGTCTATGGTCCGAAGAATCAGCAAAGGGACAGCAGCAATCATTACGGCGTAATGGGGCAAGTAGCAATTTTAGATTCACTATGCGACAGCGTCACGCTGCATGTGGAGCCGTACGGCAAATTGACTTCCGCCAATTATTTCAGCCAGTTACGCGTGCTTGCGACGAAAGATATTTTAGTGGATGGTTCGCGCAAGCATGTTGGCGCGCTACGCGATACTTTGACGCGACTCAATATTGATATATGCGGCGAAGGTGATGTGTATGGTGTTTCGCTGGAATCGCCGACAGGTGTAATTGTGGACAATATACCAATGCGTGGCGGTTCGGGAAATGTCTTCACTAAGATGAACCGTAAACAACTAAGCGATTTCTACGCCGAGACAAATACACGGCTTATCATCCTTCAGTTCGGCGGTAACGTCATGCCCTGGGCAAATACGGAAGAGCGCGTGCGCGGATATGCCAACTCGATGCGCCGACAGATTCGCTATCTGAAAGAGTGTGCTCCCAATGCAAGCCTGCTGTTTATCGGACCATCTGATATGTTGACAGTGGTGGATGGCGAGAAAATGAGTTATCCGACGATAGCCTATATGGACCAACAATTAGCTCGAGCAGCAGCAGCCGAAGGAATTGCATATTGGAGTTTATTCAGGTCTATGGGCGGAGAAGGCAGCATGCTCGCTTGGCAGGAGAAAGGTTTGGCATCATCCGACGGCGTGCATTTCTACCGCTCGGGAGCTAACAGAGCAGGCGAAATGCTTTGGGCGTGGTTAAAACGTAAGATAGAAGAAAGCAAATGATAGAGACGCTACGAAATATCTTCCTATACGACCCGACCCACCCGCTGCTCTTTACGCAGTTCTACTTCTGGGCGTTCTTCGGCATCGTATATGCTCTGTTCGCTCTAATCGTAGAAAGCAACGCCAAACTGCATATGCGGAATGTGTTCCTCATGGCAGTGAGTTGGTTTTTCTATTACAAGACGAGTGGCATCTTTCTGCTCATATTGGCTTTCGTCACGCTGTCGGACTGGCTTATAGCCAAACTGATATACAAATACCGCGACACGTGGAAGAGTAAGTTATGGCTCATTGTGAGCGTGGTCATTGACCTTGGGCTGCTCGCATACTTCAAATACGCCTACTTCTTTACGAACATGATTAACGACCTGTTCGGTTGGTCGCTTCAGGTGTTCGATATCTTTGCGTATATCGGAAACGGCTTTAGTGAATCCGGTCGCTTCCTGGTCGATACGATCATTTTGCCGGTAGGTATTTCGTTCTATATCTTCCAAGTGATATCGTACACCGCCGATGTCTACCACGGACGTATCCAACCTGTGAGGAACCTGCTGGACTTCGGCTTCTACGTATCGTTCTTCCCGCAGTTAGTGGCAGGACCAATCGTTCGCGCGAGTGAGTTCGTGCCGCAACTGTATAAGCCATATCATTTAAGCCGGAGACATTTCGGCATCGCTATATTCTGGATACTCAACGGTTTAGCGAAGAAGATTATACTGAGCGATTATTTGGCAGTAAACCTTATTGACCGAGTGTTCGACAATCCGCTGCTCTTCTCGGGTTTTGAGAACCTATTTGCGCTCTTCGGTTACTCGATGCAAGTGTATGCGGACTTCTCAGGCTATACGGATATCGCTATCGGTATTGCATTGCTGATGGGATTTTATTTGCCGAAAAACTTTAACTCGCCGTATAAGTCACAGAACCCACAGGAATTCTGGCGGCGTTGGCACATGTCCCTTAGCCGCTGGCTGAAAACGTATCTCTATATTCCTCTTGGCGGCAACCGCAACGCCACATTCGGCACGTATTTCTGGATAGCGCTGATAGCGCTGATAGCGTTAGTGCTGACCGGTTCGTGGATAGGGGCTGTCATTATCGCCGCCATAGGTATCATAGTCGCTGTTGTAGCCCTCAAAGTGCCGTCACACCGGAAACTACTATATGCCAACCTGAACTCGTTTATCGTGATGCTGTTAGGCGGATTATGGCACGGAGCGAGCTGGAACTTTATGATATGGGGCGGACTGAATGGCATCGGAATGATTGTCAACAAATTCTGGCGCGTGATGAATTGGCATGTGCGGATGGCATTAATGGTAGTGGTGACAGCCCTACTCTACGGAGTAGATGCTATTTGGAATTTGCCGGTGTTGCACGTTTTTAAACTGTGGGCAAGTATCGTAGCAGCAGGAACACTCATTCGCTATGTGGTTTGGCTGATACGTCATGAAGAGAAGCAAACCTGGCTCGCCATGGTGTGGAACGTGATTCAGACCTTCACATTTATCACATTCACTCGCCTCTTCTTCCGCTCCAGTTCCAATCTGGACCCTGCAACAGCCAATCAAGTGGCTTGGGAGACTGCCAAGAACATGATGAACCAGATAGGCGGCGCATGGGACAACTCCATTATTCTGCCGTTTATCTGGGAGTATCGCTATGTGGTGACACTCTTTATCTTAGGAATGGTAATCCACTGGCTGCCGACCAAATTCAAACAGTGGTATCGCATTAACTTTGCAATGTTACCGCTTTGGCTGATGGCAATTGTAGTCGTGGTGGCAATAGTGATTATCTACCAGTTCATCACAGCGGATATGCAACCATTTATTTACTTCCAATTCTAATCGGTATCCGTATGCAACTAATAGGTCTGACAGGAGGCATAGGAAGTGGCAAGTCCACAATTGCACGGGAAATCATATCACGTGGTTACCCTGTTTACAACACCGACCGCGAGGCCAAACGTATTATTGTGCATAATCCTGCCGTGCGCTCGCAAGTCGAAACACTCTTCGGCAGTGACGTTTTTGATGGTGATACCTATCTCACGGCGCGTGTAGCAGCACAGGTTTTTGCGGACAAGACTCTCTTAGCCAAGTTAGATGCGGTAGTACACCCTGCTGTAGCGTTCGACTTGCGGCATTGGGCAAATGAGCAGACAGGAATTTGCTTTGTCGAATCTGCTCTTCTGTTCAGCAGCGGACTGAACAAGCTGTGCAACAAGACCGTTTGGATAGATGCGCCGGAAGAACTGCGAATTGCGCGTACGATAGCTCGGGATCACAGTGATATAAATAAGGTACGCGCTCGCGTACGCGCACAAAAAGATGACAGCGCACTGGCTGACATCATTCTCATCAATGACGGCACAAAAAAAGTCGCCCAACTTGTGGACGACCTTTTTCTGCACATCAAATGACGTTTACTTTTTCGCTTTGTCGCAGATAGCTTTGAAAGCTTTCGGCTGATTCATAGCGAGGTCAGCAAGGACTTTGCGGTTGATTTCAATACCGGCTTTCTTCAAAGCACCCATCAACTGGCTGTAGCTCAGACCTTCGAGGCGAGCTGCCGCGTTGATACGTTGAATCCACAATGCGCGGAAGTTACGTTTTTTGTTCTTACGATCGCGATAAGCGTACTGGAGACCTTTCTCCCATGTGTTTTTGGCAACTGTCCAAACGTTTGCACGGCCACCAAAATTACCTCTTGTGAGGCTCATGATCTTCTTGCGGCGTGCGCGTGAAGCTACGTGATTTACTGATCTTGGCATAGTTCTGTAAATTTT
>CACXYM010000028.1 GCA_902771935.1 uncultured Bacteroidales bacterium
GTGAGGCTCATGATCTTCTTGCGGCGTGCGCGTGAAGCTACGTGATTTACTGATCTTGGCATAGTTCTGTAAATTTTTGGTGGTTAATACTTAGCGGAGTAACAGCATTTCGCGGAGACTACGCATGTTAGTTTGATCGACGATAGCAGCATGGGTCAAGTTGCGTTTCTGCTTCTTGGTCTTCTTCGTCAAAATGTGACTCTTGTAAGCGTGTTTACGCTTAACTTTACCGGTTCCGGTAAGCGTAAAACGCTTTTTTGCACCGGAATTAGTTTTTACCTTTGGCATTTTGTATAAAATTAATTGTTAATATATATAGGTCTCAGGCAGCCATCTTAGGTAAGGCCCTACGACCATTTTTGTATTCTCTTACTTCTTAGGAGCAAGCATCATAATCATGCGTTTGCCTTCGAGTTTAGGCATAGCCTCGGGTTTACCGAACTCTTCCAAATCGTTGGCAAAGCGCGCAAGCAACAACTCACCCTGCTCCTTGAAAACGATGGAACGTCCGCGGAAAAACACATAAGCCTTCACCTTGTTACCATCTTTCAAGAACTCTTGGGCGTGACGTAACTTGAAATTATAATCATGCTCATCCGTTTGAGGGCCGAAACGAATCTCTTTCACCTCAATCTTCTTGGAGTTCTGCTTTTGCTCTTTTTCCTTACGCTTTTTCTGGTAAAGGAACTTCTGATAGTCAATCACACGACAAACCGGCGGAACGGCATTTGGAGATATCTCCACTAAATCCAGATTCTGTTCATCAGCAATGTGCATTGCCTCCCTGAAAGAGTAAATACCTTGCTCTACATTGTCACCGACAAGTCTTACCTCGTCCACGCCACGAATGGCGTCGTTGATGCGATTAGGCATCTCTTTTTCTACACGACCGCGATTATTCGGTCTAACTGGTTGTGTTGCTATAGTTTTGTCCTCCTTATTTAAAAAAGTGCGCAAAATTACAACATTTTATTGATTCACCAAAATATTTTTGAAAAAAAATGATTTTTCTGCATAAATATTTGCGAGATTACAAAAAAAATAGTACTTTTGCGGCCGATATTGAAAAATATGCACAAAAACCGCGAAATCTAATAACCATTAAAATACTATAATTATGAAAGTACAACATTTATTTTTAGCGTTTGCTGTAGCAGCAATGTGTTTAACAGCTTGTAATGAGCCGCAAGTAATGCCGGGTGACAACGACAACAACCAAAAGGCATTAGTCATTCCGGATCCTACTCCGGACCCTGAAGGATTTAACGTTCCAGAAGGTACTATCGACGTCTACAAAGCTGTTGAAATCGCTAAATCACTTAAATTCGGCGAAGTATCTAAAGAACGTTACCTCATCAAAGGTTATCTCACCAGCTTCAACCGCGGAGAGACATTCAAAGACGATT
Source organism: uncultured Bacteroidales bacterium (assembly GCA_902771935.1). Lineage (GTDB taxonomy): Bacteria > Bacteroidota > Bacteroidia > Bacteroidales > Paludibacteraceae > Colicola. The sequence goes on from CACXYM010000028.1 coordinate 1,407, forward strand.
TCCCAAAATACGGAAACGACTTCTTCTATATCTCCGCTGTGCAGCCGTCTGACGACCAACCAATGCACAACTTCTATGCATACCGTGCGCTCGGCAAGTACGGTGCTAAGTTCCCTGATTTAGAGTGCGTGAAAGAAGGTGACTTCGTTGTACTTAGCTGCTATATAACCAATTACAATGGCGTATTCGAATCGTCCGGAGCATGCTTCGTCATGGCTTCCAACAACGAGCACTATAACACCATTTTCCAAAAATCCTACTCCGCTCCCACTTTGAAAACTGGAGAACTGAGCGTTTCAGAGGCAGAAGCAAAAATCATGGAATTGGCATCCAAAGAAAAAACTCCGGACTTCTATGAAGTTCGTGGTTATGTCTGCAGCATCGATACAGCAGGCAGATCGCTGAGTTCGGTTACCTTTAACATCACCGACGGAAAAGCGTTTGCTACTGCTTTCAATACCTACTACCAAGAAAATCAAAAAATCCCATTCACCAGCCTTGATCAAGTCCTTGTAGGCGATGAGGTCGTTGTACGCGCACAACTGCAGAACTTCAATGGTACATGCGAACCCGTGTACGGATATATTAAGGAGTCGAACAATCCGAACTTCTAATGACAAAACTAACATATTAAAAATAAAAAATGGCAACATTACAAAAAATTAGAAACCATGGCGTCCTCCTGCTTGTTATCGTAGGTGCCGCTATGTTAGCATTTATTCTGGGTGACTTCCTTAATTCAGGAAGCAGTTTCTTTAACCGCAGTCGCGAAAACGTAGGCGTTATTGCCGGTCACGATGTACATTACACAGAGTACGAAGCGGCTAAAGATCAATTAACCGAAGTGTACAAAATTGAAACAGGTCGTAGTGATTTCGACGAAGAGGTTTCTAACCAAATCCGCAATCAGGTTTGGCAAATGATGCTCATGGATTACTCTCTGCGCGCTGAAGGAAAAAAGATCGGATTGGAGGTAACACAAGACGAACTCAGTCAGCTCTGCATCGGCGAAAAACCGCATGAAATTATTGCAGGCCGACGCGCTTTCTATGACGAAACAGGCCGCTTTAACCGCGATAACCTCGTTCGCTTCCTCGCTTCTCTCGAGCAAGAAACAGAAAGCCCTGAGCAAGCCGCTAACCTCAAACAAGCCAAAACGTATTGGATGTATTGGGAAAATGCTGTGCGCCTGACATATATGCAGGAAAAATATACCACTCTGCTCCAAAACCTCATCAAAGCTAATAGCCTCGAGGCTCGTTTCGCTTTCAATGCCCGTCAGCAGAGCACAACCGCACAATTTGTCAACCAGCCGTTCTACGCTGTCGCTGACTCTTTAGTGAAAGTGTCCAACAACGACATCAAGAAACTGTATGCACAGCATAAACCGGAGTTCAAACAGACTCCTAACCGCGCTATTGCATATGTCGCTTTCGACGTTAAACCGTCTGAGTTTGACTACGAAGCTGCGGACAAACTCATGAAAGAACTTGAGCAAGAGCTCAAAACTACAGACGATGTGGCTTTGGTCGTAAACACCAACTCAGACATCATGTACGATGGCCGTGACTATTCTGCCGCTACTATCCCTGCTGAGTACAAAGACTTTGTCTTCCGCAAAGGTGCAAAAGCCGGCGATGTATCTCCTCTCACATTCGAGAACGACAAATACTCCATCGCACGCATCGTAGAAATTGGCTACAACCTTCCGGACAGCGTTTGCCTCAAGGCTATTGCTGCACAAGAAGGACAAGAAGATGCTGAACTCGGATGGTTCCAAGCTACAGACCTCAATCAGACAATCGCGGAGCCGGCATTCCACGGCAAACGCGGCACACGCTTCACCGTGGCACAAGGACTCGGAGAGCAAACATTTGAGATTACGGACATCGCTCCTGCAACGCCGAAAGCGAAAGTGGCTATTCTGGAGCGCACCGTTACTCCGTCTTCCAAAACCTACTCCGTTATATACAATAACGCTAAGCAGTTCATCGTTAACAATAACAACGAAGAGGCATTCCGTAACGCTGCTTCCGAAGCCGGCATGACTATTCATCCGCAATTCAATCTCAACAAAAACACAGAGAAAGTGGGTGACCTCAAAGCCAGCCGTCCGATCGTGCGTTGGGCTTTTGACGCTAAAGAAGGACAGGTAAGTGACGTCTTTGAGTGCGGAAACCAATTCATCGTGGCTGTCCTCACCGAGGTTAACGACGGCGAATATCGTTCGCTGGAGTCCGTTCGCGCTGAACTGATGGCTGAAGCTACCAATAACGCTAAAGCTGAGTATATCAAGAAACAACTCAAAGGTATCGCTTCCCTCGAAGAGGCTGCTCAAATCCTTGAGAAACCGGTTCAAACAGCTGAGAACGTATCACTTGCTGCTTACCGCTTCGGTAATGCTGGCAACGAACCTGCCGTTATCGGTGCTACCATGGCATTGGAAAACGATGAACTCTCTCAACCAATCCAAGGCCGTTCAGGTGTCTTCGTAGTGAAAGCCGGCACAAAGACTACAGCTGAAGGTGAGTTCAACGAAGAAATGGAAAAGCAACAACTGTCTGGTCGCGCAGCTTACTCAATCCCATATCAAGCCATCGCGCTCATCCAAGAGAAAGCCGACGTAGTAGATAATCGCGCTAACTTCCAATAAGAAGAAATGCACAAAAAATAAGAAGTGCACAAAAAAATAAGTAGCAATGCTCAAACAAAGAAGTGCACAACAAAAAAGACAGCTCCAACAGGGCTGTCTTTTTTGTACTACCATCCCACTCGAGATGAATATACAACTTTAACACAACATTAACACAGGATTAACACAGGATACTCCTGCTCCTACAATAATTTAAATAGTATAATGCTCTATCCTCAACAAACTGCAAAATGAATAAATTTATGCAAATTATTTGCATACATGCAAAAATTGTAGTACCTTTGCGGCGGATTTATGTGCGCATAGCATAAGTAGAAACTAAAAATACAACAGATATGACCTTAATCATTCAAATCATGACTCTGCTTGGCTCGGTGGCGATGCTGATGTATGGTCTGAAAGTCATGAGTGAAGGCCTGCAGAAGATGGCAGGTAGTAAGATGAGTAACGTGCTTGGCACGATGACGACGAACCGGTTTACAGGCGTTCTGACTGGTGCAGCCATCACAGCGGCCGTACAATCATCTACAGCCACAACAGTAATGACCGTCAGCTTCGTTTCGGCCGGAATCTTAAGCCTGAGTCAAGCTATCTCCGTTATCATGGGTGCAAACATCGGAACGACGTTCACTGCATGGATAATGGTGTTGGGTGGCGGTTCGTTCGACTTGAGATTAGTGGTTTACGCCCTTATCGTTCTGGCCGTAACGCTCATTCTGAAGAAGAAAAATTCCAATGTAGGAGATTTCCTAATCGGTCTGGCCTTTATGCTGTTGGGATTGACCACGCTCAAGATTAATGCCACAGAGATGCATCTCGACGAAATCAATGCGGTGCGCAATTTCTTTATCGCCACATCGAGTTGGGGCTACGGAAGTTACTTCCTCTACCTTCTCGTCGGCGGCATTTTAACTTTTGCCGTGCAGTCTTCAGCAGCTATCATGGCTATCACAATGACACTCTGTTCTGCGCACGTGCTCCCTATTGATATGGGTATATCGCTGGTGTTGGGCGAGAATATCGGTACTACCATTACATCGAATATCGTGGCGTTATCGGCTTCTGTTCAAGCACGCCGAGCTGCTATGGCGCACTTGCTCTTCAACCTCTTCGGTGTCATTTGGGTGCTTTGCGTCTTCCGTCCGTTTGTGAGCATGATCTGCCGCGTGTGGAACATCGACTTCGAACCGGGTGTACCGAGTGATGTGTCTCCGGACAAGCTGAATGCGGTGCTGGCGACCTTCCACACGTCGTTCAACGTGATAAACACGTGCATACTGATTGGTTTTATCTCGCTACTGGAGAAGTTGGTGATGCGTATTATACCATCCCAACCGGAGCAAAGAGATACAGACAGCCAACTCCGCTTTATCTCCGGCGGCCCAATGTCCACAGCCGAACTTTCTATCCTGCAAGCTTGGAAAGAGATACAAGTGTTTGGTGTCCGTACACAACGGATGATTGGCATGATCCATGACTTATTCAACGAGCAGAACAGCGAAGAATTCACAAAGATATACACGCGAATTGAGAAATACGAAGGCATCAGCGACCGAATGGAATACGAGATTGCGCAATACTTGAACGAAGTGGCAGATGGTCGTCTGTCCGAACATTCAAAACACGAAGTACACAAGATGCTGCGTATCATTAGCGAATTGGAGTCTGTGGGCGATGCAAACTATAATATCTCGCGCTACATGAAACACAAACGCGAAGCAAATATCAAGTACACGGAAGAGCAGATTAAGAATGTCGAGAAAATGATTTACCTCGTCGATACCGCACACGCAAAGATGGTGGATGCGCTCGATCGAGTGAATATCACGCAAGACGAGTTCTACGAAATGACGAATATGGAAAACGAAATCAACAACTTCCGCGACGAACTCAAGAACCAGAACATGCAGTCCATCACAGACCATAAGTACGAGTATTCTGTTGGCGTGAACTACATGGATGTCATTCTGGAGTTGGAGAAGATGGCCGACTACATCATCAACGTGGAAGAAGCACTTTATGAGCATAAACACGACAAATAAGAGCAAACATAACAGTCCTTGGTGGTGGGTACCGACGCTGTATTTTGCAGAAGGTGTGCCTTACTTCCTGGTGAATAACATCTCGGTATTGATATTCGCTAAAATGGGTGTGCCGAATGACCAGTTGGCTTTTTTCACAACCCTACTCTATTTCCCTTGGTTCCTCAAAGGTCTGTGGAGTCCGTTAGTGGATGTAGTTAAGACCAAGCGCTGGTGGATAGTAGCAATGCAGATACTGATGGCATCGTTGTGCGTGTTGCTGACATTGACGCTACCTCATCCGGATGCGGCTATGATGGCTGCGAAAGGGACACCCGTTTCTATGTTCTGGTTGACATTAGTGCTCTTCATCATCACGGCTTTTGCGTCTGCCACTCACGATATAGCTGCAGACGGATACTATATGTTAGCACATGATTCCGGCAGTCAGGCACGCTTCATTGGCATTCGCTCCACGTTCTACCGCATTGCGATGGTGTTTGGTCAAGGCGTGCTGGTATTTATAGCCGGTCGGTTTGAGAAGAGCACAGGCGATATACCATTATCGTGGCAGCTGACTTTAGGAATTACTGCGATTATCCTCTTTGCCGTCACCATCTACCACATCTTTGCGCTACCAAAGGTAGAGAAAGGTGAAGGGTTACAGGTTACAGGTGAAGGGTTGTCGATTGGCAAGGCGTTTAAGACGTTTTTCACGAAGAAAGGTGTAGTGTTGGCGATATGCTTTATGCTACTCTATCGCATGGCGGAAGGACTACTCGTCAAACTGAGTCTGCCTTTCCTCGTAGATACACCGGAAGTGACACTACGCGACGGACAGATACTTGGCGGAGGATTAGGACTCGACACGGATATGGTGGGACTCATTTATGGCACTATCGGTGTGCTATTCCTCTTATTAGGAGGCATCCTCGGTGGCATATTCATTTCCCGTCGCGGACTCAAACGCTCGCTATGGATAATGGCTGCATTCCTCACTATACCTAACTTAGTGTATGTCTATTTGAGTGCAGCACAGCCGACAAACCTGTGGATTATCGGCAGCGCCATATCATTTGAACAATTTGGCTACGGCTTCGGCTTCACAGCGTATATGATGTATATGATGTACTTTGCGCAAGGCGAATACAAAACTTCTCACTACGCCATCTGCACTGCTTTCATGGCTCTTAGTATGATGCTGCCTGGTTTCGTTGCGGGAAAAATAGAAATGGCTGTAGGTTATTACTGGTTCTTCTGGTTGGCTGTCGGCTGCTCAGTCGTAACCTTTGCTGTAACATACTTCGTACATCGGGCAGTGGATGCAGAATATGGTAGAAAAACGGAGAGTTAACATTTGAATGCTAAAAGAAAAATAATATGACAAAACGAATTATTCCTGACACAATTACTTGCTGCAATCTCCTGTGTGGTGCAGTAGCAACTTTTATGGCGACACAAGGTGCTTTTATGTGGGCATTTATCCTAATTTTGGGTGGTGCGTTCTTCGATTTCTTTGACGGTCTGAGTGCTCGTGCGCTGAAAGCTCCGAGTAAGATTGGCGTAGAGTTAGATTCACTGGCAGACGATATCACGTTTGGCTTGGCACCATCGATGATGGTTGTATGTTACCTGCTACCGGTAATTGGTTGGTGGGCAATGATAGCACTTGTGATGGCAGCATTCTCCGCTTTACGCCTTGCAAAGTTCAACGTGGACGAACGTCAGACGTCGTCGTTTATCGGTCTGGCAACTCCGGCAAATGCTATCTTTTGGGGAAGTCTATGCTGCATGCCTTATGCGATTACAGCTCCTACTTGGATGCCGTGGGTAATCTTGGCCATGACGCTGGTAAGCAGTTATCTCCTCATCTCAGAAGTGCCGTTCTTCTCGCTCAAGTTCAAAAGTTTTACATGGCGTGAGAACTACGACAAGTATATTTTCCTCATTGGTACCATCATCCTCATTGCGTTCTGTGTTGTTCGCGGCATCCTGGCACATCATGTAGAGTTCATCCTCTTCAGCGGCTGTGCAGTAATCGTTTGGTACGTAGTACTGAACTTTGCCGTTAACCTGATAAAAGTAAAGCAATAACCATAAAATACTATAACCATGAAACGCTTTTTATCTTTATGTTTGGTAACGTTGTTTACCCTCGGCCTAATGGCCGAAACGTACACGATAGTGTTCAATAGTGGTAATGCCGACTCCAGTAGTCCAACAGCGGATTTAAATACTATTATACTTAGTGCAACCAACAATTGTGTAAGTTCAATTCTTAAAGCGAATAAAATTTATCGCGCTAAAGATGGCTATGGAATTAAAGGAGGTACAGGATCTGCCAAAGGAGAGTTGACTATTGGCTTGGATGACACCTACCATATCACTAACATGACGGTTTATGCAGCAGCCTACGTCCCCGCTAACGGAGCAGATACTGCAGATACGAAAAGACTACTTGTTTACGACAAAGAAATAGCATGGGAAACAAACCATCGTGCAGAAATTCGTCCATACCAATTAACCATCGATGCTGATGTTGACTCCATAAGCATTGCCGCCAAAGTAGCAACGAGTAACCGTTGGTACGTACAAAAGATTGAGTTTGAAGCTGAAGATCCGCATCCCACACAGGCAATTCTTGAGATGCAGTACCCAATGATAGATTTTGGTGGAATCAAATGGGCAAGTAAGGACGAGCCTATGGAAGATGTACTGAGCTTCGAAATTGCCGGCAAACATATTGATGGTCAGATTGCTCTTTCGCTGAAAAGCAATAGTTCTGCTTTCTCTATATCTGATAACTTACTACCGGCAGAGGGTGGCGAGGTGTCTATCTTCTTTAGCCTTACTCTTGATACTGTTGAGAAAGCTATTCCGATGAACAATGTGGTTATAGCACAAGCTACAGGCCTAGACGGTAAAGTAAGAAGCCGCGAATTACCAATACAAGTAACCATTGTTCCTCCAAGTTCCGGAGGTGCAAGTACGTTCGATTTGGATACCACCCGAATGGCTATTGGCCCAATGCCTGGTGCTTATTACAAATATGCACAAGGGACAGCTGATTCGACACTAAAGAACCACTTAGGATATATCATCTGCTGCGGTAAACGCTATCGCTATGGTAGTGGCGAGAAGAAATCGTGGGATGCCTTCTTCCATACTGATCGCGACAAGCAAACCAACCAAGTATTGGATATGTATTCGCATAATGTACGATATTTCGACCCAGCACACCCAACTGCAAGCGTGCCCGATTTCGATATTGAACATATGCTACCTAAATCGTGGTGGGGAGGCGATGTAAACCCTGCATATTGCGATATATTCCATCTCGTACCTGGTGATTATTCTGCTAATCGCAGCAAATCTAACCACGCACCTGGTATCCCATCCGACAGCACTTTCAATAATGGTTCGTTCGTTACTGGTAGCGGTGCTGCTTACGGATTACAACGCGTTTTCTGCCCGGAGGATCAATATAAAGGCGACTTTGCACGTGCTTACTTCTATATAGCAGCTTGCTACGGAGACTCTCTTACTTGGGTATCCACAGGCGAGCCGGGAATAGCTATGACCAACGATGGTTGGGAAGAGTTCCAACCATGGTTGCGTGACCTTCTCCTTGAGTGGCATCGTCTTGACCCTGTAAGCCAAAAGGAATTGGATCGCGCCGTTGAGGTAAATAAGATTCAAGGAAACCGTAATCCGTTTATTGACTATCCTGAGTTAGTGGAATATATATGGGGAAACAAAAAAGGTGAAGTTGTGGACTTCTACCAATTGACACAGAGTTACGGAGATCCGTATGATGAAACTGCTACCACCGTTGATAATGTCTGTAATCGACCGGAAGAAACACAAAAGATTATCACAGAGGGTCAAGTAATCATCATCCGCGAAGGAGTTAAGTATAGTATTTTAGGTATCAAACTGAATAAATGACAGACTTCCTCAAACGAAATAGTGTGTTTATCGGGCTAAGCCTAATGCTTATTATAGCGTTAGGCCTAGCCGTTACACTTATTCCGCGAGGCGAATTACATCTTTTCCTTTGCGACCGCCACACGCCCGCGCGCGATATATTCTTTAGGTATTACACTCATGTGGCAGAGTATCTGCCCTATGTTTTGTGCCTACTAATACTGCTATTCGGTCGAGCAGGTCACGCCGCTTTAGCCGCATCGTGTATCGCTTGCTCGGAACTGACGACGCAGATTATCAAACATATCGTTCAAGCTCCACGACCACTCTTGTGGTTTGCTAACAACTATCCTGATATCCATTTGCCTCTGGTAGAAGGCGTAAAGATGAACTATCTCTTCTCCTTCCCCAGTGGACACACAACTTCGTTCTTCGCGTTGTTCTTTGCTTTGACAATGGTAGTCACTTCACTTCACCAAGAACATAGCAAACAAAAAGAACCCAGTTACTGGCAGTCCTTCCTTTATATCATTTTGATACCTTGCACGCTGTTTATTTTGGCAGCTTTGGGTGGTTATAGTCGCATCTATTTGAGCCAACATTTTGCTCAAGACGTGCTCGGAGGAATGAGTGTCGGATTAGTCATTTCTATCATATGTTACTCCATTTTTAGTCGTTTTGAGGGCCAAAAATGGTATAATTATCATTTTTTTGCAAAAAAAGTATAGAAAAATTTGGTGGAATAAAAAAAAAGCAGTACTTTTGCACCCGCTTTCGAAAAGAAAGGGCGTTTAGCTCAGCTGGTTTAGAGCATCTGCCCTACAAGCAGAGGGTCGGCGGTTCGAATCCGTCAACGCCCACAAAGAGAGGTGCAACATCGCATCTCTCTTTTATTTTTTGAAAAACAAGTATTAGCATGTACACATTTATACTATCTATTATTGTACTGATTTTAGGTTACGTGTTTTACGGAGCATTTGTAGAAAAAGTATTCAACATTAAGCCGAAACACAAGACACCCGCTTTGACCAAAACCGACGGAGTGGATTTTGTTCCTATGGCTCCGTGGCGTATCTTCCTGGTACAGTTTCTCAACATCGCAGGATTAGGTCCAATCTTTGGGGCGATAATGGGTATTTTCTATGGACCGTCTGCCTTTCTGTGGATTGTGTTTGGTACTATATTTGCCGGCGGTGTACATGACTATTTAAGTGGTATGCTGTCTATCCGAAAACTCGGCTATTCGCTGCCAGATATAATAGGCGATGAACTGGGACATACTATCAAAACATTTATGCGCGTTTTGTCCCTGCTACTGCTTATCCTATTGACAACGACGTTCCTTAGCGGGCCGTCCACCATACTCCAAGGACTTTTCCCTCTTTCCACCCTCACCTCTAATCTATCAACTATTCCTATTGGGTGGATACTGATAATTTTTGGTTATTATGTATTAGCGACTGTCTTACCCGTGGATAAATTAATCGGTCGCTTTTATCCTCTTTTTGGTGCGATGCTACTCTTTATGGGTTTGGGCATTATGATAGTGATGTTGGGGTGGCATGGCTCGGAAATGCCGGAGTTGACCGATGGTTTATATAATCGCCAGACAAATGGTTTGCCATTGTTTCCGATGATGTTTGTCAGCATAGCTTGTGGCGCGATATCCGGTTTTCACGGTACGCAATCTCCTATTATGGCGCGTTGCATAACGAACGAGCGTCAAGGCCGAATCATCTTCTATGGCGCGATGGTGGCAGAAGGTATTTTAGCCCTTATTTGGGCAGCCGCAGCCGGTACCTTCTTTGCAGACCCAGAACAAGGGTTATACGGCATTGACGGTTTGCAGGCTTTTGCGGCTCAACATCCTGGCGAGAATATAGCTGCATTGGTTGTTGACCGCGTAAGTCGCAGTTGGCTCGGAGTGGTAGGTGGTATTTTTGCTATCATAGGCGTTATTGCTGCGCCTATAACCAGCGGCGATACAGCACTTCGTTCCGCCCGATTGATTGTAGCAGACTATCTACAAATGGACCAAAGGCCTCCTCGCAAACGTTTGTTGATTGCGCTTCCACTTTTTGCATGTGTATTCGGCATGGTCTTTGTGGACTTTAATGTAGTATGGCGTTATTTTGCATGGACGAATCAGACTCTTGCCGTCTTTACACTTTGGACAGGAACTGTGACAGGAACTGTCTGGTTATATCGCCATGAAGTCGTACAAAAACACGTACAATATCGGCATGGTTATTTGATGGCACTTATTCCTGCGCTGTTTATGACAATGGTCAGCGTTAGTTATATTTTTATCGCGCCAGAAGGCTTCAACTTTGCAGCCAACGGCATAAGTTGGATAGCCTATTTAATAGCCGCTATTACAACCATTAGTGTACTTATTTCATTCGTATATTGGGCAAAACATTATGATCCACAGCGCTAAGTTTGTCATATCTAATCCGGACGTAGCGACTTGTCCTCAGAGCAATCTGCCTGAGTATGCTTTTATCGGGCGCTCAAACGTCGGCAAATCCAGCTTGATCAATGCGCTATGCCGCAATCCTAAG
>CACXYM010000029.1 GCA_902771935.1 uncultured Bacteroidales bacterium
GCGAGACACCTTCGCCGGTTGCTCAAGCGTCGTCGGAAGTTGGAGGCTACTGATCGCCTCTTGTGTATAACCATTGAGCAGTTGAAAGAGCGCCTTTCCAATTTTGAAAAGAAGCTCTCCGAACGAGGTGGTTAAACACTTATCGAGAGGTGTGAGGTTACTTTTTTAACGAAAAAGTATGCTTCGAACGTCAAAATGATTGTAAAAATAACGCAATGCGTTAATTTTACTTGCATATATCAAATTTTTTTCGTAATTTTGCACGCTTTTTTGTTAGAATGAATTCTTACAAAAGAACATTGACATAGAATTTTTTTGCAGTTTGCAGCCCATCACGACTGAACATTGGAACCGTTACAAGTGATTATTGGATATGCGGACGCAAGCACTTACACCTCTGGTGTGGGCTGTTTGTTGTATCCAATAAGGCCGGTTCCAAGCTTTGCGCCTAGTCGTGGCAGCGGCAGCCCGCACTTTTTTATGAAATTATGACAACAAAGATATGGAATTTAAGTTTTTGGCAGAATGTACTTATTACGATTTGAAGCAGATGCTTGAACGTAAGAAAGTGAAGAGTTGGTTGAAGTCTGTTTCCGCTTTTGCCAATACAGAAGGTGGTAGTCTGTTCTTTGGAATTACTGATGATCATCAGGTAATTGGCTTGCAGGATGCGCAATCAGATGCTGACTTTATTTCCGAATGCGTCAATGATCGTATTGACCCTATTCCGGAATATGAACTCGTGCCACATGATGTAGAAGGTAATCCTATCCTTGAACTCCGTGTAAAGAAAGGCTTGTTCACTCCATACTATTATTGTCAAGACGGAACACGTACTGCTTTTGTTCGTTATGGCAATGAGTCTGTCGTTGCTTCATCGCAGCAGTTGTTATCGCTTGTATTGAGAGGAAGCAACCGTACATGGGATAGTCTCTCAACGAACATTGAGAAAAGTCAGCACTCGTTCATCATGCTTGCCAATACCTATCGCAAGCAAACCAATCAGGCATTTGAAGACAAACTCATGCAATCATGGGGGCTTGTAAATGATAGCAATCACCTTACCAATGCCGGATTATTATTTGCTGATGATTGCCCCGTGTACCAGTCTCGGGTATTCTGCACCCGTTGGAATGGGCTGGAGAAATCAAACGCTTTGAACGACAAGGAATATAACGGCAACTTGCTTTATCTCTTGGATATGGCCGTGTCGTTTGTTAAAGCCAACACAGCTATGCCGTGGGTGGCTCAGCCTACTCATCGGCAGAATAGTCCGGACTATGCAGAACGAGCCATTTTTGAGGTCATTGTGAATCACTTGATACACCGTGATTATACTGTGATGGGTAGTGAGGTGCATATTGATATTTTCGACGACCGGCTTATTGTATCTTCCCCCGGTGGAATGTATGACGGAACAAAGATTCAGGAAAGAGACATCCGCACTATCTCGTCATACCGTCGCAATCCGATTATTGCAGACGTGTTTGCCCAGCTGAATTTCATGGAGAAACGTGGCAGCGGTTTGCTCCGTATTCAATCCTTTACTGCTGCGCTACCGGCTTATTCCGAAGGAAAGCAACCTGTCTTTGAATCGGACAATCAGATGTTCTACACCACAGTGGATAATGTGAACTATTCCGGTACTTCAAAAAGTTCACATAGGAGTGAAAATGTTCACATAGAAAGTTCACATAAGGGCGAAAAAGGTTCACATAAGAACTCGGAAAGTTCACGTAAAGAACAGCCGAAAGGTTCATATAAGGGAATCAAATTAAGAAAGACTGCTGCATATATTGTAGAGCGTATTGGGGCTTTCTCGGATATTACAGCAGAGATACTTTCTGAGGAATTAGGCATATCATACCGTCAGGTATTAAAGCATATCGAAAAGCTCACCAAAGCCGGTATTATTGAGCGAGACGGTGGTAAGCGATATGGCAAATGGAAAGTGAAAGAATAAGTCCTTCGGGGCTGACGGGGTATTAGCTCATCTGGCTAGAGCGCGACACTGGCAGTGTCGAGGTGAGCGGTTCGAGTCCGCTATACTCCACGAATGATATTAAATTGAATATGGCAGCACAATCTAACGACAAAGATTTATCGGAGCTTTTGAAAAAAGTTCATAGTGGAGCATGGCAATTACCGGAATTCCAACGCAGTTGGGTATGGGATGACACACGCGTCATTAAACTGCTAGAGAGCCTTCTCTCCGGTTATCCTATGGGCGCTATCATGAATCTGGAGCATGGTAGCAACAGCATCAACTTCAAGTATCGACTCTTTACAGGTGTAGATGCCAAGCATGCTTCTGTTGTGCCGGAAGGGCTTATCTTGGATGGTCAGCAACGTCTGACCACACTGTACCAAGCGCTCTATAGCCAAAAACCGGTCAAGACCTGTCTGCCAACCAGTCGCGACAAAGAGATTGAACGCTACTACTATATCAACATGCAGGAAATCGTCAAAGACGATACAGATGTTTTGGACTGCCTGCTATCTATTCCTGCGGATAAGAAACTAAAAGAGGATATTGGTCGTACGATTACGCTCGACCTAAGCGACCGCCAGAAAGAGTTTGAGAACTTCTACTATCCGGTTAATATCCTTTATGATCCGGTTGAAGTAGGCAACTGGATGACCCAGTACTATCAATTCCACAACTATGATCCTCTTGCCGTTAAACTCTATACGGAATTCCTGCAAAAGGTCATCACTCCGTTGCAGTCCTACAAGATTCCGGTCATTCAACTGACCAAAGACACCTCAAAAGAAGCAGTTTGCCAAATCTTCGAGAACGTCAATACCGGTGGGGTGCCGCTTACGGTCTTTGAACTGGTAACAGCTATCTATGCATCCGATGGTTTCAATCTGCGTGAAGATTGGAGTACTATCCAGAACGATTTCAAGTCATCCCTCAAAGTGAACCTGCTAAAGACGATAGAACCGCACTATTTCCTGATGGCGATGTCGTTGTTGGTTTCCTATCAAAAGAACTTGACATCCGGCTCTGCTGTCACATGTAAGAAACGCGATATATTGAAGATGGTTCTCACAGATTATAAGGCAAATCGTGATGCACTTGTCAACGGCTTCAAACTGGCGAATAACTTTGTCGTTCATCTCGGTATATACGCTACGCGGGACCTGCCTTACGAGACCCAACTTATCCCATTGGCTGCTATCTTCGCTTTTGACGAAACGCATAGTAAGATGCTAAACATGCCTAATGCAAAAGATAAACTGGCTCATTGGTTCTGGTGTGGTGTGTTTGGTGAGTTATACGGCGGAGCCAACGAGACACGTTTCGCTACGGATGTGGCTGGTGTGCTCTCGTGGATAGCCGGTGGAAGCGAACCGGACACGGTAGTACGTTCCTCGTTCAATGCTATCCGCCTCTTGTCGCTCACCACGCGCAATAGTGCGGCATACAAAGGTGTGATGGCGCTTATCCTCAAAGAGTCGCCATTAGATTTCATGACCGGTCAGAAGATGGATGTCGCCTCTTATCTGGACGAAAAAACGGATATCCACCATATCTATCCGGAGGTTCAATGTCAGAATGCCGGATTCCCTGCTAATAAGTGGAACTCGGTCATCAATAAGACGCCTATTTACGCAAGCACCAACCGCTCTATCGGTGGTCGTTTGCCGAGCGACTATATCAAAACGATGGCGAACAAAGGCCTGTCCAACCAACAGATTGATGATGCGTTGGTATCGCACATGGTCAATCCGGCGCTCCTCCGCAGCGATGACTTCTTCCCGTATGTCACCGACCGTGCAACACGTATCCTCAATTGCATCGAGAAAGCAATGGGAAAAGCCGTTTCAGGTCGCGATAGCGAAGAAACAAAGCGCGAGTTCGGTCAAGCAATATAATTCGTAGGTTTGAGGTATGTTATACAAATTGATTGAAAAGAAACGGAACGAATGGCTTAACTCCAATGAGTGCACCGTAAGTGAGTTGCTCAAGTATATTGAGCAGCGTGGGATGATGCGTGATGCACAATTGGAAGCTATCAAGACGTATCTATTCTTGAAAATAGCGTGTCAAAATCAGCCCTTGTGGAAACTCTTTGTAGATGGCCGATTCAATGACACGAACATCGGGCAATTAGAGTTGACGGAAACTGCACGCCAAGTCTCCAGTACAACACCTGCCGCTGTTGCGCTTTTTCAGTATGCTCGTCTCAAAGATAAGAACGGCAAACAACTTGCACCGGAACTGGAAAAATACATAAAGCAGCACGCTGACGAAATAGATTACGAAGAGATATTCAAGAAGCTATTCTATGATGTTACTTATACGGACTATCTGTTCAGTCTTCCGATGGGTGCCGGTAAGACATACCTGATGGCGGCACTCATCTATCTGGATTTGTATTTTGCGCAGAACGAGCCGAACAATCCCGCTTTTGCTCATAACTTTATGGTGATGGCTCCTTCGGGACTAAAATCATCTATAGTACCGAGCCTTAAACATATCAAAGAATTTGATCCTTCCTGGATTATTCCGGAGCCTACTGCATCTCAGCTAAAACGGCTTATTAAGTTCGAGATATTAGATGAACAGAAATCGGCTAACAAGAGCAATCGCATCAAGAATCCTAACGCGCAGAAGATCAACAACCATCAGCCTTTAGAAGATTTAATAGGCTTGGTGGCAATTTCCAATGCCGAGAAAGTCATCCTTGACAGAATGGATACGGACAAAGAGCCTTCCATGTACTCCGAGGATGAGCTTAAACGTCTGGAGCTTGCTAATGAATTGCGGGAACTAATAGGCAACCTGCCTAATCTTGCAATTTATATTGACGAGGTACACCACGCCGCAGATGGCGAGATTAAATTACGTCAAGTAGTAACCGGATGGACAGCAAAGCACACTTTTAATTCCGTTCTTGGCTTTTCCGGTACGCCATATTTGGAGAGTGCCGAGAGAGTGACTATTGCAGAGGGCTTCTCCATAAAGAATACTGACCTTTCCAATGTAGTCTATTATTATCCGCTGATAGAGGGTATTGGCAACTTCCTCAAAACGCCGGAAGTCAAATATGCCGATAATGACACCCTAACAATTGTCAAAAGCGGTGTGCGTGAATTCTTCGACAAATATAAAGATACTGTGTATGCAGATGGAACGTGTGCCAAACTCGCCATATACTGCGGACAGATAGAAACACTCGAAGAAACCATACATCCATTAGTAGCTGAAATAGTCACATCCTACGGACTTAATCCCACGGAAGCGATTTTGAAATACCACGGAGGCAACAAACAATATCCTCAACCGGAAGGAACAGAAACAGCATTTGCTTCCTTGGATCTTTCATTCTCCAAAGTGCGCGTTGTTCTTCTCGTCCAAATCGGCAAAGAAGGATGGGACTGCAAGAGCCTTACAGGTGTTATTCTGCCGCAAAAAGGTGTGTGCCCGACCAATATGGTGTTACAGACAACCTGCCGTTGTTTGCGTCAAGTGGTAAAACACAGTCAGGAAACGGCAATTGTTTGGCTCAATAAGTTCAATGCTGACACGCTCAACAAGCAGTTGCAGCAACAACAAAATATCACGCTGCAAGAATTTAGTAGCAAGCCCGTTTCTAACCGTCCCACTATTGAGCGATTCTCCCGAATGGAGCATGTACAGGTGCCGCCGATTGATTTCTATCAATTGAAAGTAAGTTACGAAACGCTTGTTATTGACGAGGCGAACGATCCGCACACACGTTTGCAAGATGAATCGCTGCTGGTGGAAACACCGGATAGGCTTGTGCATCAACAAGACATGACCGGAAAACTCATCTCCGTTTATGCGCAAGAGAACGATGAGACACAAAAGCCTACCTTTGAATGGTGGTTGCAGCAGATAGCGAAGGAAAGTTTTAGTACTATTACGGTGCGCCAACTCAAGACATGCGAAGCGGAACTTCGCGCGATATATGATAAGTTAACGCCGAAACATGACCAGCAACGTATCCGTTCACTTATACGTCAGGCGTTCCAGCCGCGTCGCGATTATACGGTGACAGAGGAGGTAGTGCCGGAACATGCTGCACTATTGCAGATTGGACGAACCTTATCGCCTATGGAGGATAACGGTCGGTTCTATCCATCG
Source organism: uncultured Bacteroidales bacterium (assembly GCA_902771935.1). GTDB lineage: Bacteria > Bacteroidota > Bacteroidia > Bacteroidales > Paludibacteraceae > Colicola. The sequence goes on from CACXYM010000029.1 coordinate 6,119, forward strand.
CAAAAGGATGTACACGATATAATAGAGTGGGATGAAAAGCCGGCACAAGAAGAGGTAAGCCCTGAAGTGCAAAAGCTAATAGACCAGTTGAGCGCATTGGGACAAGATGTTTCTGCTTTAAAACCGCAAACAGATCCTCATCCAGAGCGCACTCAGACATACCACTATCTGCCTTATCGTTTTGATAGCAACTTAGAGGTAGATTATTTCTCCAAGGAAGTACTTCCGCTGATCAACGGCAAAGCGCTTGAACTCTATTTCAATGGCGATGATACGCTCACAGAGTTCAAAATCAACTGCTATAAGAAACACGGTATGCAATGGCGCTATATCGGCAAGTATGTGCCTGACTTTCTTTTGCTCAGCAGAAACGAAGCCAACCAAATAGATAAGGTAATCATTATTGAGACAAAAGGTGAGGGCTTTGCTCCTGCATTTGCCGATAAAAAGGCATTTATGGAAACCGAGTTTATTCGCAAGAACAACGAGCAATTCGGTTACAAGCGTTTTGAGTTCCTGTATCTTGAAGATACGCTTACTGCCGATGAGCGCAGACAACGGACGCTTGAAGCAATCGGTAATTTCTTTAACATGTAAACATACACCATTATGGCAATCAAATATATTCCTTACTTTCCGAACACGCTGGAAGGACAAGCAATTTTAGACAACTTCGTGCGCACGAAACGCGTACTGCGTTATCGTGACAATGACCAAGTAATTGAGCGCATTGAACGAGGTATGCCGCTCTATGAGATGGAAACGAAAGAGACCATCGGCGCAAACCCGAAACAAAACAGGATTATTCGTGGTGAATGTCTGTCAGCTTGTGCGTATCTCAAAGAGCAAGGTATTCAAGTGGATTTAGTCTATATAGATCCACCTTTCGCTTCGGGAGCTGACTACGCCAAGAAAGTGTATATCCGTCGTAATCCGTTAGTAGCAAAAGCCATTGCACAAGCGGAGAACGAATTGGATGTAGAGGAACTGAAGGCCTTTGAGGAAAAGATGTATGGTGACGTTTGGGATAAAGAACGTTACTTGAACTGGATGTACGAAAACCTGATGGCGATTAAAAGCGTCATGTCCGACGAAGCAAGCATCTATGTGCATCTGGATTGGCATATTGGGCACTATGTAAAGATATTATTAGACGAGATATTTGGAGAGGACAAATTTGTCAACGAAATTGTATGGCATTATCCTGGTCGTGAAATGCATGTGCCCAATAAGTTCAACGCAAAGCATGATACAATCTTCTTATACAGCAGGAAGGAGGGGAATATAATTAACAGTTATGATGTGGCTATTCCGTATGATGAAGAAGAGAGAATCAAGTCTCTGCGCCGGAAAGTATATACTGACCCAGATGGAAGAAGATGGGTATGGGAAACAAGAGGGCAAGCAAATGGTCAAGAACCGTATCACCGTTATCTCGATGAAATTATTGAGAATGGAAAAGCACTAAATGATGTTTGGAGCGACATCCCTTCCTTACGAGGAAATGATCCTGCAAGAAACGATTACGCGACTGAAAAGCCGCCGATGCTGTTAGAGCGAATTATCAAAGCCAGCAGTAATGAAGGAATGCTTGTAGCAGATTTCTTTGGCGGTAGTGGTGTTACGGCTTCTGTGGCAAATAAGTTAGGTCGTCGGTTCATTCATTGTGATATTGGTGTTAATAGCATTCAAACCGTACGTGACCGTTTGTTGGCAGACAAAGCGGAATTTGAGGTGCTGGAGATAAAGGACGGTGTTTCGCTTTATCGTAATCCTGTGCAGACGATGGACAAACTCAAATCGCTCATCAAAGGTTTGCGAAACGAGGACGCGTTGGATAAGTTCTGGGAAGGAAGCATCGTGGACACCAAATATGGCATGATGCCTGTTTATCTGCCGAATCTCATGGATAGTACTACGCGACTGCTGGATAAACCGCTAATGAACCGCATCATCCGCGAAGCATTGCCTGACCTGCCGGAAGATACCAAACGTGTGATAGTTTATTATATCGACATTACCGACCGACAAGAGATAGAGGACTTTATTCGTGAGAACAACGACCGAACGACCATTGAGATTGAGTTGCGCGACCTCAAACAAGTGCTGGACGATGTAGTAGTCGAAGATAATGCAGAATGGGAGTTGGCTGAAAGCCATGAAGATTTATTGGGCGGATGGAAACTGACGATAAAGAACTTCCATTCCGACCGTCTACTGCGTAAGATAGACGAAGTAAACAACAAAGGCCAGCAACAAGCCTTGCAAAAAGGCAAGGAATTCAAGCCGCTGGAGATTAGCGAAGAAGGCTTGGAAACCATCGAATGGTTGAGCCTGGACTGCACGAAGGCCGATCCTAAAGCACCGTGGCACAGCGATGCAGAAATCAAGATTGACCGTCTCGGCTATGTCATCCGAAATGGCATCAAGTCGCAAGATTTTTGGGATGCAACAATAAGTTGCGATAACAAGCCTCTACGACTGAAAATCCGCAACATCTGCGGGGATGAGACAATATACATACTTTGATATATATGGCAAAAATAGATTGTGATAGCTACGAAGCAAAATATTTAGCATTTGCTTATATCATTGATATGCTCGCTACCAGAATTGTAGAGGAAGAATTGAAATTGCGTAAGGGGCATACGATGACAACTTTTGAGATTAGAGACATCCTACGAAAAGAAACAGAACTTTCAAAAATACTAAAACCATTCTCGGATGTTCAACTCAATTTGTGGATATCTGAATTGTCATGGATGGGGTTAATCGTGAGAGTTTCAGAACGGGATACGAATTCAGAAATTTCTCTGACCAAAGAAGGACTTGCCGCATACAAGTCACAACCATTACATAGTATTGCTGCAAGTCTTATAGAAGCCAGGGAATCACGTAAACTTTCCAATAGAGCCATCTGGATAGCTATATCATCCATTATTATTACCGCGATTTTTGCTATTTTGGAGTTCTGCTGCAAGTAAGGTTTACAAAGGAGATAAAATGGGATGATTTCCTTTATAGAATAAAAGCTTTATGAAACTATATCATTATACTACATTCACTAATTTTTGCGCCATCTGGATACAACAGAAACTAAATTTTTCGCGATGGACAAATTGTAATGATATTTATGAGCGGGAGAAAATTTACAGACTATCTCAGCAAAGTGCAGTGTACAATGGAAAGAAATTTCCTGCTGAAGTATTCAGGTTGTTCAAAGATAATGTCTTTAAAGAGGTAGAGCAATACCGACAAATAAGTTTTTGTGTTGATAGCAAAGATTGTGAAGGATATGCTTCTCCAATGATGTGGGGGCACTATGCAAGAGATTACCAAAGAAGCGGAGTTTGTATAGAGATTGATAGTTCCAAGATTAACTTTCCAAAGGGAGTTTATAAAAGAAAGGTATCATATAAAAAGAAATTAGAACCGACGCATATCTACGGAGTGAACGCAGAAAGCGAAGATGCTGCTCAAACATTTGTGATAAAGAATAAAAATAACCTTTTCTTTAGAAAGCATAGACATTGGGATCACGAAAATGAGTATCGGATGGTGACCAAAAATAAGGAATGTGAGGCGCTTGATATTTCCGGAGCTATAACGCATGTATATATCTTAGGAGAAGATGATATTACAAGACAAGCAATTAGAAGTATTGTAGGTGACACGAAAATGATTTCTTACTTGTATGTAGGAGGATTGAATGGTCTATCTTTGCTCCCAATGAATCTGCATGACAAGGAGGAACTTGAATATGAAATTAACTATATTAACAAAAATCATGTTAATATATGGAAAGGAGAATGGTCAATTCCTAAATTCAAATCTTGCGTAAAAGATAATAAAGATTAAGTATGACCAGCGGTAAGTTACTCAAGAAATACTTTTGGTTCTTGCGAGCCTTCCAGTGCGGACCAATCTCCAGAGCGGAGATTAGCAGGCGGTGGTTAAGTTCGCCTTTGAACGACGAGAAGAACCCACTTGCTCGCAGTTCCTTCTATCACATGAAGAATGAGTTAGAAGATTTATTCAGCGTGAGCATAGCCACCAATAAGAAAGGTGAGTTTTATATCGAGCAGTCCTTCAAGGAGGACGAGGAGTTTCGCAAATGGTTGCTCAATAGCCTTGCAGTCGAGAGTTCGCTAGAGGACTATGCCAACATGCACGGACGGATCATGTACGAGTCCATCCCCGGCGGCATACAGCATTTGCAGACCGTCGTGGACGCTATGCAGCACTGCTACCGTATCATCATTCGCTACGGCAGCTTCGTCCATGAACCGCGTGAGTTTATCTTCGCTCCGTACGCCGTCCGTATCTACAAGCAACGCTGGTACGCCATTGGTGAAAGCTCGGATCATCCGGGCGAGATACGCACGTACGCTTTTGACCGCTTCATGCAAGTCTCAACCACCAATTCCACCTACGAGATACCGGAAGGCTTCGATGTGAAGAAGTATTTTGCCGATTGTATCGGCATGACCAAGATTTCCAGTTCCATCTTGCACCGAACTTTGAATTTATGCAAGAGATTTTAGGACGTGGCGACGAAGCCGAAGTGCTTTCGCCGCAGTCCATCCGCAACAAGTTCGCGGACATCATCGCCAACTTACACGCTAAATATACCAAATAATATGATACGCTTAAATTGCTTTTTTCAGGCCACCGATGGTGACCAGTACAAGGACGCTCTGCGTGCTGCAGTAGCTCTGACTGAGAAATCCCGCAATCA
>CACXYM010000030.1 GCA_902771935.1 uncultured Bacteroidales bacterium
GATATCATGCACGAACTCGCAGCTCGCAAGGATATGGGCGTGATGGTTGTGCAAGCCGAAGATGAGATTGCCGGCGTCTGCACAGCTATCGGCGCTGCCTTTGCCGGTGACTTAGCTTGTACTTCAACGTCAGGACCCGGACTAAGTCTTAAGTCCGAAGGTATCGGACTCGCTGTTATGGCAGAGTTGCCGCTTGTCGTTATCGACGTACAACGTGGTGGACCTTCAACCGGATTGCCAACCAAAACCGAACAAACCGACTTGCTGCAAGCGCTGTATGGTCGTAATGGCGAATGTCCGCTTGTCGTAATGGCGGCTTCCACTTCCGCTAACTGCTTCCGCTTTGCCTACGAAGCCTGCAAAATAGCCTTGGAGAATATGACTCCGGTCATCCTGCTTACCGATACTTATCTCGCAAACGGAACAGGCCTTTGGCGTATCCCTAAATTGGCAGAGTTGCCTGAAATCAAACCGCAAGCCGTTCCTGCCGAACTGAAAGGACATTATAATCCAGCTCTGCGCGATGAAAATGCTGTCCGCTATTGGGCATTCCCCGGAATGGAAGGATTTGAGCATCGCAATATCGGTCTTGAGCGTGATGCACAAAAAGGAACTATCTCCACCTCTCCTACGAACCATGAGAACATGGTCAAAGCGCGTCAGGCGAAAGTGGACCAAGTCGTACGCTTCATTCCGGACGTACAGATCCAAGGCAATGCCGATTCCGATACCGCACTTGTCGGATGGGGAAGCACCGAAGGTCACTTACATGCTGCTGCGAACGAACTGAACTGTGCACTCGTGCACTTCAACTATATCAATCCACTTCCGGCAAACACTGCCGACGTACTCAAGCGCTTCAAACGCATCATCGTCTGCGAACTCAACTCCGGTCAATTTGCTACCTATCTCCGCTCCAAACTGCCCGACATCCGCTTTGAGCAATATAACGAAGTAATGGGACAACCCTTCGCCGTTGAACGAATTGTAGAATTTGTAAAATCCCCTAAACTCTAAACGCTAAACACTAAACGATTATGGAATCAAGTGAATTTAAGTCTGACCAATATGTTCGTTTTTGTCCGGGTTGCGGTGACCACGCTATCTTAGCGGCTCTCACCAAAGCAATGGCGCAAATAGGTATTCCTACCCACCAGATTGCTGTTATCTCCGGTATCGGTTGTTCGTCTCGTATGCCGCACTACCTCAGCGCGTACGGATTTAATACTATTCATGGTCGCGGTGGCGCGGTGGCTACCGGAGTGAAGACTTCCCATCCCGAACTCACCGTTTGGCAGATGTCAGGAGACGGTGACTGTATGGCTATCGGCGGTAACCACTTTATTCATGAAATACGTCGTAACGTGGACCTCAACGTCTGCGTCTTCAATAACCGCATCTATGGTCTAACCAAAGGTCAGTACTCGCCAACTTCTCCTAAGGGCTTTATCAGTAAGTCCTCTCCTTTCGGAACGGTGGAGCGTCCGTTTATCCCTGGCGAACTGGTTCTCGGCGCACGTGGCACATTCTTTGCTCGCACGCTGGACGTGGATATGCCTACCGCCGTCGATTGTATGGTGAAGGCGCAGCAGCACAAAGGTGCATCGATTATCGAGTGCCTCGTTAACTGCGTCATCTTCAATAACGGCACCCACAACTGGATTGCAGACCGCGAGACACGCGCAGACCACTCTATCGTTTTGCGCCACGGTGAAAAGATGATTTTCGGCAAAGACAACGACAAAGGCCTTGCGTTGGATGGTTTTAATATCATCATTGTTCCTTCCGACGATCCTCGCGTACTCGTTCACGATGCACATTGCCAAGACGATATTCTGCATCATAAGCTCGTGCAGATGGGACCGGAGAACGGACTGCCTGTTGCACTCGGCGTTATCCGCGATGTGGAAGAGGAGACCTACGACGAAGCCGTTAACCGCCAAATAGCCGAAGTTCGTGCTGCATCCAAAGCGCAGACCTTTGACCAATTAACCGCCACCCTCGAGCAATGGTCCGTTTCGTAACAGATAATATTGCAATGCCTACGCATGATCCGGCGCGTATCTCGCGCTGGATATCTGCCGTCGCTGCCGGTTACGGCTTTGCCGTAGGCGACATCACTTATATCTTCTGTTCTGACGAACGTATCTTGGAGGTCAATCGTCAGTTCCTGGGGCATGACTACTACACGGATATCATCACCTTCGATTACTCCACGGCTTCGCGGGTAGCAGGCGATATCTATATCTCATTGGACACAGTGGCTGATAATGCTAAAAACGTCGGAGTCTCTTTTGACGAAGAGCTCCGACGTATTCTAATTCACGGCGTGCTGCATCTAACCGGTCAGGGCGATAAGACGCCCGAGACCAAAGCGGTGATGACTGCCAAAGAGGATGCGGCACTCGCTATCTATTAATGTACTTCTTGACCGGTGACGGTGTACGTCTTGCCATCACGAAGGATGAACAAGTTTCCGTCACGGATAATTTTCTGGCAGTTAGTAGCAGACTGAACGCTGCTGATGGCTGTTGTACTTCCTTCTGTTTGGGTCGTATGATTGCCTGACTCCAGCGCAAAAGCGACAGGATCCATATTGGAGATTGGATCCGTCTGGCGATTGCAGTCAAACCACCAAGCATAGACATTCATATCTTTATCCAGCGTCCAAATCTTCTTGTTGGAGTCGGTGAAGACGAGTTTGATGTGATAGACGTATGCATTCGGTTCGGTGGACTTACCTACTTTCGTAATCTTCATCTCGGCGAGTTCAAGAGATGCTTGTCCCCAGCCTTGTGCCGAATTGTTCGGGAAGATATAATAGGAGTGCTTGGAACCGGCTTGGCAGTTGAGGAAGTATTTCTGTCCGGGCGTATAATCGGAGCGGTACGTGCCCTCAATCGAATATTGTGTCGGCGCAAGGAACTCCAGTCCAACTTGCGGCACAGCCTCATCGTCTTCTTCTTGTGCGAGGAACATAAACGTCATGAAATACTGGTCGTACGGATTACTCTGGGTCGGGAACTTGGACTCGCAGGCATACATCTCCACGTGGGCATACTGCAGGTCGAGTTTATTCTTGTTTTCCTCCTGCTCTACATCGCCGAGGACATAGAAGCAGATATTCTTGAAGTCGGCATCGTTCCACTTCTTATCCTTATCGTAGAAGAAACGGAAGCGGTTGGTGCTGGCCTGCGTATTGAACAGGAAACGGCACGTGTTTGTGTTGGTCTCAAGGATAGTGTACGAGCCATTGACCGTAAGCGTACATTCCTTACCTCCGCTGGTAAAAGTGATGCTGTTCTTCTTAGCATCGCAGCCGATATACCCTTCTGCCGTCTTGAGATAATAACGGTTGGAGCCCTCCTCAGAGATAGTTATCTCATAATCAGCCAAGTCGCCCTCGATCTTGTTGTTAGTAATCGTAGCCGTGACGTAGTTCTTGGACGCGTCGGACACATTCCATACATAGGCTTTCGTTTCGGAAGACTCATAAACGGCTAACACTTTGAGGCCGTTCCAGCCGTTTGTAGGTTTGCCCTCTAATTTGGTATACGTTGCAGCTGATAAAGAAAATGTTGCACACAGGGCAAAAGTTAAATAAATAAACTTTCTCATTATCATCTGAGTTAAGATTATAGTTTATACTTATACCTCCAATTAAAGTCGACTCTTTATCATATCGAACGTGAAGTATGTCCCCAACTACTATCTTGTAGAGTTTGGAAATAGGCTGCAAAGATACGCTTTTTTTACGACATATGCAAATTTTTCAGAGAAAAAAACTATATTTTTCTTGCATAATCAAAATTAATGTTGTACCTTTGCAGCGTAAAATTGTAAGGAAAATAATTATGCCTAAGATTTTTGAGTATTTTGGATTTATTTTTTTCTTTTACTCCAATGAGCATGAGCCGATTCATGTACATGTTACTCATGGCGGGTGCCAAAGTGTGTTTGAGCTGATTATATTTGATGGAGAGTTGGTTGATATCCGTTTAAGGGAGAAAGTTGGTGAAGAACCGCTTTCTGCTAAAGACCAAAAAACCGCAGAGGCATTTATACGCAAATATTATCCGAATATTATCTCGAAGTGGATTAAGTTCTTCGTCTTGAAACAGGCAGTTAAAAGTACAACCATTAAAACCAAGTTATAACTATGAGTAGATTGTATATCACAGAGGCAAAGGATGCCGGCAACCTAATGGTAGATTTGCTATTTAGTGACCAAACATCGCGCAGAGTGGATATTGGTGACTTTATTCGTCGCCATCCGCATCCGCAATATAATAAGTACTTAGATCCTCGTAAGTTTAACCATTTTGTTTTGGAAAATGGTAATATTGTATGGGGTAAGAACTGGGATTTAATGTTCCCTATCGAACAATTACATAGTGGCGCATTAGCTTAACCTTCGTCCATGCTCCGGACGTAAAAATCGGTGCGTCACTCTCTGACGTAAAACAGGAGGACATAAAAGTATAACAAGATATCAGTACAATCAAATGGCGCTCTTATGGAGTGCCATTTTTTTGTTGTACCTATATGGTGCAAAAGTAAAACTCGCAGCAATGGCGAGAGAAATTTCACTCTTTTTGTACATGTGGCTAAAAAAATAGAAAGTTTATACAAGTTTATAGGTATGCGGTTTATTATTAATGAGTTATAGAGTTGGCTGTTGGGAGACTTGTATAAAAATGCAAATAGAAATTTATACAAGCTATATCGTATATGGTTTATTATTAGGCGGTTACGGTGTGACTTGTATAAAAATATTGGTAAGAAATTTATACAAGATATAAGAAGCGGAAGGGAACAAGCTAAGCGGAAAGAGGTAATGGTAAGGTGCAGGATTTTAATAAATATTGCACTTTTTTTTGCGCACCTCAAAAAAATGTTGTACCTTTGCGCGAGAATCGCGCAGTAGCAAAAAAACTTGTGCTAAATTGGAGAAATAGATTTGCACATATCAAAAAAAACAGTACTTTTGCACGCGGATTATGGACAAAATAATTTGGATTGTAAATTAATAATTAAGAAAATATGAAAAAACTATTGCTTTTCGCAGCTATGATGCTGCTCTCTTTCTTTGTTCCGCAGTTCTCACCCGTTAGGGCCGCAGAGGGTGACGGGCAACGGAAAAATTCACGTGAAGGTACTTATCTTTAGTGAACGTGGTTACGACTACAACGCAGGTCGTGGTAATAACCAGCATTTAGGGAACAATCCCGACCCGATATGTGAAGCTACGGGTAGTCGTTTGCATACCAAGCTCACCACCGGAGCTGAAACGCAGACTATTCAGATGCACTATTGGGGAGACAACTATTACAACAATCCAAAATCGAGCGGTTCTCATCACTGGCCTAAGACGAAAGGATGCGTTTGGGTACAGCTGTGGGGTGGTGTTATCGAGTGCACCAATACGTTTGATGGAACGAAACGCACGATAGTGGCTGATGGTAGTGTCGTGCAAGTAGAACTGAAACGTAAGGAGGAAGGAAATTATCTCACCTGGTTTGAGTTCGACTGGTATCCGCCTGAGGATATGGACGAAAAGGACTTTAAACTCTTCGTGACTTCCGATCACCATAAATGGAACCAATCGGGCTTTGAGACGAAGGAATATGATTTCGGTGTGTTTACCGGTGCAGATGAAGCACAGGCGCCTATTATCTCCGACCCGTTCTTCTATGCTGCGAACGACAAAGGCGCCGCCGGATATGGTAAGTTGGCTTATGTCTATTCGCTCACTACGGATGTGAAACAGTATTTCACAACGCAGGACGCGACCCCGCGTATTCTCATGGAGCGTTCGGATATGCTTTTTGTAGAACCCGCCGATTCCGTACAACACGGCTTCCGTGCTTGCTTCTATGCTTTACGTGACGTTGATAAAGCGACTTGGAGATGGGTATGGTCGAATAAAATCGATATTCCTGCCTACCACAAAATACATAATTTCCAAGTCAATCAGTGGGTTTATCATCGTGAGGATATCGACAAATGGTACGAGGACTATCGGTATAAGAAGCTCACGTGGCAAATCTATTATCCACAGGAAGAGGATGTGATGGAAGGCGATTATATCGAAATCCAGCGTGCGTACAATGCCGACTTCTCGGATGCTCAGACTATCAACCTCGTTCAGATGTACTACGACTCTACCGCTACCGTCAACGATATCCAAACCTATACCTATGTGGACTCAACCGAGGCGGCATGGTGGAACCCCGTAGAGAAGAACTATAATATCTACTACCGCCTGAGACGTACTTCCTCATCTATATGGGAATGGGAAGTGAATCCTTATGCAGCACAAGGCTATCTTGATGTAGTGCATACGTATTCAGTAGGCGGATTCTTCAAGGTCGGCATTAATCCTGACCCTGTGACGTACGAACTCGACCCCGACTTTAGCAACAATAGAGCGGTACATTTTGAAATAGACTTATTCGCAACGTTTCAAAATGCTACGCGTACGCAAGCTAAGCCCGGATACGCTCTCTTCTATTGGGATGATAATCAAAAACTCATCATCCGGAAAATATTGGTGGAGCAAAAGGATACGTTCCTCATTGAGATACCGAACGACAGCATTAAAGCGGCTATTAACAGACAATTCTATTCTCCGGACGATGAGGAATATAATAATATGCGTTACCATGTGTACATGACAGACTATGCCAATACGCCATGTACGCACTATAAGTACGAAGCCTATATCGATACGACCGGAATAACGGTCAAAGACCTCAATGGTCGCGAGCAATTCGTACTACCGGTCCTCGAAGCCAAAGGACGGGAGATATACTATACAGCCGCAGCTAATATCAGTAGCTTTGCCGGCACGGACGAAGAGTTTTCTGAGTATGTCTTACTCACTTGGGATGCTACAGAGGGCGATGTCGGCACCTATTCTGTTGAAGCGCGGCCTAATAGCGAGAGCAGTTGGACGAAGCTTACCGAGGGAATTAAACAGAACTGGTTCCAGGACACATACGCCAATCCGCAAGAGGCGAACCCATGGCTGTACCGATTAACAATGTCTTACGAGTGCAACGGAAACGTGCTTACCCGCAGCGTAGAAACAACCGGACGTCGTAACCCATACGGCAAAATTAGCGGACGAATCACTTACGCAGATGGCACCGGCTGTCCACATATTGAGGTCAACGCTTCGCGCGTTTCCGACGGAGTAGTGCTACAGCGCGTACAAACAGACGAAAGCGGTTACTACCTGTTGGATAGCGTCCCATATAGCGGCGATGCACAATATGCCATTACACCTGTTAGCCAAACAGCTACATTCCACTATAATAACACTTCCGCCACTTTTGCTACCATTACTCTCTCATTAGACCACTGCATCGCTAATGGAGTAGACTTTGAGAATATCTCATCCGTACGTGTGAGCGGTCGTTTGCTTTATGAGAATAGTACGATACCCGTTCGTGCGGCCCATTTCCTTGTAAACGGGCAAATGGTAAAAGTTGGCGGACATAAATACAACACTGATGCAACCGGTCACTTCGAATTCTCTGTTCCTAAAGGCGAAGCCTTCACCTTGCAAGCCGTTAAGGATGGGCACTGGTTCGCCGGAGACGGATTTGTGCGCTTGGAAGGCGATAGTCTGATTTCACTCAACAAAGCACTCGACGGTATCCGTATCTATGACCAAACGAAAGTGCGTCTGATTGGACGTCTCGCCGGTGGTGAGATACAGGGCTCCAAACCGCTTGGATTCGGTCTATCTACTAACTACTTAGGTGAAGACTTGAAGATGGTATTTGAGTTAGAGGGAGATAATATCTCTCAAATAGTGCATGTTCCATCCGATTTGGACAAAGATACCATCCAACCATATATAGACTCCACCTCCACACTCTTTGAGAAGAAACGCATCACCATTATGCCGAGCGTTAGCACGGGTGAATACGCAGTAGATTTATTCCCTGTGCGGTATAAGATAACCCAAGCCACCGCACGCGGTTACGCCACTCTTTTCGCAGATGGCAAAACCAGCGAGACACTCGACCTGAGCGATGCTGCTAAACAGCACAAAGAGTCTATCTATAACAACGACACTGTGCGCTACAACGAGGACTATAGCATTATCTACCACAGCCCGATTCATATCAGCTGCAAGCAGTTGAGTTATTCACGCGAGCTCGATTATTTCGGTGAGAAAGAGATGGTGCGCAAAAACATCACAAACGAAGTCGTGAAAGTGCCTTTGGCTACCAAACGTTCGGATGGCACTTACGAATACTTATTCGGTGCACCGGTGTTTAATACAGGCGATTATTCGTTCCGCATCACAGCGCACGAGGACTATTACTACAACAATGATGAGATGTCCATCAAACATGAAGAAGTGCGTATCCATGGTGGTCAACTCAAAGTATATAACGGACTCCACGATGACCGCAACACGCAAATATCTAACTACCAATTAGACGAAAACGGAAAAGCCGAAATAACTCTTCCCGTGGACTATGTTTCCTTCATAAAAACAGGCGAAGAGGCATTACGCGTGCTCGACCTCAGTGTGGAATATCAAGGAGAATATGTGGAGAAACAGGCGGTAAAAGCTTTCGTGACCGGAAACAGACCTAAAGGACGTGATTTCGTCACCTCTACACACGGGAACATTATCCTCCTCGATATCCTGCGTGACCCTCCCGGATCACAGAGTTATGCGTATATCGAAGAGGGTACTACCTATAAGTACAACTACTCGTACAAGTTCGATTTCAAGTTCGGATTAAATGTGACACTTGGTTATGGTGCCCAAACAACCTTAACCATGGGTGCGTATGTTGGCTCGCCGTTGGGCTCTTACGCCGGATACGTATCTAATTTCAGCACGGAGAACAAGTTTGACTTGCCTATCAGCAGTAGTTACCTCTACCATAAGACCGGCTCATACACTTTCACCACCAACAGCCGTATTGAAACGGACAATGAGAAATACTTTGTGGACCAAACAGGTAATGGTAAGTACTTCGTAGGTCAGGAAGCGGATGTATATATCGGCGCAGTACAGAATATGTATTATGGTATTACGGATGCCGTTAAACCGATAGATTCACTTACGTATGCTTCGCTGCGCTCACGGGACATCTATGGTGCTATGAGAATAGTGAGCATGGGAAGGGACAAAGATAATCAATTATGGTATCTTGTCATCGGTGAGGAGACCGAAGTAGGCACATACCTCAACTCGTCCTTCGTTTATACGCATGATTATATTGAGAATACACTGTTACCGCAGTTGCGCAAACAACGTAATGAGTTGCTTTACACAGGCGACAGCGCAACTGTACAGGCTATTGCTAACGCCAAAGGCAAACCTGTCTATTTGTCCACTGTAAATCCGGATAATGTTCACTTTGCCGATAGCGGTTACTACAAGATGATAGTTCCTGTTGGCGATACGAAACTCTATGACAACCAAGTGGATGCCTACAACCGTCAGATAGCTCAATGGATAGATAAATTCATCCAGAACGAGACGGAGAAAGTGAATGCCATCTATGGAAACCGCAAACAGAAGGTAGGTACATGGTCCGTGAGTGGAGGTACCTTGGTTTCGCATAATGAGACCTACGAGTACGGAGCAATGTACACCAAACGCATAGACTATCCCGGTGGTTCTTTCAATTTGAGCCAGGGACTAAAAAGCTCAATAGTAAACGCCTTCGGCCAATCGATAGGTGATCAGATAGCGGGCAAGTGGTTGAAAGATGTGGGCAACAACGAACCCTACGAGATTGTTACAAATACTCCGACAAGTCACCTCATATTCGATGTGACACCTATCCTCAGTATGGACGTCAACTACAATCCTGAAACGGGAACGACGCATACCAAAAAAACTGGATTTGTGCTGGAACCTGATAACTTTGGTCATGAGTCTGTCTCTGTCTATCGTGTGGTAAATACTAAAGATGAATTTAACTCCGGCTCGGAGGATATCAGAGATTTTATCTCAGATAACGATTATGGGTTGAATCTGATTGACGGAAAGCCCGATAGCCTCTATGGAGCATATGTCTATTTCCTTGAGGGCGGTGCTTCACGCTGTCCGTACGAACAAGCTTATACAACTAGTTGTTATGAACCTGCCATGCCGCTCTCTGCAGGAACAATGAACCTTGAGAACCAAAAACTGGATATTAATGTTCATGAGCGCAGTAACGTGCCTGCCGACCAACCTGCAGTCTTCCAACTGCGACTCACTAATGAGAGCGACGGAGATTTCGGCGGATCAGCTGCTCCTATCTCCTTCTACCTCAAGCAAAAAGAAGGTTCTAACCCGCACGGAGCTCGACTCATCGTTGATGGTATGCCGCTGACCGGTGACGGAAGAGCTGTTAAGATATCCCATGACGAAGTAATCACCAAAACGCTGCAGGTTTACGCCGGAGAAGGCTATGACTACGAGAACATCATACTCGAACTTGCCTCACCATGTGACCCGTACAATAAAGTGGCCTGCACGTTCTCCGTACACTACCTGCCTGTTTCTTGTCCTGTGAACATCACTACGCCGCACGACAAATGGGTACAGAACACGCTCTCTTCTCAAGACTCTATCGGCTACTACTTGCCGGTTACTATCGACGGATTTGATGTCAACTACAACGGATTTGACCATATAGAGTTCCAATACAAGCTCTCCACGCAGTCCGACGACGCTTGGGTTAACCAATGCAGCTATTACTACGACGACTCGCTCTATAACATGGCGTCGGGCAATAAGGCAATGATTACATCAGGACGCATAGAAAACATCCGTTTCTACGGCGAACGTGACCCGATGGAGCAACAATACGACTTACGCGCTGTCTCATTCTGTCGCTATGGCAATGGGTTCATCAACAGAGCTTCAACCGTGCTGACCGGTATTAAGGACACACGTCCGCCACGCGTCTTCGGACAACCGGAACCCGCTAACAGCACCCTTGGAGTAGGGGACAACTTACTGCTCCGATTCAACGAAGCGATTGCCGGCAACTACCTTGACGAGGATAATAACTTCCAAGTTCTCGGTGTCACCAATGACTTTGGAATTACTACCAGTTCGGCTATCCATTTCGATGGCACAGCTAATTCCTATGCCGAGACTAAGGTCAGCCGGAGCCTTGCTGACAAATCCTTCTCTATCGAAATGATGGTCAAGCCGGACATGCTCAATCAGGACGAAGTATTCTTCATGCACGGTTCAGGTAATGACCTTTTGCTCTTCGGTAAAACCTATGACAACAGACTCACGTTCTCTGTTGGCCTCAATGAGACCGTCTTATCAAAGCCGCTCGATTCACCTATGAAGGACTTCACACGTGTTATCGTAACCTATGACCACGAGAAAGGAGAAGTGCGTTTCTACGCAGGCACCAAGGAGATGACTGACCAAGTAACAACTACGTTCTATGAGCATAATGCCTATTCGCCGTTCACCTTTGGTATGGGCTACGCGGGAAGTATTCTCGAAGCACGTATCTGGACGAAGGCACTTACGCAAGCTGAGATAGCTAATACCGCTGACCATTACCTTACCGGTTACGAGCGCGAACTGCTCGCTTATTATCCGCTTAACGAAGGTAAGGGCGATATCCTCAACGACAAAGCCAATCGCGCTACCCTCTTTGCACATAGCACAAGCTGGGCGAAGGCAAAAGGTATTTCGCTACATATTCCTGCCGACCAAACGGTTAAACTCGCTGGAGACCTCTTCTCTCGCGCATCGATACAAGACGAGACGTTGATGTTCTGGTTCAGAACAACATCGCAGAACGGAACACTCTTCTCTGCGGCCTCTAACTTCCGACTCGCTATCGAAGAGGGCAATCTCGTCATGTACAGCGAAAATGCAATGTACCCAATCTCCAATGTCAATTGCGCTAATGGTGATTGGCACCATATCGCACTTACTGTTAACCGTACGTACAATAACGTAGCGCTCTTCCTCGACGATAATATGGTACTTAATCTCAAATCCGACTTCCTCAGTAGCATTAGCGGAACAATGACACTCGGCGGAAACGGATTCGAAGGTAATATCGACGAACTCGCACTCTTTGAACAAGCACTGCCTAAAGCTCTCGTGGAAGAGTACTATGATTATAAACCATATGGTGACGAAATGGGACTCATGGCATATCTACCATTCGAAGAAACAAAAGAAAGTAGCCAAGGCATCATGGAGGTAGTGTTCTCGCCTAACGACCAACGTCAGTTCAAAGACGGCAACGGTAAAATCATTAACAAAGTGGTGCCGTTACTGCTTGAAGACTACTCACTCAATGCCGACAAGACAAACTACGCACCGGTGCATAACCAAGGACAACTCACCAAACTCAACTTCGATTGGGCGTTCAATAATGACGAACTCATGATTAACATCCTCAATCCAGATTACGAAGTTAATAAGCAACCTGTCTTCATCACTGTCAGAGACGTGGAAGACCTCAACGGAAACCCGATGGCTTCGCCTGTCACTTGGACCGCTTTCGTGGATAGAAATGCACTCAAATGGGAAGACGATGACTTAGACTATCAACTTGCTTATGGAGAAGAGACCAACTACAACTACATAGACTTCCAAATCATTAACCAATCCGGTAAGAGACATCAGTACACTATAGAGTCCTTACCGTCTTGGCTCTCTGTTGACCAAGCCTATGGAACGATCGCACCGATGCAAGACAAAGCCGTTCGATTCTATTTCGACACCAATACCCCTGTCGGTGAATATCTCGACCTCGTTTACCTGACCGACGAAAACGGACTCAGCGAACCACTCGAAGTCGAACTCTCCGTCAAGGCGTATCCGCCGTATGACGCTGTCGACAAAGGCAAGTACCCGCTCAACATGTCCGTCTGCGGTACAGTGCTCATCGACGACCAATATGATACCGACCCGAACGATATCGTCTATGCAATCTGCCGAAATGAGTGTATTGCTACATCAAACGTTACTGTCAACCAACAAACCAACACATCTGAACTCTATCTCACTATCTACGGTAACGAGGAACTCAACGGCAAGACACCTACCTTCCTTTTGTGGCAGGCTTCTACCGGCAAAACTTATACACTCACTCCTTCGACAACTATTCACTTTAAGAGTGGTAACATCATCGGATGCGGACTCGACGAACCCGTTATCTTCAACACAGGAGGTGCACTCACGCAGAATATTCCGCTCTCTGCAGGATGGAACTGGGTTTCGTTCAACCTCAATCTCCAACCTTCTACAGCGCAACTCACTAAAGTGCTGACAGCTAACAAGCCTTGGACGGAAGGAGATATCATTAAAAATCCGGCTACACAACACTTCGTTACCTATTCCGAGGAAAAAGATGCCTTCTTAGGACAGTTCTCGTACTTGCGTTATATCTATTCCTATATGGTTTATAGCAAGAACGATAACCTCATGCGTGTCAGCGGTAAAGCACTACCACAAGACTCGGCACACGTCTTACTACGTGGCGAAAATTGGAATGCGCTGCCATGTCTCTTATCGCAAATAACGGAACTACCCGAAGCGTTGTCTGATTACTATAACTTCGCTTCACCAGGTGACATCGTCAAGAGTCATGACCAGTTCGCTGTCTTCTCTGCGGATAAGCATTGGGTAGGTGACCTCAAAGCTCTCAGACCGGGTGAGGGATATTTCTTGAAGCGCACAGCTTCAACCGACGTGGATATCCACTTCTATACCCCACAAACGGGAATGCCTAAGCGTCGTGCTGTCTTCACTGCTGACCAAGCGACACAGAAGACTCACCGCTATGCTACCAACATGACGATGATTGCCAGTGTAGAAGAAGGTGAAGGCTTACGCGCTTATATCGGAGAAGAACTCGTCGGTAAAGCAACGAAGATAGATGATCTCTATTTCCTGACTATCAGCTGCGACAATAGTGGGGTCGTTCGCTTTGAGACCGAAGACGGTCAACCGCTTGTAAGCGATAAGCAGATACGTTATGTGGCAGATAGCCACTATGGCTCGCTCGCGGAACCAATACAACTCATACCGCTTGACGCAGATAAAGCAGTCAAACGCATGATTAACGGCGTGCTCTATATCTTCCGCGACGGAAAGATATACAACGCTCAAGGTGCTTTAGTTAATAACCCCCAAAAATAATACAACTATGACGAAACAATTTTGGGCAATCGCTGCCTGCGCACTGATGCTAATCGTATCAGGTTGCAAAAGTGACCCGCAAAAGGATCCCACTAATCCTGTTGCTCCGGACACTCCGGTTGATCCGCCAGCACCGACTGAAACACTTAAAGGTGACATCGCTCGCCCTACGTGGATGGCACCATCCGATTATGACTACACCTCGTCCATGACGGCTGTATTGAAAGTGGACTTACTCGCTGCCTATCCTGAGTTAGCAAAAGACTTTGTCTTGCAGGACAAAGACCTGTTAGCTGCTTTCATTGGCGATAAGTGTCTTGGCGTAGCCTCACCAACCGACGGATTATTCTATATGTATATAGTCGGTTCAGAAGGCTCCGTTACACTGCAGTATTGGTCTGCTTTCTATTCCAATACTTTCGTTGCGAAAAATGCCTTCGATTTCCAAAACGATGCACACCTCGGTACGGTAAGTAAACCCGTTAAACCCTCGTTCGTCGTAACCGGTAAATAAGCACCTTAGGATGATATAATCAGTACTATTGAAAGAGGGATCGCGGGTAATCTACATAGAAGATAACGGTTTCAGAGAGTATTACAAGCCGAGTGCCGGTTTGTTTGACAGTGTCGCCGCCGGGAAAGTGCTGATATTGAGTCCGTGGGAATATGACCCAAAGAAGAAACACGTCAGTCGTGATGACTGCGTGGAGATGAACCGGATGGCAGAGGAGATATGTGGGCAGTGGAGTGACTAATTTCATACCGCGCGTAGTTTTTTACGGCGCGGTATTTTTTTGATGTTCACTATCAGACAGTTAGGGAAAAGGTGTTGTAAAACATAAAAAAATATTTTGCCACGTCGCAGAATTTTTGTACCTTTGCAGCCCGATTTCGAGAGACACTAAGTTAACGAGATTGCAGCCCGATTTTCAAACCCAATGCGACGCATACCGCATGATAGTGTTTACACAGATCGCCTTTCTGAACGCGCTTTGTGTTATGACTTCCCCGCCGATAAAGCCTTTATTGACGGGCTTCACGCGATGCAGTCCTACTTCGTTGCGCGGGGTAGTAACATCGACATTCCGGTGGTGCGCGTGATGAATACTGTCCATTGGCTTGTGGCGTATCTGTACGCGACGAGTTGCTCCGGCGAACAGCTCGAATATGACGCTATGACCTATAACTCCGTGGGGCGCGATAAGCAGCTTCGACATCATGGACGAAGTGAATCTACTCAAACAAGAAAACCAAAGACTAACATACGAAAATAAACAACTAAAAACTCGAATAAGTATGACAAATAACATTAATAACTTTGGAGTAATCAATATCTACGAGACTCAAAATCCGCAACAGCAAGAAAAGACACAATTAGCAGAAGATATCACACCGGTAGAGACACCCTCTTCCGCCAAACTCTTCTGCCGCATCACGAAGCATGCGATAGACAGCGGTCATGCGCAGGAGGTGGAAGACGCACTCCGCTCCGCTGCCGTCAGTGCGCCCAAACTCGTGAAGGCTATCAAAACCAATGAAGCACTCGGCTATCTCGATACACAAAACCTATCTTCCGCCGAACTCTATGACCTACTAAACGAGCACTATCATTTGCCGTTTAAGCCTCGTAATTTTAGTAAATACCGCAGTACCATTTAGTACCATTCAGTACCATAAAAGTGCGCAAATAGTACCAAAATAGTACCATTTAGTGCCATTCATTACCATAATGCGTCCCTTTTTTGGGGCGCTTATTTTTTTCATATACTTTTGCACCGTCATTCAGAAATGAGTGGCGGTGTGTTATTTTAGAACGCATCGAATTGTACCGCCGCGGGGCGTTCCCCGCAACCGCTGAAGTTTTGTTGGAACTGTGCGCACGAGGATGGCCATCCGACAGCAGGACCAAGCACAAAACTTCAAAATTATGCAAACTTTAAATGTTGAAACGATCAAATTAATTGGTAAAGGAGTATTAAACGCACAAGATGTAGCCGCATTGTTAGAGGCCAATATGGTAGCCGAAGCAGCAGCGTTGGATGCGATTGAACGGACGCGAGTGTGCGCCATAGTCAAGGATGCGCAGGATCTGCTAGCCAAAGATGACCCCAAGACGGGCAAGATAGGTGTAGGCACGTTAGCCTTAGAGGAGGTGGCGGAACTGTATCCGGACAAGTAT
>CACXYM010000031.1 GCA_902771935.1 uncultured Bacteroidales bacterium
ATGGGAGAACTATATACTTTTTTGGCGTAGGCTCTGTGTTGCTTGTTTCTGACAAGGAAAAGGCTTTGCAGAGCCAAGAGTCGCAGGACAAGTAACAATCACAGGTCCTGCGCTTTTTGTGTATGTATGTTAACGAATAAAACTATGGCTAATTGGCAAGACATTAGAGCATTGGAAGAACGCATCTACGACGCTGTAGATGAGTATCTCGCTAACTCCGAGGCGTACAAGAATGCTGGGTTACACGTCTGGCTGGACGAGGACGATATGATCTATCGCGCAGAGGTGGACGATAACCTCGCAGGCTCGGAGGATGACGGAGTGTATGCTATTGCCGGTGTGTTGCGAAATGGCGACGAAGGCTTGGAACCGGACGTTGACCGTATCAGCGACATCGCCAATAGTTGGATCTTTTTAGATTGATTGATACAAAACAGAAAGTAAAACAATATTACATAATTATCGCATAGTCAAGTAGGCATATTCCTTCAACAACGAGTCGGCAACTTAAATGGCAAGAAGGAGAATATGTCCCCGCTATCCGTGTGTTGCATAGGTTTAGTGGGGTATTCTTGCCGAGTTTGCCGACTCCGTTGTTTGCCCCACTGGCCTGTGCTTTTTTCTCCTCAAGAGATCAACCGGATAGTTCACGCTATTCGGTTTTTTGATTGAGCATGGGAAAAATTAAATTCATAGATTTGTTTGCCGGTATTGGTGGTTTCCACCAAGCAATGCATTTTGTAGGAGCAGAATGCGTATTTGCAAGTGAGTGGAACAAATACGCTCGGCAATCTTACGAAGCCAATTACAAGGCAATAGCGCCAAAAGTGTTTGCGGACAACAATCGCCTGTTTAACGAAGACATCCACGATGCGAAACCCGAAGATATTCCAAACTTCGATGTTTGCTGTGCAGGTTTCCCTTGCCAGCCTTTCTCTATAGCAGGACATCGTTTGGGCTTTGAAGATACTCGTGGTACACTATTCTTTGAGATTATGCGAATCGTTAAAGCAAAGATAGAGGCCGGTTATCCTCCGCGTGTACTATTCTTGGAGAACGTTAGAGGATTAAAGAACCATGACAAGGGCAATACGCTAAAAGTTATCTTGGCAGCTCTGAATGATCTGGGCTACGATTGCTCTATCGAAGTATTGAACGCAAAGTATTTTGGTGTACCACAAAATCGTGAACGTTTGTTCATTATTGCTTGGTATCGTGATTTAGTCAAGTGTGACGCGTTCAAGTTCCCATACGGCATAGACGAGAAGGGTAAGCCTATCTACGAGAAAAAAGATGTTGCAGAAAAAGCCATGAAGACTCACGTTTCTGCTATCTTTGAGCCACAAGACACAATGGATCCGTACTATACGATTAGCGACAGGATGTGGATAGGACATCAAAATAGACGTGAAAGAAATCGTCAAAACGGCAAGGGTTTTGGCTACTCGCTCTTTACTGGAGATAGTCCATATGCTAGTACAATATCCGCTCGTTATTGGAAAGATGGTAGTGAGATTCTTATAGACCAATCTGAGTTGGGGCTGAATCCGAGAAAGTTAACTCCTACCGAGGCTGGTCGCTTGCAAGGCTATAATATCAAGGGTAATGGATGGGCAAATAATCCTGACCCAATAATCTCCAAGCAAGAGGAATACACTATTGTTGTCTCTCGTAAAGAGGCATATCAGCAATTTGGAAACAGCGTTGCTGTTCCTGTTATTAAGGCGTTATCAAAAGAAATCATTAAACAACTATTGTGAATATGAAAGATCTGTATTCATTTCTTGAGCAAACATCAAACCAGAGTGATTTTAAAGCTAATCTTAGCAATAGAGGCGGCTTTATAACCTTCAGCAATTCTGGTCGTCGTGGAAGTGTAAAATATTTCCAGATAGGTCTGGATAGTTTACTCACTACCTTAAAGGATATTCTAGCCCATCTTGACGTGTTTGGTAGTCTAACAGACTATGTAGAAACGCCATGGAGAGATAACGGGTCTGCCTATTTCACAGATCCCGTGGCGAACGCGAACTCTACTGTTCAAACAAAACCGCTGTTTTCTACATTAAGTAAGATTATCATTTGGGCCAATCAACCTGATTTGGACAATGTGGATCCAGACCAAAAGATAGTTTTGACTAATGAAACATTATCTACTGCTATCAATAAGTTGGAGGCTGTTGCAGAAACGTTTCGTCCTAAAACGGATTTAGAGCCCGTAACTCCTTCCAACACCATCCTCTTCCAATTTGACGATGCCACAAAGTTCGTTTGGGAGTGCATCAAACTCTTCAACAAAAACAAAGAGTTGAAGCAATTGCTATCGTCTGACTATAGGGCTAATGGAGGCTCAACGGGTAACTATCTTCGTATTAATGGTTGCTTTGTCGCACAACTTGGGCAAAATGATATAGAAGGCTTCGAAAGTATCTATACTGATGAGGAAGGCTATATCAACAATGGCTTCGATGCAAGAGAAGTTGATAAATTTGCTGTTGCCATCAACGATGTATTTGCCGGTCGCTACAAGGTGGTTATTGAAGATAATCTTTATATACTTATAAAGTTGCAGAATGGCAAACAGGTCGCTCCGCAATGTAAAGAACCGGCATTGATATCGCAAGACTATCAATACATGTCTGCCATCAAGACTAAACCATTCTTGATCCTCGGTGGTTTCTCCGGTACCGGTAAGAGTATTGCCGTTAAGTCGCTCGCGTTTGCTACTTGCCCCTGCGATGGCTACCTCAACACTTCAGAGACAAGTCCGGGCAACTATCTTCTCTTGTCTGTCAAACCTAATTGGCACGACGCAACGGAGATAACAGGTTTCCGCTCATCAGTTAACCGCAACTACTATGTCACGGATTTTATGAAGTTCGTGATTAAAGCCATGCTGTATGAGAAGCAGAATGTGCCTTTCTTCGTTTGTCTCGATGAAATGAACTTGGCTCCGGTTGAGGAGTATTTCGCGGATTTCCTCAGTGTTATCGAAAGCCGTACCAAGAGACAAGACGGAAGGATTGTCACCGATGCACTGATTTCAAAGAGCGTCTTCAACGATTCTAACTATGCAGATGACTTCAATATTTTCCTCGAACTGGGTATCCATCCTACTGAAGAATTCAATGACATTACTGAGTTTAACGCTCGTCTGAAGGAGAGCAACGAAGATGCTTTCTATCAGGAGCAATGGCTTGTAGATGAACTCAAAGAGCAAGGTATGACGATACCGCAGAACTTAGTAGTCATCGGTACGGTTAACATGGACGATACCACCAATAGTTTCAGTCGCAAAGTCATTGACCGCGCGATGACCTTTGAAACCGTTGTTGGTAAGTTCAACGTAGACGAGTATTTCGGAGAAGGAACAAGCCTGCTTATGCAGTATTGTGAAGAACCGACCAAGGGTGAGTTGTACATCTCTGATGAAGTACGCGCAACCGATCTAAGTAGCAAATATCTCGATACCGAAGAGAAAGAGCAAATCATTGATTTCATCAATAACATCAATAAGGATCTGGATGGAACTCCCTTCCAAATCAGTTATCGTGTTCTCAATGAAACCATCTTGCTCTATCGTTCCAAGAAAGAGATTGACAGAATTTTGGGCGGTGAGTATGAGTTAGACGTTGAGTTCTCACTTGACTTGAACGATATCTTTGATGATATCTTGATGCAAAAGATTCTGCCTCGTATTGAAGGTGACTATGACAAATGTCATACCGCTATTGAAAACCTGAGTAGACGCGCCAAAGATTCCGATTGGAAACGCAGTATTGAGAAATTGGAGTTTATGGAGCGCCGATTTGGTCAGGACAAGAGTGGATTTACTTCATTCTGGAAATAACACATGGAGGTTCTTCGGTTACATAATGACCAATATACGATAACCATCTCAACCGCTGCAAGCGGGTCAGCATGGGAACGGTTCGAACGTCGCGTCGGGAACGAGGCGTTACGTTACTGCGACTATGCCTCGTCATTCGCAAGCAAGTTGTCGCTTAGCCAACCCAAAGCACATTTCGCCCTGCAACCGATATCGGAAAATGAGGCTACAGAGTGGAAAGAGAAACATCCTGTCCTCTTTGAAACCAATGAGTACCAGTTTGCCGTTGAGTTTCATAAATCGCTGACGCTTGATGGGAACGAAAAGCACAACCCACACGTGCGTCACCCGCTCAAATCTGTGGTAGATTCCTTTAAGTTCTATCAAAGCGGTTCTGATAGTGGTTTCCTTGTTGGCTCAATTGATTTCCTTAACTCGCCGGGTAAGTTCCGCTTTGCCTTTGAGTACTACGACTTAGATGGACAGTTGTGCGAGCAATGGTTCGAAATCTATGTGGCATCACCGAAGTTGGACACCAAAAACGACCTGAAGAAGATAACCGCACTCATCAATCGTGAGTACGAGAACTATGTCTTCGACTATCTGACGCTAACTTTCTCCAGCTATAACCTCCAACGCGCGGAACGCAATAACCAAATAATCTGGCTCAGCATCTTCAAGTCCGTCGTGGACCTGTATTTCCGTAACGTGAAGTATATTATGTCCAAACCGAACAACAAACCGATTCGCAGGACATATGTAGCGCGACCGGAACGTATACGCAGATGGAATCAGCAGGAGGAAGAACGGTTTAAGAATCTTGGCGCTGATGCCGACAAGCACTTCTTCCGTTATGAACAAGCGGAAAATACGGCAGACACCAAGGAGAATCGCTTCGTCAAATACTCGCTCCATGTTTTAGGCAAGAAATACCGCCAAGTATTCAAGGAAGTGCGCAGCCTGTATTCCGAAATGGACGCAGAGGAGATAGCTGCATTTGAGAACTATAGCCGCATTTTTGCTAATCTGGAATCCGCTCCGTTCTTCCGTCAGGTAGGCGCTTTCGAAGGCTTCCGACAAGAGAGCGCAATCCTGCAACAACGAACCGGCTATAGCCAAATTTATAAGGCGTGGCTGATGTTGCGCAATTCGCTTGATTTGGTGGAAGGTAAGACCGAAATCGGAATGAAGAAGATATGGGAACTCTACGAGATTTGGTGTTTCCTTATAATGAAACGACTCATTGCCAAAACCCTTTCCATCGACATCGATGCCGAATTGGCAAAACCTGCTGACGAGCACCCGCGTATCCGAGAGGATAAATCGGAAATGCTTGAGTCGTTGGCGCAAAGCGATGTGAACCATATCGTGGAATTTGATGCTCCCAATGGTGATATAGTGCGATTGGAATATCAACATACTTATAATCGCAAATCCGCTGAGACCAAGACGGTCACCACGGAGCAGCGCCCCGATATTCAAATCACCATCACCAAACCCGATGGATTTGTCTTGACCTATCTCTATGACGCTAAGTACCGCGTACAGGATGATAAGAAGAGTCAGGAAGAGGACATGGATATAGATATCGCAGATTTCCCGTTACCAGATGCTATCAACCAAATGCACCGATATCGCGACGCTATCTACTATAGTATGAAAGCCAACAAACGACCGGAAGCAAAAGAGATTATAGGTGGCTATATCCTCTTCCCCGGACGTACCTTTGGTGATGCAATTGAAAATCGCTATTTCTATAAGTCCATCGCACAAGTCAACATAGGTGCGTTCCCTCTATTACCGGCAGAAGAAGGGACAGATGGCTTGATACAATGCGACCTCTTGGAGAAACACTTGCAGGATATATTGCTTAACAACACGGCTTATGAACAAATCAAAGATTCTATCCCGCAGAAAGGTCTGCAATATAACCATGCTATCCACAATCAAACGGAATTGGTGATTGCTAACTATGCGAAAGAAGACAAACTCACGCGTATGATTAACCAACAAATCTGCTATGCACCTGCTGCTTTTGAAAAAGGTTCGTTGCGGCTTGTTCCGGGATATGAAACAACCAGATATGCTTTGCTGCATAATGGTACAAAGGGCGACCTGTTCGAACTGAAAGATACCGGCGTGCGTATTGCACCGAAAGCGGAGTTGAGCAACAAACTAGCCATTGATCCGACCGAACTATCACACGATTATTACCTCATCTTTGACCTCAAGTCAAAGACTCCGTGTGCAACCGATGTCCTCGTAGCTAAACGTGGCGCTCTTACTTCCGCTCCACACTTTATACCGTATTCAGAATTAAATGTAATTAAACAATAAATACTATGGAAGAGAAAATTTCAATAGAAGAGTTAGCATCAAAGCGTATCCGACTAACACAAAAAGAGTATAGCGACTTGATGTTCTATTTGGAAAGATGCTTGGATGCCTATGAGACACTTAAGGAAAACATCCCTAACTATGAAGGGTGTAACGAAATTTATGAAGATCAGTTTCGAGAAATTGACTATATCGACTTTGGACGTTTGGTCTTGTGGGGACGAACAATGATGTGTAACTGCAACAAAATCGTCCGCAAAGCGCATGCCTGCAAGAACATCGTCGGTGACAAGAAAGGCTATCCTTTCGTATCTTATTCTAAAGAAGAAGGCCTGCGTGAGCTTGCCTCTGACGGCAAGATTTATGAAGCCGATCCATTTGAATTAATGATGTAATAACCCACCATGTCTGATGTCCTGAATCCACAGCAACGTCACCGCTGCATGTCGCATATCCGCAGTAAGGCGACCAAGCCGGAAATGCTGGTGCGGAAGTGGTTGTGGGCACACGGATACAGGTATCGGCTGAACGTCAAGAGCGTACCTGGGAAACCGGATATAGTTATGCGTAAGTATAGAACGGCTATCTTCGTTAATGGTTGTTTCTGGCATGGACACGAGGGTTGCAAGCAATTTGTACTGCCGAAAACCAATTCCGACTTCTGGCAAACCAAGATAGCCTGCAACCGCGAACGCGACCAACGGAACTATGACGAACTGATGCACGCCGGTTGGCAAGTAATTGTCCTGTGGCAATGCAAGTTAACCAAACAGGAATTGGAACCAACCATGCATTCTGTCGCCGTTGCTCTCAATCAAAATCTTCTCAGATGCATATAATCCTCTTTCTTCCATTGTAAGGCAATCTAATTGCCCGCTCCTGTCGGTGTACCGCGATACCATGATTCCGTGATACCGAGCCGCCCACACCAGTCAATGGTAGTTGTCCTTTGTCCATTAGCCCCAAATCTCATTTGGGTTACATCGTCCATTGGCTTGGATACTATCCAAGTTTTCTGTTGCTTTTTCTGTGGCGTTTTTCTGTAGCGTTTTAACCCTCACTTTTCCACCCACCTCTCTTGATCGTCATTGTACTTTTCATTGTACATTTCAATGTACTTTTTCTCCGAACCTTTCTCCGAACCTTTCTCCGAACTTTTTGGTGAACTTTTGGGTGTGCTCTTTCCGTTACTCTTTCCGTCACTTTATCCGTCATTTTATCCGTCACTTTATCCGTCACTTTACCTGTCACTTTACCCGTCACTTCACCCGTTACTTTTGGTGCGATTTAGGGTGGAATTTTTGATTTTTAGGGTGGAAAATCAACTCTCTTAGCGTTTTTCTGGGTGGAATCCTTGTGTATGTCAGATTTTTTTTGTACCTTTGCGCCGTTAACGACGCAAACAAACAAAATCATGGATCGCAGATCATATCTTATATCGGTTTTTGACGATACGTTGGAGCGTATCAATGGAGACTTTGAATTGCATAAAGCGCAGCAGCAATCCATTGCCGCGCAGAAGTTGATTCTCGAAAAAGAATCGTTGGACATTCCGGCACCAAGGTTTGACGAGAAGGCACAAGTTATCGTGACGAAGAACCGTTCCTTAGAAGCAGCAGCGCAATACACTGGACAACATGTGTGCGTGCTGAACTTCGCTTCGGCGACTAATCCAGGAGGAGGCGTGACGCATGGTTCGTCTGCGCAAGAGGAATGTCTGTGCCGTTGCTCCACCTTATACAACTGCCTGAACACGCGCGCCATGTGGGACGGGTTCTACACACCGCATCGTCGTTCCGGCAATCCGTTGCATAACGATGACATCATCTTCACGCCCAACGTGCAAGTGCTCAAGGACGATGACTACCGGTCGTTGGTGGATCCGTTTGTAGTGGATGTCATCACGTGTGCTGCACCGAACCTCCGTGAGCAACCAGCTAACCCCTATAATCCGGGCGATGGCGATGCCAAACGTATCAGCAAGGACGAGTTATACCAACTGCACAAGCAACGCGCTCATCGTATCTTGACGGTGGCTGCACAGAACGAAGCAGAGGTGCTGATACTAGGTGCGTTTGGTTGCGGAGCCTTCCAGAACGACCCGCAAGTGGTGGCACGAGCCTACAACGATGTGCTGGCAGAGTTCATCCACCATTTCCGGACGATTGAGTTTGCGGTCTATTGCCGCCCGAACGACGACAGCAACTACCGCGCATTTAAGGAGATAATAAGAGCATGAAAGACTATAAACTAACAGAAGACGGGCTATATGCCTACCAATATCCGCGTGCATCGGTGACAGCAGATGCCGTGCTATTTGCAGAGAAAGATGGTCAGATGTACGTGCTGCTTATCCAACGCGGCAACGACCCGTACAAAGGTTGCTGGGCATTCCCTGGTGGTTTTCTCAATATGGATGAGACGGTGGCTCGTTGTGCCGAGCGTGAACTGGAGGAAGAGACCGGTATCGTGTTGATCGGCATGCAGTTGGTGGGTATCTATTCCGACGTGGAGCGTGATCCGCGTGGACGCGTCATCACGGCAGCTTATGCCGCCATGACGACCATGCCGGAAGCGACCGCCTCAGACGATGCCGCTGCTGCACAATGGTGGCCGCTGAATGAGTTACCGCCTTTGGCTTTCGACCATGATAAGATATTGGTTGACGCAATGAGGGTTTTGAAGATCAATGGATAACTTTGTAGCCATAGATTTTGAGACGGCGAACTTCGCGCAATCAAGCGTTTGTTCGGTCGGGTTGGTCATCGTCAAAGACGGGGAGATAGTGGATAACTACTACTCGCTCATCCGACCGATACCGAACTACTACAATCCCGCTGTAGCGAAGTAAATGGACTGCATTTTGACGATACCAACGGTGCGCCCGAGTTCCCGGATGTATGGTCTGAGGCGGTGCGTAAGATACACGAGTACTTCCCATACATCGAGGACGGAGAAGTGCCGTTCGTGGCACACAATAAAGCATTCGACGAGAATTGCCTGAAGGCGGTTTTTCGAGCGTATGAGATTGCATATCCGGACTATGAGTTTGAATGTACCTTGCTCCGTTCTCGCAAGGTCTGGCCGAAAGGACATCATAACTTGGATATCATTGCCGGCTATTGCGGCTACGAAATGATGAACCACCACCATGCCCTTGCCGATGCCGAGGCATGCGCAATCATTGCAAAACAGATATTATGAGAGTGCATTAACAAGTTAGAAGTAAGTGATTTGATATGAAAAAGACCATTCAAAACATAGCCGGCTATGTGCTTGGCGGAGTGATGTTCGTTGTGCTCTTGCCGACAATTATGTGGCTGGCATCAGGCATGCCGGACATGGCGGTGCATATCGGCGCATTGCGTGCATCCCTGACAGGACTGTTGATGGTGGGCGGCTTAACACTCAGCGTGTGGACTATTGTCTATATGAAGCTTCGCGGCAAAACACAACATCTGATGACGGAAGGTCCTTACCGCATCAACCGCAATCCGATGTTGACAGGGACGCTTGTCTATCTCGCATCGTTTATCGTTTGGCTATGGACGTGGCAGGCAGTATTGGTGTGGGTTATTTTCTTTGCTATCATGTTCGTGCAAGTGCTGACAGAAGAGAAACGTCTCCGTCGGGATTTTGGCGAAGAATACGAGTCTTATTGCCGTCGCACAGGGCGGTTCTTACCATGGACATGTAAAAAATGAACTTTCAGATTTTTGGCAACGATAAAGCCCCGACATTGTTGCTCATTCCCGGTTTGGGCGTGTCATACGAGATATTCCTTCCGCTCATTCGTTTGGTGGAAGAGCGGTTTCGTATCATTGCCGTGGAGGTGGACGGTTTTACGCTTGGCAAGCACACACGCTTCACGTCCGTGGACGACCAAGCTTCGCAAATCATTGCCTATGTACAAGCGCATTGCGACGGGCATTTGGATTGCGCCTATGGTCTGTCGCTTGGTGGCAAAATCCTATCACGTATCTTGGAGCGAAATGTACTGACCATTGATCATGCCATCCTTGACGCGGCTCCTTTACTGCCCTTACCTAAATGGCTTGTCAATCCTCTACGGCACTACCAAGCAATCAACGTCTGGACTTGCTACCACTGGACGGGATTTTGGAAAGCCGTCTTCTGCAGCCACTATTTCGACGTGCTGCTGGACGAATGCAAGAAAACATGGCCGTGGGGTGGCAGACAGGCCGTCTTAGATGGTTACAAGTCCGTTTATACCAATAAGTTGGAATCCATCTCCGGCAATGACATCCATTTCTGGTATGGCACGAAAGAAGCGTTTGTCGCCAAGCCGCAAGCGAAACATCTGCTTTCGCTTTAT
>CACXYM010000032.1 GCA_902771935.1 uncultured Bacteroidales bacterium
CTTGTGCCACAGCCGCGAACTTGTCGAAGCGTGCCAACTCGTCGGCACTGTACGGAGTCGTACGTTTGCCACGGATTTGGGTGTACTTGCGGTCGTTCTCTGCTCTGAAGCAGTACGTCACGCGACTTTTCTTTGACAACTTACCACTCACGTGGTCTACGGGGTCTAAAAATACAACTTTACTCATTTCAGTTTAGGTTTAAAAGTTAAACAATAATTTTTTTAGGTAATCGAAAACGCGGCGCGTAACGTTGAACGCTGAACGAATTAGTGACACTATGCAGTGAAAACGTTTTCGGAGTTTTCTAAGCGACGGAGTCGCGCGTTTTCTTAAGGTGGTCATCTGACTTTCAGTCAGAAGGGTTGGCTATTAAGGCGCGCTGCAAGCTTGCTTGTGAGCGCGTTTTAAGAGACTACACTCAAGGCCGTGTAGGCCGTTACCACCGCGTTTTTGATTATCTCTTCTAAAACGTCTTCTTCGAAGCATCGTAGCTCTCGACGGTTTTCGTGACAATCGTGCAAGTCGTGTCACCTTTGGTGAAGTACTCACTCTTGGTCTCCACCACTCTGGTGACGTTGCAGCTCGTCAATGTAATGCAACACACGCTGAATAAGCACAGCGAGATAAAAAAAAACTTCTTCATACGCTAATTCGTTAATCGTTAATTCGTTAAACGTTAATTCTTTACTCATCGGGGCCCCCAACGGACGCTAACGAAGTGCATCCGGTGGGGAAAGCGTAGAACACGGCGGCGCACTTTACAAGGGCAGAGCCCGCAGTCGTGCAAGCCGTAGTTTAAGCGTACGACGGTTTCACGTACTTCTGCGCTACGGTGTAGGCGAAGAGTGACGTGTACTTGTTTTGGTTAGCGAAACCTGCTTCGAGGGTTGCCTTTTCGGTCGGATCTGCCAAAGCCGAACGAGCACCTCAGATTTGTTGAGCTTTCCACGAAAGCGTGCGAATGCTCCGGTTAATTGAACTTTTGACATAATAATTTAAATTTAGTTCACCTAAATTTCGGGGCCCCCATAGAACTATGTTCGTATGGGGAAAGCGGAGGCACGAGTTGCTTTTACCAATTAGCAGAGCGGTTTGGTCTGTGCAATCTCGTTGCCGAACGCGAAGTTAAGGTTTTAAGGTTAATATTTGGGTTATTTTGTCCCATCCTACTCCGGATTAGTCAGGGAACTCTATTTGTGTTTGATCCTTCCATACGCGGGCGAGGTATTCTGCGTGCCTTTGTGTGGCGAAAATCTCTTTAAAG
Organism: uncultured Bacteroidales bacterium; assembly: GCA_902771935.1. Classification (GTDB taxonomy): domain Bacteria; phylum Bacteroidota; class Bacteroidia; order Bacteroidales; family Paludibacteraceae; genus Colicola. The sequence continues at coordinate 1,266 of CACXYM010000032.1, forward strand.
GCTAACCTCGCGGCCAACTCTTTAGCAGAGGGGATATGTCCTTGCCGGTTTGGTCTGGCTTGCGCTATCGTCATATATCCTCCGCCGGTCTTAGGGTACGACCTAAGGTAGTAGGGGTCTGACGACAATAGTAAGCCGCTCATTCCCGCAACAGGTTCTAAAAAATCCACTTTCGCCATACAATTTGCACACTATTAAACAACACCAACTATGAAACTTTCGTGCCTATTTTTTGAAAGGCGGTGCAAAAGTAGTGCATTTTTTTGAAGTGACAAAATTTAGCGGTTCGCAAATTGGCGAAAATCTCTAAAAATCGCTAAAAAGCGGCTTACGTAGGCAAGCCGCTTCTAAACGTGAGCATCACGGGACCATGTCCCAAGACAACCCCAATTCAACTACTCTTCAACTTCATTTGTGACTATTTAATTTGACTTTTTATTTCCAAACCGAACTGCTCGGCTTGTTGTTTCGTTGTTACTTTATATAGCCCCGTTTCCGGGTCTCTGCAAATGCAGATGGGTATGCCGGCTCTCAAACAATCGTCCTGCTCGTCAGGAGTCAACCACTCCGGCTTCTCTGTCTTAATCTCTTTCGCGCTCACTTTCAAAAAATCTTCGTCCTTCAAAAACCAATACGGATTGCGGTCTGGTTCGTGCTCCGACGCTCGCTCCAACGCCAAAGCGTGCCAATCCGTCGGCATCTCGCTCCATACTTTTTGGGTCGCTCGTTTGTATTTTCTATAAGCGCCGGCAGGCGCATAAGAAGACCAAAATAAATTAAAGTCCGTCTGTCCGTCCGTCTTTATATTAACAGACGTTCTTTTTATATTATTTATATTTTCTTTGTTACTTTCTTTTGATTTTGAGACGTTTTGTCTATCTGCTTGGACGTTTTGTCTATCTGCTTGGACGTTTTGTCTAATCTGGTAGCCGTCTTCGGTGTGAATTATAAGACCGCGTATGATAAGTCTTTCTAAAGTGCGTTTGGCTACATGATAACTACCGCATCCGCTATATCGCGCCAGTTTACTATAGTTACCTCTCCATGCCTTATTCTTGCTTAAATACGCCAGAGCGGAGTAGACCAGCAAATCACTGCCGGTCAACCCCAACTCGTCTGCAATATGCGTATCAACTACAAAGAACATGCTACGCCAGCGTACTGCAAAAAGTCTTTTGCCTCGTGCTCCCAAAGCCAAGTGCGCTTTGAGATCAAATAGGTCTGGTGGTAATTATAACCACGCTGTCTTAATTTGCGTAACCATCCATACTCAAGTACTTTGTACCCGTGCTTGAAAGGTAAATCGTACCCGCGACTTTGATTGAGAAGTAAGTGGATAGACTCCTTTAACAGCTGACGCTCTTTATGATTATAATTCTTCTTCTCTGACATTTTACACCTCACTTTCTATTTTTTATTTTCAGACTCGCTCAAGCCGTTCGATGACTTTCGCTCGTGCTGTTTCAGCCCTTCGCTTGCCTTTTTCCGCATCAAGAACTCGCGGGTTAGCGAAGTTCGCGGAAAAACGTTTTCCTTGGACCGTAGGTCGTTTTCTTGAAGGTGGTCATCTGACTTTCAGTCAGGAGGGTGGGCTATTAAGGCGCGCTGCAAGCTCGCTTGTAAGCGCGATTTAAGAGACTACACTCAAGGCCGTGTAGGCCGACCACCGCGTTTTCGATTATCTTTTTTTTGATTAATAATTCAGTTTCTTTCCTGTCGAGGGGCTGTTCGCCGCCTCGACATCCGGGGTCCCAAAAACATTTTAATTTTTGGGGAAAGCGTAGAGCAAGGCGGAGTGCTTTACTAGCGCGTGGCGCGCAGTCGCACGAGCCTTAGCTCAAGCCGCTATATATCCGAAAACGGTTCAAGTAGTTCGTCTAAATCTTCTTCTCTGCGTATATCGTACTCCACACCGCAGAGCCTGCCTGTGACCCTTTTTATGCATAATGCACCCCAGTCTTTACGCAGACTCCGCAATGTGCGTACCTCACGCTTATCCTTCTCGGTGAGCATTACTCCGGCATTAACTCCCTCAACTGCACACTTACCCCAAGCACATCCGGCTTCATATTCGGGTGCGCCGTTTCGATGATGATCTCGTCGGCTTTGAGTTTGGCTTTCTTCGCTTTGAGGTCGATTTCCGCCATCTCGACGGCCGCTTTGTCCTCGGTGTAGCTAACCGGAGCACCGTAGATATCCGTCGCGTTTGCGGCATAGTTGTAGTTGATATCGAACTTGCGTCGATAGGTGCAACCCTCGTGCTCAAAATCTTTGCCGTCCCAGCCGATATCCTCTTTTTCGCAGAAAGCTTCGGCGGCAGCACCGGCATCTTTGCACGCATCCGTGAAGATGTTGAGCATCACCCGCGCGACTCCATAGCGACGAATGGGGTCAGCAATACCGTTTAAGATGTTAATGACTTGTGCCGTGTAATCAGCTACGACACTTTTCTTCAGGCATAAGCCTGTTGATTCTTGTTCATTGAGTAACATAAAATAATGATTTTTGTAGGTTAGTAATTACGACCTTTCCGGTCTTGATATCTTGGTGATATTGTTGATGTTCTTTCGGCGTGACCACCACCAGATTGTCCGCCCGACAGCAGTAGCCGTTGTTGTTTAAGTGGTGCACTTGCTTGCCGGGAGTGAGTTCCTTGTCACAGAAGAGCATGGCAATAATAGAGTGCCACAGTCGATTATGAAATGGAGAACTATTGCAATTATATCGTAGGTATCTATCACTTCCTCCATGGTCGGTTTTGCTACCTTTGGAAACGATATTTTTCTGTAACTTGACCCATTTCCACTTGCCTTTGTGATAGCTCAAGCAAGCTCCAAAGTTCGTGCCGTAATGTAGCGCTTTCGTACCTTTTTCAGGAATCAACCTAAATTCTGTAAGGTTATCCGGCTCTCCCGTAACCGGTAACCCGCAACCCGTAACTGTTATATCTTCCATAGCTCTAAACGTACTTTTAGGGGTTCATTTTTGTAATGCAAATAAGGGAAAAGGCCTTTGGGGAGCATAAACCTTGCTCCGTAGCCGTGCCAGATCTCGAGGTCAGAGCCGACTCGTTCAAGCCGACTGGGTTGCTCGTAAAAGAAGTGAAGATCATCTTCTAAAGCTCCACGGTGATGACCGTCTCTTGCTACCCATCCTTCGACGGCGTAGCTAGGTCTTTTAGTCTTGCGACCGAGTAATAATTTAATCAGATTCATAGGCGTAATGTGTTTGAATTACGCCGCAAAGGTAGACACAAAAAAGGCACCCCGAAAACGGAGTGCCAATTCTCTGCCAATTCTGCGAAATCTCTGCGAAATCTCTGCTTTTACGCTGCGAAGACTTCCAAAATTCTGCGTCTATTTGGTAAGTCTTGCCTTACAAAAATCACTTGCTGAAAGTGTAAATTTATCTTGAAAACGATTGAAGACGATCGCCCGTTGCGCGTCGGACGCATATTGGTTTAGGTTAATACATCCTATATATTGCAGGCGATAGAGCGCCCTGCAATAGTCAATTTTACAAGTAGCCATCGAGAGTTCTGCGGCGAGCCGTTCGCGGATGTTCTCTTCAGTAAAACGTGCCGAGATGCAGAAGAAATCCGGTGGAATAGCAGAAGGTTTGTTATTGACTTTATCCTCTACGATAGGTTTAGGGTCTGCGACAGATTGAGGATAGTAATTGTTGATAGTTACAGACCCGAAATTTTGTCCGATAGTCGGTTGCTCAATTTTAAGAACTTGTTGCATATAAGTAAAGTTTTTAATTGCATAAAAAAGCACGGACTTCAGTTAGAATAAAACGAGTCTAAGCGGGAAATCTCGAACACCATTTTATAGAAACGTCCACCCGTGCCGTAGTTGGTACTACGTCAAAGGCATCGTTCCACGATAGTGTTCTTAAGTTCCCGCTTAGACTTATCGTTAGCGACGCAACTCTGCTCTCGCAGTAGCTATATTTCAATTATTTATTGCTCTTCGTCCTGTTACAGTGGCGGCAGAGCATTTGACAGTTTTCTTTTACGGTTTTACCACCTTTCGACCAAGGCACGATATGGTCAGCTTCCATTTCTGAGAAGTCGAGTTCGCGTCCATGTTCCGGGCAGTTCTCCCCGATACATTTATGACCTTGTTCCTCATAGACCTCAAGTGCGGTTTTCTCATCGAAAGCGCGCAAGCCAAGGTGTTGCTCGTTGTTATCGAGTACGTACCAAAGGATACCTTTCTTATTGGTTATTTCACCATCTTTGAGGAGTTCGGATATCCATGCTTCGAGTTTCTTAGCATCTATCTCGTCGTCCTTGTGCTTGCGGTACATCTCGCCCCAATCGGTGGCGGTGTAGAGGTTGGCATGCTTACCGATGAACTTCATTTTGACCCACGTCATGACGAGGTTAAAGTATGTCCAAAGGTCGCTGCAGTCGGAGTCGTGTTGGTGATGGCGCATGTAGTCGTCAATAGACATGCCATCTCTTTTAGCGACCCAATCGATAGCCATTTCCAAACCCGCTTGTCTATTCCAAGCTTTGGATATATAGCCGTCACTCAAACGTTTGGCAGCGCTATTATTCCGTGAGAAGTAGCGTTTAGCGTCCGTCACCCAAGAGCCCGCGTACACTGCGTTGCGGATTTCTTGATGGGTCAGCTCCTCACCGGCTATATTGATCACTTGGAACCATTCTAATTTCTCAACGTCCGTGCCCTCTTTGCAGATGTACACGTCCAATTCGTAGTTTAGGAACTGCTCGCGCTCAGCTTCGGGTAGGTTCTTGTAGCCCCAAAGGTTACCTTTCCAATTGACAGCGTACGCACCCCAATAGTAGTGACAGATAGAGAGTGTGCGTTGTTGTCCGTCCATGACTTCGTAGTTACCATCTTCTTTTTCTACCCAGTACATGACGTTGAGCGGGTAGTTTTTGGAGATAGTGTCAATAACGGCTTTCTCTTGTTTGTCGCTATAGACGAACTCTCGCTGATACTTAGGGCGAATGTCCAATTTGCCGTGATAGCCGACAACGCCTTCCTCATCGCTGTCGCGAAAGCCGTCCACCAAGTCGGCAATCTTTACTTTTTTAGGTTCTATAATCATGATATTTGTGGTTTTTTGTTGCGGATTAAAATGCGGGCGTATAATTTTACACCGTTAACATATGGATAACCATAATTATAATCATCAACTTTCGTAGTAGTCATAGCGCCGACAATTTCAAATTGGTCGGGGTTATATTTATCCAAAAAGGTTACAGGCACTCCCATAACACCAGAATAATCACAAGGTATTTCAATATATGTATTTACGTTTATACCATCGTAATTATCATAATTTGGATAATCCTCAGGGGTATAGTGTTTAATCAGAATAAGTTCCTCATGTCTTTTTTTAATATCTATATTAGTAAACCAACATATGTTACCTAAACTGCGCCATTTTTGCCCTAAATCATCAACCCAATAGCGAGTATCACGAGGTTCATAATAATCGGGTACTCTAAATGCCATATTTCCATTTTTATTTCCAAGCCAAATTTTATTATCTTTTATTAAAGGAAATATTTCTCTGTACGTAATAGCATTTTGATTACCAATTATAATGAATTTTTTTTCATATTTAATAAGTAGAGCAACATATTCTCTAAACAGTGAGAAAGGCGGATTTGTTACAACTACATCGGCTTGTTTAAGTAATTCAATACATTCAGGAGAGCGAAAATCTCCATTGCCTTTAAGCTCTGCCTTGACATTATTATTATTTTGGAGAAGGAGCTTTACATCCGTTAAATCGGTTGAGCCGTTGCCGTCTAAATCCGGCACTTCGGTAATCTCCACCTTGTACGCTTTCTTGGTCGGCGTACTATTCTCAACGGGGAAAAGTGGCAGTTCTTGTTGGGCTATTGGTGAGCCGTCGTAACAAGTAGCAATCAGTTTCTTTAAGCCGAGCGCATTGAAATTGAGCGCAAAGTACTTAAAGAAATTGCTCTCATATGGGTCATCGCAGTTGCAGAACACTACCTTATCACGGAAATGTTCTTGATAATGCACCAACTCTTTCTCGATATCGGGGAGTTGAGTGTAAAACTCATCTTGTTTAGCTTCTTTAGCTTTTGCTAAATCATACTTTGCCATATTATTCTCTATCTAAAAACTTACTATATAAAAACGCATCGGTGACTTTGCCGTTGGTCAGGTCGCAGACCACCTCGGCGGGAACAAGTCCATCGTCATAGGGCTCGGACGCTTCATACACATCGACACTCTCCACATGAAAACTACCGTCTCCCTTGTCCGATATCGCAGCAGCTAACTCCCACGGCGAACCTTTAACCGCTACACCACATACTTCTTTACCATTTCGTTGACAGCAACAAAAAGCCATAAAAGCCACTAATAAAATCGCTACTTTTTTCATAGGTACGAGTTCAAAAACCTTTGCGGCTGCAAAGGTACGGTTTTTTGGAACCAATCTTTTGACTATGTCAAACAGAAAATATGCCGTTTGAAAAAAGTAGCAAAAGTGATTTTTTATTTGTGTATGTCGCCAAAAAACCGTACCATAAAAGGCGCCACCACGCCGCGCGCCGCCACACCACCCACTAAATAGCCAAAAGTAATGGACTAATGCGAGGGGATAGGCAGCCACCGGATGTAAACAGCCGAAATGCTACACGCCGCATGGTTCCCGAGTCACGGGCAGTTCGGCACTTACGCTACGCGTCACGAAAATGGATTTGCGGGCGGGAGAAGGAAGATGCACGAAAAGCGGCGGGCGGGACACGGGAATAGCGCTGACTCTTATAGGGAAAGAGTCGCGAAGGACTAAACCGCCTATGTCCGAGCACACACACAAACCAAACACCAACCAACAACCCAAGGAAAGAGGAAAGCGGAGAGGATGTAAAAGAGGAGAGGAGATGCGAGAAAGGAGAAAAAAAATAAAAATCTTTCTTTTTCCCCAAAAAAAACTTGCCCATGTCCCCAAAAAGTAGTAATTTTGCCGGCGAAATGAAAATTGGCGTTTTTGATAGCGGTTATGGCGGGTTGACGATATTGGAGAAGATACGTCAGCGGTTACCTGAATACGATTACTTGTATTTGGGGGATAATGCTCGTGCGCCGTATGGGACGCGGTCGTTTGAAGTGATATATGAATATACGCTTCAGGCGGTCAAATGGCTTCAAGCACAAGGTTGCCGGTTGATTATTTTGGCGTGCAACACGGCTTCGGCAAAGGCATTGCGGACTATTCAGCAACATGATATCGACCCGAACAAAGTGCGCGTGTTAGGCGTTATTCGGCCGACCGTGGAGTACGTGATTGCCAATGGCGCCAAGCATATCGGCATTATGGCTACTCCGGGGACGGTGTCTTCCAACTCGTATGTGATGGAGCTAAAGAAAGTCGAAAGTCAAAAGTCGAAAGTCGAAAGCGAGGCTTTGGGCACTCCGATAAATGTCGAAAGAAGTTCTTTGGTTATTTCGCAGGTGGCATGTCCGATGTGGGTGCCGCTAATTGAAGCGGGCGAACACAACAGCGAGGGAGCCGATTATTTCGTAAAGAAATATATAAGCGAGTTGGTGCAGAAAGACAATCAACTCGATACCATCATTTTAGGCTGCACGCATTATCCGCTTTTGCTGCCGAAGATATCGGCTGAAGTAGCGCAGCGGTTGAGCGGTTATAAGGTAGTGTGTCAGGGGGATATTGTCGCTGCATCGCTGAAGGATTATCTGGGTAGGCATCCGGAAATAGCATCCGACCTATCGCACGGCGGGACATGCCAATATATAACAACAGAGTCCGCGGAAAAGTTCCGGGACTCTGCTTCTATCTTCCTCAACGAGCCGATTACGGCATCGCATATTGAGTTTTAAACCATTTGTCCGATTTTCCAAGTAAAGGCTTTGACGCCGATTTCAGGATTACGTAAGTCGAGCTTGCGTACGGATTCCAATAGGGTCTCCACTTGACTATCTTCGACAACGGTTAGCACGGCGGAGTTCATCTCCGGCCAAGCGTGCGTGCCGCGACGTGGCTCACCGCCATTCGTGCCGCGACCTTGCACTTGCTCAAAGAACGTGAAGCCGTGTATCTCCAGTGTATCCAGCATATACTCAACACGAGCGGTATTCGCTTGGTTGAAAACAATCATAACACAAGTCATTTTTTGTCCTCCTTTTTCACTTTAATATCCATAAAAATAAACTTCTTGCGGAGTGCCTCCAGCTTATCACGATCGCCGTGACGGGACATGATACCATATAATACGGGCACGACGAAGAGCGTCAAGAATGTAGAGACGGTCAAACCACCGATAACGACAATACCGAGCGGTTGCCACATCTCGGCACCTTCACCGGAGCTGACAGCCATAGGAATCATACCGAGGATGGTTGTAAAGGCGGTCATGAGAACGGGACGGATACGGCTACGGCCGGACATCTGGATAGCGGTATTGAGTTCGTAGCCCCGCTCACGCATGAGGTTAATATAGTCCACAAGGACAATACCGTTCTTCACCACAATTCCGACAAGCAGCACCAAACCAAGTGCGCCAATCATATCGAGGGAGCGTCCTGTAATCCAGAGAGCAATCATCACACCGGACAAAGCAAACGGGATAGTGAACATGATAATCGCCGGCATACGCAGGCTCTCGAACTGAGAAGCCATCACGATATAGACGAGCAGCACGATCAACGCCATGAGTAATCCCATATCGCGGAAAGTGTCTTGTTGGGTCTCGACATTACCACCGATATGCGTTGAATAGCCGACCGGCAAATCGAGTTGCGGAATGACTTGTGCCTCGATAGCTTGTGCCAACTCACCCAACGTGGTGTTATACGGCGTAGCTTTGATTGTCACGATACGCTGACGGGCTTTACGCTCAATCGTAGGCGGCGCCCAATATTCACCTACTTGCGCCACTTCGCTGAGTTTGACTTGTTTGCCTGTAGCCGTAGGGATAGTCAAGTCCATGACGTCGGAGATAGAGTTGCGGTCGTCTTCCTGCAAGCGCACAACGATATCGTACTCCGAACCATCGTCCTTAAGGTAGCCGCAAGACATTCCGGCTACGCGATTACGCAGGTAGGTAGAGATAGTTGCTGAACTCAGGCCGAGGCGAGAGGCTTTCTCTTTATCGACCGTAATCTTAATATCAGGACGGTCGTCTTCACGGCTGATATTGACGTCACGCGCACCCGGCAAAGCAGAAATCAACTGACGGCATTGCTCTGCCAACTGACTGGTCTTATCAAAGTCATAACCATAAATCTCCAAGTCCACTGTATTACCACCGCCGGGACCTCCGGAAGAGACAGCACATTGGTACTCGTTAATCTCGGGATAAGTAGCCATCTCCTGACGCAGTATCTCAGCAATGGTCCAGATGTCCCGGTCACGCTCCCATTTCTTGGGCAGACGGACGGTCATCTGAATCTTGTTGTTCATTGTGCTGGAGAACAGCGCCGCAATAGTGGCATCGTCGTTCGAACCGGCAGAGGTGTTGATGAGCTGAATCTCAGGCACGAGTTCTACGAAACGTGCTTCCAAGCGACGCGCGGTCTTCAGCGTCTCCTCAATACGCGTACCACGCTGCAACTTAACGGTTACGGACAAGCGGCCGTTATCTTGTTGCTGCATGAAGTCGGTACCAATCTTGCCCATGAAAACAGGAGTAAACGAAGCGATAAAGAAGGCGAAGAGAATCAACAGCGTGATGGCTTTATGCTTCAGGCACCAGCCTAAGGCTTTTGCGTAATAGTCATCGATGATATCCAACATACGTACGACGGTCTTGTCGTACCATGTCTTTTTATCTTTATCGTCCTCAATCAAGTCACCATTTTCGTCCACATGCACTTTCTTAGCTGTGAGCAGCTTAGAGCACAACATTGGCGTAAGGGAGATAGCCACAAGTGTTGAAGTACAGCATACGACCGTGACAATCCATCCTAACTCATGGAACATGATTCCCGCCATGCCGTTCAACATCGTGAGCGGAACGAATACTGCTACAAGCACCAAGGTGGTAGCGATAACGGATATCCACACCTCATTCGTCGCGTAAATAGATGCATCGTGCGGGTCTTCACCACGCTCGACGTGGCGAGTGATATTCTCCAAGACGACGATCGCATCATCCACGACCATACCGATAGCAATCGTGAGCGAACAAAGCGAGATGATATTCAAGCTGGAGTCCGCTACGCCCAAGTAGATAAACGCTACAATCAAGGCAATAGGAATCGTGATACCGATAATCAATGTCGCACGCCATTTACCGAGGAAGAAGAGCACAACCAGCACGACGAATAACAAGGCGTACATCACGCTCTCTTCCAAGGAGTTAATAGAGTTCTGAATATTCTCGGAGCTGTCGTAGATCTTCTCAATCTTGACGTCGGTTGGCAACTGTTTCTGCAGTTTCGCCAACTCTTTGCGCACGTCCTTACAAACCTGCACGGTGTTCGCACCCGTCTGCTTAGCGATAACCAAACGCACCGCCTCGCGGCCGTTGGTCTTCTCGTCGAGTGAGAGGTCTTTAATCGTATCTTTGATGGTAGCGATATCGCGGACGAAGACTTGCTGTCCTTGCGGCGTGATAGCGACCATGAGATTAGCAATCTCGGAGGACTCGAGGTATTCGCTACGCACCTGCATCTGATACTGCTCTTGCGGCATCTTTATCGTTCCGGAAGAGAGGTTCAAGTTATTGGCAGATACCACTTGTCCGACTTGCTCGAGTGTGATGCCATACGCATCGAGTTTCTGCTGGTCGATATTGACATAGACATAGCGATCCGGCGCACCGGAAAGCGAGATATTACCGATACCATCAATATGGTTTAACTGCGGAACAACTTCGTCGTTCAATATCTTATCCAATCCGGCGTACGTCTCATCGGCAGTGATGGAATACTGACAGATAGGCATCGAACTGGTGGATAACTTGAAGATGACGGGTTTAGAGCAGTTATCCGGCAGGTTATTGGCTGCCATATCTACGAACGAGCGCACATCATTCGTCGCTTCGTCCATGTTACTACCCCACTCCAACTCCAAGGTCACCATGGACATGTTATCTTTGGATTGTGAAGTGATATGCTTCAGGTGATCCACAGACGTGAGGGCATTCTCCATTATCTTCGTTACATTCGTCTCCATTTCAGAAGCCGAAGCGCCCGGATAAGTCGTCATCACGGTTATATAAGGCGGATCCATTTCCGGGAATTGGTCGACAGGCAGCTTGATGAAGCTGTACACACCAATCACAATCACTGCCACGAAGATGAGGGCAGTGGTGACGGGTTTTTCTATCGCTGACTTGTATATAGACATAAATTATTAGTCATAAGTCAAAAGTCGAAAGTCAAAAGCAAAGTTTGAATCGACAGATGACAGTTACACATTATATTTTTTTATTAATGCATAAAGCATTTTTTGAATTTCTATTATTTGTTGACGTATAAGAGCACATTGTTCCTCATTAATATATTGTGCATTATTTGCTATCAATAATTCTGTTTCAAGTTCATACGCAGAACCTAAAGCAATATTAAGGAAATATGCAAGTTCTTTATCCGAAAAACGTCCGGAACCTTCGGCTATATTTGAAGGGATAGACGTTGCAGCACGTTGCATTTGTGAACACAAAGCATATATTTCATTTTGTGGAAAAGATTTGGTTATACCATAGATACAGCTGGTCAATTTCATTGACTTTTGCCAAACCTCCAAATCCCTAAAATTGTGTATCATACGTAATTCAGCTTTCGACTTTCGACTATCGACTTTCGACTACATTAATCTTGACGCCATCGACGAGTTTATGCTGGCCGACGGTGACTAACTCAACACCTTCCACTATTTCAGGAGCGATGATTTCAATGTTTTGGTCGAAACGTTGTCCGAGCTCTACAGCAACACGTTTGGCACGACCGTTGTCGTTAATGAACACGTAACGATCGTTGGCACCGACAAGCTTCTCCACTGCCTGATAGGGAGCGACAAGCACTTTGGCTTTGCCCAAACCAATCGTAGTCGTTACGTACATTCCCGGACGCAAGAGATGCTGACCATTCGGCACAACAATCTTCACCTGGAACGTGTGAGTCGAAGCATCAATTGTCGGATAAACAACCTCCACCGTTGCCGTAAACACTTTCTCCGGATAAATCTCCGAAGTCAGTTGCAACTTCATTCCCTCTTTGAAGCGCGGGAAATAAGTCTCGGGAACAGCCACGAGTGCTTTGAGCTTATCAAGCTGTGTGAGCACTAAAATCGGCTGACCGCCATATAACTCGCCATCCTCGTAGTTCTTAGCCGAAATAACTCCGGAGAACGGAGCTTTCACATAGGTATTGGCTTGCAAGAACTCTAACTGCTCTTTCGTGGAGTTATACTGCGTGAGAATTTGGTCATATTGTTGCTGCGTAGCAGAACCGGTACGCAACAGGTTCTCAATACGATTCTTCTCCACTTCGAGGTTTCCGAGTGTAATCTTAGTTGTTTTGTACTGTGTTTGGTCCATACGAACGAGGTCTTGTCCCTTCGATTTGCGGTCACCTACTTCGCAGTAGATATGCTCAATCTTACCCGTTACAGAAGGAGCGACATTGAGTGTCAAATAACCTTGTAAGTTCGTGGATAAGGAAATCTCACGTTGGATTTCCTGGTAATGAAGCACGGTAGTACGCACTTGCTCTACGCGCTCTTCTTCAACCGTTGTGGTGGTTGTTTTCTTGCCGCAGCCTATCAGCATCAAAGCTGCCAGTGAATAAATAAATACTCTTTTCATATAGATATTCAATTAATTATTCATTATTAATTATTCAAGAACTGCTCCAACTCAACTTGTGCATTCACCAATGAGAGCATCGCCTGCACGTAGGTTGATTGCGCATTAATCAAATCGTTACTCGAGTTCGTCAGCTCTAACATACTGCTTGCGCCGAACTTGTACTTCTGCGTAATAGAAGCGAACACGCGCTGTGCCACTTCCAGACTCTCTTTATCCGTCACATAGGTCTCATACGCGCTGCTGAGGTTATAGCACAATTGGTTATATTGGATTGCCAACTGATCCGTCGTCTCGGACAGCGTATTCAGCGCCTCTTGGTAAGCAATCTTCTTCTCCACTACACCGGCTGCACGTTTTCCGCTTGACCATAACGGCAAACGAACACCTACTTGTATGACATTCGGCGGAGTCATACGCATACCGCCGTCGCCATAATACTGCTGATTGGTGTAGTTATACGCCAACGACAGCGTCGGACCATACGCCCAACCTGCCATGTGCACATTGCGACGTGCCAATTCCGCACTCTTCTCAAGTAACTGATAATTCAAGTTATTATGCACATCAAAGTTCGCAGATAGCAGATTCAACACCGCTTCCGGCGATAAGATGGCGTCCAAATCATCTTCCAAAATCAGATACGTCTCAACAGGCACATCCAGCAGCACTTTCAGCGAGTTATAAGCCAACGCGATATTATTGCGCTGCACATTAATATTATTGCGCATCGTGTTCACGCGCACATGAATCTGGTCAGCTGTCGTTTGCTCGGAAGCACCTGCATCTACCGCGTTCTGCGTCATGCGCTCTAACTCTTCGATATTCACCAAACTGGAGTCCAACAACTCTGTGATACTCTGCAGAGCCAGCAACGACACATAACTCGTCATCACACTTCCGCGCAGTTCCACCTCGGACTTCTCCAACGAGATCTTCTTCATGTCAATCGCCACATTATTAAGCAGCGCACCGACGATCCCTTGTCCGTTAATACCTACCGATGCTGTCACAACCAACGAACCTTGGTTAGGCATACCAATCTCCACATCTCTGCCCATCATAGACATCGTCGCTTTGTAGCCCAAATAGTCGTTGTAGCTATAACTTCCATCCACTTGCGGTAACATCGCCGCGATCGTTTGCCAACGCTGCGCATACGCTTCCTGAACCGCCAAAGACGCATTCTTCAGCGTGCGGTTCTGATCTACTGCATAATCCTGCGCTTCCTTTAGATTCAGACTCAGCGTATCAGGATAATCGCTCTTACCATTGGATTTACTTCCTTTCGTGGCTGCCATCACATGGTCTTCCGCCATGCTCATCAAACTCATCGATAGCGCCATTAATACAAATACAATCTTTTTCATATATATATTCTTTCGACTTTCGACTTTTATCTTTCGACTTTTACTTATACAGCTCCAGTCCTTCTTCCGACAATATTCCCCTGACAAAAACATCCATTGCCGTATGTCCTATCTGGTGCATATTGCGCCCGCTGGACTCAATCTCCTCAAAATGCCGTATCGCATCGCTATGAATCATCGCGAACAACTCCGCCGTGAGACTTATATTGAGGTCCGCGCGCACGAGGCCTTCTTTCTGTCCTTGCTCCAAGTACGCCGCGATATATTTGCGTTGCGTCTCGAAACTCTCCTTCTGGAACTGCGCAAACTGACGAGGGTAATACTTCTTCAAGTCATACACCAATTGTGGCACACGTCGCACATCATTCTTCTCCGCCTCTTGGTGCTTCAAAAACTTCGCCACCAACTGACGGAAATCATGCAACGCCATCAAATCCTCCATCTTCTGCGCGATATACTCCACATTCGCATGAAGCATCTGCGCTACCAACTCATCCTTAGACTCAAAATACACATAGAACGTCTTCTTCGACATACCCAACTCATGGCATATATCGTCTATCGACACGCTACGTATGCCCAGTCGGAAGAACATCTCTCCCGCCGTCTTTATAATATGTCCCCGTTGTTCGTTACTCATACTTTAGTCGCAAAACGGCGGCAAAAGTACTACAATTATTCCATATACACAAGAAAAATGGAAACTTTTTTCACTTTTCAAGTTTCCATTTTTCCTTTTGCTAAGTCGAAGTGACAAAAAGCAGGTACCGTTTTACCGGTAACTCGTGACTA
>CACXYM010000033.1 GCA_902771935.1 uncultured Bacteroidales bacterium
CTCCAGTCCGTCGCCTTGCAGTTCCCCTTGATAGCCTAAAGTGGCGAAATCGCCTATATAGACATGCAGCGGTGTGCCGTTAGCGTCCAGCGTAGAGAGAACGTAGTTATACCGCGAAGCCGCATTGAGACCGGTCACTTTGAAGGAAAGCCTATAAGGCTGACTTTCGTCAGTGGTCATTTGTGATTGGTCATTGGTCATTTTTCTGCCGGGCGCGGAGAAGGAGATACCGAGAAGCTGTCCGTGGTTGCCGAGCGTCAGTTTGCAGAAGACCGCTCCGTCTTTGTAGATATCTATCTGGTAGGAATGTGCGGCACTATCCGTCGGCCACGTGAAGTCGGCTGTCGTCTCTGCAGCATCCACGGTCACAGTGCGTTGGATCATTGTCGAGTCGGGAACATCGGCCATGCGGAAACGTCCCCAGTACGCGTGTTCACGGTATAGTTTACGGCTATCAGGAAGTACAGAAAGCCAAGCGCTATCCGGGATGTCAGCGAGTGTTCCTTCTGATACCATCGGCGGCACCGCTGCCCAAACAGTGATTTTTTGAATAGCACTATCTCCTTTGAAGGCATTGTCGGCAATAAGTGTGACATTCTTACCGATTGACAGATATTCGAGCGAAGACCAGTTCTCAAAAGCATTGCTACTGATAGCTACCACTTTGTCGGGGATAACGAGTGTGTCTTGAAGCCCGATGCCCGAGAAAGCACTTCCGCTGATCATCGTCAGTTCTGAAGGTAACACGATTGAATCCAATGCGGGGCAGTTCACGAAGGCACTCTCGCCGATAGTCGTCACGCCTTGTGGAATGTGAATTCGCGTCAGGCTCTTACAGCCGTAGAATGTAGAGCCATATATTTCGCTGATACTTTCCGGCAATTCCAATGACGTCAACGCAGCGCAATTATAGAAAGCTGCCTTGCCAATCGATTGCACGTTTTCGGGAATGTTGACATATTGGAGCTTCTTACATCCGTTAAACGCATTCTGCCCGATGGATTCGATGCTTTCCGGCAGGATAATGGTGTCTATTGTCGTCTGGTCGCGGAATAACCCGGCAGGAATAACTTCCACTTCCGAACCTACGATAATCTCGTCAAAGGTATCATTGTAATTATGCAACGCTCCCAAACCGCTTCCTTCAGGACGGCGGGCATTCCATACGACCACTTTGACGTTCGTCTTGCAATCGAAGATTGCATCCATGGAACGGAACGTTGCTGGAAAAACCAAGGTGTCCTGCAAAGGAATCGTACCCGCTGCAGTAACATTGGTGGGATGATTCGCGTAGAAAGCCCAACTGCCAATTGTCTCCAGACAATCCGACCATTTGAGCGATGTCAAAGCATAGCAATTGCCGAAACAGTTCTTTCCGATATGTTTTATACCGCGCCCCAAATCACAAGAAACCAATTGCTTGCAATTATCAAAAGCACCGTCATTTACATCAGTAACACTGTTCGGTAGCACGATAGAGGTAATGCCGCTATTGTAGAATGCGTTGTTTTCAACAACGGAGATGCCTTCCGGCATGGTGACAGATGTCAGGTTGGTAGCATTGGCAAACGCCCAGTACCCGATTGAAGTCACTCCGGGTTCTATCACCACCGACTGAAAAGCAGTGTTGAGATTTTGACCATGCCAGTGAAGAGCATCGGAAAAGTGACCGTCATGGTACATCTCACCAGTCCCGGAGATAGTGAGTACCTTGGTCTCGCTGTCCAGCGTCCAACTCACATGCTCTCCGCACACGCCGTTATACACCGTCGCGTAGGCGCATGTTCCTTTTAATAGTAAAAAGGCTACAAAAAGCAGACAAAATAAATTTTTCTTTTCCATAATTTGCATAGATTAAAAAGTTTTACTAATTTTGCATCGTGAAACATGTTTCAAAATCCGGTGCAAAGGTACTGCGTTTTTTTGACATGACCAAATTTTGCAGTTGTACGATCCCTATTTTGTGCATTTTGTAAAACACTTTATATCAATTACTTATAAAATATGAAGAAAAATAAAGTTGTACGCGTTGTTGGATGGGGCATTTTTTGCTTGATTTTTTTGTGGCAAGGATGCCGAAATGGAGCCTCAAATGCTCAAAAACAACTCCAAAAGGCAGAAGAACTGTATGCCTTGGGAACCTCCTCCAATCAGCATAGTAACTATGAAGAATCGACCACTTATCTCAAGCAAGCAGAAGAATGTTTAGTAGAAAGTAGAAAGTCGAAAGACGAAAGGATTGCAACGCGCAGTAATCAGTTGTTGGGTCTCACCCGCTTCCATTTAGGCAACACCTCTGAGAGTGAGATGCTCTATGAGATAGCTGGTAGCTACTACCACAAAGCCATTCCGTTATTGATGCAAGGTGAGAATGCCGTCTATCTGGCGTGCGCCTATCGTGACATAGCGCGTACAATCGCGTTAACCGGCGGTGAGCAAGATAGTGTGTTATGGTATTTTGCGCAAGCAAAACAATACGCACAAACCGCGCAAAGCGATGTGCTGCTCTTGGATATAGATGCCTATCGTTACCAACTCTGTTATCCGGACAGCGTGACGCAGCGTTTGGCGGTTTGTAAGGAACTGGCTGAAAAACACGGAGCGCACGCGCGCTACTCAGAGATCGTCGAACTATTCTTGGCGCAACACGCTACAGACTCTGCTGCCTTTTATTTAGAGCGCCTGCAACCCAAAGACTCCTCGTACGCCTATTGGTTCGAACAGAGTTACGCCTATCTGCTAAGCAAAGTGCTCCGGCAACAAGGCAAGAACGACAAAGCCTATGAGGTGTTGTTAGATCTATATGACCGCAAGATACAAGAGCTCCAGCGCGACGCGGGTGCGCGTACGTACGCGCTTTCCTTACATTATGATGTCGCCCGCGAACAACAACTGGCGCAAGAGGCACAACGCGAACGGCAGTGGCAACGCAAGATATCCTTGGTATTAGTGCTGCTTTTGCTATTAGTGGTAGCCCTTTCCCTCATCCTTTGGCATTACTGGCAGCATCGACGTCGCGAACAAGCCGCCGCACTGCAAGCCTTGCAAGACAAGTACGCCCAACAACTCCAACTGGCATTGGAACGGCTCAAACAGAAAGTGAACCTGACGCGTGAGATGGAGTTGCAACGCCTGCGAGGTAACGAACCCGAGTTCCCCAAATGGTTGCAGACCTATCGCAACGAACAACTGACATTGAGCAAAGAGAGTATAGACGAACTCATTGCTTACGTGGACCGCGCACTGGATGGCGCGATCAGCCGCCTGCGCAATGATTATCCTGCACTAACTGAGTCCGACATGCAGTTTGCCATCCTTACTATCATCGGAGCCTCCGACCCGGACATGGGTATTCTCCTCAACGTCCAGAAACAAACCATCTATCACCGTCGCCAAATCGTCCGCAAGCACGTCAATCCCGACATAGATGACATCGACGCCTGGCTCCGTGCCTATGTATTAAAATAAACCAAAGGGATGCATTCTAACGCACGGATTTTTGTAAAATAAAGCATTTTAACAACAGAAAAGTGCCACCAACTATTGCATAATTGCAAAAAAAGTTGTACCTTTGCAGTCGCTTTGGAAGGAGACGCCGAGATTGTCTTGCAGCCCTCAATAAGCACGACTTATCAAAATGGAATTCAGACCTATGCGCCGGAAACGGCTATTTTTGCGTCAAGCAAGGCACATGGTGGTACGACGTGGACCAAGACGGCGACAAGATCTCCGGCGTCTATGGCGACGATATCTTCCTCTTGAACGACGGTTGCTGGAAATGCATCCGGGGAAGTTATGTGCAATATGTAGAGTAATGCTTCCGGAAATCCTGCAAAACGCCGCTCCTTCTCCGTCCATTTCGTCGGGATTTGATCCCGATATCTGCCCTGCCGACATCTGTTCGCGGTGTCCCGTGCCATCGGTGTCCTGTGCCCGAGGTCGGATGTTCTCTGACTCGACGAGGTCGGGCTTTGCAGGGGTTCGCAAGTTCCGCATAATTGCATTATACCATAGCCCTTCCAATCCCTAACGCGAGATTTTTGTTTCAAAATGCAGAAATCTGGACGAATTGAGAAGAAAAACTTGCATATTTGAAAAAAAAGTAGTAATTTTGCGGTCGTTTTCAAGGAGATATACGCATTATGGAAATCAAACCATTTAATCAAGGTAATATAGACCTCGTTGCTGAGATGGCAGAGGGCGTGTGGGGAAAAAATCAAGGTGCGCACGGTTCAGCAGTCGCCCGTATCTTTTGTCAATATCTGACAAGATACTACCTGTATTCTGCTGACCTTGCTCTGCAGGCAGAGGACGAAGATGGTATGCAAGCCATCGCTTTTGCATGGCTGCCCGGTGAAACGAACAGTGCTGCCACGTGGCTTAGAAACCAACTGCCTGCCTTGACAGATGATGAGCAACAGAAACTCCTAACCAACGAGCGATACCTAATGCGGACTGATGAAGAACTTCTGTCAAAGATGCTGCCCAACTCGGCAAAGCTCTCTTTCTTCATCAGCAAAAAAAAAGGTTATGGTACGTCTGTGTTAAACGCACTAATAGAGCGATTACGGAAACGTGGCATAGAGTGGCTATATCTCTGGACAGACAGCTCATGTAATTGGCAGTACTATCCAAAACATGGTTTTGAGTTTGTAGGAGAAGCAAAAGTGCCGGAGTTTAGCACGGATGAAGAGGAGTACACCAATCAAATATACCGCAAACACATCAAGATATAACATACGGAGTAAGTCCGACAAGCCGTCAGGTCGTAAAGACACTGGCGGTTTTTTCTTTTATACTTACCTACGGTCTTCCGTTTTTCAGTCACGTTCGTTCGCCCTGCCAAGCAACTGCGCCCTTCCAAATCCTAACACGGGTGAAAGTTCTTAATGGGGACTCCTTCGAAAGTACGTTATAAATCCTGTAAAAGGCAAATTTATGTAAGAAAATTTGCATATATCAAAAAAAATGCGTACCTTTGCACTCGATTTCAAAAGTGTTCTTTTTCCCGTTTGGAGCAAATAGGTCTGATTAGTCGCACCTTGTATCCCGAAGTGCCACCACGCGTAGAATATTGTCTCACCGCCCGCGGGCAATCTCTCATGCCCCATGTCTCCGCTCTCATCGGCTGGGCGCTTGAGAATTTCGATATCGCCCCAAATAAACCGATATTAGATATTATTTAAAACTGAATGCTTTAAATCATAAAAGAGAATCATGACCCGCAAAGAAACAATCATAGCAGCTATATTGCTGATAGTCTTTGGTACAAGCATGCATTTTGTGCATCACGTGCCGTTCTTCAACCATTTTATGGGCTATTTCTTTCCCGTAGCAGAGAGTGTGATGGCCCACATGAAAATGGTTTTTTACCCAATGCTGTTGCTGAGTTTGTATCTTACTATTAGTCGCCGCGACATTCGTGAAATAGGTGCACCTGTATTAGGAGGACTGGCAGTGATGCCGCTTATAGTCATGGCGTTTTTTTCTTATTGGGTATTTGTGCGGCATGAATTGATGCTGCTTGATATCGCCATTTATATCGCTTGTATGCTTGGCGCCATCCACATTGCCAAACGATGGCGGACAGTGCCGTTCGTGCAGAATCACTGGAGACTATGGATTGTGCTCATATTGTGCAGCATATTGACCATAGGTGTGTTGACCTACCATTCTCCAAACTGGATTATTTTTGCTGACTTAGGGTAAAAGAATATAGAAGGACTACTAATGGATAACTTCGTAGCCATAGATTTTGAGACAGCTAACTTCGCGCAGTCAAGCGTTTGTTCGGTAGGTATGGTCATCGTCAAAAATGGGGAGATTGTAGATAGTTACTATTCGCTCATTCGTCCCATACCAAACTTCTATAATACGCGTTGTAGTGAAGTGAACGGTCTGAGTCTTGATGATACCAACGATGCTCCGGAGTTTCCTGACGTATGGGCAGACGCGCAGCGGAAGATACATGAGTACTTTCCGTATATAGAGGATGGAGAAGTGCCGTTTGTGGCGCACAACAAAGCGTTTGACGAGAATTGCCTGAAAGCGGTCTTTCGTGCATACGAGATAGCTTATCCGGACTATGAGTTCGAATGTACGTTGCTTCGTTCCCGCAAAGTCTGGCCGGAGGGACATCATAACTTGGATATCATCGCCCGCTACTGTGGCTACGAAATGACTAACCACCACCACGCCCTCGCCGATGCCGAGGCATGTGCAATCATAGCAAAACAGATATTATGAGAGGGCATTGATATGGCACAGAAGATACAGAAGACGAATGTGTGTCGGTTGCTGGATGCAGCAGGGATTGCGTATGAACTGATTGAGTACGCCGTGGACGAGTCGGATTTGAGCGCAACGCATGTGGCGGAACAGTTAGGTGAGGATGTGGATGCCGTCTTCAAGACTATCGTGCTGGAAGGCGACAAGACCAAGCATTTTGTATGTGTAGTGCCCGGAGCATGTGAGGTGGACTTAAAGAAAGCAGCTCGCGCCAGCGGCAACAAATCCTGCAAACCCATTCCGCAAAAGGAGTTGCTACCGCTCACCGGTTACATCCGTGGCGGCTGTTGTCCGATAGGGATGAAAAGACCTTTCCCGTCGTACATCGACGAGACTTGTCTGCTGCATGAGAAGATATATGTTTCTGCGGGACAGCGTGGCATGCAACTCCGCCTCGCTCCGCAAGACCTGATTAAGTACGTACCATTAGAAGTAAGCGATTTGATATGAAAAAGATTATTTTTATGATGGCATCGCTACTGATGTTTGTAGGATGCACAACGAACAAGCCCGCAGAGGCAAACAATGAAAACGAATTAATCAACGAACAACTTATGCAAGACAACATGAAAGAGGTACAAGCGTACCTGAAGGAATGTGGGGCATTCTTCATCGCCACAGTAGATGGCGACCAACCGCGTGTACGGCCGTTTGGCGTGTCGGAAATCATCGACGGACGTCTGTATATCATGACCGGCAAGCGCAAAGATGTATTCAAACAGATGGCTGCCAACGGCAAGTTCGAGATCTGCGCACTCAAGCCATCCGGAGCAGAGTGGATGCGTCTGAGCGGCACACTGGTGAATGATGAGACGCTGGCTGTCAAGGAAGAGTTCCTAAACCGCAACGAAGAGTTGAAATCGATGTATCACGCCGACGATGACAACATGGCTGTGCTTTACATCCAGGATGCTACCGCTCGTTTTTGCTCTTTCTCTGCTCCCGAACGCAAAGTGACGTTCTGATATGAGTAAATTGTAGCGTATGGAATTTAGACCAATGCCCAAAATCCGCGAAATAATAGCGGGCAAGAAATGCGTCATTTACGCAGACGAGCAACCGCAAGTGTTTCTCATTCAGCCGGTGGGTGAGCATGAGGATGCTACGCTGGATGCGGAGATAGAGGCCATTAAAGAGGCGGTTAATGTGCCGTTTGTCTTTGCGGGGTTTGCGATAAGCGATTGGGAAGAAGAACTCACGCCGTGGCACGACCCGAATATCTCTCCTCGACAATCTGTTGGTGACCATGCCTTTGTGACATTGGACTTTATTACGAAGCATCTAATACCATACATGTTTGAGCGCTATGGAAAGTTGCTGATTGTGTTGGGAGGATATTCTTTGGCAGGTTTGTTCGCGCGTTGGGCGGTCTGCAAAGAGGAGTGCTTTGATGCGGTAGCTGCTGCATCTCCATCGCTATGGATTACAGCATGGAAAGGCTTCTCGGATGCACATGAGGTGTATGCACGCTATGTCTATCTCAGTCTCGGCGACCGAGAGGAAATCACGAAGAACAAAGCCATTGCGCAAGTGGGCGCAAATATCCGCTGGGAGTATGATCATCTGCAACGCACAATAGGTTCCGGCCATTGCACGCTCGTCTGGGAAAAGGGCGGGCATTTCGTCACTCCGCATCTTCGCCTCGCACGTGCCTTCGCTTGGTGTATAAATTCGCTAACAAATAAAAAAACTTCTGCTGGGTTGTAAGCCGGGCAGAAGACAGCCTTAATCTAATTTTTGTTCAGTCAAGTTAGTGCCGTGACACAGTATTAACACATGTTTTACGATTCAAATTCGACTGCAAAGGTACTAAATTCTGTTTGGGAAGATGGCGCATATTGCTTGGGAACTTGGCGTAGAGATATACTTGCTAAGAGATATTATCCCAATATCTTTGTGATGTCCTCGGCTTCGGCAAGGGAGAGTTTCTGACGGACTTGGGTCTTGCGCTGGTAGATGGTTTGGGGACTTTGACGAGTGAGCATATTGATCTCCTTAGTGGAGAAATCGGCTTTGAGCAAACAGCAGAGTTGCAGTTCCTTCTCGTTCAACACATTTCCATATTTCTGCACAAGACGTGTATAGAAGCCGTCATAAACAAGATCGATGGTTTGGTAAATGCTTGGCCAATCGATGAGAGCATTGGCGGTTTCCTCATTCAATGCCATGAGACGCGCAAGCAGTTGTTGGTTGGCTTCGGTGGGTGTTCCGGCAATCGTTTTGATGACACCCAATTGCTGCAACATCAGTTTGCGCACACTTTCCTTATCGTCCG
>CACXYM010000034.1 GCA_902771935.1 uncultured Bacteroidales bacterium
ACCAATTGGCATTATTGGTGATGATATCAGAGAAGATTGCATATCCGTTAGTATTAGAGTGGTCCCATACCTCCGTATAGCAAAAATCAACCGGAGCGGAAGCTATCTGTCCTTGCTGTCCATACTGTCCGACGGCGTTCATAACGATACGTTTTTTCGGTTGTGCGTTCTTCTCGTTAGCGATAAACGCGCCAAAAGCCGATTGCACATCCACTTCATTACCTGAGTAGTCATAAACGGTGGTCGGCCGCACGCCTAACTGGTCAATCTGCCAGCCATCAAAATCAAAGATAGCGTACACTTCATCATTGCGAGCACGCAGATAGTCCTGCCAGCCCTTATTATGCATATCTGCCAGATAAATAGCACTCTTGAACGGTGAGCCTAACGGATGGTTGTCAAGATGAGTGTGCAGTTTATCGGTGTACATGAGCCATTCGCTGCTCACATCATCGGACGCAAAGTCCTCCAGACAACCATAACCGAGGTTGTAGAAAAGAGTGAACATACCCCGCTTATGCGCTCCGTCGATATAGGATTGCACGGTGGTACGATAGCAGTTGCGACTAATGATATCTGTCCAAACGTCCATAGGTTGAGTTGCACTTCCGGCCAGTGGATGATGGTGCTTCCAATGCCAGTCTTGGAATTGTACATAGTTAATATGATACCGGTTGAGGTCGTCCAAAACGGTGTTGATTTCAGATGCCGCCATGTTGCCATAAGACGACAAGAAACCATTACGTGGGAAACGGCTAGGTTCGGACGACACATCTATACCTATGGAAGCGATAACCGAATCGCTGGTGCGCAGTTCGGCCATATAACCTTGGAAATCCTCCGATGGCGGTTGCCACGTCCATGATGCGGATGTAACGGCGCTCTCTCCAAGGACTTTGCCTAAATGCGTATAGCGCACCGTGACAGCCTGTTCGGGCATGCTATTCAAACTGAAATTGACCACTTCGCCCGGCTTATACATTGCTTTGTCGGTGCTAAGCAGATGTGGAATATAACTCTCACCATAAGTGATTGGGTCATGTTCGGGCTCAATCAAATTACAGGAAGCCATCAAGAGCAGAGCGCTCAAAATAGACGATATAAACATATTATATTTTCTCATAAATTAACAAAACTAATCGTGGTATCGTTAAAGTTGATTCGGATTTGGTACACTCCCGGGTCGGAGATAAGCCATTTGTTATCAGGATCTCCGACATGGGCATCAAACTTACCGCTCGCTGTGGGTGCACAGTCGGGAGTAAGCGCAAATAACATCTCTCCGGACCAGTCGGATTTGAGTTCCGTCGGGAACTTAATTTGACCGGAACCCAGATTACCCTCGTATGTAAAGATATTCGTTTCGGGATGACTGAGTTCGGTAATGTTATCCCAACTCCACCCGCCGGGAGTGGCGTCACCTATCATATAAACATGACTGTATGTTTCGCCGCCAAGATAGGTGACAAGGATAGTTAATGCTTCCACATCTACGTCAATACGATAATTACCGGCCTTGGTGATATTCCATTTTTTGTCCGGATAGGTCTCCTCTGTCAGACGATAAACCATCTTTTCGGCATCGGTTGTATCGCGGACATAACATGGAATCCAGTCTTCCGTAGTAGTCAACATCTTGAATTCTCCTTTATGCATTTGTCCTGTCCAAGAGAAGGAGGAGAAATGACTCATATCTATAATCATCGGTGTAGCACGGTTGAGATTCCATCCGTTAGGTGTTGCATCTCCTACGAGGTATAGGTCGGTGAGCATAGAGGCTCTCCATGCTAGGGCCATAGTAACCGTTTTCGACACTTGTTCTTCTTTCGTATCTACTACGACGGCTCTTACACGCCATTCAAAACGGGTATATTTGCCTTCAGGTATAGACGGAAAAGTCAAAGCCAATGTGTCCGCTAATTGCTTGTGTCCGAAAACAAGCGTACGGTCAGCTGTGCGGCCTATCTCCCACTTCAATCCACCGGCGAAGTTATTTCCCTCGATATCCATATCAATGGTATAACTGATGGCAGACCCTGTGCCATGATTCGTGCCGGCGGTCCATGCTAAATCCAATGCCGGCAAATCTTTGTAAATGGGCAGACAAAGGACTGAATCGGCGGAGAGTGAAAGTGTTAACGGCTTCTCCGGAGTAGGCTCGTCCGACTTTTTACATGAAACAAATATGCCAAGAATAGAGATGAGGATAAACATTCTCCAATCTATAATCTTAAATCTAAAATCTTTCATATTACCATCCTGGATTTTGCGTTAATAATTCATTGGCTTCTATCTCTTGCATTGGAATCGGGAAGAGTAAGTGCTTAGAAGTTGCAGCCGTTTTGCCGATAGAGTGCAAGAAATTCAGGGCGTAGTTGTCTTTATAACGAAGCATATCGAACCAGCGATGTCCTTCAAAAGCGAGTTCAATACGACGCTCGTGGATGATTTTCTCCCGCATCTGTTGCTGCGAAAGTCCTTCCACTTGTGCACGGCTGGTCAGTCCGGCACGCTTACGCACCTGATAGAGCGGCTCTTCGGCTTCCGTAGTACGACCTAATTCGTTAAGCGCTTCAGCTTTCATAAGCAGCACGTCGGCATAACGGGTCACTATCCAGTTCTGATTGGATGTATTGTAATCCGGAGACTGTGCTTTGGTAAGTAAGAACTTACGGACATTATATCCCGTTGTGGACCATGTACCGCTGTAGGTGTAGCCGTCAAAAGTCGGACATCCTGTGTAAAAGATTGTCAAATCCTTACGTTTATCCCCGGCTTCATATTGGCTGACAAACTCTGCAGTGGGTTGATTCCAACCATAGCAACCGGCTGCCATTCCTGAGTTACGCGGACCTTGATACGTGCTGATCCAAGAGGATTGGTTCTCGTTTGACCAAAAGTCCTGATTGGTTTTACCATAGTATTGTACCTCGAAAATAGATTCAACGCCATTCTGCTTGGCAGGGTTGTAGTTATCGGCATAGTTAGCGGCGAGTTGGTAGCCCATACTACCTATTTCGTTACATAGCCTAACAACCTCACTGTACTTAGCGTTATCGGGATTGTAATTTCGTAGCGCGACCGATATCTTTGGATGCATATTTACTGCGCTGCGGCAAGAGTTCGATAGCCTGCATAAGATCATCCTTGATGAGGGTATAAATCTTATCCACGGATTCACGAGGCATTTTCAATTTACTGTCGGCAGTAAGAGGTTCCGTCGGCATTGGTACACCACCGAATAGACGCACTAAGATAAAGTAATAGTGCGCGCGCAGGAAATGGGCCTCGCCAAGCAGACGGGATTGAAGTTCTTGGTCAATGTCCATCTGAGGCACATTAGCCAGTACGAAGTTACAACGTAGAATACCTGGGGAAGGACCACGCCATAAATCCAGTGCAGCAAAGTTATCAGACGTAGCGATGAAGTTCGCCATTTCAACAGTCTCCAAGCCATCGGTACCACCACCCGCACCTACAACACTCTCACCGGCGATGATATCCAGCGTCCATATACGCATATTGTAGAGTTTGGGCCATTGAAGAGGTTGATAACAAGCATTCACAGCCGCTATGGCATCTGCCTCGGTACGGAAACCATTGGTGGTGTCAACAGAGTCCCATGGCTCGCGATCTAGAAAATTACAAGCTGAGAATACAAACACGAATCCTATATATAATACTAATCGTTTCATATTAGAACATGATATTAAGACCAAACGTAAAGTTTCTTGTTAGCGGATAGACATTACTATCTATACCAGTGCCTCCTACTTCCGGATCGAGACCTGTATAACGAGTGAACGTATAGAGGTTCTGTCCTGATACCGAGAAGCGGACTTCTTCCATGAGAGCTTTCTTGGTTAGATGCTTTGGTAGTGTGTAACCAATAGTGATACTTTTCAAACGAAGGTAATCACCATCTTCCAGGTAACGGTCACTGACACGGTTGTTCTTGTTCGGATCGGAAAAGACAGCTCGCGGCATCGTGTTAGACGGATTATCCTCACGCCAACGGTCCAGAACGGTTGTCATTTGGTTCTGCGCTACGGACATCGCCTCCAGAGTAGCGCGGTTTCCATTGTAAATCTTATTACCGGCCACGCCTTGCAGATAAACCTCTATATCCACACCGTAGAACTCAAAACGGTTATTCATAGAGAATGTCCACGAAGGCGTTGGAGAACCCAATATGGTGCGGTCGTCTTCATTGATTACACCATCGTTATTGAGATCTTTGAAACGGATATCACCGGGTTGGGTAGAGGTATATTTATCACTACCGATGGTTTGAATAGCATGAGCATCTATTTCTTCTTGAGATTGGAAGATACCATCCGTTACGTAGCCGTAAAATGCGGCAACCGGATAATTGACTGCATGTATGTTGCAATCAAAATACATCGGTACATCATCGTTGAGCGAGAGGATCCTATTATAGTTATATGAGAAGTTGACGGTCGTTGTCCATGTGAAGTTCGGATTTTTGAAGTTCAAACTGTTAAGGCTGACCTCAATACCCATATTCCGCATGCGACCGGCATTGATACTTGGCACAGCTTCATCCGAATAACCGCTACTGATGGGCACGGACATCGGTACAAGCATGTTGTTCGTATTTTTGATATAACCATCAATAGTGGCATGAAGTCGTTGGTCAAAGAGCGCCAAATCGACACCTACGTTATACTGCTCCACAGTCTCCCAACGCACGTTAGGATTGGGCAAAACCCATGGTGCCAAACCGGCTACTTGCGTACCGCCGAACACATATTGAACCGTTTGTAATTGGGATGCATAGGCGTAATTGCCTACGGAAGCTTGGTTACCTGTCAAACCGTAACCGGCACGCAGTTTGAGATCGGTGAGCCAGAAAGTCTTATTAAACCAGTGTTCCTCACTTATACGCCAAGCGGCACCAAAAGACGGGAAGAAGCCCCAACGGTTCTTTTTGGCAAAACGGCTGGAACCATCCGCACGGAATGTGGCTGTAAACAAGTATCGGTTGTCATAGCCATAAGTGACACGGCTCATAAAAGACAGTAACGCCCAATCGGATTTATTGCCGGACAAAGTGGGATCAAGCAAACCATTACTGAGTTGGCGAGCCTCTTCGGATATGAAACCTTGTACAGCACCCGCCATGTACTCATAGTTATTTGCCTGCATAGACGAACCTATCATGGCCGTGAAAGCGTGCTTCTCCTTAAAGGTCTTAACGAATGATAAGGTATTGTCCCAGAGCCACGTGATACTCTTATCAAACGAATGACTCACTTGGGATTCCGGTTGGGCAATTGGCTTCCAATCATATGCCGGTGACCATCCTTCCGTGTCCCAATACATAACTTGAATACCAAAAGTGGTCTTGAAAATAAGCCAGTCAAGCGGTTTTATCTCCGCGTAGATATTGCCTAGCAGATTATATCCCTTGGTCGTGCTACTATTCTCCATCATTTTGCCAATGGGGTTGGTAATGTCACCCACGTACATCGCCAAGCCGGTAGGACCTGCCCATGTGCCATCCTCATTTTTTATCGCTTGCGTAGGTAACGCGCGCATAGTATTTTGGATATTATATTCCCCTGAAGATTTGATGTCGTGGTTAAGGGAAAGCTTGTGACCAAAGCGCAACCATTCGAAGAGTTTGGTATCGTGGTTAAACTGCAACGTGATACGTTTGTAGTCCGTCGTTTTGATAATACCTTTCTGGTCGAAATAGGCACCGGATACGTAGAAGTTAGATTTCTGCGTGCCTCCTGAATAACTAAGACAATAATTCTGTGTTGGAGCAAATTGCCACAATTCGGACATCCAATCCGTACCGACTCCCAGTTTGGTAGGATCTGCATAGGCCGAATATTGTGGTTGTCCGGCAGCCGCCATCATCTCATTATGAAGTGAGGCAAATTGACTGGCATTAAGAAGCGGCAACGTACGTTGAATCTGGTCAAAGCCGAAGGATCCCTTCAGGCTGATATGCCCCTTCTCGTTTTCACCTTTCTTGGTTGTGATGATGACCACACCATAGGCTCCGCGCGAACCGTAGATGGCTGTCGCTGATGCATCCTTGAGCACGTCTATACTGGCCACATCGTCCATGTTAAGCATGTTCAGTGGCACATCGGTCGGTACTCCGTCAATCACAATAAGCGGTTGGGAATTGTTGATACTACCTACGCCACGGATATTAAGACTTACATTACTACCCGGGGCACCGGAACCGGTGACTTGCAGACCGGC
The DNA here is from genome assembly GCA_902771935.1 of uncultured Bacteroidales bacterium. Classification (GTDB taxonomy): domain Bacteria; phylum Bacteroidota; class Bacteroidia; order Bacteroidales; family Paludibacteraceae; genus Colicola. The sequence goes on from CACXYM010000034.1 coordinate 6,244, forward strand.
TGCTCGGCCTTCCAATGCTGCACCGAGAGAGGGAGCGGGCATCTTCTGAAGGTCCTTCTCATTAACTTGGGAGATAGAACCTGTCAGGTCACTCTTCTTCTGCACACCGTAACCAACAACTACCACCTCTTCGAGCACTTCGGCATCTTCTTTAAGAACAATGTTCATATTCGCAGCGGCCGGAAGTGTTTGCGAAGCATACCCCACATAACTGATTTCTAGCATCGCTCCCTCAGCCACTTGTAGCGCGAAGTTGCCATCGAAATCAGTAATGGTACCGTTTGTAGTCCCTTTCTCCAGTACGCTGGCGCCTATGATAGGCTCGCCTGTTTCGTCTACTATGACGCCGTTTACCTGTGCACATATCGGTAGTGCACAGGTAAGCAGCAACCATAGAATGGAGAGCTTGGATAATCTCTTCATCATGTTACTTTATAACTAATTTTTGAGTCTGTTGAGTTCCTTTGATAATATAAAGGCCGGCAGGAAGACCAATAGGAGAAAGAGCTACAAGACGACCTTGCAGGTCATATACACCTTCCATTACATCACTCTTCATCACGCGCTCTATGGCAGTAGGCTCGTTCAAAGAGAGGGTTAACTTGTTCGTTACTGCGTTGACCGTTACGTAATAGGTGGTCTCTTGTCCTAAAGTTACGGCAAATTTATTATCATTACCATCGTCGGTAGTCATGATATTGAACTCTCCTTCACCGGTGATGGGGTCGTTAGCAACCGTAGCTCCAAAGTTCTTGCCCCAATTGCGCTGCTTGAGGAACTTCAAATCACCACTATGCAATGCCACTTGAGCTTTGTAAATGCCACTGTTAAAAGCTGTTTCCGGGATTTCAACAGCATCGTCAAGGCTCCAACCTGCATTAGTTGCAGGACCAATAGGATAAATGGCTACGGGATAGTGACTACTAAATCCTTTGTCTGGTAAACCTGTACCATCTGCTACGGTGATTTGAGGATCTGCACCCGTCAGATCAATACGAAGCGAGTAGCGACCGGCTGTTACGGCGTACTTGTTGTCGTTGGTTGACAATTCCTCCGTGCGTTTTGTCATCGTGCCAGAAGCTAAAGATTCACCATCAGTAGCAGGGCCATAAGAAGGCATCCAATCAGGTGTTTCTAAGAATTTGAGCTCGCCGGTGTTTAAATCACCAACCCACTCATAGATACCGTCACTTTCAGTGAGCATAAGAGCAGCTTCGTCCAAAGACCAGCCATTAGGCGTTGCATCGCCAATTAGATACAAACGACCGGGATGTGCCATCAGGGCCGAAATAGAAACCAATGAGATTACCAAAAAGGAAAAGACTTTTTTCATGATACAAACAATTTAGGGTTAAACAAATGAGTTAATTACGTTTTACGGTGCAAAATTACTGCTTTTTATATATTTACGCAACACGCGAAGAGAAAAAAGTAGTGGTTTTGAGGGATATAAAAAAGTTATATCACTGATTTACAATGATATAACGCATTTGCTTGACGAAGAAAAAAGTAGTTGAATTTTGCCTATAAAGAAGCTACTTTTTCTTCAAAATGCTCTCGGTCTCCTTTAGCTAAGTTGCGCATACGTGTGCGGCTGTTATAGATTGTAGGAAGGGAGTAACGCAAGAAATCCGCAATCTGCCTGCTATCGGTAATGCCTAAATAAATGAGGGCTAATACCCTTAGATCGGTATTAAGACGTTCCTTAGGTTTGATACGGAGTTCTGCTTCGGGCACCAACAAGGACTGTACCTGTGCCACAAAATCAGGGAATAACTCCAAGAATGCATCATCAAAATCTTGAATGGAAGTCATCTTCATAAAGCGTCTCACATAGACCGATTTAATACGGTTACTTCTACGCAGGTCCTCGTTACGCTGAGCCAGACTATTATTGAGTACCGCCAATTGACGACGCTTACGGTTGACATATAGCAAGAATGTAGTTACCAAACCTAATATAACCAAAGCACTCACTATCATGGCTATCATCCAATAGTGACGCCTATGCACCAGCTGCATAAAGGCTTCTTCTATCACCGGATAGGCTGTACTGGTCTCTATTGAGCGAACACGTTCGCAACTCGACATGGCATCTTGCGCGGCACACTCCATGTAATTATACGCGCGTTCCACGTCTCCTTCTTCGTACAGCAATACCGCTAATTCCCGCAAGGCTATATATTCACGGATGGAGTTACGTAAGTCCGCAATGGAAGCTAAGGTTAGATAATGCAGTGCTTGACTCTTATTTCCCATTGCTCGGTATATCTGCGCACGTGTGAAAGCAAACACAGGTTCTTCATACTGACCTTCCACGCGGTTAGCTTGTTCATACGCCGCTAACACATGCAAGGCACTATCGTATAACTGTTCCTTATATAGATAATCTGCACGCACTAACTCATGTAAGAATGAACCAACCGGGTGTACAGCCATCATCTCTTCTCTATATTGCTGCGTAATTCTGTAGTACCTCTCTCGCTCACGGTGTGTGGCGGCAAAATCCTCCATCAGACCGAATAGCGTGCGACGCAGATGATTATAATAGGGCTCTAATACAGGATCAAGCGGCACCAGTAGGGCGGAATCCATATACACCAGCGTCTCATGGTACATACCGTTACGCATCAGCACTTCGGCATAATTAAGTAGCGACATTTGTTTCCCCAACGGCGTTTGTGCCATGTCCAAACGCTTCTCGGTATAGTACAATTGTGAGTCGAGATTATACGACCGATACGTCTCTAACAAACGTCCGTATATCTCAAAGCGCTCGATATGAGATAGTGAGTCTTGGAGTAGTGCATGCAGCGAATCCACTTGATGTTCACGCGGCGCATAATAAGTGGCACGCTCTTTTATGCATTGATCTAGTTCACGCAGCAAAGCCTCATCCGGGCCGTGATGCTTATTGCATGCCGGCAATACAAGAAGTATTGTTGATAAAACAAAAGCAAAAACATATAACCTCTGTATAACCATACCTTTTGTTTCTTTTGCGGCTGCAAAGGTACAACTTTTTTTGCATACATGCAAGAAAAAAGTTCAGATTGTGGTAAGAACTGCACTTTTTTAGTCGAAAGTCGAAAGCAAAGAGAGCCGCAGATTTGCGACTCTCTTTTCTAAACGGGGTCCCCGACGGACGCCAACGAAGTGCATCCGGTGGGGAAAGCGTAGAACACGGCGGCGCACTTTACAAGGGCAGAGCCCGCAGTCGTGCAAGCCGTAGTTTAAGCGCTTAGCCTTGGTAATTCTCCCATTCGCGGTGCCAAACGTAGTTGCGCAGTTTCTTGTAGGTCGTCTGAGCTTGGAACTCGGTCATGGCCGTGTTAAGGCTTGCGGGGTTCTTCATCACAGCAGCGGTAGAGCGTGCGACAGCAGCGAACTTGTCGAAGCGTGCCAACTCAGCAGCGGTGTACGGAGTAGAACGTTTGCCACG
>CACXYM010000035.1 GCA_902771935.1 uncultured Bacteroidales bacterium
TTAGCTGCCAAACATCCTGGCGAAGCAGAGTACCTGCAGGCCGTGGAGGAAGTGCTCGAGTCCATTGAAGAAGTGTATAACCAACATCCTGAGTATGAACAGGCGAAAATCGTGGAGCGGATGGTTGAACCAGACCGTATCTTCACTTTCCGTGTGACATGGGTGGATGATAATGGCGAAGTGCAAACGAACCTCGGCTATCGTGTGCAGTTCAATGCTGCGATTGGTCCGTACAAAGGTGGACTTCGTTTCCACAGAGCAGTCAATCCATCGATGCTTAAGTTCCTCGGCTTTGAGCAAACGTTTAAGAATGCGCTCACAACGCTTCCAATGGGCGGAGCGAAAGGCGGTTCGGACTTCGACCCTGTTGGTAAATCCGACGCGGAGATTATGCGCTTCTGCCAAGCCTTTATGTTAGAGCTCTGGCGCTGCATTGGTCCTGACCAAGATATTCCGGCAGGAGACGTAGGTGTAGGCGGACGAGAAATAGGATTCCTCAATGGAATGTACCAAAAACTCGCGCGCGAATACCACACCGGCGTGTTGACTGGAAAAGGTATGACATGGGGCGGCTCTATTCTTCGTCCGGAAGCAACGGGATACGGCGCATTGTATTTCACCCAACACTTGTTGCACGAAGCAGGAAAGGATATCAAGGGCAAGACTGTTGCTATCTCCGGTTTCGGTAATGTAGCATGGGGAGCATGTAAGAAAGCAACTGAACTCGGAGCCAAAGTGATTGCTATCTCAGGTCCCGACGGCGTATGCGCTATACCTGATGGAATCACGGCTGAGATGATTGATTATATGCTTGTGATGCGTGCTTCTAATCGCAATAAAGTGCAAGATATGGCAGATAAGTTCCCCGGCAAGGCTACGTTTATAGAAGGCAAGAAGGCTTGGTCGCAGAAGTGCGATATCGCTTTGCCTTGCGCCTTCCAAAATGAGCTCGCCGAAGAGGATGCCAAGGAATTGAAAGCTAATGGCTGCTGGTGCTGCTGCGAAGTAAGTAATATGGGTTGCCAACCCGGTGCTATCCACTTCTTCCAAAAGAACGGCGTACTCTTTGCTCCCGGTAAGGCTGTTAATGCCGGCGGCGTAGCTACTTCCGGACTTGAGATGACGCAAAACGCAGAGCACTTGAGTTGGACAGCAAAAGAAGTGGACGAACGGCTACACCATATCATGCAGTCTATCCACGAGCAATGTGTTCGATTCGGCAAACAAGCAGACGGACACATCGACTACGTCAAAGGTGCTAATATCGCCGGATTCATGAAAGTGGCACAAGCAATGCTTGAACAGGGAATCATTTAGTCGAAAGGTGCTTACGAGCACTCCGATATAAAGTCGAAAGCAATTATGTATACTGATTTTCAGAAACATCTGCAACAGACCTTGGCAGAGATCAAGGACGCAGGATTATATAAGAATGAGCGCGTGATTATCACGCCGCAGTCCTCCGCAATTAAAGTGGAGGGTGGGGCAGATGTGATAAACTTCTGCGCCAATAACTATCTCGGACTGGCGGATAATAAGGAACTTATCCAAGCCGCTAAGGACAGAATGGATAGTCGCGGTTACGGAATGGCCTCAGTGCGCTTTATCTGTGGCACGCAAGATACGCATAAGCAATTAGAGAAAGCCATATCCGACTTCTTCGGAACCGAAGATACAATTCTCTATGCTGCATGCTTTGATGCTAATGGCGGTTTGTTTGAGCCATTACTCACGGAGGAAGATGCTATTATCTCCGATGCACTCAACCACGCTTCTATTATTGATGGTGTACGCTTGTGCAAGGCCGTTCGTTATCGCTACAAAAACGGTGACGTGGCTGACCTTGAAGAGCAACTCAAAGCTGCGCAAGCACAGCGATTCCGTATCATCGCTACCGATGGCGTGTTCTCCATGGACGGAAATGTGTGTCCGCTTGACAAAATCTACGAACTCGCGCAGAAATATAACGCGATGGTGATGGTGGATGAGTCCCACTCTGCCGGTGTTGTCGGTAAGACAGGACATGGCGTAACTGAACTATATAACCTCCGCGGCAAGGTGGAGATTATAACCGGTACACTCGGCAAAGCTTTTGGCGGTTCGGTTGGTGGATTCACTACCGGACGCAAGGAGATTATCGACCTGCTTCGTCAGCGTAGCCGTCCGTATCTGTTCTCGAACTCTATTCCGCCAATGATTGCTGCTGCCGGACTCAAGACCCTTGAGCTACTTACACGCGACAATACGCTGCAAGACCGTCTGCATGAGAATACGGACTACTTCGTAGCCAAGATGAAAGCTGCCGGCTTTGATATCAAACCGACGCAATCCGCTATCTGCGCCGTGATGCTCTATGACGCTCGTCTGAGCCAAGAGTTTGCAGCTGCATTACAGCAAGAAGGCATCTATGTAACCGGATTCTATTATCCTGTTGTGCCGAAAGGCCAAGCGCGCATTCGTGTTCAACTGAGCGCGGCGCATACGCGCGAGCAATTGGACAAAGGAATAAACGCCTTTATTAAAGTAGGTAAACAATTAGGGGTACTCAAATGAAAGCTTTAGTTAAACGCTATCCCGATTATGGCATTTGGATGGAAGAAGTGCCGATGCCTGAAGTGGGAGTGAACGATGTCCTCATCAAAGTGAAGAAGGCCGCTATTTGCGGAACGGACTTACACATGTATAAGTGGGACGAGTGGTCACAGACACACTGCAAACCGCCTTATATCATGGGGCATGAGTTCGTAGGCGAAGTGGTAGAGATTGGGCCTGGTGTTCGTAATATCCAAGTGGGTGAACGCGTTACAGCCGAAGGACATATCGTTTGCGGACACTGCCGTAACTGCCGCCGAGGAATGGGACATGTGTGCGAGAACACCATCTCTGTCGGTATCATGGGTAAGGACGGCTGCTTTGCCGAATATGTCACTATTCCCGAATCGAATGTGGTAAAGCTCAATCCGGCTATCCCGGATGACTTTGCCGCTATCATGGACCCGTTCGGTAATGCGACACACACGGCACTTGCTTTTCCGCTGCTCGGCGAAGATGTGCTGATTACCGGTGCAGGCCTTATTGGTACCATGGCGGCCGGTATTTGCCGCTACGCGGGTGCCAAACACGTTGTCGTTACCGACATCAACGAACTGCGTCTCGATATCGCTAAGAAGATGGGAGCGACGCTGACGGTCAACGGCGCAAAAGGCGAAACAGTCGAATGGGCTATGCAGAAACTCGGTATCAAGGGCTTTGACGTGGGACTGGAGATGTCGGGCGCTCCTGCTGCCTTTAATGACATGATCGAGCACATGTACAAAGGAGCGAATATCGCTCAATTAGGTATATTGCCGGCGGACACAAAGGTTAACTGGTCGGACGTTATCTTCAATGCGCTCACTATCAAAGGTATAACAGGTCGTCGTATGTGGGAGACGTGGTATCAAATGGAACAGATGATTCTTGGCGGATTGGACCTTAGTCCGGTTATTACGCACCGGTTTAAGTTTGATGACTTCCAGAAAGGATTCGATGTGATGGTTTCCGGCCAATGCGGTAAAGTGTTGTTAGAGTGGTAATTATATAACTGAAACGAATAAATGAAAAGGATTGTTTTTAGCGTACTGCTGCTTGTTTGCAGCGTGATGTTGTGTTTCGCACAACTGCCTGAGGGCTTTACGGAGTATAAATTAGATAATGGTTTGACCGTCCTCTTGTGGGAAGATCACGATGTACTGCCACGGTTACTCGTGCGGGTTCGATTGACGAACCGGAGACTGCTACCGGTTTGGCGCACTACTTAGAGCACATGCTCTTCAAGGGCACAGAAACAATGGGTGCGCTTGATTGGGAGAAAGAGAAACCATACTACGAGAAAGTGATTGCGCTATACGATACGTTAGCCATGACTACCGATCCAAAGGCGCGCGAACAAGTGCAATTGCGTATCAATGAGCAGAGCCGTCTTGCCGCGCAGTATAGTGCTACAGATGAGTTCTCTAACCTTATTCAGTCTATCGGTGGTGAAGACCTCAACGCAGCAACCAGTTACGACATGACTTTCTTCCACAACCGTTTCCCGGCTTATCAGATGGAACGTTGGCTTACCCTCTACTCCGACCGTCTGATTAATCCTGTTTTCCGTACGTTCCAAGCTGAACTGGAAAATGTCTTCGAGGAGTATAATATGTATTCCGACGACAACTCGCAACATGTGCAGCAATTTATTAACGAGAAACTCTACGACGGTAGTGCCTACGCCCGCGATATCATCGGCTATCCGGAGGACTTAAAAAATCCGAAACTGCGTCAGTTGATTGATTTCTTCAACACATGGTATGTACCGAATAATATGGCACTTATCCTTGTCGGTGATTTCTCGGCAGAGGAAGCAAAACCGCTGATAGCTAAGACTTTCGGCCGTCTGCAATCCAAACCACTTCCCGAGCGTAAGACCTTCAAACCAACCGACTTCTCAAAGAACGAGACCTTCAGTGCCAAACTTGGTTATTATCCTGAAGTTTGCGTTGCATATAATGGCGTGAAGGGAGGTGCTGAAGATGAGTTGGCATTAAATGTGGCGTGTGATTTACTCTCTAACGAAATGGGTATTGGTCTCTTGGACGAGATGATATTGGACAATAAGTTCATGTTCGCAGCGGCTGTCAATGGGACTGCTCGCGAATTAGGACGCTTGGAGGTTATCGCCATTCCGTATATGGATCCCGAGACGCAGTCATACAGTTCACTCAAAGAAACAGAAACACTGCTCATGTCTGCTATCGATAAGCTCGTCAAAGGCGATATAACGGACGATATGTTCGAGGCTGTCAAACTCAATGATTTGCAGGATTACGACAGGATGATGGAGTACTCCATGCAAAAGGCCTACATGTTGTTGCAGGCTTATGTTTATCAGGAGCCGTTGGAGGAACTGTTTACCGAGAAGGAGAGATTGCAAAAACTCACAAAAGCGGACGTGATTGCTGTAGCAAAGAAGTATTTCTCTGCGCCGCACAAAACTTTCCAAATCGCTGAGGGCTCACCGAAGAAAGATAAACTCGCTAAACCCAAAATTAAGCCTATTGAGCCGGGTAAAGGACAGTCGGCTTACTATCAGAACTTCCCATCTATTCCTGCCGGTAAACTCGAGCCGCGTTATGTGGACTTGACTGATATCACACGCTCTAAGTTTGCCGAGAATGTGCATCTCTATATCACTCCGAACAAAAAGAACGATATCTTCACTTTGCGCCTTAAGTATGGTGTAGGAACCTACCAGAATCCGTTGCTGGAGTATGCTGTGCAGCTCATGGAAACGGCGGGCGTCAAAGGTGCTCCCGGTATATCCGTCGGTGAGTTCCGTGCTAAATTGGCACGTCTTGGTGGTAAGTGCTCATATAGTGTTAATAATGACTATGTCATCGTCGATATAGAGGGCGCAGAGAAAAACATGAAAGAGATCATCTCTTTGGTCAATCTGCATATGCTTTTCCCGGATTTCACTTCTGAGAACGATGTTAAAGTTAATAGCATCAAAGGTCAGGTCTATTCTTCCCGTCAAGTGGAGCGCAAGAATACCGATATCGTTGCCGATGCTGCGCACGACTACGTGGTCTATGGAGATAATTCCCCATATCTCAAACGTACTGCGCTCAGCGACGTTCTTCACGTTGAGGCTTCTCAGTTGGAGGGCGAGTGGCATCGTGCCTTGGATTATGAACTTGAGATGCACTATGCTGGTAAACTGCCGGCAGACTCTATTAAAGTCGCTCTCTATGGACATGTACCTATGTCGGACAAAGCTATTGCTTCAACAGCGCCAAATGAGCGTCCGCGTTTGACTTTTGATAAAACTGAACTATATTTCTTGCCGGATGCGTCCATGCAGCAGGCGAAAATATATTTCTTCATCGAGGGTGCACCTTTCGCCATAAAAGAAACCGTACTGACGGATGCCTTTAACGAGTATTTCGGTGGCGGCTTCTCGGGTATCGTCATGAATGAGATTCGTGAGAAACGCTCAATGGCATACACTGCTTATGGAGCTATGATCACTCCGCCTGTGCCTAAACGCAAAACTTCATTTATCGGTTATGTCGGCACACAATCGGATAAGGTGCTTGACGCACTCGCTGTCTATTGCACACTGCTCGCCGATATGCCGCAAAATGGCGAGAACATAGAGAATATTCGTACCATTCTACGTCAGGAGTTATTCAGCAACCATCCTACTTTCCGCAACAAGAGCCAGCGGATGCTGGCATGGAATAGGCTTGGTTACCAAATCGACCCGGCGATGCTGCAGATTCGTCAAATTGATAAACTTCAGTTCGAGGATATCGTTGGCTACTACGAGAAGTATATCAAAGGACAACCAATGAAAATACTAATCATGGGTGACCCAAAACTCATCGATCAGAAAGTGCTGAAAGCGCGCTTCGGTAAAGTCAATAAACTTAATACAAATAAAATTTTCAGTGAGTAATGGCTAACCACAAGGCAGGCTTCGTTAATATTGTCGGCAATCCTAATGTAGGCAAGTCCACTTTGATGAATTCATTGGTGGGTGAGCGTCTCTCGATTATCACGTCAAAAGCGCAGACCACTCGCCATCGCATCATGGGCATTGTCAATGGTGACGACTTCCAAATAGTCTATTCCGATACACCCGGCGTACTTAAGCCCAACTATAAACTTCAAGAGCAGATGCTCGAGTTCTCTCGTTCGGCTTTGGTGGATGCTGACGTGCTGCTCTATGTTACCGATGTGCAGGATTCGCCTGATAAAAATGCGGATTTCTTGGATAAGGTCAAACGGATGGCTGCTGCCAATACTAAGGTCTTCCTTATCATCAACAAGATTGACCTCACTACCCAGGAAACGCTCGAGAATCTCGTCGAGTTTTGGCATAAGCAACTGCCTGAGGCGCAGATTTTCCCCATCTCTGCGCAGGAGAAGTTCGGCGTGGACAGCCTCTTTGAAGCCATCAAAGACGCACTGCCGGAGTGCCCGCCGTTCTTCGATAAGGACCAACTTACTGACAAACCATCGCGATTCTTTGTGGACGAAATCATTCGTGAAAAAGTGCTCCTTAATTACGATAAGGAAATTCCATATTCCATCGAAGTCGAGGTCGAACAGTTTAAGGAGGAGGACAATATCATCCGAATATCAGCCATTATTTATTGCGAACGGGACTCGCAGAAAGGCATTATCATCGGAAAAGCAGGAGCCGCGCTGAAAAGGGTAGGGTCGCAGGCGAGAAAAGATATCGAGGCCTTCTTTGGTAAGCAAGTATTCCTCCAACTCTTCGTTAAAGTTGACAAGGATTGGCGCTCCTCCAAGTCGCGGCTGAGACATTACGGATACGATTTATCATAAAAATCACGTTTTTTTGCAAAAAAATTTGTGTACTTCAAAAAAAAGCAGTACTTTTGCGGCTGATTTGCGTCTATAGTCTCTGGCGATTAAGGTAGCCCGAAGTCAAAAAGGCGAATAGTAGTGTATACTGTAGAACGCGTAACTATTTAAATATCAATCAAATGGATTTGATGAAGATTGCCGAAGAGGCATTTGCAGGTGAGAAAAAAGAGTTCCCTGCTTTCGCAGCTGGTGACCAAATCACAGTTGCTTATCGTATTAAAGAAGGTAACAAAGAGCGTATTCAGGAGTTCCGTGGCGATGTGATCGCTATTCACGGTAGCCAAGACAAAAAGCGCTTTACCGTTCGCAAAATGTCAGGTAACGTAGGTGTGGAGCGTATCTTCCCAATGGATAGCCCATTTATCGAAAAGATTACTGTCAACAAGTATGGTAAAGTACGTCGTTCTAAACTCTATTATCTCCGTGACCTCACCGGTAAGAAAGCTCGCATTCAAGAACGTCGAGTTAAGTAAAAAAAAAGAGCAGCTCAATCGAGTTGCTCTTCCTTTTTCTAAAGAGGTTGCTTATTCAGCAGCCTCTTTTTTAGTCGACTTCTTGGTTGTCTTCTTAGCTTTAGGAGCCTCTTCTGCAGGAGCTTCCTCTGCCTTAGCCTCTACCTTTTCAGCTTCCTCTGCCTTTTCTGCCTTAGCGGCTTTCTTGGCAGGAGCTTTCTTTGCAGGTTTCTCTGCTTCTTGCTCTAAGCTGGCTTTGAGGTTTGCCAATACATCTAAGTCACCAAGAGTGGTCTTCTCTACCTTCGGGAGTTCAGGAGCTGCCTCTTTCTTAGCTTTTGGCTCTTTAGCAGGAGCTTCTTTCTTCTCTTCCCAGGTGCGGAGATGGCTCAGCATGATGCGTTTTGCCTCTTTGTTGAACTCAATAACGCGGAACTCCAGCGTGTCGCCTTTAGCAACTGCGCTCTTGTCCTCTTTAGCGAGATGACGGCTTGTGCAGAAGCCTTCTACACCGTCCTCAAGGGCAACAACGGCGCCCTTGTCGCTCAGTTCAACAATCTTACCTTCTACCAAAGTATCTACGCTGTACTTAGCTTCAAGCTCTTCCCAAGGATTTTCCTCAAGTTGCTTGTGACCAAGACTCAGACGACGGTTCTCTTTGTCAATTTCGAGAACGACTACTTCGATTTCGGCACCGATGGAGGTGAACTCGTTCGGATGTTTGATTTTCTTGGTCCAGCTCAGGTCGCTGATGTGAATCAGACCATCTACGCCTTCTTCGATCTCAACGAATACACCGAAGTTCGTGAAGTTACGCACTTTAGCCCAGTGGCGTGTGCCAACAGCATACTTTTCAGTAACGTTCTCCCATGGATCCGGTTTGAGTTGTTTGATACCGAGAGACATTTTGCGCTCGTCGCGGTCGAGAGTGAGGATAACAGCGTCCACTTCGTCACCGACTTTGAGGAAGTCGTTAGCGGAACGGAGGTGTTGGCTCCAGCTCATCTCGGAAACGTGAATGAGACCTTCTACGCCGTCAGCGATCTCAACGAATGCTCCGTAGTCTGCCATAACGACAACTTTACCATGTACTTTGTCACCAACTTTGAGGTTTGGATCGAGTTGTTCCCATGGATGCGGAGTGAGTTGTTTGAGACCAAGAGCGATGCGTTTCTTCTCTTCGTCGAAGTCAAGGATAACCACGTTGATCTTCTGGTCGAGTTGAACGATTTCTTTCGGATCGGTTACGCGGCCCCAGCTCAAGTCTGTGATGTGAATCAGACCATCTACGCCACCGAGGTCAATGAAGACGCCGTAGTTAGTGATGTTCTTAACCACACCTTCGAGTACTTGACCCTTCTCGAGACGTGATACGATTTCCTTCTTTTGTGCTTCCATCTCAGCCTCGATAAGAGCTTTGTGAGATACAACCACATTGCGGAAGTCTTGATTGACTTTAACAATCTTGAATTCCATAGTCTTGCCAACGAATACGTCGTAGTCACGAATAGGCTTAACGTCGATTTGGCTACCGGGCAGGAATGCTTCCATACCAAGTACATCCACGATCATACCGCCTTTCGTGCGGCACTTGATGTAACCGTTAACGATTTCGCCCTTCTCGCATGCTGCTACTACGCGATCCCATGCTTGAGCTGCGCGTGCCTCTTTGTGAGACAAAACGAGTTGACCTTTGCGGTCTTCTTGGCTCTCGATGAACACTTCTACTTTGTCGCCAACCTTCAGGTCAGGATTGTAGCGGAATTCAGCGGCGGGTACAATACCGTCGGACTTGAAACCTACGTTTACAACTACTTCGCGTTTGTTGATAGACATTACAACACCTTCAACCACTTCTTTGTCCTTGATAGCGCTCAGGGTGTTGTCATACTTTTGAATAAGTTCTTCATTTGTCCTTGATAGCGCTCAGGGTGTTGTCATACTTTTGAATAAGTTCTTCATTTAATGTGCCTTTAGACTCTTTCTCATAGGCATCCCAGTCGAAGTTCTGGAGAGATTTGTTTTCTGCCATAATGGTAGATGATGTTTGGTCGGACCGTGTTTCGCAACACTGGTTTACCCAAACGTTAAAGGGTTAAACAATAAGTTAATTTTTCACCGATTGGCATTTCACGCCTTGGTCGTTGACCGTAGATGACGAGCCGCTCGACAAAAAAGCCTGCAAAATTACTACAAAAAAATGAAACACGCAAAAATATTGCAAAAAATTATTAAAAAAATAGCAAAAAGACAGCAAAATTAGCAAAAATCAGTTGAAATTAGCAGAAACCAGTTGAAATAAGTAGAAATAACAGAAACCAGTTAAAGTAAGTAGATATCAGTAGACTTCAGATAGGTCTATAAGATTAACATATCATCAACACAGGATTAACACAAGATTAACACAGAATATAGATACTCCTTGAGTTGTCTTTTGGTATTCCGATTATTTTACTGCATCTCCTTAATATTATACGCGCGCGCGTAAAGGCTGATATTACCCATTTTGCAACCTTGATGTGACAAAAAAACGGAAATCACTAAAAAAATGAAAAAAAGGACTAAAATATTTTGTCAGTTCAAAAAATAGCAGTACTTTTGCACCCGCTTTCGAGAGAAAACGTTCTCTACTATCAAAAAAATGCAAAAAAATCAAAAAAAATGCAAAAAAATTTTGGTAGTTCAAAAAAAAGCAGTACTTTTGCAGTCGCTTTCGCTCTGAACGAGGGCACAAAGCAAAAAAGCGATCTTTGAGAAATTGATTCAACTATGATGTAGTACAAGTGAAAATTGTACGGAGGCATAGATCGAGGCTTAACCGAGAACTTGCGTCTGTACAAGAATTTGGGATAAATTTGTCCCCCATCAAAGTACGATATCAATAAATCGATTATTCTGAGCTAAGTTATAATTTTTTTTACAACGAAGAGTTTGATCCTGGCTCAGGATGAACGCTAGCGACAGGCCTAACACATGCAAGTCGAGGGGCAGCGCGGAAGTAGTTTA
>CACXYM010000036.1 GCA_902771935.1 uncultured Bacteroidales bacterium
ATGGGAGAACTATATACTTTTTTGGCGTAGGCTCTGTGTTGCTTGTTTCTGACAAGGAAAAGGCTTTGCAGAGCCAAGAGTCGCAGGACAAGTAACAATTACAGGTCCTGCGCTTTTTGTGTATGTATGTTAACGAATAAAACTATGGCTAATTGGCAAGACATTAGAGCATTGGAAGAACGCATCTACGATGCAGTAGATGAGTATCTCGCTAACTCCGAGGCGTACAAGAATGCCGGGTTACACGTCTGGCTGGACGAGGACGATATAATCTATCGCGCAGAGGTGGACGATAACCTTGCAGGCTCGGAGGATGACGGAGTGTATGCTATTGCCGGTGTGTTGCGCAAGGGCGACGAAGGCTTGGAGCCAGACATTGACCGTATCAGCGACATCGCCAATAGTTGGATCTTTTTAGATTGATTGAAACAAAACAGAAAGTAAAACAATATTACATAATTATCGCATAGTCAAGTAGGCATATTCCTTCAACAACGAGTCGGCAAACTTAAATGGCAAGAAGGAGAATATGTCCCCGCTATCCGTGTGTTGCATAGGTTAAGTGGGGTATTCTTGCCGAGTTTGCCGACTCCGTTGTTTGCTCCACTGGCCTGTGCTTTTTTCTCCTCAAGAGATCAACCGGATAGTTCACACTATTCGGTTTTTTGATAAATAGAGCACAGGATAATGTTTTCGTTTGAGGAACATAAAGATGATTTGATTCTTGTGGGCGGCTGCAGACCACAAAAGGCGCAGATGGAATGGGTCTTTGCGAACAGACTATACAACGTGCGCAGCAACGCAGATCTGTTCGTGTCGCGCCATGGTGGATTTGATAATTGTCCACTCCCTAGATACATACTGATTTATGAGGAGGGCTCGTTCCAAAAGAAGCATCTCTATGAGTGCCTTGGAGCCAAGCAGAAGACTCAGCATGAGATGGAAGAAATGGGCTACGAAGATCCTTCTGGCTCGTACATCACATACATGCTTGGAGATGAGCACCAGATATCGCGTGGCAATATAAGAAAACTAATTCAAACGCGCGAACCAAAAGACAAAAGAACGAAATATGATTATAGTCCGCTTCTTCTTACGGGAAGGGAACTTGGTCAATATCTTAAACCCACAACGAAACAAGCCGACCCGCTTAAGTTGGGATACCCCCTTCGTGTGGGAACGCTATTTAGCGGCATAGGTGCTTTCGAAGAAGCCTTGAAGCAATTGAAAGTGCCGCATCAAATAAAGTTTGCGTGCGATAACGGAGAGATTGAACTGGTTCTGTTAGATGATAAAGACAATAGAAAGGCACAAGAACCTCATCAACCAACGTGTTGAGGAGATTCGGGAGTATTGCTATAATCTTCCCACGAAGGAACAACGAACCAAATTTGTGAACGACCTCTATCTTCGATATGAAGGTGAACACAGGAACTACGTGAGAGAATCGTATCTCGCCAACTATGATATCGCACCGAACGATTTCCATCCCGACATTCGATTCATGCGTGGAGATGATTATGCCGGTCAAGTGGATATTCTCGTTGGCGGAAGCCCGTGTCAAAGTTTCTCTACATACGGCAAAAAACAAGGTTTGGAAGATGCACGTGGTACGCTATTCTATGATTACGCTCGTATCATTCAAGAGACGAGGCCGAAGGTGTTTATATACGAGAACGTCGCGGCCATAAAATCAAACGACGGCGGACGTACATGGGAAACGATGCTTTCCGTTTGGGAGTCCCTTGGCTATAAAATCTTCCCGGACATCCTGAACGCAGTTGACTATGACCACCCACAATTGCGTCGCCGTGTTTTTATCGTCGGTATTCGAGCTGACATCTGTACAACCGATTATAAATTCCCAGAAAAGAAGAAACTTACAAAGAAGAGTACCGATTTTCTTGAAAAGGGACCGATACCTCTTAAATACTATTTGGGAGAGGGTGGCTTCACTTGGATAACCACCTATGAGAAGCATAAACGCCGTTCGCGTGTAAACCAAGATATTATAGGCTGTCAAACTGCGAACCAACAAGACAATTGGATTGGAGATTTTCGTATAGAGCATCCGCTACCGGAGCACTATGCTGACCCGCGTATCTTCATCGGTAAATATGACTTCCAAGATGGAAAAGGCATGGTAGATGCCGTTGGACGTAAACTTACACCGCGCGAGTGCTTGCGCTTAATGGGCTTCTCCGATAAGTTCCGTATCGTGGTGGATGACCATCAGGCTTACCACCAATCCGGCAACTCAATCGTAGTGCCTGTCCTTAAAGAGATAATATTAACACTTATTCCTTACCTGAAAGAGAATGCGTAAGAAACAGACCGGTCCCGAACTCAAAACACTTGAGTTGGACACATTAAAATACATCACTCCAGATAACGTAAAAGACTCCGTTTATTATATCGGAATCTTTCCGGAGCGCATGTCACCTGCGGACGTTACATTCGCCCGCAAGTCTGGTCTACTGGAAACATCTGACAATACGCTTCACCTCAGTAAAGTGGCTCTGCATGTTACCTTAGGCGCTATTTCCTATCGTGAATATGCCTTCCTTATGCTGTCCAAACAATGGATAAAGACCACGAACGTCAAAGACGAACCAACCGTATATAACGAACCACTCCTACCATTCGTGCTGGATGAAATTCAAACACGTGGTCGTATGAACAAGAAATCATTCACGGAAGAATTAGACAAAGTCTTTGCTGCGAAATATGCACCAATCCCTCTATCCAACTCTGACTCTATGCGCTATATTCGCGGCTTGCTTGTGGCATCCGAATTAGTGGTCGTGGATGGAAACGACTACATCATCAATCCGCTGGCTACAGCTCTGGTTCGTGATCTCATCGCAAATTGCGATAACATAGTTCCGCCTACCGACGAAACAGAATTCGAATCCTACTGGAACACCCTTGAGCATGGTATCTTTGATATCATTACTCCCGCTAATAAAACTTTGTATTCATCCTTCTATCCTAATCTTATCAAATAGCCATGAAAAGAAAACCCAATCCTCCCAAAGCGAAATTCCTCATGGGCTCTATGCGCCACATGGGTTACTCGTTCTCGGATGCTGTTGCCGATGTAATGGACAATAGTATTAGTGCAGGATGTACGTATATCAAGTTGCTGTTTCCGACCAATCCGGATAATATCTACGTGGGTATCTTGGACGATGGATGTGGCATGTCCGATCAGGAACTTTTCCGTGCTATGTGCTATGGTAGTCAGGCGAACGAGAAAGAACGTGAAGAGAACGACCTTGGTCGCTACGGATTGGGTATGAAATCGGCTTCTCTCTCCCAATGTCGCAAGATGACTGTTGTCAGCAAGAAAGAGGGAAAGATGAGCGCATATCGTTGGGATTATGACGAGATAACAAGCCAAGGACAACGGAGTGATTGGTCTGTACTTGAATTAGAACCTCATGAAATAAGTCAGCTTTATTGCTATAGTGAAATAGCAGGATTGGAGCACGGAACTTTGGTACTATGGGAAGACTTTGATGGTATGTTTAAATCATCCGGAGGACGTTTATATGAAGCACTTACGCGTAATCGCGACAACTTACTGGATCGTATTCCGCTCATATACCATCGTTTCATGTCGGAAGATGGTCTCAAGATCTATGTGAACTATCAGGAATTAGAGCCACTTGACCCATTCTTGGTAAATCGTTCGGATTGCTCATGGGGAACTATACCTCAACCCCTAACTGACTCCAACGGCAAAGAGCACATCATTCAAATAACTCCCTACAAATTGCCGTTCGTTACAGAAATGTCCGAGGCCGAACTACACTTGATTGGTGGTGCGGAAAAGATGAGTAAGATGCAAGGCTTCTACATCTATCGCGGTCGTCGTCTTATACGCTATGGCACATGGTTCGGAACACCTCGTCATGAAGTGTCCAAATACGCACGCGTAAAAGTAGATATCCCAAATTGCATGGATGACATCTGGAAAGTTGATGTTATGAAGCGTAATGCGGAGATACCGACGGAACTTGCAAAACTGCTGGAGAAAACCATCGGAAGACTTATTGCAAAATCAACTCGTCAAACAAAATTTAGAGGACGTGCGGTAACTGACCCGAAGGAGAAAGAAGTGTACGTATGGGATCGCCTCGAAGCACGTGAGGGCTATTATTCCTACAAGGTCAATCGTAACAACACCTTCATACATGGCGTTTTAGGCCTGTTGAATGATGAACAGAAAACGGCTGTTGAAATGATGTTACAGCAGATTGAATCACACCTGCCAATACACCAACTGCACCTCGACCATGACGAAAACCATATTGATCGTTCAGAGGAGAGTGTGGATAAACTGAACGACCTGTACGAGCAAGCGACTATGGCTATCGAATGGGCGCTCATCAAAGGAACACCGCTACCAGAAGCCGTTAAAATGGTATTGTCCTGTGAGCAGTTTAAGGATAATGATGATTTGAAAAAGAAAATCAACAAGAGATATTCATTATGACGTTAGCCGAATTAGAGGAAGCCAAGAAAACGCTTCGTAAAACACTCGAATCGCAGAAATCTGCTATATCCATTTCTAAAGAAGATTTGGCTAAGTTTGTTGATCTCCAATTCTACTTTCTAAAGAAGTGGGAACCAACCGAAGCAGACAAACAAGAACTGGTCGAATACTTAGAGAACTATATATTCGTCCAGCACGATCATGATGGATATGCTATCATTAGCGACGAACCGTTTGACAATACGTGGTACACAAAGAACAAACCCCAAGAGGAATATTTCTGGGATTTGTTTAGCGCGTATCATGCAGAGAAAGGCGACCTTGACCGTGCATCTTTAGACTTGCTTGGAGATAAAACGCTTCCTGCACTCATGAATTGTTTGGGCAATCCACAAGAGAACCTCACCAAACAAAGGAAACGTTACGGACTCGTGCTGGGTGATGTACAATCCGGTAAAACAAGCACTTATTCCGGTCTCATATGCAAAGCTGCCGATGCCGGGATGAAAGTAGTAATCCTATTGGCAGGAACTACAGAAACGCTTCGTCAGCAAACGCAGGAGCGTATAGAGGAAGATATAGTCGGTCTTACGATACGAACAGATAACTTCAAAAACAACCAACAATCCAAGGTGGGCGTGGGTAAGTTATCCGGTTGGGAAAACAAAGTCACTACCTTTACCCTATATGAGGACGACTTCAATATCTCAAGGGCAAAATCCATGACCTCTATCGGTTCTCACAAATCCCTTGTCTTGTTCGTAGTCAAGAAGAATGTTCCGGTCTTAACCCACTTGCGTGATTGGCTGACAGGACCTAACCAACAACTGAATGAAGATGGCAAATTACCGTACTCGTTGTTGCTAATTGATGACGAGGCGGATAACGCATCTATCAACACCAAAGATAGTACAATCGATCCTACGGCTACTAATAAAAGAATACGTGAGATATGTGAGATCTTTATGAACTCCAACTATGTTGGTTTCACAGCTACACCTTATGCAAACATCTTCATCAACCCGGATACAGATGAAGACATGGTGGCTGCTGACCTTTTCCCGAAAGATTTCATATACGTTCTGCCTACACCTGCTCCTTATATTGGAGCTCAACGTATCTTCGGTACGCCATCAGAAGAGCACCCAACATACGGCAATTGCTCTTACATGATAGACAAGACCTATATTCGTGATATTAAAGAACCGAAACCAACGGAACTTCGCGAATTTACAGAGGAGCAAATAATAAACGGTCCTATCTACTATAAGCATAAAAAGGATTGGCGCGGTCAACTACCCAAATCGCTAATTGAAGCAATTAGATGTTTCTATCTCGCCAATACCATTCGCGATTTAGACGAGAAGCAATTTGATGCGCCTCGTACCATGTTGGTCAATATATCAAAATACATTAACGTACATTCCTATCTAAAAAATCAAATAACTGAACTGGTAGGTGCTGACTATAAAGAGATACGCGTCAACTTCAGTAAAGACCAAGCACGTAATGTAGGTAATCCATTATATGACGAGTTACATCGTCTATTTACTAAACACTATTCCAATTGTGGCTACACATGGGAGCAGGTCGGACAAAGAGAAGCGCTTCTCAAATGGGATTCCGAGAAAGAGACTAAGGGCATTCGTGTGATTGTAGTGAACGGCTCTAAAGAGTCTCGTGAAGATACACCGAACTACAAGAAGAACCCATCATGGCGAATCATAGCAGTTGGTGGTATGGCGCTATCTCGTGGTCTTACACTTAAAGGGTTAACGACTAGTTATTTCTATCGCAACACATGCACTTACGATGTGCTCATGCAGATGGGACGCTGGTTCGGATACCGTCCGCACTATGACAAAGTATGTCGTATATGGATAACCAACACAAGTGCTAACTGGTATCGTGAGATTGCTGAAGCAACAGATGAACTTAAATCCGAATTGGCTCACATGAACTCGCTGGAACTTACTCCAGAACAATTCGGACTCCGTATTCGTCGTGATGATACAGCCCTTGAAATTACGGCTCGCAATAAAATGCGTAAAGCCGGGAAATGTGAAGTGCGTACCACCTATTGGGGGGATGTGTTTGAAACTCCATATTTCAGTACTCTTGTACAGGATAATACTATCAATCTGGATGAAACAAAACGCTGGATTAGAGAGCTTTCCGAACAAGGTGCTTCTCTGGAGAAAGTCAAGTCACGTGCTTCCTATATAATGCGGGATATAAGTGCAGATCATGTAGTAGACTTTTTGAGTAGAATTCACACATCCGATAAAAACCTCAAATTCAATAGGACGCGCATATCATCCTTTATCGCA
>CACXYM010000037.1 GCA_902771935.1 uncultured Bacteroidales bacterium
TTCAAGAGCTTTCGTCCAACGATAAAAACCGTACACGCAATTGATACACCAGAAAATGTGTTGAGCCACTAAACAATAATTTCCGGCTCGCGCCCACAACACCACATACAGCACATCGATAAAGAACCAAATATACCATTGTTCACGATATGCAAGAATCATCAGTATCTGCGCTACCAACGCAGGTATTGTTGTATATGCATCCAAGTAAGGCTGAGAATCGTCCGTAAAAGTAGCTAATAACCACCCCACCAATGCCGACAGCGCCAGAACGGAAACAGCGATAGCCACCATCATTTTCCAAGATACTTTGCGCGTAGGAACAGCGTCCATAAACTCGCTTTTATTGGCATATAACCGCTTGCGCCAGATAATGATGCCGTATATCTGCGTGATGAAATAAAAGATATTGATACCTATTAAACCATATAAGGAATCTGTATAGCAAATATAGGTGTACGTAATGATTTGTCCAAAACCGAAGATATACGTCAAAATACGCCCTTGCGAACAAAGAACAACCGAACAAATGCCAAGCATACCACTAATGAGTGAAATAACCGATTGTGGCGATATGATATACGTGACGATTTGGACCGCTAAACCAACTATAAGAAACGACCACAAGAAAATAGTATCACTTCTTTTTACTTGAGACATCTTTCAGTATTTCTTGCGGTTTACTATCTAATTGTGGTATAGCCATGAAATCAAAGTCTTCTTCAAACTCCCAGTTTGCCCGCAGCGGCAACTTGGAAGGGAAGTAAAATACAGGTTCCGGTTGACGATGCGTTGCCCAGTCACCTGTTGTCCATTTACCATCCTCATTTTCGTCAATATACAAGCGCAAATAATAGGTATTCGGCCCTATATACTCAAATTTCGTACCGGCACGAGAAGCTGGCAGTTCTTTGACTACTTTTTCGTTCTTATCTAGGAGCTGCAGCCTTGCACGATCATCGTACGTAGTCAGTTTAACTGTTAATGTGGAATATTCCTCCAGCGATTTGACCATCATCTGATGCTTACCTGCATTGTTCACTACGCCATATACATCACGGAAGGCGGCAGAGTCAATACGCAACTCATATTGCTGTTCAGGCTTCCATGGATAGATGATTCGATAGCGCAAATATGCCGAATCCACCGGCTCTATTTTGAATTTCAGCGGATGATAAACCGTATCTATCTTTTGGAATAAATGCAGACTATCCGCAACATACTCTTTTACCGGTGTCGGGAAAGAAAGCAGGAAGTCGTCATATACTTCAAATTTGGCCCTTGCATTGGAATTTATACCAAGTACAGGCGCTTTCTTTCTCTTCTCCATCAGCGCTTTAGCTTTCTCTGAAATACGCGGCGCACGATAAACAGCATAAATCGTATCTGTCTGAGGTACAAGGTTATAGAGCGAATCAGACTTCATATAAGTCATCTCCATAATCAGGCTATCCTGTTTAATAACTGCCGAATCCGTCAACCAATAGATAATCGTATCCTTAGTATCACTTGCTTGCAGCAAAGCATATTGCGTCCAATCAACCCAGGCCGAATCCGACTTGGTTGAATCCACTTCCGACGGGCGCAAGGCGCGAATAATTGGTAGCGAGTCTTGCGGAGCGCCAAACTGTAAACGGAAGAAATGTTGCTTTTCACGGAAACAACGCTGGAAATACTGCCGCGTCTTATCTTCCTTAAAGAACCACAAAATCAAATCATTCGGCTCAAAATAAGTATAGGTATCAAATCGAATCGTATCCACCTCTTTGCGAACTACCGTCTCAATACCCAATGAATCACTAACAATCGTATCGGTTATTTCAAGCCATACTGTATCCGGTTCAACCTCTGTATGGCAATATGGATGAATAATTTCTTCAGTGAATGCAATACCTTCTCCAGGTTGATAGATATAGTCACGGCTTACATCTTCCAAAGCATAGATTCGATAGTCATTCTCACGGATATTCTTGACGTAGAAATGGCCGTTTGCATCCGTCTTACCTACTCGTGTAAAAGGTATAGTTGAGAATGCTGTATCATCCGCATTTTGATGGATACCGATTATTATTCCCGATACGGGATTCAAGTCTTCGGCATTTACCAGATAGCCGTTAACTTCCAGTGAATCAATCACATCGCATGTCGAGAAAGACAGCGTATAATTCCGCAGAATATTCTTCTCATGGAAGTCGCCGATAGCATTACCAAAATCGATTGTATAAGTTGTGCTGTCTTTGAGCGGTTCCTCAAAAGTAAGTGTGATTTTTTTTCCTACAGCCTTGACTTCAGGCGGATGTTGTTGAGGCGGCGAAATGAGCACATTATTGCTCACATCGTCCAACTGGAGATACTCATTAAAGACAATCTCCGCACGTTTGCCATGATAGTTAAGTGTGCCGTTCTCCGGGGTTTCTTTAAGCACTTTAGGCGGTGTGTCATCCTTCGGACCACCTTGCGGTCCGATACCTCGGTTTGCACACCCTGCCAGAAGCAACAGGCACACCAATATACTATAATGTTTCAAACGTATATCCATCATTACGTAATTCCCTAATCACCTGTGGCACAGCGGCTAACATCCGCTCATTGGATTTAATTGAATCGTGGAAAGTAATAATACTTCCGTTACGCACATAACGTTTCACAATACGTACCATATCCTCTGCGCTATGCGATTTATCGTAGTCATGGGTCAGCACATCCCACAAGATGATTTTATACCCTTTCATGCGCAAAGCCAGATTCTGCTTGGGAAGCAAACGTCCGTAAGGCGGACGGAATAATTTCGTGCCACCGAGTATCACATCTGCTTTCTTTACATCAGCGATGTATTCCTCTAATTTATAGCGTGTTCCTTTGATATGGTGGTACGTGTGATTACCTATTCTATGCCCATTAGCCACTACCCGATGATAAATCTGTGGATACTTGGTCACATTATCTGCGACCACCTCAGGAATAGGTCCGTCGTCAAAAGTTAGATAGACTACTTTGCGAGTCGTATCACCTCGCCATATCGCGCCTGGATAAATACGTTGTAACCAGGCTGGTAACTGATATTTTATTCCCATGCTAATGCGCTACCTCCCAATACGGCTGCGTCAGCCTCTTTTAAGTCAGAGAACATTACTTTTACTTTGTCATGCCAAATGGGCAGAACGCTCTCGTTCAAAGCTTTTACGACCGGATCAAGAATCCAGTGTCCGCTCTTTGTCAGACCACCAAATAGAATGATAGCTTCTGGAGCGCTGAATTCAACGAAATCCGATAACTTACGACCAAGAATAGTGCCGGTGTAATCGAAGATTTCCTTTGCTACCTCGTCGCCCTGTTCAGCTGCATCGAATACATCTTTCGAAGTAATATTTTCTACATCTAATTTGCGCAATAAGGTTTTCTTTTTCGATTTCGTCACAATTTCCTTAGCCGTACGTGCGACACCTGTTGCGGAGCAATATGCCTCGAGACAGCCTTTCTTACCGCAGTTACATGAACGTGCATCGTCGCCATAAGCTACAGTTGTATGACCTAATTCACCGGCAAAACCGTCATGACCATACAGCACTTTGCCATCCACAACGATACCGCTACCTACACCTGTACCAAGGGTTATCATAATAAAGTCTTTCATACCTTTGGCTGCACCGTAAGTCATTTCACCCATAGCGGCTGCGTTGGCGTCATTGGTGATTTTACAGGGCAGACCGAACTTCTTTGTTATCAACTCTGCAAAAGGAACATAAGATCCCCATGGCAGGTTCATTGCACCTTGAATAACACCGGTGTAGTAGTTGCCGTTTGGCACACCTGCACCAAAACCGCGGAACATTTCAAAACCACCCAACGGTTCAGCAATCTTCTCTGCTTCTGCGTACAAAGCATCGATATAATCGTTGATTTTGGGATACTGCTGCGTACGAATGGACGTGCGAGCTAAAACGTGACCACGAGCATCTACGATGCCTAAAACACTGTTTGTGCCTCCCATATCAAGGCCAAAAACATAAGGTTTTTCCATACTATATAGATTTAAAATTATAATTTATTCTTCAAAAATACCATAATTCTGCGATGCAGATGCTCGTAGTTACTGCGTTTGCGCAGGAAATGGTTATCGTCCGGATATATCTGCATCTCGAACTGTTTGCCAGCCTGTACAAGCGCATCGACATACTGCATCGTATTTTGTGCGTGTACGTTGTCATCAGCCAAGCCATGCACAATAAGCAAATCGCCTTGCAACTGCGATGCCATCTGTTTCAGGTCGGATTGGTCGTACCCTTTGGCATTCACTTGCGGACGACGCATATAACGCTCTGTGTAACCCGTGTCGTACAGCCGCCAGTCGGTGACGGGAGCTATTGCCACGCCGCATTTGATGATACGGTCTTCTTTCTCGCTCATCGTGCGGATAGTCTGGAAGCCGCCGTAACTCCACCCCATGATAGCAATACGTTCGGGATCCACAAAAGCCAACGATGCCGCAAAATGCGCCGTAGAGAGTTGGTCATCCGCTTCCTTCTGACCGAGTTTCATATAGGTTTCGTTGCGCCATTGACGTCCACGCGCGTTCGTGCCCCGTCCGTCAGAGTTAATAACCACATAACCTTGCGAAGCAAGATAATGTCCGAAACCCTTTCTCCAACGGTTGAGAACGCGCTGGCTTCCCGGGCCGCTATACTGCATCAATACGCACGGATAACGCTTGTGCGCATCAAAGTCCGGCGGCAGTATCATCCACGCATTCAACGTGTCCTTACGCTCCGTCACGAAATACAGGAACTCCTTATTCGGCAGTCCGGAAGCAGCCCATTTGGCAGCCACTTCGTCATTATTCTTCACCTCGTTGCGCAACTTGAGGCTTGCGCCTTTCACATCATATAAGGTATAACGATTAGGTGTGGTGTTGCTCTCGAAATTATCTATAGCCAGCAACATGTCTTTTGAGAAACGCAGGCTGTGCATACCCTCTTCGCTTGTTAGAGGAGTGACAGCACCTTTCTTGAGGTCCACCGCATAGCATTGTCTCGTCATCGGAGTCGGAGCAGCCTGATAGTACAATATCTGCGCCTTCTCGTTCACACCATACACCTTAGTTACGTCGATTCCATCGGGAGTCAAGCGTTTCTCCTCACGTCCTAAAGCGGAATACAGATACGCGCCCGTCCAGCCGTCTTTTTCGCTCACAACAATGAAACGCCCGTCACTCAGCCATTGCCATTGGTCGAATAACTCGTAGTCCACGTAGTACTTATCGCTGCTTTCCTTATATAATATGTGCGACATAGTGGATTTCGGATTGACGGAATAGACTTCCATCTTATTCTGGTCGCGATTCACTTTTTCGACGATTAGTCTCGGTTCCACCGGCTCTTTTCCCTTCGCTTCCGGCATGGTCCATGTCAAACGAGGAATATACCAATTATCCGTTTCACCGATATCCATTGTCTTAATCGACTTGTAATAGATATCATACACGCACACACTTGCCTTGGCATTGGCGTCACCTGCTTTAGGATAACGCAAAGACAGCGTCTTCGGGTACTTCACGCCCAACATCTCCTGCCACTCAAAAGAAGGCACGTCTTTTTCATCTAAACGCACAAAAGCCACCTGCTTGCTGTCCGGCGAGAATGCGAACATACACGTAATGCCGAACTCCTCTTCATAGAGCCAGTCCGATATGCCGTTGAAGAGGTTCTCACTCTCTTTCTGAGTCGTAACAGCCACCTCGGTCATATAGTCTAACTTGAAGATATACAGGTTGTTATCCTCTTTGGCATAGACCACATAGCGGTTATTAGGCGAGATAACGGCATCCCTAATCGGACCACCACCTATTTGCGTGCGTTGGTTCTTTTTCTTCGCATCTACCACATAGTAATCCGCCACGAAAGAATGGCGGTAAATCTGCTGCTTGTTCTCGTATTCCAGACGGAAGCGTTTCGGCGTCCCTTCGCCATTAGCCATTAACCTTTCACCATTACCAAGTATCGAATCCTGCTCGTCCGCACTCATCAGTTCTGCATTATACACCTTATTTAATATATTCTGCAGTTCGTCCGCCGCCGCAAACACAGGGCATAACAACAATATGTATATCAGTAGTCGCTTCATAAATTTGCACAATTAAGCGTGCAAAGGTACGAATAAATTCGTAAATACACAAATAGAAATGGTATTTTCATAGCAAAAACGCAATAAAATACAAACTTTTTCAAAAAATATTTGGTTAAACCAAATAAAAGCAGTACTTTTGCGCGACTTTTTATGGGCACATACAAAACAAACAAAATAATTAACTAAGTTTATGCAACAAATCTTCTTGAAACGTGGTTTGGACATCCCTATGGATGGTGCAGCGGCGAAGGCGGTAGGAAGTGTCAATCGTCCTGCTATATTCAAGGTTATTCCGGACCATTTCGCCGGCATCACTCCAAAATTGATGGTGAAAGCCGGTGAGCGTGTGAAAGCGGGAACAGCTCTCTTTCACGACAAGACGTTTGAGACGATGTTGTTCACGTCGCCTGTGTCGGGTGTAGTAACGGAGATAGTCCGTGGTGACCGACGTAAGGTGATGTCGATTAACATCGAAGCTGACGCTCGTTATGAGTACGAGTCGTTTGATCTTCGCGGAGCCGAGAAAGACGGTGAAATCGTCAAGACTCTGCTGTTGCACACGGGTTTATGGTCGTTTATCAAGCAGCGTCCTTATGACTGCATTGCGCTGCCGACGAAGACCCCCCGTGCGATTTTTATCTCCACCTTTGACAGCGCACCTCTTGCGCCGGACTACGAGTTTGTCCTGCAAGGACAGTTAGTGGCTCTTCAAGCCTGTGTGAGTGCGCTCTCTAAGATTGCGCCCGTTTATATCGGTATCAAGGGCGGCGCCCGTGCTACCGAGTTTAGGGAGTTGAAAGAGTGTACGAAGTATGAGGTGTTTGGTCCTCATCCGGCAGGCAACGTAGGCGTACAAATCAATCACGTACTGCCCATGGCTAAAGGCGACACGATGTGGACTATTAATGTACAAGACGCAGCTATCATCGGTCGTTTCTTCGTGAACGGCAAGGTTGACATGCTTCGTAAGGTGGCGTTGACCGGTCCGTTGGCTTATGAGCCGAAGTACTACAACGTTCTCCCAGGCATGCCTGTATCGGCTGTGCTCGCGAGTAACGTACAAAAAGGCGTTACCGCTCGACTGATTGCGGGCAATGCACTCAGCGGACACCAAGTGACTATGGACGAGATGATTAGCCCGTACGACAACCAGTTCACCGTTATCGACGAAGGATGCGAGACCCACGAATTTATGGGCTGGATGCTTCCGCGCTTTAACGACTTCAATGTATCGAATACCGACCCTGCTAAAATGCTCGACTGCGGATTCATGCACTGGCTGTTCGGACACAAGAAA
>CACXYM010000038.1 GCA_902771935.1 uncultured Bacteroidales bacterium
ACGTCGCGAATAGAGTAAAAAGTCTTTTCGCTGATGCTATATTGTGAACATATTTCATACCGCGCGTAGTTTTTTACGGCGCGGTATTTCTTTTTGTGGTTCAACTCGATACACTGCAAATAATCTTCCCAAAGTACCAAATCTCGGTACAAAGTTGGGGATAGGCGGTAAAAACGTCTGCTTTCAGGAGAGATTTTTTCTAAGATTTGTTTTAATTCTGCTCGTTTCATAACAAAAAGTTTTAAAGTTTGTTGGTAAATTTTACCTACAAAGGTAATAAAATTTGCAGTACTTTTGTCGTCGGAATTGGCTCGCTACTGTCGAGAAACCCCGTTCCTCGAAGGAGTAGCCGCCATTCCTCCTCTTCGGTCCGCAAACACTACGTTGGTTTACGTCCCGAGGTATAATTAAATAAATTATTAATCGCTGAAGTTGAGTGTGAATCGCACGTGCAAAGAGTGGCCACTCGCATACAAGACCAAGCACAAAACAAAAGCATTATGTCAAAGATTCAGATTCGCACGAGGCTTCGTTTAGAAGTGCAGTGCAAGAACCGCGACGAGGTCCAAGTCGTCGCCAGTAAGATTCTAAGCCGTATGGGGTCGCACGTGACGTCAATGTCGCTCGGTCAAAAAGCATTCAACGCGACCTTATTGCCACTTGATCCACAGTATTTTGATGCGCAAGAGTCGCACCAGTTCCTTCTGCGTACCTTGCGTGATAGTTTAGGCAAGGGGTTGTCCCTCGTATTAACCAAAATCAAAAGGGTATAGGTATGGCAGGTGATGTAAGACAAACCAAGATTGGTTTTATCAAGGAGTACCTGGATGCGTACTATCCGGAAGCGCTTAGGTATGACGTTGTGACAGATAAGTTACAATATCAAGACGAGTCGGGTCAATGGTTAGAGTTAGGCAAGCGGATGATTAACACGATTGTCTGCGAGTGCGCCACGTTGAGTGGGAAGAACATCACGGATAAGGAGGTGCGAACGGTGCTACAGTCGAGTGAGGTGCCGTCGGTACATCCGCTTCGGGATTATATCCGTAGTCTGCCGTCGTACGATGAGGCGGCGGGAGACTGGATAGGTGAGTTAGCGAATCAGGTACGTGTGATCGGAGACCAAGAACGCTGGGTGAAAGTGTTCACGAAGTGGTTCGTGGGCATGGTGGCGTCTTGGATGGACGACGAGGTGGTGAATCAGCATGTGTTGGTGCTGATAGGCAAACAGGGTATCTACAAGACGACGTGGTTAGAGCGTTTATTACCGCCGGAGTTACGCGGTTACGGTACTAAGTTATCGAACCTGCATGACTTGGACAAGGACGACCGTTTGCGTCTGTCGGAATCGGCGTTGATAAACATCGACGAGATAGATGCATTGACGGAGCGTGAGCTTAATCAGATGAAGTCAATAATCACGTCATCGGACGTAAACGAGCGTGCAGCCTACGCGTATAATAAGGAGCGTCATATCCGTTTGGCCTCGTTCTGTGCGTCGGGAAATAAGCGTGAGTTCTTGACTGACACGACGGGTAACCGGCGTTGGTTGCCGTTTGAAGTAGAGAGTATCGAGTCACCGTTTTTGCACCCGACGCAGCCGTATAAGCTCTACTATGCTCAGGCTTGGTGGCTCATTCAGAAAGGGTTCAACTACTGGTTCGACACGGAGGATATTCGGTCTTTAGAGTCTCATACGGAGTCGTTCCATCGGGAGACGTCGGAGGAGCAACTATTGCCGATTTATTACACGGCAGTACCATCAAGCGACGAGGCGGCCGTTTTTCGCACGACAGCAGAGATTTCGGCACAGTTGGTGTACCACGGGAACATCAAACACCCGATGGATTTGCGTGCCTTAGGGAGAGTGATGGCACAACAAGGATTTGTGTCGAAAAGGCTTAGAGGCTCCGGACCACGAGGCTTCTTAGTTATTGAAAATCAGGTAAATAGCTCGACGGCACTTGAACTTGCCAAACGAATTAGAGAGGAAGAAATGAGTGCCGACAAGCCATCAGTGCCATCAGTTTTCTAGGAGATTATATATACACATACCCACCCACACATGCATACTACATTATATATAATATGATGGCACTTGGCACTAATGGCTCAAACTATAAAAATCTTCTATTATGGCAGAAGTGAGATTATCGGAGCCCATAGGGGCTTTACGCGGGGATTTGCGTAAGAAAGGCGAATTGTATGCCCGGATGCTATATGGCAAGTGTGTTATTCAGAAGAAGCCGCGTCGAAGCAGTGAGAAACAGCGAGCGATGCGGAAAGCGTTTGGCTCGAGGTACGGCGGGAAGCCTCCGTGAAGGGATGGTGAAGTCCTGATGAAGTCCTGAGGTGCTACGGGGGTTGGCGGCAGGAGCCGCATTGGAGATTTGTACGGCTGAAGCCTATTGTAGATTTTAGATTTTAGATTGTAGATTGGAGATTTGAAAAAAGAAAGAAAAAAGTTATGGCAAAAGTTAGATTGAATGAATTGATTGTATCGATCAGTGGGTCGATAGACAAACGAAGCGGGTTGTATTTTATGACCCGGAATGGTCAGACGTATTTATGCAAGCGTAAGAAGAATCAAAAGCAGCAGCAGGATGTATCGAGCAATGTATAAATCGGAGCTGGCGGAGGCAGCAGGTGTATCAAGAAGTACATTCCGTCGCTGGCTCCAATCTGACCAGAAAAAGTTGGCACAATTAGGTATAGC
This sequence comes from uncultured Bacteroidales bacterium, assembly GCA_902771935.1. Classification (GTDB taxonomy): domain Bacteria; phylum Bacteroidota; class Bacteroidia; order Bacteroidales; family Paludibacteraceae; genus Colicola. The sequence continues at coordinate 2,717 of CACXYM010000038.1, forward strand.
TCGTCACGCGAAGTTATTATCTCCGGCGGCGATTAAGTACCTATGCGAAAAGTACGTAATTGAACTTTAATGCACTTTATTGCGCCGGAAAGTGCAGTAAAGTGCCAGAAAGACTCAACGTCCTTTTCGGATGTAGTAATTTTGCACCGTCTTTCGAAAGATGGTGCAATTTTTTATGCGCCGAACCAGAGTATTAACCCACGCCGTCTCCCAGACGGCACAATAAAAGAAAAATTATGGCATTAATTAAACCATCAACCCCATTTGACGCTATTAAGCGTAAATTTGCGAAGTCGGATGAGATTCATTTCCGCAACCGCAAGGCAGACAACGCGACCATTTCGGTGCGCATGAAGCATCCGTACAATGGTGGCAACAGTGCAAACCAAATAGCTCATCGTGCAAAATTCAAGAGTGCGAGCGATGCAGTAAAGGCATTGACGAGCGAGGAGAAAGCAGCCTATGAGGTAGCATTCAAGAAACAAAAGAAGTACATCACGTTGCAGGGGTATATGTTCGCGATGGAATACTCGAAGCTCGCGTAAGGATTAATGAATAATGATTAATGAATAATTAACATTTCATTACCAAACCCTAAACCCTAAAAACTATGAGTAAAGTTGTATTTTTAGACCCGATTGATCATGTATCGGGCAAATTGAGTAAGAAAAGTCGCGTAACCTACTGCTTCCGTCCGGCTTCAATGTCCGAGCACGGCGAAGAGCGTAAGTACACGCAAATCCGTGGCAAACGTTCCACTCCGTACACCGCTGCTGAGTTGGCACGCTTCGACAAGTTCAGCGCTGTTGCTAAGGCTGTGGCTGCTGTCATGAAGAACCCCGCTGCGCTCCAAACAGCACAAGCAGAGTTCGCTGCACAGACCACATTCAAGAAACTCCGCAACTACTTGTGGGACCGAGAATGGAGCAACTATGCAGGCTAGTAGCCTGCGCTCCATTCGATTGGAGATTTGGCGGCTGCGCCTTATTTTATATTTTAGATTTAAGATTTTAGATTTTACGGCCAATGGCCTATTTGAGAGTCGCGCAATGTGCGGCTCTTTTTGCTTTTGACCTTCGACTTTTGACTTTTGACTAAAAAAGTGCAGTTTCAACCACAAACTGCACTTTTTTCTTGCACACATGCAAAAAAAGCACTATCTTTGCAGCAAAATTAGTGAATATGAATAGTTTTGTATTACCAGGAAGAGTGTGCTCAAGTGCTCTGATTAAAGACATTGCCTCAAAGGCGGAAGGGAAATGGTGTCTAATTCAATTGCGTGAAGAAATACGATGGGTGGCTTTTGGCTTGCAACGTATGGAGCAGAT
>CACXYM010000039.1 GCA_902771935.1 uncultured Bacteroidales bacterium
CTGCTCTTGGCTACTGGTACTATTTGGAAAGGGAAAATTATAGTCAATCCGCTCTTGAATGACGAACAACGCAACTTGAGTATTACGCAACTCAAGGCCTTATTCATCAATTTCTGCATGCGCCATCATGAACTGGATGATAGGAAAGATCATGCCGCCTTTATTGATGCCTACCAGAAGGACGAATACGTAACAGCCCTACGCGTGAAGTATGGCTATGCTATTACGTGTCACAAATCGCAAGGTGGCGAGTGGGATACCGTATTCGTGAACGCGGAGGGCATCCATGTGAACTCGTTTGGCCTTAGGTGGTTATACACCGCACTCACCCGTGCGCGTAAAAAGTTATATTGTGTAAATGCACCTTCTGTATCGCCAACTTCCAAACTGCGAATCAATGACATCACGCAAGTCTCGCATCGCTGTGTAGAGTATCCTTCTCCGCTACAAGCTGAGGATAGACCAACGCCGTTCCATGATTGTAATGCCGACAGCTTTCTAAAGGCGAAGTACCATTGTGTGGAAAAACAACTGGCCGGTAGCGGATACTCGGTGCAGAATATCAAATCTCTTCCGTATCGTGAACGCTATTTTATCCTTGCGCCGGACAGCCGTTTGGTTATGGTGGATTTCGTCTATAGCAGTAGGGGTGTATTCAATCCGGCTAATAGCAATGACCCTACGCTTCTCAATCTGCTGAATGCATCCGAACAGTATCCACCGCTAATTTATGAACCCACATCCCAAGTGGCACAATTTTTGTTCGATTTTTTGCTACTTGCATGTGCTGCTTGTGGCGTGACGATTGTAGGCGTGACCGAAGAACTGACGCAATACAAGATAGTCTATTGCTTACAGACATCCGGAAGATATGCGTGGCTGAATGTGTTTGTAAATGATAAGGGTTTTATTACCTATATCGCACCGTATTCTGATTGTAGAGAGGATGAGAAACTGATAAAACTATTAGATTACTTACGAAATATAACTGTTTAAACACGATTTTCGTACGATTCTTACAACCTGTGCAGTAAAGTTGCACAACAACGCAGTACTTTTGCAGCACATTTTTCGAAGTGTCGAAAACAAAGAGGAGAAATAACAGGCGTGCCATTCGGCTCACAGACAAGGCAACCTCTGTAAAAAAGTAGTGAAAAATTTGTCTAATTGAAAAAAAGTGATTAACTTTGTGGTCGTTAAGCAAGTAAACCACATTTTCGATTAGACTTTCACAGAGTCTTATTTGCAGTTTGGTACCGATGGTCTGTAAACAAAAGATTGGCCGCAGGAGGTCATATAGAAGATTACCTTCGTTATGAGACATCGGGCTTAACGAATTAACCCAAAAGTTAACCCACAAAGTTAAATCACATGGCAAAGGTACAAAAAAAATCTGAGACCTCCAAACGTTCTGAGCTAAAAATTGTAAATTTTCACGCTGCGGGCATAGATATCTCTCCAAAAGAGATGCAAGTGTGTGTTCCGGTGGAGAGTGCGGAGGAAAACAATCGCACATTCGGGGTCTATACGAAAGACCTGCGTTCAATCGCCACATGGCTCAAAGAGTGCGAGGTTACGACAGTAGCGATGGAATCAACCGGTGTTTATTGGATTCCCCTCTTTGGTGTACTGCAAGACGCAGGATTTGAAGTGTTGTTAGTAGATCCCAAGCAGGTGAAGAACTACTCAGGCAAGAAGACGGACGAAACAGATGCGGAATGGTTGCGTATGTTGCACAGTTACGGGCTGATGAAGTCGTGCTATCAACCGGAGAACATCACTCGCCAGATACGCAACTTGGCTCGTCACCGAGACAATCTGATCAAGTCAAGCAGTCGTGAGGTGTTGCATCTACAGAAAGAGATGGAGCAGATGAACCTGAAGTTGGACAATGTGTTTAGTGACATTTTGGGCAAGTCGGGTCAAGCCATTATCACAGCTATTTTGAATGGAGAACGTGATCCAGAGAAATTGGCTACTTTAGCGGATCACCGCTGCAAGAAGAGTCATGAGGAGATAGTAGCCTCTCTACAAGCGACGTATGACGAAGGGCACTTGTTTGTTATGCAGCAGAGTCAGAATCTGTACTTGTATTACCAGCAGCAGATTGTGGAGTGTGAGAAGAAAATAGAGGAATTGCTGAAACAATGTACGATACAGATAGATGATGTCAAGGCGATGGAACTGAAGCGTAGTAACAAACAATCCCGTTACCATAACGATGTGACGTTTGACATTGAGCAATATGCTTACCAGTTATGGGGAGTGAATGCGATGAAACTCCCCGGTTTGAACAAGAATGCATTATTGCGCTTGACATCTGAATTAGGAGCGGATTTTGTGGCAAAGTTTGGCGATGCACGCCGTTTTACAAGTTGGGCAAATCTGGTACCGAACAACAAGATCTCAGGTGGCAAGTTATTGTCAAGTCGCGTGCCGAACCGGAAGAACCCTGTGGGTCAGATATTTAGGCAGAGTGCCAACTCGCTATGGAGATCGCAAGGACCGATAGGCGATTACTTTCGGACGATAAGAGCAAGAAAAGGCCACTTGGCAGCAATGGTCGCTACGGGACACAAACTGGCAACTATCTTTTTTACAATGGTAGAAAAGAGACAAGAATACGATGAGAAGATCTACGCAGAACATCACAAACTGGCAGTAGAGCGTCAAATCGAACGAACACAAGCAAAATTAGCGCGGCTGCAACAAGAGTTAGCAGGCGCTGCATAAATAAATGAAAATAAACAAGTTATCTATATAATGCAAAGTTTAGTTATATAGAAGCCGAAAAATTTAACGCACATGGAAACGAAGAAAAAACTTAAATCATCAACTGCTTATCTTTTCAACTGCTATATTTGGCTGTTGAACACTATCGCACGCGGTCCTATTTCACGCGCGGCAATAGATGAGAAATGGGCGCATTCGTCCGTTAACGAGTACAAACAGGACTATCTCCCGGAGAGTAATTTCCATCGCTGGAAAAGCACGGTTGAAATGCTTTTTGATGTCCATATCAAATGCAATGCCTATAATGAGTATTATATTGAAGAGGCTTCCAACTTACGCGGCGCAGATCTGCGCTTGCGCTTATTGAACCTTATGTCTATGGATAGTCTGCTCAAAGACAGCAAAGAACTATCAGACCAAATTCTGTTTGAACCTGTTCCTTCTGGAGAAAAGTTCCTTGCGCCCATCATCGAAGCCCTGCGCGATAAGACAGCTATAAAAATGACTTATCAAGGCTTTACAAAGGACTATCCCGCAACATTCATCGTTGAGCCATATTGTCTCAAGATGTTCAAGCAACGTTGGTACGTATTGGCATATTCACCCGGTATAAATAAAATGCGCGTGTATGGTCTTGATCGTATCCACGCTATTGAGCCAACCACAGAGAAATACCAACTCCCCGATGACTTTGATGCAGAGGCATATTTTAAGGATGCGTACGGCGTAACGGTGCTTGACGAACAGCAAAAGCCGGAGAAAATTGTCATCTCCATAGATGAATACCAAGCTAACTTTTTACGCACACTCCCATTACATCCTTCGCAAAAAGAGATAGAGCCTATCAATGGTTATCCGGCATTCAGTTTCTATCTTTATCCGGCAGATGAGTTCCTGCGTGAGTTATATGCTTATGGCTCTAACTTAGAAGTCCACGAACCGAAATGGCTCCGCGAAGAATTTGCTGAAGACGCGCAGAAAGTAAATAAGATGTATAACCATGTATAACAAATAAATTTTAAATGTTATGAACAATACTCGTCGTCGGCAGGTCGCCAAACTCGCAAAGAAACTCGAAGAGATCAAGAGTGAGCTCAGCAGAAT
>CACXYM010000040.1 GCA_902771935.1 uncultured Bacteroidales bacterium
AAGTACTACACCGCAGGTGGGCGCGTAGTCTATGGAGGCGGAGGCATCCTGCCGGATATCTTCGTGGGCCGCGACACGACGCTGAACACGCCGTTCTACAACAAGTGTGTAAACATGGCGTACACCTATCAGTTTGCGTTCCAATATACCGACAAGCACCGCAAGGAACTGAAGAAATTCACCGACTGGCAGGCTTTGGAACGTCATCTGCTGAAGCATAATATCCTGGAAGAGTTCGTACGCTTTGCGGACAAGAAAGGCGTGAATGCGCAGGACACGACGCTGTATCTGTTCTCGAAACTGAGTTTTGAGGAGCAGGTTCGCAAGTCCACTCCGCTGCTGAACCGACTCATCTGCGCGTACATCATCCGCGATGTGCTGGACGAGAACGCGTTCTACGCCATCTTCGAGCGTGACGACGAGATCATCCTCAAGGCGCTGGAAGAACTGGAAAAATAACGAAAAACGATAACGAAAACGAAAACGCACGCAAAGCGATCGTATGAAGCGATAGCGAAATAAAGAAAACGAAAAGCCCCTCCCGAAAAGGGAGGGCACTGAAAAACCCTTCAGAGGAAGTTTAAATTAGGAAAATGGCACATATGTGATAAAAAATTTGCATATGTGCTATTTTTTTTGTACCTTTGTAGCATAATTGAAAAACTATTATGCTGAGCCCACAACAAACACTCCAATTGTCTGCTTATGCGGATTTGTATGACAAGGTAGTGCCTCAAAAGCACATGCTTCGTCAGATAAATGATCTTATCGATTTTAGTTTCGTTTACCAAGAGTTAGTTTCCAAATATTGCCCCGATAATGGTCGTCGTGCAGAAAGTCCGATACGTCTGTTTAAGTATCTGTTACTGAAAGTGATTTACGACTCATCGGATGTAGATGTAGTTGAACGCTCGATGTATGACATGTCGTTCAAGTACTTTTTAGGGATGAGTCCGGAAGAGGATGTTATCAATCCGAGCACATTAACCAAGTTTCGTAAGTTGCGCCTCAAGGATGTGGAATTGTTGGATATGCTCATCAACAAGACGGTATCTATCGCCATAGATAAAGGAATCATCAAGTCAGATACCATCATTGTAGATGCTACTCATTCGGGCTCCCGCTCTAATCCGTACTCTCCCGTTCAGGCTCTTAAACTCCGTTCTAAGTTATTACGGAGATGTCTGTACGAGACCGATGAGCATATTAAAGAAACGCTGCCAGAAAAGAATACGGATGATGATTTAGAGCACGAGATGTCTTATACGCAAGCATTGATAGACAAGGTTTCTGAAGATGAGATTCGCATTAACGTCCCCAAGATCAAGGAGCGTTTGAATATGCTTAAAGAGACATTGGATGATATCCGGGATCACTATACGACCTCCAAAGACAAGGATGCGCGTGTTGGACATAAGACCCGTGATGATCATTTCTTTGGCTATAAGTCTCATATTGCGATGAGTCCGGAACGCATCATAACAGCCGCTGTCGTTACATCCGGAGAGCGCGGTGATGGCCTCCAGTTGCCGGAACTGATAGAGAAATCCCGCAATAATGGTATAGATGTAAAAACGGTTATAGGCGATAGTGCTTACTCTGGTGATAGTAATCTTAAACAAGCGAAAGAAGAAGGTTTTAAAATTGTAGCAAAGGTTAATCCATCTATCAGTCAAGGATTTAAATCCGAATCGGAACAATGGGAGTATAACAAAGATGCAGGAATGTACGTTTGTCCGGCAGGGCATATGGCAATACGCAAAGCCAAACAAGGGAAGAAAGGACAGCAAAAGAATCAATCCGAAGTTTACTTTTTTGATGTAGAGAAATGCAAGACATGCGCGTTACGGGATGGATGCTACAAAGTCGGTGCGAAAAGTAAAAGTTATAGCGTCACCATCAAATCCAATACTCAAACGGAACAGTTGGCATTCCAAGAAACTGAGGAATTTAAGAGGCTTTACAAATCCGAACGGTACAAGATAGAAGCGAAGAATGCTGAGTTAAAGAATGTTTTAGGCTACGCGCGAGCAGAATCATATGGAATGGACGCCATGCAGATGCAGGGTGCTATAACTATGTTTGCTGCGAATGTGAAACGTATCATCAAACTGCTCGAGGAGTCCAAATAAGGGGTCTTTGCCCATATTTTGCCCTTATTAACGCCATTCACGACCTCATAGAGCGCATCTGAGCGCACTCTAACATTTTTATCTGCAATAATAGAACGAAAAAGGATTGCAACGTTTTGCCGTTACAATCCTTTCTTTTTTTAGAGCCCTCTACGAATAGGCGACCTTTTTCAGTGCCCTCCCGTTGGAGAGCCTTTTTTGTTGTACCTTGTGGCTGAATTACTTGAGTTCAGCGAGGTATTTGATAGTACGAACCATCTGGCTGGTGTAGCTGTTCTCGTTGTCGTACCAGCTAACAACCTGCACCTGATAGGTGTCGTCGTCGATCTTAGAAACCATAGTCTGGGTAGCGTCGAAGAGCGAACCGAACTTCATGCCGATAACGTCGCTGGAAACGATCTCGTCTTCGGTGTAGCCGAAGCTCTCGTTGGCAGCGGCCTTCATGGCAGCGTTGATACCCTCTTTGGTGATGTCTTTACCCTTAACAACAGCAACCAGGATAGTGGTTGAGCCGGTAGGAGTCGGAACGCGCTGAGCGCTACCGATCAACTTGCCGTTGAGTTCAGGGATAACGAGGCCGATAGCCTTGGCAGCACCGGTGGAGTTAGGCACGATGTTCTGGGCACCGGCGCGGCTACGACGAAGGTCGCCTTTGCGCTGCGGGCCGTCGAGGATCATCTGGTCTCCGGTGTAAGCGTGGATAGTGGACATGATACCGCTAACGATAGGAGCGTACTTGTTCAGAGCAGCAGCCATCGGTGCGAGGCAGTTGGTGGTGCAAGAAGCGGAAGAGATAACGGTGTCAGCCGGAGTCAGGGTCTTGTGGTTGGTGTTGTAAACGATGGTCGGGAGATCATTGCCTGCAGGAGCGGAGATAACGACCTTCTTAGCGCCGGCCTGGATATGAGCCTCAGCCTTAGCTTTGCTGGTGTAGAAACCGGTGCACTCGAGCACAACGTCCACCTTGAGTTCGCCCCAAGGAAGTTCAGCTGCATTAGGTTTAGCGTAGATGGTAATCTCTTTGCCATCCACGGTGATTGAGCCGGGAACTACAACAGTCTTGCCGTCCTCGCCGAGAACTGCGTCCTTGTAAGCTACAGTGTGCTTGCCCTCACCGAACTTGCCGGCGAAGCCACCCTGAGCGGTGTCATACTTCAAGAGGTGAGCCAACATCTTAGGGCTGGTCAAGTCGTTGATAGCTACTACTTCATAACCTTCAGCCTCGAACATCTGACGGAAAGCGAGGCGACCGATACGGCCGAAACCGTTAATTGCAACTTTTGTCATTTTTTTACTTAATTATATAATTAAACTATTTATTTTGTTTCAAAAGCAGTGCGTTGCGTACCTATTTCACGTAACGGACTGCAAAGTTACTACTTTTTTTTGAATTGACCGCGAGTTTTTTGCATTTTTTTCATTTTGCAAAGTTAATATAACAAAAATTTGTGCCTTTTTTATGCAAAGGCTTGCATATGTGAGAAAAAAATCGTACCTTTGCAGTCGGAATTGGAAAAAGGCATGGGAAAGGCTGCAGAATTGTGGTTCCGTATCGGCTCGTATGCTCTGTTTATGTTGCGTTCGCGTAACACGATGGGGTATGGAATCCATTCGCCGTACCTTTTTTATATCGCGCGCGCGATTCTTCCGGAAACGGCAG
>CACXYM010000041.1 GCA_902771935.1 uncultured Bacteroidales bacterium
ACTGTCTTGTCCTGAAATAGGTTGACTCGGAGAAAGAACAATAAAATTATCAATTTTTAAGATCCGAGTTATTATGGTACGAACATTTAGAACTCATCATGTGTTCTCAGAAGAAGAAAGAGAGCAGGTAGTACGCGCTTATTTGAATAGTAGCGACACGATTAAAGAAACAGCAAAACGCTACGGTGTAGGCCCAAGTTCGCTTAAGGAATGGCTAAAAAAACACCGCCAAGGCGTTCGCCGAGTAGAAAAGGCATTATTTTTGCAGGAGAAAAAGCAAGAACAAAAACCAGCAGAAATGAAGCCTCAAACACCGGAAGAAGAGCTTGTCTATCTCAGGAAAGAGTTGGATAAAGCGCAGCAAGAGCTGACCGAAGCCAAGCGAGCATTGGCCACCTCAGAGTTACGAAACGAAGCGTTAAACACGCTGATAGACGTTGCCGAGCGACAGGGAATCAAGATACGAAAAAACTCTGGTGCCAAGCGGTAGAAGAACTGTGCAAGCGTCGAAAAGGCCTACATGTAAAGACTGCTTGCGAACTGTTTGGCAAAACAAAACAGGCCTATTACAAGAACAAGACTGACGGGGAGGGGCGCCTTCGCCGTGAAGAGCTCATTATCGACACAGTCAAGCAAGTACGCGAGATAGCCCCCGGTACGGGTGCTCGTAAGCTATGGCTGATAATCAAACATATCCACCGCAACGAACAGACACCGGGCAGAGACCGGTTCTTTGGCATGTTGGATGCTCGCGGGCTGCAGTTACCTCGGCCAAAACCGCGCCGTACGACCAACTCGAACCACCGGTTCCGTAAACACAAGAACCTTATACGTGGCTTTGTTCCCCAAGCGGCAAATCAACTGTGGTCGGCGGATATCACATACATTGATACAGAGACCGGTGTGTGCTACTTGCATGTGATTACGGATTGCTACTCGCATGAGATTCTGGGCTGGTGTATCGCGGATACTTTGGAGGCCAAATACACGTTGGAAGCGCTTCAGATGGCAGTCCGTAATTGTGGTCAGAGCGACCTTACCGGATTGATACATCATTCTGACAGAGGCTGTCAATACTGCTGCAATGAGTACACGGCTTATCTCAACAGCCTGGGAGCCCGGATTAGTATGACCGAAGACTACAAACCGACGGACAATGCTGTTGCCGAGCGCATCAATGGCATCATCAAAAGCGAGCTGCTCTATCCCGCCAAACGCCCTAAAAACCGTATGGAGGCGAGCAGAGCCATTGAGGGATTTATACATTATTATAATAGCCTTCGGCCGCACATGAGCATAGGGAACCAGACGCCCGATGTGGCGCGACAACAAACAGGACCGCAACAACGTCTATGGAAAAATTATTACGAAAAAACTTGCACATGTCGAGAAAAAGATGTAACTTTGCACCCGGTTTCGATAAACCGCGTTTGTCCTGATGGTGCTGACGCGTCAACCCCATCAGGACAAAGTCAACTTCCCACGGAAGTAGACAACAATGTTAGGAAATAGTCAATTTTTTAAGATTAAAGTCTACTTAACCAGGACAAAAAACTACAAAAAGAGTCAACCTTTTTGGTTCTTTTGCAAATTAGTTGAAGATATTATTTGCTGCCAAGTACATTTTAACGCTTAACAATTCTACACCTGCTCGTCCGTACATAGACCTCTTGATTGCTTTCAATTTGTTGACATATCCTTCTACAATGCCATTGGAGATTTTGAACAGAAGCGCATTTTTGACAGCCTTAATATCTCGAACGAGACCTCCAACGAATGTTTTGATATGCCTCAAAGGACTATTTATATACGTGTCAAGCCAACAATCTAACGCCTTAACATCTGCTGTTCTTATAATGTCGTAAAACAGTTTTGCGGCCTGATAAACATGTCTGAACCATTTCATTCTATGCATATAATCCATAAGTTTCTGTTCCTTCTCGTTTAAAGTCATTGCTCTTATTGCTTTTTCCGTAACCAACGAGATAAGATTAGGAGGCCATAGTGGTTCTTCTTCCGTTTCTATCTTGATTGGTTGGCGTACGGTATTATTACGTAAATACTTGTAATGCTCATAAAATGGAGTTCGCGATATCTTCACTCCATCTGTTTGTAATTCTGTTAGGATTTGGTTCAAATTCTTCCCTTCTACCTGATATGCATATATGACTCGTTCATCATATTCGTGATACCGTGCTCTCGCATTGTGTGCCCGGGGTGGTAATTTGGTCCATCGTTCGTATTTATAGACTGTCATTCGACTTATCCCGACTCGTCTTGAGATTTCAGCACCGTTTATTCCTGCTGCTTGTAGCCGTTTTACTTCGTCAAAAGTGTGTTGGCGGGAATCTATCGTGCCGCTCACAGGTAATCGAGTGAGTTTGGCTTTTACTGAAGGCGTTAGAACAGGTCTAACTAATCGTTTGTATTCTACGTAATGTTCATTGATTATCTTACCAAGTCGTTCAGACATATTTTTGACGAGATGGAATCTGTCTGCGACTTCTATTATATTGCGGTTCGTAGAGGCAATAGCAGCCGAGTATTCGGTTGATCTGTCACGACTAACGATGCTAACATTAGGATGAGTTTGCAACCACTGATAGAAACTATCACATCCTCTGTCACCCAATAGCCCAAGATACGAGTGTGTTTCGAGATTGACTATAACGCTGCCATAGGAAACTCCTTTTCTGTATGCCCAATCGTCTATACCAATTTGTTTTACATCTGGAACATCTGGGACCTTCACTTGATGCAGTTTCCGAAGAATGGTCCAATTGCTAATAGGTATTTGCCATGCGTTCAAAATTCGTTGCGCTATTGGAGATGAGTTTACTCCTCCAATCTGAAGAACTTTAACTTCACATCTGCGTGTTCTTCGTTGGTAACGAAACACCTCTATGCCTGATTGTTCGGCAAATGTCTTATGAGAACAATGCTTGTTTATGCAGAAAAATTTTCTCGCACGGATTCGGAGTACTACTTCCGTATCAAGAATCGGTACATCATGCAAAGTCCTATAATATCGACTATGAACATGTCTACTTCGGAATCCGCAATACGGACAAATTCCCGTCTTTCCTCTGAAATGACAGTTTACATATAGATGGCCTCTTAATTTCTCCGCAGAATCTACTATGAGATGACTTTCCTTGTAGAAATCTGACAAAAAATGATGGCCTTTGCACTTTTTTGATGCATTTATTTGGTTATTCCAAATTTTTGTAGTACCTTTGCACTCGTTAGGACATTTCTTCATTCTCGTAACTTTTTGGTTGGCGCTACAAAGTTACAAAAAAAATGTGAAATGTCCTAATTTTTTAACTATAAAATCTCATACATAATCAATTGACAATCTGCGCTATATGCGAAAGTTTAAGACGTAAAGAATGCGGCAGGATTCGCACCAAATATACCTACACAATCTTCAACTAATTTGCAAAAGAACCACCTTTTTTAGGAAAAGTCAAAATAAAAGCATCACTATCTGTAACTAATTCACTTAACCCTTTAAAAACTTTATGAATATTTCCAACAGGCTTTTGTTTTGAAACATCAGCATCTCTATCATAAATCCAAAAATCAACTTCATAACA
>CACXYM010000042.1 GCA_902771935.1 uncultured Bacteroidales bacterium
ACGATATCCTTCTGATTAAACTCCACTATACTTATACCTTTGATGTCGGCAAGTCGGTCGATAGCATCTTTGAGTCCTGAATGCTGCGAGGCGGGCAGGTCAATTTGGGTAAGGTCGCCTGTGACAATCATTTTGCCATTTATTCCCAATCTGGTAAGGAACATCTTGAGTTGGGAGGACGTAGTATTTTGCGCTTCGTCGAGAATAACTACCGCATCGGAAAGAGTACGTCCTCGCATAAACGCAAGCGGAGCGATTTGAATCGTACCTTTCTCCATGTATTCGTTGAGTTTGGCACCCGGGATCATATCTTGCAAGGCATCGTAAAGCGGCTGCAGATACGGGTCAATTTTCTCCTTCATATCTCCGGGTAGGAAGCCGAGTTTCTCGCCTGCTTCGACTGCGGGGCGAGAAAGGATGATGCGTTTGACTTCTCGGTTTTTGAGAGCACGGACAGCGAGTGCGATAGCGGTATAAGTCTTTCCAGAACCAGCAGGTCCAATAGCAAAGAGAAGATCGTTACTGTCGTACTCTGTAACTAATTTCTTTTGATTGAGCGAGCGGGCAAGGATAGGTTTGCCATTTACGCCATGAAGAATGAGATTGTCATGTTCCGCTGCATGTGGATGTTCACCGTGGAGTATTTGGAGAATCTGTTCCTCATTAAGTGTGTTATGTTGCGCACAGAAATTCTCAACGGCCTTGAGATTGGCGGTGAACTTATTGACCGCTGTTTCGGAACCGGATACTTTAATTTGGTATCCACGCGCAACAATGCGCACGTCGGGATGTTGATTCTTCAGACAGAGAATATTTTGGTTATTTACGCCATAAAAGGTGGCGGTATCGATATTGTCAGCGAGTGAAACAATGGTTTCCATGTTATAATTGGTTGAATTGCGGAATGGCGTTAATGAAACTAATGGTATTGTCGTTCACCTTCGCCACAATGGTTTGTGGTCCGTTGTGGAGTATGAGGTAAGGGACTTGGAGTTTTCGGTTATACGTAGCAGCTTGGTCCATCGTTTTTTGTGTGAGCGGCACCGTTTCAGCTTTGCACTCGATGAGAACGATGGGCGTCATGGAGTGATTGTAAACGATGGCGTCACAGCGTTTTTGGACTTCTCCGACTTTGATAGGAGCTTCTACAGCAATAAGTGAAGCGGGATAACCAAGTTGCTCCACCAAGCGGTGAAGCAACTGTTGTCGAACCCACTCTTCGGGAGTCAGGCGGACCCAACGGCGTCGCCATTCGCAGAAGATTTGTTCTTTTCCGTTATATAGTCGGGTTCTCATTTCCAAGCCGAGCGACAATTATTTGAGATAGTTGTCCTTAAGTGAGCATGTGCGGTTGAGCACAAGATGTTCAGCCGTTGTGTCAGGGTCAACCACGAAGTAGCCTTGTTTGAGCAGTTGGTAGTGGTTCTCCTGCTCTATTCCATTTTTAATAATCGGAGCATGAAGTTCGCTACGCAATGAGCCTTCGACTTTTGCAGTAACCACTTTCAGGCTATCGGGGTTAAGCAAGTCGCGGAAGTCACCTTCCTCTGCGGCAGGATTCTCAACGGCAAAGAGTCTGTCATAGAGTCGGACTTCGGCTTCCAAAGCGCTATTGCACTCTACCCAGTTAATCGTAGCTTTTGTCTTGCGATTACCACCTTCTGTGCCCGATTTGGAAGTCGGATCGTAAGTAGCAAAGACAGTTGTTATATTGTCATTAGCATCTTTTTCGCAGCCGGTAGCTTGGATAATATAGGCATTTTTGAGTCGCACTTCGCGTCCGTTAGGAGAAAGGCGATAGAATTTATTATCCGCTTCCTCAAGGAAGTCGCCACGTTCGATATAGAGTTCTCGTGCGAAAGGCATTTCACGTGTACCGAGTTCGGGATGTCCATCGATATTTTCTCCAACGAGCGTTTCTCCATTACCTTCGTAGTTTGTGATGACCAGTTTAACGGGGTCAAAGATTGCACAAATACGTGGAGCCGTTTCTTTGAGGTCTTCGCGGATTGTATGTTCGAGCAGTCCTTGGTCAATCATACCTTCGACCTTGGTATAACCGATTCTGTCCATAAAGTTACGAATAGCGGTTGGAGTATAACCACGTCGTCTAAGTCCGCAGACAGTCGGCATACGCGGATCGTCCCATCCGGCAACGAGATGCTCTTGAACGAGTTGGAGCATTTTGCGTTTGGACATCACGGTGTAAGTGATATTTAGTCGGTTGAATTCGCGTTGTTTTGGTCTATAATCAGGTCCATAAGGCGACATACCGATGAAGTTAGCTCCGGTTATTTGGTCCAAGAAATAATCGTAGAG
>CACXYM010000043.1 GCA_902771935.1 uncultured Bacteroidales bacterium
AGCCTACGCCAAAAAAGTATATAGTTCTCCCATAACAATAGGAGGGTTATATACCCAACGCAGACATCTATCGTTGCTTTGTCTTGAACAAGGTTATTTGAATTTGCAGATTCAGAGTCGTCAAAACAAGCGTCAATAAACGCCTTTCAGTATGTAACTGCTTTTTTACGTTGCCAGCCTCAACGGTATATTGAGGTGTCGCAAATTTTGCGACGACCTAAATTTATTCAATTATCTCCCAATGACCTGTTTTATCGGAACCAACACGAAGGACTGCACCTTGTGCCTGTAGTTTACGGAGAACTGTTCTGATGCCGCTATCGGACATTGACAGAGCAGTCATCATACGAGATATTGTAATGGACGGATTGGCCGCGATTAACCTAAGTACCTTATCCGAAGTTTTTTCTGTCACTTTACCCGTCACTTTACCCGTCACTTTACCCGTCACTTTACCCGTCACTTTACCCGTCACTTTTTCAGTTTCATCTACCCAACTATATGGTACTATCATGCGGACATAGTTGTCGCCAAACTCAAAGTTGTCTTTGGTGTATTTACGCATGATACGTTGCATTCCTGATCCAAGAGACTCAACCATTTCTACATCACGGAATACACGCATCAATTCACGATTGCGCGGTAGGCTTACCCCATTGAAAAAATCTTCACGCGAAAGACCTTGAGGAATGCGACCAATGGATGTTATCTCCAAATGGTCAGAGAACAGCTCAATCTTCGAAGGCGCGCCATAGATGTAATCATTATGTACTATAGCATTAATAACAGCTTCGCGGATAGCCAGTCTGTCCCATTGCGGAGTGTCAATACGACGAGTCGAAGTAATAACAGAAGAAACCTTGTTCTCTACATCTAATTTATCCAACACCTTTTGTGTAGCGGTCAGCAAGCAGCAGTAGCCATATTCGTTGTTGGAAATAAGTTCATATCGGTCTGTACCGGCGTATTTAGCCAACTTCATAGAGTTACCATTCTCGTCTGCCAACAGGTATGCTACGTAGTTAAGTTTGCCATCATCCGTAAGCAAATCCAATGAACGAAGGAAATTATCGTTCAACTGCATTCCTTTCTCGGCGTAGTAAATGCGTAGTTGGGCAAACGAGAGATCTTGACGTGGCGATACTACATTCTTTAACGAGTTATGCACGCGGTGTGTATAGAGGTCGTCAATCTGCTCTTGTGTCATTGGTTCCGCTGCTGTGCCAATACGGATGAAACATCCTTTGGGAGAGAGACCATATTGCTTTTTGTAATACGGCTTCTCAGTTCCGCTAGACACGAAAACTTTAATGACGGGTTTCTCATCTATACGTTCTACTGTTACGTCGAAGAGTCCCATCGGAGTGGGCAGGATTCCGTCGCGAATACGGTTCTTGATAGCAAGCATATCGCCATCAATATCCTTAATATCAACAGGCTTACCATTATCATCTACGCCAATGTAAATAATGCCACCTTCACGATAGTTTAGGAAGGCTACAACTTCTTTCTCGATGTCCAATTCGCGAGTCAACTCGCGCTTAAATTCTATGCGGTTTGTCTCTATCATACGCGCTTATGCCTGTATATGTGTGCGACGCGCACACAAAATCGGCTGCAAAGTTACAAAAAATAATTGACATACACAAATATTTTTGTACTTTTGTACAAATATGATCAAAAAACTCGTCAGAAATGGTCAAAGGCAGCTTGCGCTGCCCTTGCTTAATTCCGGAAGATATGCCCATCGACCTCCGTGTAATCGCCTGCCGTATCGAGGTTGCGCCATACTGCGGTGTAATCTATGCAGCATTGCAGCCACGCGGGGAGGTTCTTGAAATAGCCGCATTCCTCGCAAAGGTGCTCCGCAAAATCTTCGGGGCTTTCGTAGCTGCCCTCGTAGCGCTCATGGAAATCATCGAGCGTGCCATCATCCCAATACGTGAGGTATGCCTCGTAAGCCTCGCGCTGAAGCTCGCCCAAAGCGGCATACTCTTTGATTTTATCGAAAGTGGCTTCGCCCATGCAGCCTTCACAGTACCACTGCTCGGGGTAGTGCTCGTAATCTTGGAACATAAGTTCCGGCTCTGACTCGTTGGCGTGCAAGCGGTAGCAAAACTCCATAAAATCGTGGTAGTTCTCAAAGGTGGACAAATCAATCCACATGCCATAAAGACTGCCGTTGTTGTACTTGGCATAGGTGCCACAATAGACTGCCGGGTTGCTGTTCTCGTAGTGTGCAGCGTGCTCGCGGATTTCGTTCTTCGTTAAT
>CACXYM010000044.1 GCA_902771935.1 uncultured Bacteroidales bacterium
GCCAATATGAGGAGTGATTACTTGCTCGTAGCCGTAGCGTTTTTGTATCTTTTTGAGGAAATCCTCCAAACGCAGGCGCAGCGCCGTACCTTTTGGTAACCAGATAGGCAGACCTTTACCTACCATATCGCTGAACATGAATAGTTCGAGTTCTTTACCAATTTTTCGGTGGTCACGTTTTTTGGCTTCTTCGAGTAAAGCGAGATACTCGTCCAACATGGCTTTCTTAGGGAAAGATATACCATAGATACGCGTCATCATTGGGCGTTTCTCGTCTCCGCGCCAGTAAGCGGCAGCGCAACTAAGCACTTTCACCGCTTTAATAGGTTCTGTAGAAAGCAAGTGTGGACCTTTACAGAGGTCGGTGAAGTTACCTTGTGTATAGGTAGAGATATGTCCATCTTCCAATTCGTTGATAAGTTCGCACTTATAGGTTTGTCCTTTGTCACCAAAGGCTTTGAGTGCATCTGCTTTAGAGATGGACTGACGAACGACAGCTTCTTTCTTTGCGCGCAGTTCCATCATTTTGTTCTCAATGGCAGCAAAGTCAGAGTCTTTAATCACTTGTCCTTCGGCGGGCATTACGTCGTAATAGAAACCATTCTCAATCGCAGGACCGATACCGAATTGGATACCAGGGTACAACTCTTGTAGTGCTTCCGCCATGAGGTGGCTGCTGGTGTGCCAGAAAGCATGTTTTGCTTCGGCATCATCCCATTTATGTAACTTAATGGCGCAGTCCTCGTTGATGGGATAATTGAGTTCAACGATTTGGTCATTTACACTTGCGCACAAAATATCTTGTGCTAAACGGCTGCTAATACTCTCAGCCACTTGTAACGGCGTCACGCCGCTTTCATACTCACGGACACTTCCGTCCGGAAAGGTAATTTTAATCATAATTAGAAACTTACAACTGTTTACTATTATTATTTTGTTTGCTTGTTATTCTTCGCTAAGGAACGTGCTTACTTCGTTCATCAGTTCCATCTTGGCTTTCTCTAAGTTATCATTGACGATAACGGTGTCGAAGTATTGTGCTTTCTCCATTTCGGAAGTAGCTTTCGCTACACGTTCTTCAATTTTCTCGGGCGCGTCGGTAGCGCGGTTAATCAGTCGTTTACGCAGTTCAGCCACCGATGGTGGAGCAACGAAAATGCTGAGTGCGTCGTCGCCAAAGATGCGTTTTAGGTTGATTCCACCTTCTACGTCCACGTCAAACACGACATGGTGTCCGGAAGCCTCAATACGCTCTATTTCGGACTTGAGCGTGCCGTAATAGCATCCGCTATACACTTGTTGCCACTCTACGAGTTGATTATCGCGTATGAGTTGTTCAAACTCCGGATTTGTGATGAAGTAATACTCTTTTCCGTGTTCTTCCACGCCACGAGGTTGGCGCGTAGTGGCGCTGATGGAGAACTCCAAGTCGTGTCTCTGTGAGAGCAGGAAATTGATTAGCGTGCTTTTGCCCGCACCGCTTGGGGCACTAAAGATAAGTATCATAATACGTTGAGCACTTGCTCTTTTATTTGCTCCAAAATATCCTTCATTTTAACGACGATAATTTGCATCTCGGACTGGTTGGACTTACTACCGAGAGTATTGATTTCACGTCCCATCTCCTGGGCAATAAAACCTAATTTCTTCCCCACTCCGCTCTGCTGAGTATTGTTATCCGATTGTTGTTGCAACGTCTCGCGGAAGTAACGCAGATGGTTAGCAAGTCGCACTTTCTCTTCGGTGATATCGAGTTTCTCGAGGTAGTATATCAGTTCTGCTTCCAGACGATTTTGGTCAATTTGCTGTTTGGTTTCTTCAGCGAGTTTACTGAGGTTGGAAAGCAGGTGTTGTTTGATTTTTTCGACGCGTCCTTTCTCGAACGGTTCGACTTCGGCTAAAAGTTGTTCTATTCCGTTAATCTTCTCATTGAACATCTTCTCGAGGGCAGCGCCTTCTTGGATTCGGAAAGCGAGGAAGCCTTGAAGTGCCTGATTGATAGCGTGTTGTAAGAGCGCCCACTCTTCGTCGCTTAGCGATGTGTCTTGTGCATTGGTCTTCATTACATCGGGCATGCGGAGGATAGCAGCCATTACCTCATCAGGAACGT
>CACXYM010000045.1 GCA_902771935.1 uncultured Bacteroidales bacterium
AATAGGAGTTGTGGAAAAATGTGGAAGAAATGTGGAGCGATTTACACAACACAAACCCAGAAAAATCAAGGTTGTAGCAATTGTTTCTATTGTAGAAAGCAAAGTGCCAAAAGCATCAAGTTTTTCACGCAAAAAACTTGACTTTTAGCATGGCATAAAGCGTTGAGAGTACAAGGCATAACGAAAGTCCACACCGGATAGATAAATGGCTACTCTTTGTTATGTTATTTGCGTAAAAAACATAACAAGCCTATTAAGAAAAAACAAAATGGATATATAACACATACATTTTGGAGTACACACCGTTAACAGCGTACACAGTATTGATTTACAGGCATTTAAGTAAAACTATATATCCTTAACAATGTTAATTTTCTTATATAATGTTAACAATGTTTACAAATGTTAACGGATGTTTACTTGGTCTATGCGCATAAATTGCTGATAATAAGCAATGTGTACAATGTGTACGATGTTAATGCGTGTACCACAGCATAAGACCATCAACCCAAGGACATGAAAAAAGCGCACAACCAATGGTCATGCGCTTCCTCTCTTATGCGGTTTGTTCATCCGGAATGGTATCCTCAGGAATCAGGTTGATGTCGTATTGCTCAACCAGTTTGTCGTAGTCGAAACAATAAGAGAGTTCCGTGCTGGACTTTTGAATATTACGAGTGTTACCTCGTTCGTCCGTTTTGGTTTCATACTGTTGCACTCCTTGGATGATATCCTTATAGCGCACAATCTTCTTTCCGAGATAGGCAGGACTGTTCTCCAGATAGTACTCCAGTGAGTTCTTCGGCAGCAGCGGTTCGCCGGTACGATGTCCGTGCAGGGTATATAATTGAGCGGTCTGCTTGATCTTCAGATACAGCACTCGTTTGGGTTGCTCGAAGTGGCATATCTCGCGATCACGCGTGTTGAGTTCAGATACGTACTCGACGCGGTAATCGCCTTCGTAGGCAAGGTCACCTGTTCCGCGGAGGTAGCTGACGGTGTCCCAATAGGTAGCCAACTCGTTGTTCTTCTTGGTCTGCCGGTTTTGGTGGAGCGCGCCGTCAATGACTACGCGCAGCAGGTCTTGGTACGTGAATGGCAAATCGAGTGACGAACGAAGTGCATAGCAGGCCGCGAGAGGTACAACCCAGTTCCGCAGGATACGGTCTTCTACCGGCGAGTTCTGCAGCGCATCACGGAGATCATCAAAAGCACGATTATACGCTTCACGAAAGTTGGACTCAAACTGCGGACGATGACGCAGGATCTCCAGCGTCAAGTGCGTGCAACCCAACTTGCGGAGATTGACCAACTGTTGAAAGCGTTCCTTAGCATCATTGGAGAACTCGGACTTCGGGAAGCTGAGGAAGATAAAGCGTGAGAACAAGGCGATGTCGGCTGTAGCCATCTCCTGACCGGTGATGATAATACCGGAGTTAACCTTGGTTACTTCACGTTTCTTATCCTTATCCATATTCATACGGTTACGCCCGGTGCCATCCCAGAGACCTTTGAGGAACTCACGTTTGTCAAGGTCGATGCCGTTCTTGAACTCATCCAGATGAACAAGCGCATTGGCACATTGCGCGACAGCGTCTGCCAATGCAGGAAGAGTAGAGTTCTGGATGTTCGGAGGCGTATTCTCGCAGATGAAGAACGACATGAGACTGTGACCGAGTTCGGACTTACCCGAACCTTTCGGACCGAAGATATTCAGCATCGGGAAAAACTTGGTCTGCGTCACGATGATATCACGGAAGAGAGTAGCCAATAAGAACGAGAAGGCGATCATGGCATTGTCGCCGAAGACGGATATTAGCTGCTCAACGTATCGGCGAAGCGAAACGGCTCCGGTGTTCCGATGGACAAAGCTGCGTTCAAACTGATACAATTGGGTATCGTGCTTGTAGATAGTGGACAATGCGGGTAAGTATTGGTTGCCGAGTTCCGGCAGACGTACGATACCGTATTCGTCCACCGGGTACCACGTACCATTAGCAAGCACTCCATTACCGAACGCATAGAATCCCGCAGATTGCCAGCCGAGTTGGTCGATACGGGTGGCGGTCTCGGTGTTCTCGTAGAGGTACATCTT
>CACXYM010000046.1 GCA_902771935.1 uncultured Bacteroidales bacterium
AAATGTAACAATGTAAAAACTATAAATGTAACACAGGCTTGACGCGGAGTTTGCAGGGATATAACCATCAGTTTGCAGGGACTAATCTCATAGTTTGCAAGGATGAAACTCAAGCTCGGGCGGTACCATTTCCTCACTCGGATCCCCTCTCCTTGTTTGTCAAAGAGCAAGTGAAGTGCAAGGCGAACGCAGAGTCGAACTTGTTCGAGCTATGCTGAGCCGCAGCCTTCACTCGCCATTGCAGCTTGTTTGCAATGGCAAAGGTACCACATTTTCAAGTGGCACTTTCTGATGCTTCCCCTTTCTTTCCCTTCTTTTCCCCTATTTCCCCATAAAAAACGACCGTCATTAAACATTTGCCAAAAAAAAAGTTCGATAAATTTGGAGTATTCATTTATTTCCCTTATCTTTGCAACGTGAAATTTAAAATATGGAGGACATAATTATGGGAACAGACGCATAAAAACTATTATTCAATAAAGTGTTAATCTAGGAGGATGTTATTCCTCCTCATCTTAAATCTATGTTATATGAAAAAGTATATTAGTTCTTTTATCCAACCGTATTTGGCATTTGCCGCATCTGCTTGCTCTATCATCGGGCTTGCTGTAGTTATCGTGTCAGACAAAGACGCAACTATTATAGCACTTATCACATTATGCATGTGCTTATTCTTTATCTTAATTGGAATTCTATTGGCAATTGACAGGCTATTGCGCCAGAATTACAGGAAAGACTACAAGAGTATTTCATCTTTTTATGTCTATCAATCAGATGATGGGGTGAAGTCTACTTTTGAATGTTTCCGATTGATTCAATGCAAAAGGATGTTTCTTTCCCAAATAGAATACAAGTTCAAGTGGAGCGGATCATTGATGCCTAAGATTTGGTCGAATAGTCAAGTTATTGACAACATTGTACACCATGATGATTCCCAGCAATGGGACAGCGCCATATTAATGTTCAAGAAGCCATTAACATATAACGAGAGTACTGTCGTTCACATTATGACCCAGAATGATGATCATGACGGCAAAGCTAAGCCGTGCATATATTGCAAATTGGAGTCACCAATAGATGTCATGCAGTTTCGTGTCTTATTAGCCTACAAAACTGACGGATATGCAGAGAAGGCAGTGTTTGAAAGGAAACGGATAAGCCAAGAGATAGATCTGGACTATGAGTACCTTGAGAGCGTTGATTTCAATTGTCTCTACAAACAATACTATCATGTAGTCGTCAATCCATCGCCTGGCTTTACATATAGACTTCGCTGGACTAAGTAGCACTATCGCCAAGGTTGGTACCTAATCTTCTACGTCAATGCTGTATCTCTCGACGAGCCAAGCTACTACTTTTGGCGGGAGTATATGTCTGGGCTTCATACCCATACTACTTAGCACCTTCTCGTGAGGGACCAGCCAATTGCTCAAAGTTTTTGTCGTTACACCGGCCTTGTCGGCCAATTCTTGTCTTGTCATTGCTTTCATAATCTCTGAATTGTTAGTTTGATTTTTAACTCTTATTGACGGATTTGACGAATTTGACGGATTATGTATAGACTTCTCACGCGTACCGTATGGGCGCGGGCGGTACGCGTGAGGACTCTTAGAATAATTCGTCAATTGCGTCAATTGTGTCATTTTCCGATTCATTTTCCGATTCACTCTCAGGACGGGCATCGTAGGCCAGCATCCGCTTGCGGGCCTCTATCTCCTCGGCACTGTAGGGCACGACGATGTAGCCGCGCTCACCGTGCGAACGCACACGCTCGAAGCCCAGGTCGGTCATCGCGCGACCGACGAGGTTGGCCGTGAGCCGCAACACGGGGTTGCTGCCCACCATCTGCAGGATGTCGGTGGCACTGACGAACTGCCCGGGTTCGCCCGGCCTGGGCTTGCGCAGGTACTTGCCGATCAGCTCATGGGCCGACTTGGGCGTCTCGAAGGCACGGTTGTGCTCGGAGAGGCGGCGGATGTCGTCCTGGGAGAACCAGTAGTGGAAGCCCTCCTGATAGAGCGCATAGGCCTGCGCGTAG